>BAXV01000016.1 GCA_001310715.1 Pseudovibrio sp. JCM 19062
CGAAGCTTGGGCCGGACAGGGCAGCTGGAATTGCGTCTGGTGCAACGGACTTGATGATTTCAGAAAGCAAACGGCCCGTCTGTTGCTCGATGCCCTTTGCGCAGAGCACGATTGGCGTTGCCGGCTTGAGGAACGGCTTGATGGCCTCTGTCATAGCTCGGGTTGTCTGCGCTGGTGTCACGAGCAGGAGTGCATCAGCATCGTTGACGGCCTCTTTCAGGCTGTCGGTTGCTGTGATTTGCTCTGTCCACTGGATACCGGGCAGGTATTTCGGGTTTTGCTTGCTGGTGTTGATTGCGGTGACGGTTTCAGCATCACGTGCCCAGATGGTGGTTTCACGACCGGCTCTTGCTGCTGCCAGAGCGAGTGCAGTTCCCCAAGATCCTCCGCCAATTACAGCGATCTTGTTCAGAGCAGTGGTCATGTTGTTTTCCTTAGTGGATAATGTTCAGTCGTTCACAGAGCTGTTCGAGAGGGAGACCGAACCCGCCTAGCATTGTTAAGCTGGACTTAGTTGTGTTGTCTGCCAAATCAACCCAGACGAAGCGAAAGAGTATGGGATCTCCACCGTCATTTGGGCTCATCTCGTAATGATCCATGTTTGCTTCGCCTTATGGGCGACCTCGATGTGAAAGAAAGCGCTACGATGTAGTTCCTGACCGTCTGTTCGGTCATCTTCATAAAGGTACTCACGCTTGTCAAACTGTTCCAGCGCACCGGTCACTATCAGGCCGGTTTCTTCTTCAAACTCGCGCTTTGCAGCAATCAGATAACTTTCGCCGGGGTCCACCGTTCCACCAGGTACCTGGAACTCTCCTGAAAGGTCTGTTTCAGGTTCTTTGAATACGAGGAGGTGTGTGCCGCAGGTCATGTAGACGTAAGCTTTGTGCCGAGGCTGTAGTGCTGTTTTTTCCATGAATCAATCAACGCAATGCTTTGAATATTTAGCGGATGTTATGCGGAGGACTTTGTCTCAGGCAAGGCGTGAAGCGGTTTTGTACATGATAAGCAGCAAGACGTTGGAACTATTGAAACGCCGTTTAGCACCGCATGGTGTTCCATGCAGTGTTGGGCTTAAAGCTTCCCGAGGGTCGGATGGGCAAGGCGAGCAGGCAGTGCCTGCGCTACTTTGTTAAATTAGTTTCTTCGGCATTGGCTGTCGCCTTGCCCGGGCGTTTTTGTAGGAGGCTATGGTCAAGCTCCAAAAGACGCTTTGAGAAGGTTAACCCGACTGATGCAGGTGCCTCCCAGTGCTGACGCCTCTGGTTTGGCCGCGCATCCTCCCGCCCCAACACTCATGGCGTTTGGGCAACCTCCACGGACCTGCTGCAAAATACGTTACTTTTCGCAGTAGCCCCGCCCAGCTCACACCAGTTTGAGGGACGTTCCCCCAACTGCCCGTTTGTATGAGCTTGATGAACAGTGTGCGGGTGTTTTGGGGGAGGGGAATAAGTTTTTTTCGCGGGAAAGAATGGCCTTCCCGCTCACATGAAATGTATTGCAAGGCTCAGAGTGAAGACTTCTAATGCCTGTTTTTCTGGCTCTGGATACCGCATCGCGCTTCGCTTGTGCGGCATGACGTTGTTGAGGGTCTTGTTGTTTCGCGTCCTTCTCCGTCGTCATCCCTGACTTGATCAGGGATCCAGTGCAACTTTCACAGGCTAATGGTGCTCGGGCTTTGCCTATGCCTGTTAAACCTTTGCGCCTTTGCGGCCGAAACCAACGACGCTTTCGGATTTTTTTGTCCAGTGGCCAGCGGGGGCGGGGGGCTTCGTTCATGTCGTCGCCTTTCCCGTTTTGCTCCAGAATGGACGGGTCTTCGGCTACCAGTTGTCTCAGGCGTTCGGCTCCGGCCCATGCGATCATGGCCGCGTTATCTGTGCATAGTTTGTGCGGTGGGGCGATCAATTCTGCACTGTGTTCTGCTGCAACCTGATTCAGACGGGTACGGATTGCTTCGTTTGCTGCAACACCACCTGCAATGACCATCTTGGGTGGTGTGTCCGGATAGCGGTCTCTGAACACCTGAAAGGCACGAGCGCTGCGCTGGCCGACCACATCGGCCACGGCTTCCTGAAAGGATGCACACAGGTTGTTGACGGTTTGCTCGCTGACCGGCTCTGCCTTCAGGGCTGCGGTGCGCACGGCGGTCTTGAGACCGGCGAAGGACATGTCGAGGCCGGGGCGGTCGAGCAGTGGGCGCGGCAGTTTGTAGACGGTGGGATCACCAAGTTTTGCAGCTTTTTCTACAGCTGGGCCACCGGGATATGGCAGGCCGAGGAGCTTGGCTGTTTTGTCGAAGGCTTCGCCAATCGCATCATCAATGGTGGTGCCCAATCGCTCGTATTCCCCAAGTGCTTTTACGAGGAGATACTGGGTGTGGCCGCCGGAGACGAGGAGCAGCAGGAACGGGAATTCAACCTGATCCGTCATGCGGGCGGTGAGGGCGTGACTTCCAAATGATTTACTGCAATCAACGGCTTATTGATCGCCATGGCGATGGACTTTGCTGTCATCAAGCCCACAATAACGCCGCCAATGAGGCCGGGACCGGCGGTTGCGGTGACTGCGGAGAGATTGGAGTAATTCACATTTGCTGTTTTCATCGCTTGTTCTACGATACCATCCAGCAACTGAATATGGGCGCGCGCGGCAATCTCTGGTACAACACCGCCGAACGGTGTGTGCTCATCGATTTGAGAATGCACCACGTTGGACAAAATTTCGCATTTGCCATCTTGATCAATCTCAAGGACAGCGGCGGCAGTTTCGTCACAACTCGTTTCGATGCCGAGGATGGTCAGCACGTTTTGGTCTCCTTTGGCCGCATGGTTTTTGTCGTTCTCTCATGCGAAAAGCATGGTTGATTTCGCGGGCCGATGATTTTATGTCGCTCATCTAACATGAGCCCTAGCATTGGGAATGTGATCCTTGCAAACAAAACCTATAAGAATTGGTACACGTGGAAGCGCCCTGGCACTGGCTCAGGCGCATGAAACACGCGCTCGTCTCGCGAAGGCACACGGGTTAACCGATGATGACTTCGAGATTGTTGTTATAAAGACAACGGGAGACCAAATTCAAGATAGGCCTCTTTCCGAAGCTGGCGGCAAAGGCTTGTTTACCAAGGAAATTGAGGAAGCTTTGCTGGATAAGTCCATTGATTTGGCCGTGCACTCTTCCAAAGATATGCCGACAGTTCTGCCGGATGGTCTGGGCATGACCGCTTACCTTCCACGTGAAGATGTGCGTGACGCTTTCATTTCGCCAAAGGTGGAGAAGCTGACCGATCTTCCACAGGGGGCTGTGGTCGGGTCTTCCAGCTTGCGTCGTCAGGCACAGATTAAACGTCTGCGTCCTGATCTGGACGTCGTGATGTACCGTGGTAATCTGCAAACCCGTTTGCGTAAGCTGGATGAAGGGGTGGTTGATGCAACTTTCCTGGCTTATGCTGGCCTGCGCCGCCTGGGGCAGGGGGATCTGGTGACATCGCTAATGGATCTGGAGAACTTCCTTCCTGCTGTTGGTCAGGGTGCCATTGGCATTGAGGCGCGTCTTGGGGATGAAGAGACGGCTCGCATTCTTGCGCCGATCCATCACGCCGAGACTGAAAGCCGGCTTCTGCTGGAGCGGGCTTATCTGGCCGAGATGGATGGGTCGTGCCGGACGCCGATTGCCGGTCTTTCTCACGTCGAAGGGGATCGCATCCGCTTCCGTGGGGAGGTGATCAAGCCGGATGGTAGCCAGACACACACGGTGAAGGTGAAGGCCTGTTGAGTGATGCGGAAGAAATTGGCCGCGAACTTGGCAAAGAGCTGAAAGCCAGATCCGGTCCGAACTTTCTGGAGCTCTAATGAATATACTCGTGACCCGTCCTCAGCCACAAGCAGGTAAAACTGCACAGAAGCTGATTGCTATGGGGCACGATGTTATTGTTGAGCCGATGCTACGTTTCCAGCCGCTGACCGTTGATCGGGATGTGGCTGGGGATGCCAAAGCGATTGCTGTGACGAGCGCCAATGCGATTGAGCTCTGGCCGTTAATGGTCTGGTCGATCAGTTACAGCACCTTCCTCTCTATACTGTGGGCGAGGCGACAGCCAAAGCTGCAGAGATTTCCGGTTTCCAAAATGTGTTTAAGGCGGAAGGGGATGTTGATTCCCTTGGCCGACTGATCGCGAGCAGCGGTCAGCGGGGGCCTGTCTTTTATCCTGCCGCTGTTGACCGCAGTGGAGACCTTGCCGGACAACTTAAGCAACAAGGCATTGCCTGCCATTTGGCTGAGGTTTATCAAATGGCTGCTGTGACGGGTTTTTCTGAGACGACCCTTGAACAGATTCATGCTGGAACAGTGGATTGTGCATTGTTTTATTCTCTGCGAACAATTCAAATTTTTCTCATGATTACAAAACTTGAAAAAAACCACAGTGTTTCTTAACTCAATGAAAGCATTATGTGTTTCTAAGCGGGTTGCGGAGCAGGCTGGGGTGTTCGGGGAGGTTTTGACTGCGAAAATGCCCAGTGAGGATGGTTTGTTTGAACTTTTTTTTGAGCTGCCATAAGTTGAGAGGACGTGATTTGGACTTTTCCGGTTCCACTGGAGGAGTTATCGTTTTTTGGCAAGGTGCTAATTCTCCCTGATAGTAGTTTGCTGATGGGATGCTTATGTTAGTGAAGAGGCCTCTTCGGATGCCTTATCAAGTTTGCGTGCGTATAAAACTTGGCGCGGCTGGAAACTGCTTGAAACGCGCCATTCTAGGAGGTTTTGATGGCTGCTGATGACAAAAAGGGTGGGAACTCCACCGGGGCAGGCTCGGGTGGTGGTAACTCATCACGGAAATCTCCACTTTCTGGCGGGTCCCGGAAGCCAGTGGTGATTGATCTGCCTGCAAAAGACGTTTCCAAGAGTGACAAGCCTACTGCAAATACTGGTGGTGCCGGGGCCAAGCCAGCTGCGAGCCAGACGGCTTCTTCCAAACCGGGTTCTGTTCCGCCAACCGGCAAACAGCAATCACAAACATCCACGAAGAGTGAAAAAAACTGAAGCGACTAAAGCTGCTGATGCGACGCCTGCTACAGGTGCAAAGCCAGCTGCAGGCGCTCAGTCTTCCTCAACCTCCGCCAAGCCAACTGCCGCTGCTGCAAGCGCGAAGCCTGTGAGTGATGAGAAAAAGACCGCAGGTGGCGAGAAGAAACCAGCTGCGGATGAGAAGACGGCGACCGGTACAAGTGCGACCAGCGCTGCCAAGCCTGCAGCAGGTACAAAGACTGGGACGTCTGGTGCTTCTGACAAGACGGCTGCTGCCGGTAAGACCACAACCACTTCCGCTGGCAAGGAGCCTGTGAAGGGCAAAGACGGTGCCTCTGGATCTGGTGGTGGCAAGGATACACCTCCACCGCCGCCGCCATCTGGCAAGGGGCCGGGTGGTCCTTCTGACAAACCTCCGCATCCGCGTAAGCAAGGTGCTGGCTTTGGTGCCATGCTGGGTGCCGGTGTGATCGGTGCGTTGATCGTTGCCGGTGCTGGGGTTGGTTTGCATCAGGTCGGTGTGCTGCAGATGATTGGAGCCGGGTCCGCACAGAATGCGGCTGAGGTTCAGGCGATGCTGGAAAGCTCGCAGAACCGCTATTCGCAGCTGGAACAACAGATTTCCGATCTGAGAGACCACACCGGTAATTTTGCCGCGAAAGAGACTATTCAAAACCTGAGTACGCAGCTGGAGGCTATCCGGCAGGAGACCAGCAGCAAGCTGAGCGATGCGACTGCTGGTGTGACGGCACAGGTGCAGGAGCAGGTTTCGACGTTGGGTGCCGAGATCAAAGAGCTGAATGACTTGATTGCCAACGGTGCAGCCGGTGATGGTGCTGCTGTTGCCAGTTTGAAGCAGTCACAGGATCAATTGGCAGCGCAGGTTCATGACCTGATGACGACAACCCAACAGAATACCCAGCAGGCTCTTCAAAGCGTGCAGGGGAGTCTGGCAGATTTGCAAACGCAGTTTCAGGCCTTGCAGGAGGCTCCGACGCAGCTGAAGGATTTGACTTCGCAGCTTGCTGTGACCAGTTCCAAAGTGGATGAGGCGCTCGCGCAAATTGGTAAGCTGACTGCTGAACAGACGGTTCTGGACGGCAAGATCGATACGCTCACTCAGGCAAACACCCAGACAACCAACCAGATGTCAGCACGGGTTGACCGGTTGGAACAGGCTATTGGCACTGCAAGCGCGCAGGAACGTGCGGCGCGGGCGATTGCGATCGCCTCTTTGCGCAACGCCGTTGACTCAGGCGAGACCTATGAGGCTGAACTGGCTGCTGTGGAAGCGGTGCTGCCGAGTGATGCTGCTGAGCTTGAGCCGCTGAAAGCGAGTGCGGCGAGCGGCATTCCGTCTTCTGCTTCGTTGATTGCTGGTTTTGGGCAGGTTGCGCGCGACATGAGTGCTGTAGCGCTTACGAATGAGAACGATGATGTGGTTGAGCGTCTGTTCTCCAGCGCCAAGTCGCTTGTTTCTGTTCGCAAACCAAATGACAGTACTGGCACAAGCTCTAGTGAGGTCCTTGGTCGGATGGAAGCCCGGGTCTCTGCGGGTGATCTTGCCGGAGCGATTGAAGCTTATGATGTTTTGCCAGAACCGATGCAACAGGTTGGTGAAGCGTGGGCGGAGCAGGTGAAAGCCCGCTTGGCTGCAGATGAATTGGTGAAGAAGATCACCGGGCAAGTTTTGAAGTCGCTTGTTTCTGAAAACAAGTAGTATCGGAAAGGAGCGAAGGACATGGTCCGCGTTCTCATCTTTTTCGCGTTTGTATTTCTCTTGGCCCTTGGTGGGGCCTGGATGGCAGATCGCCCTGGTTTGGTTACGCTTGATTGGCAGGGGTATGTCATTCAGGCAAGCCTGCTGACGACGGTTGTTGCCTTTGGTATCTCCATTGTGGCGTCGATTGTGCTCTGGGGCGGCTTCCGGCTGCTCTGGAAGTCGCCAACGCTGGTCTCTCACTTCATGCAGCGTCGCCGTAAGGACAAAGGCTATGATGCCTTGTCTCAGGGCCTGATGGCGCTTGGTTCCGGTGATACGTTGCACGCCCGCAAGTTTGGGTTGAAAGCCGATAAGCTGCTGGATGGGAGGGAGCCTGCTGCGCGTTTGCTGCTGGCCCAAACTTCTCAGCTGGATGGTGATCACCCAGAAAGCCGTCGCCGTTTTGAGGCGATGCTGGAAGATGATCGCTCCGTTGCAGTTGGCCTGCATGGACTTTACATTGAGGCAGAACGCGAGAACGAACCAGCTGCTGCGCGCCACTTTGCAGAGGAAGCGTTCAATCTGGTTCCGGGTCTGCATTGGGCAGGCAATGCGGTGCTTGGGTATCAGGCTGTCTCCGGTGATTGGGAAGAAGCCATTGCAACGCTTGAGCGCAACTATGCTGCGAGCATGATCGACAAAAAAAACCCTTCGTCGCCAGAAGGCTGTTCTGCTGACGGCACGTGCGCTTGAGCTGGAGAATGAAAATCCGGACCGTGCACGCACGCTGGCTGTTGAAGCGCATGGCCTTGCTCCTGCGCTTGTGCCTGCTGCGCTTGTTGCAGCTCGTCTGCGCACTCGTGCCGGTGAAGTTCGCAAGGCAAGCAAGATCCTTGAAGCGACCTGGAAACTCAGCCTCATCCGGATATTGCAGAGGCTTATGCACACGTTCGTCCGGGGGATTCTGTTAGTGATCGCCTGAGCCGCGTCAGAACTTTGGCGGGTATGCGTGCTTACTCCTGCGAAGGGGCGATTGCGATTGCAGTTGCTGCGATTGACGCACAGAAGTTTGACGAAGCCCGCGAGCAGCTCAAGCGTGTTCTACGCTCCGAGCCAACGCAGCGGGCCTTCCTGCTGATGGCTGATCTTGAAGAGCGGGAGCATGGCGATCAGGGGCGTATTCGCGAGTGGTTGTCCCGTGCTGTGCGGGCGCCTCACGATAAGGTCTGGATTGCAGACGGTGTTGTTTCCGCCAACTGGGCACCGGTTTCTCCAAAGACGGGCCGCGTGGACGCCTATGAATGGGCGACACCAGAAAGTGCAATTGATCAGGACCAGACAATCGAAGTTATTGATGACAAGTTGTTTGAGCCACCAGAACTGGCCGCTCCTGTGCAGGTGCTGAACGAGCCGGTTGCCGCTGACATTGTGGTGCCGCCATCGCAAAAGACAGAAAAACCTGCTGCTGCGGACAAATCCGAGGCCGTGGAACCTGTTTCTGCGACAGAAGCAGCTAAGGAAACGCCTGCGCCTGATAAAAAGCCGACGGAAACCAGTAAGGCTGACAAGCCACGGGCAACTGTTGTGCCTGTGGGATCATCAGGCTCTGCCACGGACAAAGCTGATCAGAAGGCTGCGAAGAAGGTGGAGGAGCCGCCCAAAGCGAAGCCAGATGCTGCGTCTAAGACCGGCAAAAAGCCGGAGGTGGAGAAGGAAACGCTTGTCGAGTTTCCGCTTTCTCATCTTCCTGATGATCCGGGCCTTGATGCAGACGACGATGATCCGAAAGCGCCGAAGGAACAAGGTTTTAGGTTCTTTCGCTAATTGAACTGCATGGGCAGAAGGTGTTTCAGGTTTGTTGCGCCTTCTGTCCGTGTTGATAGATGGTGGATGCCCCTTCTATCCGTGCAAATCGCACTTGCATCTTTTGGGGAGCTTGGGTATCAAACTTCCACTTTCCGGCACATTCCTTGTGCCCGTCGGTAAGCCGCTGTAGCTCAGATGGTAGAGCACGTCATTCGTAATGATGGGGTCGAAGGTTCGAGTCCTTTCAGCGGCACCACATCCTCTCTCTGATACTTCATAATCCCCCAAAAACTTGTTGGTTTGACTTTGTCTTGTGGCTTACTCGTCGTAGGTTCTGACTTGTGTTTTTTTGGGCCTTTGGTCGAACTTTTGAACATGCCGATCTCTTAGGGTGCGTTGCGGTGAGTTGTGGGCATGCATCGTTCTCTAAGTCCTTTTGTTTTGCGTAGATGGAAGCCTCAGCGGTTTCGTGGGAGCGGACCGCTGATGGTGTGGAGTAGCGGAAGTGATTGTCGATCACCTGAATAAGTTGCGCGCGTGGTTGTTTGAAGATGCATTGCCGCTTTGGCTGAAAGTGGGTGAAGATGCGGCGCATGGTGGTTTTGCAGAGACCATCACGCTGGATTGTAAGGGCAGCGCTGATAACAGGCGTGGTCGCGTGAACCCACGCATGGTGTTTGTGTATTGCGAAGCCGGTCGTTTGGGCTGGGATGGTCCATGGATGGATGTTGCGCTGCGTACGCAGGCTTATGTGGAACGGGTTTACGGTACTTCTGAAGGGTACATCGGGGCTATTGCGACACCGGATGGCGAACTGCTGGATACGTCCTTTGATCTTTACAATCAGGCGTTTGCGCTGCTTGCTCTTTCCGGCATTGCTGATGTGAATGGTGAGAAGCGGGAAGAGGCCTGTGCGAAAGCCAAGGCACTGCTTGATGTGCTGAGCAGCCGCTTCAAGCATCCTATCGCGGGTTTTCAGGAGGCTGAGCCTGCGCGTGCGCCGCTGGGTGCCAACCCGCATATGCATTTGTTTGAGATGTGTTTGGAATGGGAGCGTTCTGACAAGCTGAGTGCTGAGCAGAAAGTCGTTTGGTCTGCTTTGGCTGATGAGTTGGGTGAGCTTTGCCTCAAGCGATTCATCTGCGAGAAGACGGGGGGCTTGCGTGAGTTCTTTGCGCTGGACTGGTCGCCAATGCCGGGTGATGAGGGCAGGGTGCTGGAGCCGGGGCACCATTTTGAATGGGCCTGGCTTTTAACCCGCTGGAGCAAACTGCGCGGGGATGATTGTGCCAAAGCAGCAGCAGCTCGTTTGTTTGAGATTGCAGAGACGTATGGTGTTGATCGTGAACGCGGTGTTGCGGTGATGGGGATCAACGATGACTTCTCCATGCGTGATCCGCTGGCGCGTCTGTGGTCGCAGGCGGAGTGGCTTAAGGGCGCTCTGGCGATGCTGGAGAGTACACCGGAGAGTGAATGGCCACGGTATCACCAATCCATGCTAGATGCTCTGGCGGCGTTGGAGCTGTTCTTTGAAGACGTGCCCGCTGGCCTTTGGAAAGATAAGCTTTTGCCGGATGGAAGCTTTGTCAATGAAGCGGCTCCGGCAAGTTCGCTTTACCACATCATTTCGGCAATCTCCGAGCTGGACCGGTTCTCGCGAACCGAAGTTGGCAGAAGGTGATTGCTCTTGAGAATACCAAGTAGCGTTTTGGGTAGGATAGATAGGGAGTATTATAATGGTTAGGTGGGGTATTCTATCCACTGCACGGATTGGCCGCGAGAAGGTCATTCCAGCGCTGCAGAAAGCCAAGAACCTTGAGGTTGCTGCGATTGCTTCTCGTAATGAAGAGAATGCGCGGAAGGTTGCTGCTGAACTGGGGATCGAAAAAGCTTACGGCTCCTATGAGGCGCTGCTGGCAGATCCTGATATTGATGTGATTTACAATCCTTTGCCAAACCACATGCATGTGCCGATGACCATTGAGGCGGTGAAAGCTGGTAAGCATGTGCTTTGTGAAAAGCCAATTGCGCTGGATGCGGAGGAGGCTCGCCTTCTGCTGGACATGCCTAATGATCGCTTTGTTATGGAAGCCTTTATGGTGCGGACACATCCGCAGTGGCAGCGGGCTTTGGAGATTGTGGAGTCGGGTGAGCTGGGCACATTGCAGAGTGTTCAGGCGTTCTTTAGCTACAACAATCAGGACCCGCAGAACATTCGCAATAAAGTTGAGTTTGGCGGCGGTAGTTTGATGGATATCGGGTGTTACCCGATTGTGGCAGCACGCTATTTCTTTAACGCGGAGCCTAAGCGCGTTGTGAGCCTGATTGACCGTGACAAGACCTTTGGTACGGACCGTCTGACTTCGGCCATGATGGACTTTGGTGACGGGCGGCAGGCGCAGTTTACGGTCTCCACGCAGTCGGTGCCGTATCAGCGTATCAATCTGGTGGGCACGGCCAAGCGTCTGGAAATCCTCATTCCGTTTAATGCGCCTGCGGGTGCAGAGACTATTTTGCGTCTGGATTCTGGCAGCGTGCTGGGAGATGGTGCACTGGAGGTGGAGCGTATTCCGGCCTGTGATCAGTATACGTTGCAGGGGGAGTTGTTCTCACGCGTGGTTCGCGGTGAGGAAGAGCTACCTTATGGCGTGGCTGACGCGATCCAGAATATGGATATTATTGGTGCGATTTTCCGCTCTGAACGCAACAACAGCTGGGAGACCGTTGGGTCTCCCGCCTGATTGTCGTATATGCGTTAGACTTTGACACCGTTGATGGAATACAGGTTGTCGCGATTGAGTGTATTGAGATCGCGGCGGCCACACAACGCCATGGTGATATCCAATTCCTTTTGGATGATCTCCAGTGACCGTGTTACGCCTTGCTTTCCACCAGCCCCCAGTCCGTACAGGAACGGTCTGCCGATGTAGGTGCCTTTTGCGCCGAGGCAGATGGCCTTGAGCACATCCTGACCGGAGCGAATGCCGCCATCGACGTGGATCTCCACTTTGTCCCCGACCTCGTCAACGATTTCCGGTAGGACCTCGATGGAGGATGGGGCGCCGTCGAGCTGGCGTCCACCGTGGTTGGAGACGATGATCGCGTCGCATCCGTGATCGACTGCGTGACGGGCATCTTCCTTGTCCAGAATGCCTTTCAGGATTAGTGGCCCGCCCCACTTCTTCTTGATCCACTCAATGTCATCCCAGCTCAGGCGCGGGTCAAACTGCTCTGCTGTCCATGAGGAGAGCGAGGAAAGGTCGCTAACGCCTTTGGCGTGGCCGACAATGTTGCCGAAACTGCGGTTTTGCGAGGCGAGCATATTCATGCACCACATTGGCCGTGTTGCCATTTGCCAGATGTGTTTGGGCGTGAACTTTGGCGGGGCAGACAGGCCGTTGCGCAGGTCTTTGTGGCGCTGGCCCAGGATCTGAAGGTCAAAGGTGAGGACCAGTGCTGAACAACCAGCGTTCTTCGCGCGGTCGATCAGGGAATTGATGAAGTCGCGATCCTTCATCACGTAGAGCTGAAACCAGAATGGTTTTGTCGTTTTGGCTGCGACTGCTTCGATGGAGCAGATGCTCACGGTTGAAAGCGTGAAGGGGACTCCGAATTCTTCCGCTGCCTGTGCTGCGAGGATTTCACCGTCGGCGTGCATCATTCCGGTCAGGCCGGCTGGTGCCAGTGCGACCGGCATGGAGACATCTTGCCCGATCATCTTGGTGGCAAGGGTCCGGTTGGTCATGTCAACTGCGATACGCTGGCGCAGCTTGATGTTACCGAAGTCACTCTCGTTTGCTTTGTACGTACTCTCGGTCCACGATCCTGAATCGGCATAGTCGAAAAACATTTTTGGAACGCGTCTGCGAGCACGCTCTTTAAGATCATTGATTTCTAACATTGGTGCCATGTACGGGCCTCCCCCCGAAACATTCGTTCTTACGTATAAAGGGATTGCACGTATCGGTGATATGTCAATGTTGCAGGCATACGACTTGCGTCTACAAGTATTGGGAGATGGGTTGGTAGAGGTGATCAATTATCCGGAAAATACTTTGAGATATCGCCTGTTTGCTCGCTGTAGCTGGAGTTTGAAATGTAAGTAACTTACTGAATTCACTTGTCTTGAGTGCTTTTCAGCCGTTTCGAGGATACGCGCATTAGCGTTCGCTTGAGTCCAAAGCGCGGGGTGTACTGTGAGGATGAAATATATTTCATAAGCTTAGATGGTGACCCCGACAGGATTTGAACCTGTGACCTGCCGCTTAGGAGGCGGCTGCTCTATCCAGCTGAGCTACGGGGCCTTTGGCCGTGCTTTGTTCGCCGAGATGTTCCTCGGCTATTCGCATAGGACCTTGGCAGCTGAAGGCGCTGCGTGTTTTCAAATATCATGAAAATCGGAGGTATGCGAGGCTGTTTGCTTGGCTGTGAACAAGCTAGGCGTCGGTTTAAGCATAGGAATTTGGTCGGTCCGGGTTTCTCTGCTTTTTTTTGCCCGAGAGTTCTGAGGGGCATCCATGGTCGGGTGACCTGATATAATTTTCAATTGTATCTTGAAGGGCGAGTAGCAGTGTGCGCACGATTTCTGTGTCTATTTTTGGTATTGCTGTTTTGCACGGGGAGAGTGCTAGCCGCGCCGTGTGATGAGGGTTTGTCTGCTGAACAGGTTTTGCCAACCATCTTGCTGGAGGAAGCGCTCAGGAATCCGGTGAGTTTTATCGCCAGTGACGGGCGCACTTATTATCTTGCAGATTTAATGGTTCCAGAGCCGTTTGGGGGAAAAGGCGCGAGGCTTCTTGGCGGCGGCGAGGTTTACGTTCATGCATTGGCTACCAAGAGCGACCGATGGGGGCGGAGGCCCGCGATTCTGCTTGGCCGTGATCGGCGGGATTTGTCTGTCAGACTGGTAGAGGCCGGAATGGCCATTGTTAAGCCACAATTGAGAGCTTTCAATTGTCTGAAATTCCTTATTAAACTTGAAAGTGAGGCTCGTAAGACAACCAGTGATTATGGGTCATTAAAAATGTAATTATCGATTATAAGTCAATAGGCTACGCGCAAATTGGACTTTACGGGATTGTGGAAGCCGAGCTGGTTTCTGTGGGGCAAACACGATCCAGAGCATACTTGAACTTTGGAGAGCGCTGGACAGAGGATTTAACCGGGATTATTCAAAGGAGAAAGCTGGCGGATTTTTCGGAATTCGGGCATGATCTTTCAACGATTGATGGTCGCAGAGTTCGTCTCAGGGGCATTGTGCAACTGGACGATGGACCACGAATAGAGCTCAAACATCCAGCGCAGTTGGAGCTTCTGGACTAAGGCGAAGAGCCGGAAACGCGAATGATTTTGAGTAGTGCATTGTCTGGATTACGGACGAGCCTGAGAATTTTATCGGTATCTGCAGTGGCCGCGACCCTCGTTGCGTGTCAGCTGACGGGCTCTGGCAATCAAAGCGCTCCAAAACCCGGCAGTTTGCGTAGTGGGCTTGGAAGTGCTGTCGGGGCGAAAGAGCATCCGCGTGTGGTTGCGACGTACGGCGGTGTTTACAACGACACTAAGGCAGAGACAGCAATTGCCCGGGTTGTTGGTGGTCTTGTGGCTGCTTCGGAAGACCCCGAGGCGCAGTACCGTGTTACTCTCCTCAACAGCCCTGCTGTGAATGCTTTTGCGCTTCCCGGTGGCTATCTTTATGTCACCCGTGGCTTGCTTGCGCTTGCAAATGATACTTCTGAACTAGCAGCGGTTCTCTCCCACGAAATGGCGCACGTGACAGCCCGCCATGCGATCAAGCGTCAACGTCAGGCTGAGGAGGCCGAGTTTGTCACCAAGGTGATGACCAATATCGGCAAGGATCAGGAGACGATTGATGCTGCTGTGAAAGCGAAACAGCATCAGTTTGCGCGGTTCTCTCAGGAACAGGAGCTTGAAGCGGATGATGTGGGCGTGAGAACGCTCGCAGGTGCGGGGTACGATCCCTATGCCGCTGCCCGGTTCCTGAACACGATGGGACAGTTTGCGCGTTACCAGCAGCTTGGCGGCGAGACCAGCACTGCACCGGACTTCCTCTCCTCGCATCCGAACACGCCTGAGCGTATTCGTCGGGCGGTGCTCAGTGCACGGCAGATTGGTGCTCCGGGGATTGGGCTTCATGGTCGTGATGAATACCTGCGCAGTCTGGATGGAATGCTGTTTGGAGATGATCCACTTGAAGGTATGTGCGAGGGCGGCAGTTCCTGCATAAAGGCCTTGGCATTTCCTTTAGTGTTCCAAAGGGATTTGTTCTTGAAAATGCTGCTGAAGCGGTTCTCGCCAGCAATAAATCCGGCACAGCCATGCGGTTTGATGGGGCGGATCTGACCGGATATGCCAGCTTAACCGATTATATGTTATCCGGCTGGATTAATGGCCTGATTGACAACAGTGTCCGTCCGACCACAATTAACGGCCTGCCAGCGGTTATTGGATCAGCAATTACAGATGGTTGGTCGTTCCGCATTGGTGTGGTTCGGATTGGATTAACTGGATATCGGTTTATCTTTGCCAATCGCTCGCCAACCGCTGTGTTTACAAGTGATTTTGAGAAATCTCTTGGAAGCTTCAGGCAGCTTAGTCCCACTGAACAGGCGCGCCTTAACCCACTTCGAGTTAAGATTATTCAGGCAAAGGGTGGCGAGACTGCCCGCAAGCTTGCTGTTGGTATGAGCGGTGTTGAGCCATCCCGTCGTTTGGAGCTGTTTACGATACTCAATCAGGTTCAGCCCAACCAGCGCTTCAAGCAGGGAGAGCTGCTGAAGGTCATTACTGACTAAAGCCAGTCGGCGGTGTTGTTCTCTGAAACGGAGAGTAGCACGCCAAAGGACTTTGAATCGTAGGGCGAGAACAATCACCAGATGTGAGCGGGAGAGGGAAAGTTTTCCATACGCGCGGTGATCTTGCAGGCGGGGTAGTTCAAGCGCCCCCAAAGCGCGTCTTCTTCTTTTGATAGATATGGGGCTTTTCATGTAGACGGAGCAAGAGGTCCGAGACTTTGTTCTCTTTCTTGCTGAGCCATAATCGCCTCCCGTTGTTGAACTAGATACGGCGTAGGTGCTCCATTGGATCTGTTGGCCCCAAAAAAGAAAGCCCCGCTCAGAGCGGGGCTTCTTTGAAAGAATTAGTTAGAAGAGGCTGATCAGGCAGCTTCTTCCTGACTTCCGCCTTCACCGTCCGTTGTTGGCGCAGTAACTTTTGCTGCACGGCCTGGAGAAGTGGACAGAACGCCTTCGATCTGACGAATTGCTTCTGTGTCAGTCTGTTTCTGAACGGCTGCAATTTCGCGTGCCATACGGTCCAGAGCAGCTTCATAAAGCTGGCGCTCGGAGTAGGACTGTTCTGGCTGAGCGTCAGAGCGATAAAGATCGCGAACAACTTCTGCAGTAGAAACAAGATCGCCCGAGTTGATCTTTGCTTCATATTCCTGTGCGCGGCGGCTCCACATGGTGCGCTTTACACGAGGCTTGCCTGCGATGGTTTCAAGAGATTTTTTAACGGTGGATGCATCAGAAAGCTTACGCATTCCAACAGAAGCAATTTTTGCTACTGGAACGCGGAGCGTCATTTTATCCTGTTCGAATTCAATTACGAGAAGTTCAAGAGAGTATCCAGCTACGGTCTGCTCTTCAATCGCAGTAATCAAACCAACACCGTGAGATGGATAAATGATGTGCTCGCCTGTTTTAAACCCCTGACGCTGCGCGGTCTTTTTTTGCGGGTGTGGCCATACGCTATACTTCTCCTGCGCAGTGGTTACTTTCTGTCTGGCAGACAAAAGCAACCTAGATGCAGCGAGTTCGCAGCATCTTTCTCTGTAGAAAAACGTGAAAAGTCCAACTTATGCGGAAAGGTCTTTCTCGCACCAATTGGTTTCGCGTTCAAATGTGATCAGTCGAATTCACTGTTTTGGCGACTTTGGCGAATTCTGGCATAAATTAATTTTCGCTGTTCTTTAAAACTGCGATCATAAAAAAAACTCCGGTTGGGGAGGATGCACCAGATTGCCAAATAACTGTAAAAAAACTGTATAGCACATTATCCACGGATTTCCAACCTCTCTCAAGCAAGAGAGGAATTAAGACATCCGCGGATACTGTTTGGCAAATAATAAATGACTGGTAATTCGCGGCTTTTTGGAGATTAATCTCCGGCGCCAGGTTTCTCAGAGAAATACTTATCAAGCTTTTCTGCTACACCATCAAATTCTGCAGCTTCTGGTAACTGATCTTTTTTTTAACGGTGATATTCGGCCACTTCTCGGAGTACTCGGCGTTAAGCTCAACCCATTTCTCCAAACCTGGCTCAGTGTCAGGGAGAATCGCGTCTGCTGGACATTCCGGCTCACATACACCGCAGTCGATACATTCGTCCGGGTTAATGACGAGCATGTTCTCGCCTTCGTAGAAACAATCGACCGGGCAAACTTCAACACAGTCGGTGTATTTGCATTTGATGCAATTGTCCGTGACGACGTATGTCATCGCAATCCTCTTAGTCTCTGGCTTTGCAGTTATGTCTGGAGACAAACGGCATGGGCTCTTGGGGCCCTGACGATTTTTCGTCCATTAAACTTTGAACTCTTTGCTACCGGTTTTCAGTGGGTAGTGCAAGCGGTGTGATAAGCGAAGAGTTGGCTATTTTGGGGCAAAATTTGCCCAAAGTCGGCGCTAAAAAGGATCAATTTCGTTGAAGCCCCGAATCCGGGCAATCTGGCGTCGATCCCGCTTTGTTGGGCGGCCTGCACCGGCCTCTCGCTTGGCAACCTGAACCTGTGTTTCTTTAGGGGGAGGCGGGGGTGACATGTCCTCATAAAGTTCTTGCGCTTCAGGAGCCGGACCGCGCCGGGTTCCAAGTTTCAAGACCTTAAGGATCAAAAGCCGCCGTGGCATTGTGATGGTCAGTACATCACCGGGCTTTACAGCGGCTTTGGCGGCCGCAATCTTTTCTTTATTGAGTCGAACGTGGCCGGACACTGCCAGCTTCTGTGCCAGTGTCCGGGATTTCGTGACGCGCGCATACCAGAGCCACTTGTCAATACGAATTGAGCCTTGTGGTTCTGGTGCTGCCATCTGCGTTATCCTGAAGGGGCGACTATTTGTCGCCCTTTTCCAAGTTCTGTTTTAAAGACATCAGTGCTGCGAATGGTGAATCCGGATCCAACGGCTTGTCTTTGCGTGGAGCAGACTTGGCCTGATGGCCGCGGTTCTGCTGGCCTTTGCTAAAGCCACGACCTTTGCCGCCTGGTTTGCCCGGGTTGCGACGCTGCTGCTGATTGCTGTTGTTGCTGCGTTGACCGCCACGACGTTCGTTGCCACCGCGTGCGTTGCGCTGGCGTTCGTTGTTGGTGCGGTTTCCGCCGAAACGACCCGGGCGCCAGATTTCAACGGTAACCGTTCCATCTCTTGCTCGGCAGCTGGTTCTTCAGAAACTTCTGCTGGTGCCTCTTCGCGTGCTTCAGTCAGAACTTCTTCAGAGGCTGCTTCTTCTGTCGCAGGTGTCGCCGTTTCACTTTCAGCTTCGTCTGCTGCAGGTGCTTCAGCTTCGCCTTCAACCGGTTCTGCTTGCTCAGGTTCGGTTGTTTCAGCTGGGGCAGGTTCGGTTGTTTCAGCTGGGGCAGCTTCAGGTTTCTTGGTAACCGGGCGCTGCTCTTCGCGTGTTTCCAGACGATAGCCGAGAGACTTCAGGATGTTTGTGAAGTCTTCGCCTGCACAGCCGAGCAGGGACGTCATGGAAACGGTGACGGTGAACACGCCGCCCTCAGCCAAGGCACCTTCTGGTGGCTCGATGCCTTCTTCCAGTGGTTTCCAGGCAACCAGCGGACGAATAATGTCAGCCAAACGCTCCAGAATATCGACACGTACGGCGCGTGGGCCGCAAACGCGGAAGCCGACGACGCGGTAGAGCGCATGTTCGATTTCCGGATCGACAGGAACAGAAGTGCGACCAGAAGCGGACAGCTGAGGAAGCTCAGTCAGGCCTTTGATGCCGCTCTTACCTTCTTTCAGCGCCCAGAGCTGCGCGAGCAGCTGGCTTGGGGCTGGTTTCAGAAGAGCCGGGACATAGACGTGATAAGCGCCAAAGCGAACACCGAGCTTGCGGAGCGAACCGCGCATTTGCTGGTCGAGCTGGCGAATGTCATCTGAAATCTCTTGACGCTCAAGGATACCGAGGTTCTCGGTCAGGCGGAAGGCCACGCCACGAGCGATGCCTTCAACCTCTTCGGCCTGTTCCAGGTCGAAAAGCGGCTTCAGGAGAGTTTCGATGTGAGTCTTGATCCATAGATCAAGGCGCTCCTGCACCATATCGCGTGCAGGTCCCGTCAATTGCTCATCAGCAAGAATGATCAGGGATGGGCGCAGGGTCTGTTCACTAGCTGCCAGGCGGGCGATCGCTTCGCCCTGCCATCTTAGTGTGCCATCATCGGAGAGGATGAACTCTTCGTTAGGCGCGCGAGACAACCGTTCTGCACGGTTTTCAATCTCACTAGCTAGTGCTTTTTGGGCCGCAGCACGGACAGCTTTTTCTTCCTGTCCTTCTGCCGTTGCATCCGGAGCAAACCGGAAGCCATGAAGCTGGCCAATGTGCTGTCCTTCTACAAGGACATCTCCGGTTGCGGTGATCTCCGCTTCGAGCATTTTGTTCTCTCTCAGACGTCGCATCAATACGCTGGTTCGCCGATCCACAAACCGCTGGGTAAGCCGTTCGTGAAGGGCATCTGATAATCGATCTTCTATGCCGCGCGTCACGTCCTGCCAATGAGCAGGATCATTCAGCCAGTCGGCACGGTTTGCAACAAAGGTCCACGTTCGGATATGAGCAATCCGGTTCGCCAATGTGTCGATATCCCCATCGGTCCTGTCCGCCAGTTTTATCTGACTATTGAACCAGTCATCAGGAATGGCTCCGTCCTGGACCAGATGTGAATATATCCCTGTAACGAGATCTGCATGGTTTGCCGGAGCAATCTTGCGATAGTCTGGAACCTGACAGGTATCCCATAGCAATGAAACTCGCTCCTGCGTTGTCGCTAGGGAAATAATGTCCCTGTCACGATTAGCAAGTTCGAGAACACCGATATCCTCTGCCGGAGGGGCTTTGGTCAAGCCCTCTTCGCGCGGAGAATGCTCCAAACTGCGCAAAAGTGCGCGAATCGAGGAAAAATCTAGGTTTGGGTTGCGCCATTGCAGCACTTTTAGTGGTTCAAACTCATGAGATTCGAGTTGATGGACCAATTCATCATCAAAACCGGGGACTCGGCCAGTTACGCCGAAAGTACCATCTCTGAGGTGTCGTCCGGCGCGTCCAGCGATCTGGCCACTCTCAGCCGGGGTCAATTGACGGTACTGATAGCCATCGAATTTGCGGTGTCCGGCGAACGCGATATGGTCAACATCGAGGTTGAGGCCCATACCTACAGCGTCGGTGGCGATGAGCCAGTCAACGTCGCCGTTCTGGAACAGGTCAACCTGCGCGTTGCGCGTTCTTGGAGAAAGGGAGCCGAGGACGACAGCAGCGCCGCCGCGCTGGCGCCGGATGAGTTCCGCGATGGCGTAAACTTCATCGGATGAGAATGCGACGATGGCGGAGCGGCGGGGGAGGCGCGTGATCTTCTTGGAGCCTGCGTATGTCAAAATGGACATGCGCGGTCGGGTGATCACATTCAGGCCCGGCATCAGCTTTTCAAGGAGGGGGCGAATGGTCGAGGAGCCAAGCAGCAGAGTTTCTTCTCTGCCGCGCAAATTCAGGATGCGGTCGGTGAAGACGTGGCCCCGTTCCAAATCACCTGCGAGCTGAACTTCGTCGATCGCGACAAAGTCCACGTCCAGATCCTTTGGCATGGCCTCAACAGTGGAGACCCAGAAGCGTGGTTTCTTTGGAATGATCTTTTCTTCGCCGGTGATCAGTGCGACGAGGTCCGGTCCCTTCTTCTCTACGAGGCGGCCATAGACTTCTCGGGCCAGCAGGCGGAGGGGGAGACCTATGAGCCAGATGAGTACGCACTCATGCGTTCAATGGCCAGATGTGTCTTACCAGTGTTCGTTGGCCCCAAGATCGCAGTGACAGACCGTGATCTTGTTGTTCGGTACAGCGTGTTCTTGTTCATCTAGAAGTGCAATTCCGTAGTCATATGGCCAAACGTATCTCGGCACTCAATTCTTTGGCTGGGATACTGAAAAATGCCCTTGCGGTGCCTCACCCAATGAAGTGGCATTTATATGGCAGTGAAAAGCGCTGTAAAGCTCTGGAATGAAGAAAGACGAAAAATGCTGATGATGAGAGCCGGAATGGGGTTTTAGTTTTACAGCAGCATGTAAGCGCTTACTAGCGTATACGTGATTATGTCTATGTTGTTTTCGCTGAATATGATGAATGACTATAAGGTATAGCACGTATCGTTTGGGTGAGGGGAAGTTGTGGTCTTGAGTTACTAAAAATGCGAATTCACTCAATTTTTGGTAACGTATATGTTATTCTTACCAACTGATTTCATTAATGAATATCATTAATTTTGCGTGAATTTGCCACTTCTAAATCCCCAAAGGTCTACGGGTGATTAGAGTAAAATGGGGTATGGTAAGGGGCATATTTTGACCCCCAAGCAGCGCTGGGACGGAGTTATCCCCGCTTTCCCCTCAGGTCTATCGTTAAGTTTTTTTGCATCTATGCAGAGCAAAAAGAAACGAAAAATCCAAACTTGATTGCCTGTGAAATAGTGGAACGGTTTTGCCAGACTATACATGCGCAACTGTGCTGAGGCGCGAGGAGTGCAAAGTTAACGAAACGTTAACTTGCTCCTTTCAATGGCTTTTTTTTCAAAGAAAAACTAGTGCTCATTTTAGGATTAAAGTTCTTCTATACAAAATTTTCCAAAAAGACATAGTGCAATTTAACAATGACAATATATATGGGCATATTTCTATTGGATAGAAAGTTAAATTGAATAGATTTCTTTCCTATTATGAAATGAAGTAGCCTCAAATAGAAGATGGGTGATAGATACACCTTCTATATTAGGTGGAGATTGCGTAGAGTAAGGTTGTTGGAGGCATAATATGTAGGGGTGTATAAAATGAATCCGTTGACTGCTGCACTAGAATTTGTTGAATCTGTTAATAATGAAGAGACGTCTGACGGCGTTTCCAAGCGTATTGCTGAGCTTGGTCAGTCTTTTGGCTTTACAAGTTTCTGCCTCGCTGCGATCCCCGAAGCTGGCGCATCCTTTGATGGGTCTATCATGTTGAGCGGATGGCGGCCTGAATGGCAACAACGTTATCTCGACCGTGATTACATACAGAATGATCCTATTGTCGCCAAAGCGCGCACTGCCAGTCGTCCATTCCTTTGGTCCAGTGTTGCCCGTGATCGCAATATCACAGCAGCTGCACAGCAAGTTCTGTCAGAAGCGCGCGATTACGGAATGTATGACGGCGTGTGTGTGCCTGTACATGGCCTTCAGGGCTATCAGGGTATGCTGATTTTTGGTGGGCCAGAAGTGCGACTGAACGAACGCGAAATTAGTGTTCTTCATCTGGTTGGTATTTATGCGAGTAATAAGGTGCGTGAGCTGGTTGGTGCCAACACAACTCGTCCACGTCATCGCCTTACACCTCGTGAACTTGAGTGTCTGAAGTGGTCTGCTGCAGGCAAAACAAGTTGGGAAATCAGTCAGATCCTAAATATCTCTCAGCATACTGCCGACTGGTACCTGGCTTCGGCTGCCAGAAAGCTGCATGCTGCAAACAGAACACACGCAGTGGCTGAGGGTTTCCGGCTCGGCCTTATTCGATAAGCTTACATGACACCTACCTATGCTCTCGGCAGGGTTCGCACCGCGAATCCTGCTGTTTGCACGTTTGCAGCGGTCTTCGGGTTTTATAGTTTTTATCCCTTAAGTATAACATTTTACTGAGATATATTAGGAAAGATAAAGTTCAACAGATTTGTGTAAATAGTTTTACGTGTTTAGTTTTTCTCAATTATGCGAAAAATTCCCTAGAATTTCCCCGTTTTCTTAATGTTTTGTGGTCCGGTAAATATAGTAATGTTTCTAGTGACTATAAATTAATCTTCCCATCAAGGTAGCTGCTCGACTATAAATCCCCAAAATACATAACGACTGGGGGACCTACTTTGGCTATTCAACGTATATTGGTTGCTAACCGCTCAGAGATTGCAATCCGTGTTTTTAGGGCTGCAAATGAGCTTGGTCTCCAGACGGTTGCCATCTTCGCGGAAGAAGACAAGCTGGCTTTACACCGCTTCAAGGCGGATGAGCCTATCAGGTCGGCAAGGGGATGGGGCCGATTGAGGCTTACCTGTCTATTGATGAGATTATCCGCGTTGCAAAAGAGCAGCGCGTTGACGCAATCCATCCTGGATATGGTTTTCTTTCCGAGAGCCCGGAGTTTGCTGAAGCGTGCGCCGAAAACGGCATTGTTTTTATTGGCCCTTCGCCAGACACCATGCGCCGTCTTGGCAACAAAGTAGCTGCGCGCGAGCTGGCTATTAAAGCTGGCGTTCCTGTAATGCCAGCGACGGACCCACTTCCAGATGATATGGAAGCAGTGAAACGTCTTGCGCTGGAGATTGGCTATCCGGTGATGCTGAAAGCGTCATGGGGTGGGGGTGGTCGCGGCATGCGCGTGATCCATGACGAAGAAACGCTTCTTCGCGAGGTTGTTGAGGCAAAACGTGAAGCGAAAGCTGCTTTCGGTAAAGATGAGGTTTACCTCGAAAAGCTTGTTGAGCGTGCCCGTCACGTGGAAGTGCAGATTCTTGGCGATCGGCATGGCAATCTTGTGCATCTGTTTGAGCGCGATTGCTCCATTCAGCGCCGCCACCAGAAAGTGGTTGAGCGTGCGCCTGCACCTTACCTCGATGAAGAAAAGCGTCGTGAGCTTTGTGAGTATGGTCTGAAGATTGGCCGCGAAGTTGGATATTGCGGTGCGGGTACCGTTGAGTTTCTGATGGATGCGGATACCGACAAGGTCTACTTCATTGAAGTGAACCCACGTATCAGGTGGAACATACTGTTACTGAAGAAGTTACCGGTATCGATATCGTGCGCGCCAGATCCGCATTGCGGAGGGTGGCCGTATTGGTGATGAGGCTGTGACCGGTGTGCCTGAGCAGAGTGCAATTGTGCTGAATGGTCATGCACTTCAGTGCCGTATTACAACTGAAGATCCTGAACACAATTTCATCCCTGATTATGGCCGCTTGACCGCCTATCGTGGGGCAACAGGTTTTGGTATCCGCCTTGATGGTGGTACGGCTTATGCCGGTGCGGTGATTACCCGGTTCTATGATCCACTGCTTGAAAAAGTGACCGCTTGGGCGCCGACGCCTGATGAAGTATGTGCACGTATGGACCGTGCACTGCGCGAGTTCCGTATTCGTGGTGTTGCGACCAACCTGATTTTCCTTGAGCGGATTATCGGTCATCCGTCGTTCCAGAATAACTCATATACAACGCGTTTTATTGATAACACGCCCGAGCTGTTTGAGAACATCAAGACGGCTGATCGGGCAACCAAGCTGCTGACCTACATTGCTGATGTGACCGTGAACGGGCATCCGGAAACCAAGGGGCGCCCTAAGCCACCGGCTGCTGCACCGGTGCCGGTTGCACCGAAGTTCAATATGCCTGTGATGGATGGGACTCGTCAGAAGCTTGAGGAGCTTGGCCCTAAAGAGTTCGCCAAGTGGGTAAAAGCGCAGCCACAAGTGCTGGTTACTGACACTACCATGCGTGATGCACATCAATCATTGCTTGCTACACGCATGCGTACCTATGATTTGGTACAGGTGGCGGACAGTTATGCGCAGGGTCTGCCTGAGCTGTTTTCTCTGGAATGCTGGGGTGGTGCGACCTTTGATGTGTCTATGCGCTTCCTGACGGAAGATCCGTGGGAGCGTCTGCGCCTTGTGCGAGAAAAAGCGCCGAACCTGCTGATGCAGATGTTGCTGCGTGGGTCCAATGGTGTGGGATACGCTAACTATCCGGATAACGTGGTTCAGCACTTTGTGCAGCAAGCAGCTACAGCTGGCGTAGATGTGTTCCGCGTATTTGATTGTCTCAACTGGGTTGAGAACATGCGCGTGTCGCTTGATGCTGTTCAGGAACAAGGCAAGCTGTGTGAAGCAGCGATTTGCTACACTGGCGACATTTTGAACAGTGCGCGTCCGAAGTATGACCTGAAGTACTACGTCAAACTGGCGAAAGAGCTTGAAGCGGCAGGCGCGCATATTCTTGGGATCAAGGATATGGGCGGCGTGCTGAAGCCGCAGGCGGCGAAGGTTCTGGTCAAGGCGCTGAAGGAAGAGGTTGATCTGCCGATCCACTTCCATACGCATGACACCTCAGGCATTGCGGCGTCTTCTGTTCTGGCAGCGGTTGAAAGCGGTGCTGATATTGTTGATCTGGCGATGGATTCTCTGTCCGGCCTGACGTCTCAGCCATGTATGGGATCGGTTGTTGAAGCGCTGAAGGGCACTTCTCGTGATAGCGGCCTGAATACAGATCGCATCCAACAGCTTTCCTTCTATTGGGAAGCTGTGCGTACCCAGTACCGCGCGTTCGAGAGTGATCTGCGGTTCGGGGCTTCCGAGGTTTACCTGCATGAGATGCCCGGTGGTCAGTTCACCAACCTTAAGGAACAGGCGCGTTCGCTTGGTCTGGAGATGCGTTGGCACGAGGTTGCCAAGGCTTATGCTGATGCGAACATGATGTTTGGTGACATCGTGAAGGTTACGCCAAGTTCCAAGGTTGTTGGTGACATGGCGGTGATGATGGTGTCACAGGGCATCACAACCGAAGATGTACTTGATCCGAAGAAAGAAGTTTCCTTCCCGGAATCTGTCGTGAACATGTTGCATGGTGACCTTGGTATTCCTCCAGGGGGCTGGCCTGTTGAATTGCAGAAGAAAGTTCTGAAGGGGCAGGAGCCGATCACGGTTCGTCCGGGGTCCTTGCTTGAAGCAGAGGATATGGATGGGAAGCGCGAGGAGCTTGCCGGCGTTCTTGGCCGCAAAGGTTCTGAGCAGGAGCTTTCTTCCATGCTGATGTATCCGAAGGTGTATACGGAGTTTGCCAAGCGCAGGACAAATATGGTCCGACCAGCGTGCTGCCAACGCCAACCTACTTCTACGGTCTCAATGTGGGTGACGAGATCATGGCTGAGTTGGAGCCGGGCAAGACGATGGTTATCTCTTGTCTCGCGATCGGTGAGACTGATGATCGTGGTGAAAAGCGCGTGTTCTTTGAGCTGAATGGTCAACCACGCAACATCCGTATCATCGACCGTACCCACAGTGCAGCGAATGCACCTGCGCGGCGCAAGGTGGATGAAGGAAATGAGCTTCAAGTGGGCGCGCCTGTGCCAGGTGTGGTCTCAACACTGGGTGTCAAGGCGGGGCAGACTGTCAGAGCCGGGGATCTACTCGTCTCTATTGAGCGATGAAGATGGAAACATCGGTTCATGCCGAGCGGGATGGTGAGATCAACGAGGTGTGTGTTGCTCCGGGTGATCAACTTGATGCTAAGGATCTGATCTGTACCTTTAAGGAATAGACCTAAAGCCTGCTTGGTTTGCTGAGATTAACCAGCAATGCGTTTGGTGCATAAGCACTATGCATTGCTGGTTTTTCTGCTTTTAGAGATATAAATATATATATATCAATGTGTTGTGTTTTGTATGCTGTGATGTTTGCCGTTAGGTATTGCTACGTTTCGTAGTAGTGCGATTGTTCCCGTTTGAGCCCTTCTGTATTGAGCGCACCAATCAATTCATGAATGTGTTTCCCAATTTCTGATCTTTAGGAACTGATCTCCTATCGGGCCAGAGTTGGGTTTTTTATTGAGGGTGCAACAGTGCAAACTAAAACAGGAAACCCGGCAGTCATCGGTCTGGCTGGATTTGGTATCACGACCTTTGTTCTGCAGATGGCGAACATTGGTCTGCTTGAGAGTATGGGGCCGGTGCTCTGGCTTGGCGTTTTTGTTGGTGGGCTTGCGCAGATGGTTGCTGGCTTCCAGACGGGCAAGACCGGTAACAATTTCGGCTACAGCGCTTTCACTATTTATGGGGCGTTTTGGCTGGCTTTTGCAGGCATTCTTGCTGGGAATGAGCTGGGCTTTTATACAGCATCGCATGCTGATATCGGTTTCTTCCTGCTGCCGTTCACTATCTACACCGGCATTATGTTCTACGCTGCGCTGCATGTGCACACTGCGAAGCTTCGGTTTTCGGTAGCTTATTCCTTGGCTTTATCCTGCTGGTTTTGGGGCACTTTGGTCCGGCGTTCTTTAACGTGATCGCAGGTTATGTGCTGATCCTGTGTTCTTTCTGTGCCTGGTATGTGATGGCGCACATCATCTACAAAGATGTTTGCGGGCGCGATGTTCTGCCAGTTGGCTCTCCGATTTTACAGCCCAAGCAAGGCCTCTCTGGCGCTGATGCTGTTGCAGCTGAATAATCCAGCTACAAAGCGATGTGAAAAGCCCGGTCCTGTGACCGGGCTTTTCTATTTAACTGCATGCGATGACCATCGTCTGGCAGATTCGGATGCATAACCGATCCAGTTGTCCATGAATGCTTCCAGCCAATGCAGCACCGCGGGGTCGTATACGAAGCTTCCGCGGAAATGCTCACCGCGTTTCTTAGCGCCTGGCAGTACCAGACGATGTGCGGCACGAGTCGTCCAGCGGTGCATCATGGCGTGCGTCAGTTCCGGATGGAATTGAATGCCGAATGCATTTTCGCCAACGCGGATTGCCTGATTTTCGTAGGTCGGACTCGATGCAAGCAGCTCGGTACCTGATGGCAGTGAGAAGCCTTCGCGGTGCCATTGATAAACCTGTTCGGGCCACGCCATAAGTTTGGTGCCGGATGGTGTTGCTTTCAGTGGGTAATAGCCGATTTCGACCAACCCGTCGTTACGACCTGTTACCGTGCCGCCGAGGTGTTTGGAGAGCATCTGTGCGCCGAGGCAAATCCCCAGATATGGCTTGTTTTCCTTGAGTGGAACGTTGATCCAGTCGATTTCCCGTTTCACAAAGTCATCACTGTCGTTAGCACTCATTGGACCGCCAAAGATGACTGAGCCGGCGTGTTCTGCGAGTGTTTCCGGCAATGGATCGCCAAAGCGTGGACGCCGGATATCTAGTGCAAAGCCACGTTTGACCAATTGTTGTCCGACGCGACCGGGGTTTGAGGTTTCCTGATGCAGCACAACCAGCACTTTAGGCTGGTGTTGAGAAATACCTTCTTCCATTTATATCCTAACCATTAAGTAGACTAAGAACTATTGCCCCCGTGTCGATGAGCAACTTTTTGTTTGAGCTCCATGCGGTCTCTGGACGAGACTCCTAACAACTCGGCAACGCGCCAAATTGTATTGTCTTCAAATTCGTGGACAGATCCATCTGCGAAGCCCATTTCCCAGAGGATCTCAATAACTCTAAGTCGCTGTTCCGGCTCAAGCTTGCGCTTGAGGACAGATGTAAAGCGGTAAAGATCGACAGAATCCTCGTCACGCTCACGTGCGAGGTCCATGAGTTCCTGAGTGTCCTCCTCGCTCAAATCGTATTGCTGTTGTAGGATGCGTTTGAGCTGGTCCAGCTCCTGTTGCCCGATTTCGCCATCTACTGTGATGATATGGAACATGAGCGCCGCTACTGCCAGCCGTTCATCATCTTCAGAAAAGCGGCCTTCCTGCTCCTGTTCGCCTGACAGGCCTTTGAAGAATTTTTTTCAGGCGTCCAGCATTCATATGCTCCATGCAGTTTTTTTGTTTTCTTGTTGCTTTATTTAGTGCTTTTCTGAGATGCGTAAAGTGTCTCGGCTCTGATTGGAATACTATTGATACGCACAAATAATTACAAATACGAAAGAAAGGGAATTAATACCGCCAGTTTGATACCTCTTGATACTGCGACACTTGGGAGCAAATGTGATAGAAGTCCTTGGTTCAGAACGACTGGTGGCTTTGTTCCGGTTCTTGTAAGACTTTAACTAATCATAATTTAGACGTTTTCTACGGGCTTTGTGCCCTGTATTTGTTGAGTACAAGCTGCTTACATGTGAGTCCAATTTTGGGCTTCAAGAAATCGTCCACTAGGATACTTAGACTAAATGAAACGCTCTCTTCTTATCTTTGGAGCTCTGGCTGCTCTTTTGGTTTGCGGTCTGGTGCTTGCACCGCTTCTCGTTCCGCAGCAACAGCTGAAAGCCCAAATTGCGGAAACATTTGAGACGGCAACCGGATGGAAGCTGCGTCTTGATGGACGCACGAGTGTGGATCTGTTTCCGACACTGGCTATCGAGGTCGAAAATGTTGGTGTTGCCGGTGCCGCGAGGGCTGACGGGATCGAGTTTGCCAGGGTTGAAAAAGCCCGATTTGAGCTGAACTCTCTGCGTCTGCTGACTGGTGGCAACATCATTCGGAATATTGAACTTATCGAACCCAACTGGACCCTTGAGATTGATCAGGCGGGAGCAGCCTCCTGGCAACCGCTGTTTGCCAGTGATGAAGACGGGGAGGCTCCCGTGGTTGCTGCAAATATTGCAGGCCGGGTTGCTTCCTTTATGGATCAGCTGGATCTGGATACACTCAGCATTGAACGGGGTCAGATTTCATACAATGAACCTGACCCTAAAGCCCCTCTGGTGTTTTCCGATATCGACCTGGCGCTGAACTTCGAGAGTGGCAGTGATGCTCTGACCGCTGAGGGAGCGTTCGCTCTTGGTGATGAGCGGTATGTGGTTGGTGGTCGTGTCGGGTCTGTAACTGCCTTGCAAAATGCGCAGGCGACTTCTGTTGAGGCTCATGTTGTCGGACCGGCACAGGAGAAACTGGGTTTTGAAGGTCAACTGGCGTTTGGCGCACGACCTGTTGGGCGTTTGCAAGTGTCAGCGGATCTGCCGGACCTTGCTGCCTTTGCAGCACAGCATGCTGTAAAGTTTCCAGAAGGTATTGGAAGTGGCGCGCTGACAGGTGAGGTGCAGTTCCGTAAACGTGGTATTCGCACCAACGGTCTTTCCATCACCTCGGGTTCCGTTGCTTTTGGCGGTGACATTGTGCTCAATTATCTCGAAGACGGCTATGACTGAAAGGTCAGGTTACCGGCCAGTCTCTGGATTTTGAGCAGCTTCTTCGTCTTGCCGGTCTGGATGCGCCAGCGTCAGGTTTTGCCAATGTGGATGCCTCGTTCTACGGCGTTGGGCAATCTTATGAGGAATTGGTTGCGGGTCTGGAAGTTGAGGGTGGTGCTCTGCTGAGAAAGGGACGTATCGCCAACATCCAACTGCCAGAGATGCTAGCGGTTGAGGGGCGGGAGGAAGCGCTCGACGATATGGATCTTACCGTGGTCTTCTCGGGGCTTTCCAATCCAATGGAGCTGAAAGGCACTGCGCGTTGGCAGGGTGAACCGATCGTTCTGCAGGGCGGGTTGCGATCAGATGCGAATATTGATCTGGCGTTCTCCAGCGAGATGTTCTCGGGCAGTTTGACCGGGCCGTATTCCTTAAGTGATGGCTTTGACGGGATCTTTGCCTTCCAGACGGATGACTTCAATAATCTGGCGCGCTGGTACGGACGTCCGCTGCTCGATATCTGCGTGGTAACAAGCTTGAGCTGGCTGGGCGCTTTGAAGCAGACGCAGATGGCGTTTCCTTTGAGAATGCAAAGTTTAGACTGGATGACACCAGCCTGACCGGTAGTGGCCGGTTAGATACCGGCGAGATTCCAAAACTCAGCGGTGAGTTGCAGATCAAGCAGGCCTCCTTTGACAAGATGTTCTCTCGCAGTGACGCCAAGAATGAAAAGGGTGAAGGTGCCTACGACTTCTCGGTTCTGCGCAGCTTCGATGTGGATCTGGCGCTTTCTATTGAGGACCTCAGCCTTGGTGCGCTGCGCGGCAGAATGCCGAGCTGAAAGCAGCGCTGTCTGAAGGGCGGCTTGCTTTGGACGTTGCGCGGGTTGGGCTTTATCAGGGTGAGGGCGCTGGTAAGCTTCTTTTGAATGGCGCAACGATCAAACCGGGCATCTCTGCCGAGTTCTCGCTCAAGGGTATTGATGCAGCGCCTTTCCTTGCCTCGCTAGGTGATATGCCGCGTGTTGATGGCAATCTTTATGCGAGATGGATGTGAACACCTCTGGCAACACCCCAAGTGATTTCTGGGTCAACATGGGCGGTGCGCTCAGCTTCCAGCTTGGCAACGGGATGTTGCACGAGTTGGACGTCGACCGGTTGGTCGCTTCCGTTGGCAGCGAAGGTATCTCCGGTTGGCCGTTTACCGACACGGATCGTACAGAATTCTCCAGCTGGGGTGCGGATGTTGTCTTTGACCGGGGGACTGCGGAGTTTCAGGCACTGACCTTGCAGAGCAAAACAGCACTTGTTGAAGGGCGGGGTGCGATCAACATCAAGGATGGTAATGTCCTTTGGTATCTGCAACCAAGCCTGCTGGATCAAAGCAAGGTTGGTAGTGAAGGCACTGAGACGGCGCAGTCTGCTGATATGGCACCGTTAAAGGTCCGTGGCTCGATCAATCTTCCAAGTATCGAGACTGTCGATAATCAGGAATATGCGACTGCGTCTTTTGGGGATGTGAAGAAGACCCAGAAGCTTTCTGACAAGCTGGCGGAGGATCTGGAAACAGCGAAGACCGTTGAAGAGGTGCAGCGTCTGCGTACTGTGGCGGCGAAAGATGGGCAAGTGAATGCGCCGGAGCCTTCCGAGACGGTTGTTCTGGAACTGCCGGTTGCTACGCAGCCATCGGATGAAGACGCCAGTGTAACGGCGGCTTCGGTTGCTGAAGAGGATCTGCCTCCGCTGACTGACGATGTTGCGGCGAATACGGATGGTACGAAGGTTTTGGTGCCTGTTGCAAAGCCAGAGGATGTGCCAGCGCCAGCTGTTGTGGCCTCAACACCCAAGACATCAGCCAAGAGCGGTGCGCCGAAGCGTGATCTTAAACGCCGTGATGTTGTGCCGCGTGGACCGGGTAATGTGAATGTGAAGGCTGTTGCTGATGGAACGGCAGACCCAGATGCGACGCTGAGCTCCCTGGAGGAGGCGTTTGGAATGCCTGCTGGCTTCCTCACTGATTGATCAAGGCACCTGAGTAAAACAAAGGCCCGGAGCGGACATCGCTCCGGGCCTTCTTTTTGAGATGAAGTCAATCATTCTTAGATGAAGTCGATCTCGTTGCTGAGTGGCATCTGCCTGATGCGTTTGCCTGTTGCTGCGAAGATCGCGTTCGCCAGTGCCGGTGTTGAAGGCGGTGTGCCCGGTTCACCAGCTCCACCCATGCGCGGAGAGTTCTCCAGCAGCTCGACGGTGATCTTTGGAGCTTGATACATGCGGATGGCGTCGTAGGTGTCAAAGTTGGCTTGTTCGACCTGCCCATTTGCCCACGTAATTTCCTGCCCCAGTGCCTGACTGAGACCGAAGTTGATGCCGGACATGATCTGGTCTTTGAAGATACCCGGATCAAGAACAATACCCGGGTCTGCCACTGCCCAGACTTCCTCAATAGTGACGGTATCGTCGGTGACGTCCACCTGTACCACCTGAGCGGTCCATGTGCCGAAGGAGAGGACGTGGCGATGCCGCGGCCTTTGCCTGCTGGAAGTGGTGTTCCCCAACCTGACATTTCTGCGACGCGTCTCAGTGCTTCGCGGGCTGGCAGGAATTCTTCGCTGGTCATGTGAGCCAGACGGAATTCAAGTGGGTCCTTGCCTGCTTTGTGGGCTGCTTCGTCGATGAAGCTTTCATGGAAGAAGCCGTTGATGGAGTTACCGACCGAGCGCCAGAACCCTATGGGAACCTGAAGGTCTGCTACATGTGCCTGGCATCGTTGGTTTTCGACGTCCAGTGGCTGGTTGTAGGCGCCGTCAAGCACGGTATTGTCCGGTCCCATAGGGCTGAGGGCAGGGAAGGTCCTTGGCATCACGCTTTGGATGATGGATGGCGAAGCCACGTGCATGTCCATGGTTTTCAGCGTGCCATCTGGTGTCACCTGACCTTTGAACTCACCAATCGCCATTGGGCGGTAGGTGTCATGCTGGGTGTCTTCTTCGCGGGTCCACGTCACTTTTACAGGATTTGGTGCTGTTGCTTCAGCAACGACTGCGGCATAGAGCGCAAAGTCAGCTTCCAGACGACGACCAAAGCCGCCACCGAGGCGGGTGGTGGTGACGTCAATGTCAGCGCTGTCCATATCGAAATGGCTCGCAACAACGGTTTGAACGATGCCTGGAGCTTGCGTTCCGGTCCAGATGCGGATTGTATTTCCGTCGTGCTGGGCTGTTGCGTTCATTGGCTCCATAGTGGCATGCGCGAGGAATGGAACGCGATATTGCGCTGACACCTCTTCGCTTTCCGGAATGGAGGTGTAGACCTCTGCATCGGATCCAGTGCCGCCAAGCTCGAAGGTGGCTTCCTGTGTCAGCGCGTTTTCAAGGGTGGACCACATCTGGTCGGTATTTTGCAGGGAGAGCGGGTCGTCCCATTCAATCTCCAGAGCTTCTGCTCCTTTGAACGCGGCCCAAGTGTTATCTGCAACAACGCCAAGGCCTTCGCCCGCGATGGTTCTGATTTCAACCACGTCTTTCACGCCGGGAATGGCGAGTGCTGCAGTCTTGTCATAGCTCTTGAGGCCGACACCCTTGCGCGGGGCCATTCTTACGGAGCCGTAGGCCATGTTCGGTAGCTGTACGTCGATGCCGAAGATACGACCGCCGGTGACTTTGTCTTTCAGCTCAACGCGCTTCTGCGATTTGCCAAGAATTTTCCAGTCGCTGGCTTTCTTCAGTTTCATCTCGGTTGGTGGGGAGATGGTTGCTGCTTTGCTTGCCAGTTCGCCATAAGTGACAGTTTTACCGGAGGCAGTGTCTGTGATGGTGCCATCTGCGAGCGTGAGATTGTCCTCACTGGTACCAAAGTGCTCCGCAGCTGCTTTGAGCAGAACGAACTTTGCAGTGTATCCGGCTTCGCGCATCTTCACGAAGGCATCGGTCATGGAGGATGAACCGCCGGTTACATTCATACCGATGAACTTGGCCACAACCTTCATTGAGCTGCGTGCCATCTCTGCCAAGACACTCTCGTCATAAAAGGCGAAGGGTGCAGATTCTTCAAACATTGCGGCGTTGAAATAGGCAGGGCTGGACGGGCCGTGTTCTACAACAACCTGTTCCAGCGGAACTTCCAGCTCTTCCGCAACCAAAGCGGCCAGTGTGGTATGTGCGCCCTGACCCATTTCCGCGCGCGGTGCGATGATGGTGATGGTGTTGTCCGCACTGATCATCACATATGGTTGAACGGGGTATCACCCTCTGCCTTGTTCGCGTCCAGCGGGTTTGCATAAGGCTTTTGGTAGAAGTAGTAGCCAACGGCGAGGCCGCCTGCTGCTGCAACGCCGAGGCCGAGAAAGGCGCGGCGGTATATTTTCCCAAACGGCTCATCATCAGGCTCCCAGCGTTTGTGCTGCGTCTTTGATCGCGGCTTTGATTTTTGGATAGGTTCCACACCGGCACAGGTTGGTCATGGCATCGCTGATGTCTTCATCGGTTGGGGATGGGTTTTCTTCCAACAAAGCAACCGCAGCCATGATCTGGCCGGACTGGCAGTACCCGCATTGTGGGACTGAGTGCTTCATCCATGCTTGCTGGACAGCGTGCAGCTCATCGCCTTCAGAGATTCCCTCAATGGTGGTGATCTCACCTTCCACATCGCCAACAGGCTGGGAACAGGAGCGCACCGGCTCACCGTCGATCAGAACAGTGCAGGCACCGCAGGCGGCGATTCCGCATCCAAACTTCGGGCCTTTTATGTCCATAATGTCCCGAAGCGCCCACAGAAGTGGCATTTCCGGATCAGCTTCTATCTCTTGGTTTTGACCATTCACGGTCAGAGGTATTTTCGGGTACATTGATTGGCGATCTCGCACACTTATTTAGGAGACTTAAGTTCTCTTAACTTATGATCTTGCGACATTTTGTCAATGCATCATGCCAAGAATAATTGACATGCGATAGAAGGGGGCATATCTCCATTTCATGACCAACCAGAGTTTTCAGCGCGCCAGATCCGCCGAAGCGAAGCGCAGCGCCACAATGATCTTATCCGTGCCGCGACCAGTGTTCTTGAAGAGGACGGCTTTGACGGGCTGACTTTGCAGGCTATTGCCAGCCGTGCAGGGATCGTGAAGTCAAATATCTATCGGTATTTTGAGACGCGGGAAGCTCTTCTTATGGAATTGCTGCTGCATGATTTTGTGGAACTGACCACAGATCTTGAAAAGCAGGTTACTGAAGAGATAACGTCTGCGGATATGGCGAAGCTTCTCTCGGAAAGGTTTGCCTCGCGCCATCGGCTATGTGAGCTCATGAGCCTGATTGCGCCGACTATGGAAAAGAACATTTCCATAGAATGTGTCCGCGATTTCAAACGCGGCTTGCTTGCTGAAGCGGAACGGGCAACCGCTGTGTTGCAACGCGGACTGCCCTGGCTTGATGCTGACGAGGCCATGTCTGTCTTCTTTAGCATTCACGTGTTCGTTGCTGGCCTCTGGCCTATTACCAATCCTCCGCCAGTTATCGTTACGCTCTACAAAGAGCCGGAGTTTGATGCATTTAAGCATGAATTTGCACCGACACTGTTTGGTATGATCACGGCCCACTTGCTCGGTCTGGAAGCTATAAAGAAGCTGAGCGAATAGAACTTAATGGTCTCTGCTTGCAGCTGAGTTTGGGCTACTGCCAGTACTTGGGCGCTTCTACTGCTGCGTTCCAACGCTCCTGAGCGGTCAGCCATGCATGGTCTGCACGGGCCTGATGCCAGCCAGCAACGAAGCCAATGACGGCTGACACCTCGTTGTTTTGCAAGGATTGGGGAAGCTTCATGGCGACCAGCCGCTCGGCCATTGCAACGTCATTGAGGTAGCCGAAAGTGTTTTGCAGGCGTTTCAAGCACTTAAGGAAGACGCGCAGGTCTTCCGGCTCATACAATGAGCGGAAAAACTCAACCGTATAACGCATCTTTTTGAGTGCTTTACGCAGCTCATGGCGTTGCTCGATTGGGAGATCCTGAAGGTTCTCCGCCTGCTTTTCGCAGATCGTCCAGCGCTTGGTGAGTGCGTTTTGTGCGAAGGTTTTGACGGGCTGTGTCAGCTTCTTGCTTTTCGATAGCCCGAGGTTTTCTTTCCACGACGGGCTTTGTACCAGCTCACCCAGCTGGAGTAGGAAGCTGTTGAGGCCGGGTTGATCAGCTCGCGCCGAAGCTCGGCTTGCGCTTCAGTATGGGCCAGTTTAATGGCATCTAAGAGCGGTGTTACAGAGTGGGTTTCAGGCAGAAGCGGAATGACTGGTGCGATGATATCTTCCACCAGCACATCGATATCCCGTTGACCTCCCGCTGTAGTTGCCAGTTGTTTGGCTGAGGCATCCAGCTCTGCGATAACCTCATTCTTCGCCAAAGCGCCCTTGTAGATGTTGATGGTGCTTCTTAAACGGCGCAGTCCGACACGAAGTTGGTGCGTGCCCTCGGAGGTTTCTTGCTGGAGAACGCAGGAACGGTTGGCAACAATCTGGTTGAGGCATTCACCGATTATTTTCTGAAATACTGAACCGGCGCTGTCTTCTTGCTTCAGTTCGATGTGGCTTGCATGCAGTGCTTCTGCTCGCAGTTCCGGCGGCTGCCCACTTGCAAGGCGATAGCCGATTCCTGCCTTGTTGGTGTTGGAAAACAGGATTGGCCGGTCTTTCATGAGCGCTGCTGCCAGTTTGTACAGGCTCTCGACCGGACCTTCCATCAGCTCCAGCTCTACTTCATGGATCGGGTATTCATCTGATTTGGTTTTGGCAATGCCGGAATCGAACGCAACCTCGATCTTTGCCCCAGCTTTGTCCGTGTAGTAGGCTAGCCTGCGGGAAATGGTTGTTTCAAAAAGGATTCCCCAGTTCTTGTCTTCCAGCAGAGACACGAGCTTGTGTCGAATTTCGTCATCCGGAATGGCGTCGAAATCTGGTTCGATCCCTTCTATGGGAAACTCCAGCTCGATCCGTTTGGAGAGACCGGACTGCATGCTGCCGCCTTGTTTGATGGTTTGCAGCCAGTTGGTGCCATTGTAGCGTGTTCTGAGTGCGATGCGTTCGTTTTTGAGGGTATGCTCCGGCGTGTCATAATACACGGAGCGGAGGGGGACAACGGATTGCTCGCTGACTGCAAAGCCTTGGGTGGCTCTGCCTTGGCCAGTTGCTCCAGCGTTGCTTTATCTACAGAAAGCTTAAGCTCAATCTCGTGCATAATTGCAGGACCACCCTGTGCACAGTGCGCGAAGTGGAAGCTTGTTCCAACCCACTCTTGTTGATTTTAGGTAGTAAACATCTCGCGAAGACAATCGACTGTAAAGGGCATAAAACGTTTATAGGCTTTTGGTAGGGATATAATCCCTATTGGGTAAGGGCGTTTGAAATTTGTTGGATAAATGCTTGCTAGCGGGTTCTGCTGGGTGTGATCGTGAACTAGCCCCCGAAATTCTCTTTCAGAGGCTAGAGTGCTGTTTCAGCGCATTATTTCGGTTTCCAGCGCCGGAGTAGCATGGCGTTGGTGACGACGGAGACGGAGCTCATGGCCATGGCTGCGCCTGCGATGACAGGGGAGAGTAACCCCATGGCTGCAAGCGGGATACCGATGATGTTGTAGATGAAGGCCCAGAACAGGTTTTGCCTGATTTTTCTGAGGGTTGCCTTGGAAATGTCCAGTGCTGCCGGGATCATCTTTGGCTCGGACCGCATGAGAGTAACTCCTGCGGTTTCGAGCGCCACATCGGTGCCGGAGCCCATGGCGATGCCGAGACCTGCGGCTGCGAGAGCTGGACCATCGTTGATGCCGTCGCCAACCATCGCTACTCTATAGCCTTGTTTTTTCAGGTTATTTACGACTTCGTTCTTGCCTTCTGGCTGAACGCGGGCGAGGAACTCGTCGACGCCAACCTGATCTGCGATATTCTTGGCTGCCAGTTCGGTGTCGCCGGTGATCATTACCGTGCGAATACCTTGTTTCTTAAGGGTTTCTATGGCTTCTTGCGCGGATTCTCTTGCCTGATCGACAAAGGCGAGGACGCCGATTGCGCGGTCTCCCAAAGCGACTGTCACAGCGGTTTTGCCAGCAGATTCGTAAGTCTTTATAAGGCCTTCGCCCATCATAGATGGGGTGATGTTGAGGTCATTCATCAGCGCGGCGTTGCCGATGGAGACCTGCTGGCCAGTCAGCTCTGCGATCAGGCCCTTGCCGGGGATAGCTTTGATGGAGCGCGGGCGGGTGAGCTTCAGGTTCCGCTCTTCGGCTGCGCGGATAAGTGGGCTGGCGAGAGGATGCTCGCTGCCGAGCTGAATGCTGGCGGCGATTGTGAGCAGGCGGTTGTCGTTGCGGTCAAATGCCTGAGCATCCGTCAGAATTGGCTTGCCAACGGTCAGTGTGCCGGTCTTGTCAAACAGGATGGTATCGATTTCGTGGGCACGTTCCAGCGCTTCGATATCGCGGATAAGTATGCCAGCTTGGCAGCTGCGCCGGTGCCCGCGACAAGTGCTGTAGGGGTAGCAAGTCCCAATGCACATGGCAGGCGATGACGAGGACGGCGACGGTTGCGCCAATCGCTTGGGTAAGGTCGCCGGAATACATCATCCAGCCAGCGAAGGTTGCCAGAGCGATCAGCACGATAACGGGCACAAAAATAGCGGCAACTTTGTCGACTAATTTCTGCAATGGTGCCTTGGAGGCCTGTGCGCTTCTACAAGGCGGATAATCTGGGCCAAGCGTGTTGATTCGCCGAGAGCAGTGGTGCGGATAAAAATTGCGCCGGAGCCGTTGATTGTTCCACCGGTTACCTGATCGCCTGTGTATTTGTGCACGGGAAGGCTCTCGCCGGTGAGCATAGATTCATCCAGCTCGCTTTCGCCATCTTCAATCAAGCCATCAGTTGGAATGCGCTCGCCCGGTTTGACAACAATGTAATCACCGAGGCGCAGGTCCGAGATGCTGACGGGGACAATCTTGTCGCCGGAAATCTTGTTGGCCATGGTTGGGCGCAGGGCAATTAATGAGCGTACCGCTGCGAGGTGGAGCGTTTTGCTTTAATTTCCAGATACTTACCCATCAAGATGAGCGTAAGAATGACTGCAGAAGCTTCAAAATAAAGGTCTGCTGTGCCGGCATTCGCGGCGAAGAAGACGTTATAAACGCTGTATAGATACGCTGCCGAGGTGCCCAGTGAAACGAGGACATCCATGTTGGCACCACCATGGCGCAGGGCTGCAAACGCACCTTTGTAGAATCGGGCACCGACGAAAAGTTGAATTGGCGTTGCTAACGCAAACTGCATCAGTCCGGAGAGCTCAAATTGCACTCCAAAAGCCATCAAAGCCATTGGAATAACAAGAGGAATTGCTAGTAGCGTTGAGAACGCAAAAAGTTGAAAGGTTTTGCGTTGTTCTGCGTCGCTATGTGCTTCGCGCTCTTCAAAAGCCTTCTGTGCAGCCTCTGCTTCTTCCCGGCGCTCTTTCGCTTCAAAGCCAACTGTGGTGACCACATCAACCAGCTCATGAGTTGCGAGCTGAGGGGTATGTTCCACCTCTGCCATTTCCAATGCGAAGTTGACGTTGGCGTCGACCACGCCTTCGGTTGCTTGCAGGGCCTTTTCCAAGCGAGATGCGCAACCTGCACATGTCATTCCGGTTATGTCGAGTTTGACGGTTTTGGCTGTGGCGGTTGCGTGTACATTCATCAGAGCTATCTTCGGTTGCCGAGTTTAGACCCTCAGGACTTATTACCATTGTTGATGGCGGGTCAAGAGGTTGTAGAGAGTGTAAATACGCAAGCTCCCTTATGTGATGTAGAGTTGCTGTGATCCTGATCAAAGCAATGTTCATGATTTGATCAATTTTACTGAGAACTCATGGGTTTTTTTTCGGTGTTTGGCGTGTTAATGACCTTCCGTTCCCATAAGAGACACTGTGGATAGTCACGCAATGGGAAGTCGGTGGCGATATTTGCAAGTTACGTCAATCGGAGTGGGATTCTCTGAGTGAGCGCGCTGGATGGGTCTAGCTAATTAGCTGTTTGCCTGAGAGTGCGTCGGCGAGAAGGTCGAAGACCAGACGAATGCGTCTTGAGGTGTGGAGTTCGCGGTGGGTTGCCAGCCAGAACGGGACGACGAATGGCTTGAAGCTGGGTAGCACCTGTTCCATCTCTGGAAACTGTTCTGCAAGTTCCTTGATCATGACGATGATGCCGAGGTCGCTTCTTGCCAGTTCCCATCCGACCAGTCCGCTTGCGGTTGTCAGTTTGAAGTTGTGTTCTTGCAGGGGCAGCCCGGTTTCGGTGAAATACTGGAGGAACTGGTCTGGTCTGTCGAAGGCGATGAACTCGTGGCTGGACATGTCACCGGCAGATTGCGGGCGGCCTTTGCGGTCCAGATATGCTTTGCTGGCATAGAAATGAGCCGTGGTCTCGCGCAGAAGCCTTGCTGTCAGATCCGGTTGTTCCGGTCGGACATGGCGGATGGCTATGTCTGCTTCACGGAGCTGCAAATCGCTAACCGCGTTGGTGGCGATGATCTCCACGTTAATTCCCGGTGCGATCTGTCGAAGGCGCTTCAGGATTGGAGGGAGTAGGTAGGCGGAGGCGGTATCGCTGGCGCTGATGCAGACGGTGCCGTCGATCTCCTGTGACTGGCCCGAAGCCGCCAGCGAGATACGGTTGGCGGCTTCTCCCATGGACTTCACATGGTCCAGCAGCTCAAGGCCTGCCGGTGTGAGGGAGAGGGAGCGGCCAATACGCTCAAACAGTGTGACGCCCAACGCTTCTTCTAATGCTGCGACCTGTCTGCCCAATGTGGGCTGGGTGAGGCCGAGGGCTCTTGCCGCAGCCGAAAGCGAGCCTTCCTCTGCGGTGACGAGGAAGCGCGGGCCTGATTCCAGTCGAATGAGACGCTCTGCCAATTCATGCATATTTGTATATCTCAACTGCGAATTTTGGCAATTTGTTTTGCGAATATGCATGGATACACTGCAGGAAATGGAGGGTTTTCGATGCAGGATACCGCAGGATTTTGGGACAAACAGGCGCCGGGATACGTGGCGCGTCCAATGAAGGATGTTGCTTCCTATGAGAAGGCAATGGAGCGGGTCCGCTCTTACCTTACCTCGGAGCAAGAGGTGCTGGAGCTGGGCTGTGGCAGTGGAGCGACTGCGATGCTTTTAGCCAAGCATGTCAAGCACATGACCGCCAGTGACATTTCTGGAAAGATGCTCGAATTCGGGCGTGAGAAAGCGCAGAAGGACGGGATCGAGAATGTGAGTTTTGTGCACTCTCCGGTAGGCGGATCGTTGTTTGCTGGTCAGACCTATGACGTGGTGATGGCGTTTAATGTGATCCATCTGATCAAGGGCGCGGCTGATGCAATCAATCAGGTGCAACGGCTTGTGAAGCCGGGTGGATTGCTCATTTCCAAGACACCGTGCTTGGCGATTCTGCGTTTTACTGGCGCTGGATGATCAATGTGCTGCGGCTTGTCGGGTATGCGCCTCATGTGACCTACTTTAAGCAGGTGGATTTGGAGCGTCAGATTGAGCGGGCGGGTTTCAAGATTGTCGAGACTGGCAATTATCCTGCCTCACCGATGGGGAGGTTTATTGTGGCGCGTAAGACCTAGGGCAGCCTGACAAGACCTTGTGCGAGCGAAGGCACCAGATGGGTGTCCGCTGCTGAGCATCTCTGAAAGATTTTAGGGGGTTATCCGGTTGCAGGTGCGGGGACCTGTGGAAGGTGATGCAGGTAGCGTCCAAAGATTGCATTGCAATCTTCAAAGTACTTTTCGGTGAAGAGAATGTGCGTGTGCCAGACGATACCTACGGCTTTGGAGAGTCTGGCGCGTGCATCACGGGCACGCTCTTTATCATGGTCGATTTCAAGCTTGAGTGCGCCGATCAGAAACTCCCGGTAGTCCTTCAGGGCTCGCCGGGCTTCTTTCTTCGGCCACTCATAACCGCCGGTTTCAACGGGAGCCGTGAGCTGGTTGAAAACGCAATCCAGATCAAGAGCTGCGATTTTCTCGCGGCCCTCTTCATATCTGGAGCGTTTTGTTGAATACCAGTCCATATCTTCGGTTCCCGTTGCCAGAAGGTAAGCTTCAGCTCTGATGAGAGACCTGAAGCTTTGTCTTCGTTGTTCGGTTGATTATGACGCGGAAGTGCCAACCTCAACCGAGATGCGGCCACGGCATGTGCCATCGGAGAAAACGCCTGTTACCGGGCTTTCACCGCTCAGACCAGACGCAAACATCTGCACTTCAACAGCATCGCCATTGTCACTGTCCGGGAAGACGATAGCGTAGGTGTTGCTGAGAGTGTAAATCCCCGCGCCAACTGTCCCGTCTGTTTCAGTGATCACAATGTCATTGTCGTCATCGGAGGACTGGGCTTGGTCCTGATCGGTTTGATCCGTCTGACCTGCCTGAGGTGCGGTGTAGCTATTTGAATAGCGGGCCGCACATGTACCGTCATCTGCCGATCCGTCCGCCATTGACAGGTCGGAGAACGAGATAGTTGCTGGTCCACCAGAGGTTGGTGTTGCATCGGCACTTGCATTGTGGGTGTCGGCAAATGCTGGGTAAGCGACGAGGGCCAGGATGCCCAGGCCTGCGATGGTAGCAGTTGTTCTTTTCATGTTTTCAGCCTGCTTTGATCAAATTGGGTTGGCATAAATTGATATTTCATCCTTGCGGACGGGCAGAGCTTACGGACGACAGCCTTAATGAAAACAGTACTGGTGCGGTGGATGTGCATCCTAGGGTAATGCATGCTGAAGCAGTTGTTTTGAAATTTAATCAATATTGAAATGAAGCTTGAACCACCGTGTTAACTCCAGCGCTTATGGACGATGCAAAAGAAAAGGGCCCGTTGGGGCCCTTTTTGATTTTCAGATCTTAACGCAGTGCTAGGCGAGCTCTTCTTCCAGATTGCTGCGTGACAGGCCTTCCATGCTTGGCATTAGGGAGAGAAGTTCCTTGGTGTAGGCATGTTTAGGTGTGTCGAAGAGCGCTTCTGTCTCGGAAACCTCCAGAAGCTGGCCGTGACGCATGACGCCGATGCGGTTGCACATCTGCCGGATGACGGCAAGGTCATGGCTGATGAACAGCATGGTGAGGCCGAGTTCGTCCTGAAGGTCCTTCAGCAGATTGAGGATCTGGGCCTGAATGGACACATCCAGTGCGGAGGTTGGCTCGTCACAGACAAGGAAACGCGGGCGTGTTGCCAGTGCGCGGGCAATGGAAATACGCTGACGCTGGCCACCAGAGAACTCGTGGGGGAACTTGGCAGCAGCAGCAACGCCAAGGCCGACGTGCTCCAGAAGGTCATCGACGATCTGGTTGACTTCGCTGTTGGTGCTGGCCAGTTTGTGGAACTTGATTGGTTCCGCCACGATGTCCCGCACACGCATGCGCGAGTTGAGGGAGGAGAACGGTCCTGAAAGATCATCTGCATCTGACGACGCATTGCCAGAACCTGCTTTTTGTCCTTCAGGCTGGTCAGTTCCTGCCCTGCGAAGTGGGCGGTGCCTCCTACTGGATGATAGAGACCAGTGATGACACGGGCCACGGTTGACTTACCGGAGCCGCTCTCTCCCACAAGACCAAAGGTTTCGCCTGCGTAGATGTCGAAGCCGACCTTATCCAGTGCGGTGAAGTACTGTCTGTTCCTGCGAATCCATGCATCCTTGGTCAGGAACTGCATGGTGATGTCCTTAACGGAGAGCAGTGGGCCGTCTACGGGCTTGTAGTCACGCGCCTTGCCGAGCCAGTGGGTGGAAATGTCGATCTGCTTGAACGGCTTTGCGGAGCCTTCAATGTAGTCCACTTGCGGGAAGCGGTGCACTTTCACGTCCGGACGCGGCACAGCGGCGATCAGGCTTTGGGTGTATGGGTGCTTTGGTGCGCCCAGAACCTGCTTGGACTCGCCGTATTCTACCAGATCGCCACGGTACATCACCGCAACGTGGTCTGTGAGGTCTGCGATCACGCCCATGTCGTGGGTGATGACGACCATGGCCACGTTCTTCTCGGTGCACAGGCGCTTCATCAGTTTCAGGATCTGGGCCTGAATGGACACGTCCAGCGCGGTTGTTGGCTCATCTGCGATGACAACTTCCGGGTTTGCGCAAAGGGCGAGGGCGATCACCACGCGCTGGCGCATACCGCCAGAAAACTGGTGCGGGTATTGCGAGATGCGTTCTGACGGGTTTGGAATGCCGACCTGATCCAGCAGATCAACCGCGTGTGCCCTTGCTTCTACCTTGGAAAGCGGCAGGTGCAGGCGGATGGTTTCTATGAGCTGGAACTCGATGGTCTGCAAAGGTCCAGAGAGGTCAGCGGGTCCTGAAAGATCATGCCGATGCGCTTGCCGCGCAGTTTACGCATGCTTTCGGGGTCGAGATTGTCGATGCGCTTGCCGTCCAGCTGGATTTCACCTTCGGCGATGCGGCCGGGGTGTTCCAGTAGGCCGATGGTGGCGTTGCCGACGGTGGACTTGCCCGCGCCGCTCTCGCCCACAACGCCGAGGATTTTTCCGGCGTCTACGGAGAGAGTGACATTGCGGGATGCTACGAAGTTTTCTTTGCGGCTTGGGAACTCAACTGTGAGGCCGCGAATATCAAGGATGCTCATGGTCTCTTTTCCCTAGCGCAGTTTTGGGTTGAGTGCGTCGCGGAGCCAATCGCCCAGCAGGTTTACCGCCAGTACGAGGATCGCGAGCGCCAGACCTGGGAAGATCGCAATCCACCACTCGCCTGAGAACAGGAAGTCGTTGCCGATACGGATCAGTGTGCCCAGAGATGGCTGTGTTGATGGAACACCAACGCCGAGGAAGGAGAGGGTTGCTTCTGTGATGATGGCCAGAGCAAGGTTGATCGTTGCAATCACCAGCACCGGACCAAGCACGTTTGGCAGAACGTGACGGATCATGATGATCCATGCGGGAATGCCGATGACACGGGCGGCCTGAACGTATTCCTTGTTCCGCTCCACCAGTGTTGAGCCACGAACTGTGCGTGCGTACTGCACCCAGAAAGACAGGCCGATGGAGAAGGTCAGGATCCAGATTGCCCAGGTCTCGCGGTCGATGTTGCCGAAGATGCCGTTGGCGATGCCATCGATGAGCAAGGCGAGCAGGATCGCCGGGAAGGTGAGCTGTACCTCTGCAATACGCATGATGATTGCATCTGTGCGACCGCCTACGTAACCGGAGATCAGGCCCAGAGAGATGCCGAGCACTGCTGCGAATGCCACGGACAGGAAGCCCACAGCGAGAGAGATGCGCATTCCGTACAGGATGCCGGAGAGCAGGTCGCGGCCCTGATCGTCGGTTCCCAGCAGGTAGCGCGGGTCAGACCATTCCATGCCGATTGGCGGGATACGTGCGTCCAGAATGCTGATCTGTGCCAGATCAAACGGATTGAACGGTGCAACGAGTGGCGCGAACAGCGCAGCCAGCATCAGTCCCAGTGTTGTGATTGCAGCCAGAACTGTAATCTTGGAGCTGAGGAAGCTGTGCAGCAGATCGCTGTCCAGGAAGCGGGCCAGCGCGGAGCGGGAGGCTGCTGAAACCTCGCTTCCGGAAACGGTTGGTGTGTTATCTGTCATGATTGTTGTCCTACCGTTTCTTATGCGCGGCCGCGTTCGGTGCGCAGGCGTGGATCAATCACAACGTAGAGAAGGTCTACGATGAGGTTGATAACAACGAAGATGAATGCGGTGAGCAGCAGGTATGCTGCCATGATTGGAATATCCACGTTCTGAACGGCTTGCAGGAAGAGGATACCCATACCCGGCCACTGGAATACGGTCTCGGTGATGATCGCGAAGGCGATGATGGAGCCGAGCTGCAGGCCGGTGATGGTGATCACAGGCACCATCGTGTTTTTGAGTGCGTGGACATAGTAGACGGACCGGTTCGGCAGACCGCGGGCGCGGGCGAACTTGATGTGGTCGGTGCGCATAACTTCCAGCATCTCAGCGCGGATCAGGCGCATGATGAGGGTCATCTGATACAGGCCAAGCGTGATGGCTGGCAGGATAATGGCCTTTAGACCGCTTATGGTCAGGAAACCGGTACTCCAGAACGAGCCGATCTGGACGACCTCACCCCGACCGAAACTTGGTAGCCACTGTAATGTGACCGAGAAGAAGAAGATAAACAGGATGCCGATAAAGAATGTTGGCAGAGAGATACCTACGAGAGATACCGAGAGGAACAGCTTAGAGAGCCATGAATCGCGGTTCAGGCCAGTGTAAACGCCCATTGGAATGCCGAGCAGCAGGGCAAAAATGGCTGATGCAAAGGACAATTCCAGAGTTGCAGGCAGACGGCGACCAATCAGGTCTGCGACAGGCTGCTTGAACTGGTAGGAGTTGCCGAAGTCGAACTGGACTGCACCCAGGACATATCGGAAAAACTGAGTAAGAACAGGGTCATTCAGGCCAAGACGCTGGCGCAGGGCCTCGCGCTGTTCCGGGGTGGTCTCAACACCCACCATCTGGTTTACGGGGTCTCCAACAAAGCGGAAGAGCAGGAAGGAGATGAGGGCTACGACAAACATGACCACAAGAGCCATGGCGATACGCCGGGAAATAAAGCCAAACATGTTTTTCTAATTGTTCCTGAGTAAAGGAAGCCCGGCACCACTGATGCCGGGCTCTTCTCTATGTGTTTGCAGGCTTATTTGAAGTTCACGTATTTCAGGAGGAACTTGTTGTCTGCGCGCTGTGTCACTGTAACCTTGTCAGATACACCCCAAGCCAGAGCTTGCTGGTGCAGAGGGATGTGCGACACTTCGTTGTTAATGATGGTGTAGGCCTCGGAGATCAGAGCGTTGCGCTTCTCTTCGTCGTTCTCAGAGAGAACCAGCTTGGTCAGCTCATCAACCTTCGGGTTACAATAGCCACCCAGATTGAATGGGCTTGCTGTACCTTTGTCATCACGGCAGTTGTTCAGGTTTTTGAGAATGTTGTAGCTATCAAAAGAACCTGGGGTCCAACCGAGCATGTAGAAGGAAGTATCAAAACCACCAGAGGCGAGAACCTTAGCGAAGTATTTTGCTTTAGGCTGTGCGTTCAGGTTGATCTTGATGCCAACGCGAGCGAGGAATGCCGCAGTTGCCTGACAGATTGCTTCGTCGTTCACGTAGCGGTCATTCGGGCAGTCCATGGATACTTCAAAGCCGTCTGCATAACCTGCTTCTGCAAGGAGTGCTTTTGCTGCTTCCGGATCGTAGGGGTAACGAGAGAAGTCACCGGAGTTTGCAAAGAGGAATGGCGAGATCAGCAGCTGATGGCTCGGACAGACCACGCATGATTTTTGCTTTGATCGCATCAACGTCAATTGCCTGATAGAACGCCTTACGAACGCGCACGTCCTTAAACGGGTTCTTGCCTTTGATGTTGGAGTAGGTCAGCTCATCGCGGCGCTGGTCGAAACCAAGGAAGATCGTGCGCAGCTCTGGTCCTGTCAGAGCAGAGGTGCCCGCATTGTTGTCTACGCGCTTGATGTCCTGAACCGGGATCGGATAAGCCATGTCCAGCTCACCGGAAAGCAATGCTGCAACGCGGGTTGCATCAGATCCGATTGGCGTGAACTCAGCGCCCGTCAGGTTGTGTTGCTTCTCGTCCCACCAGTTGTCATTCACGGTGTAGGTCGTTTTCACGCCTGGCTCATGGGAAGCGATCTTGAATGGACCGGTACCATTTGCATGCAGAGATGCATAGTTTGGATTGGTGTCAGAAGCGGAGGTGACTTTCACCGCATCGTTTGCTTCTGTCCATTCCTTGTCCATGATGGGCCAGTTTTCCCACTCGGAATGCAGAATTGGATTGACCCCTGGCAGAATGAAGTCGACGGTATAATCATCAACCTTTTCGACCTTTACGTCTGCTGCGAGAACCTGTGTAAGGTCAGAGCCCTCTGCACGCACGCGGTCTGCGGAAAAGATCACGTCGTCTGCGTTGAAGTCGTTACCGTTGTGGAACTTGACACCCTTGCGCAGGTGGAAGCGCCAGCGGGTGGGTTCGATAACTTCCCAGCTGGTTGCCAATGCTGGCTCAGTCTTCAGGTCTGCCGAGCGGCGGACGAGAGTTTCATAGACATTGCCATGCATGCTGAGCGAGAAAGTTTCATTCAGGCTGTATGGATCCAGCTGGTTGTAAGTTCCCTGAAACGCGAACTTAAGTGTCTCTGCATTTGCTTGAGTTCCAGCAGCAAGCACCATAGCCAATGCAGCGGATGCAATCTTTAAACGCATTCTCTTTTAACTCCCCTAATCCCTTAATGCAGAAAAAAATGCTTCTGCGGGGCCCTCTGATTTCGCCAACACCTTTTCAATTGGATTCTGGCGTCCCAGTGATATTAGCGATATGAATGAATGCGTCTAGGGGGCATTGAGTAGTTGAAACGCGGAATTACTGTGAGTGCCGCGCAATTTCATAGCTTATTCAGAGGTTAAGTCATGTATTGCTGGCGCATTGATGTGTTTCAATTGAAAGGCACTCTAGCGTTAGGTGAGTAAAATTCATCTCATCACTAAAAATGAAGAGTTCTGTTCTTGTTGGTTATGTATGGTATTCGCAATTGCGATACGGTTCGCAAGGCGCGTAAGCTTTTGGATGAAAGTCAGGCGACTTACACTTTTCACGATTACAAGAAAGAGGGTGCTGACGAGCAGGCTCTGAAGGATGCCTGTGCGCGGTTCGGCTGGGAAGCTGTTTTGAACAAACGCGGGACCACCTGGCGCAAGCTGGATGAAGAAACCAAGGCGGGTGTGACGGATCGGGACAGCGCTATCTCATTGATGATGCAGGAAACTTCACTCATTAAACGACCGCTTGTGACCGGCGGTAAGCAATTGTTGCTTGGGTTTGACGCGGGTTTGTGGGGGGAGCTGTTGGAAAAAGGCGAGCTTTCGTGACAGTTGACCTGTCATAGTTCCCAGTTGCTGGACGGGAAACTTCAAGGGTTGGAACACCTTGGAGTTTCGCCGTCCTGCCTATGGTACGAGGCGCTGGCAGCCGGGAATTCTAAGGGGAAGCTGCCAGCCTGAGATATTTTATTCGACGAAGTTTTCTCGAAGCTGACTGCCGTACTTAGAAAGTCTCTATTAGACGTCTTTTAGGGTTGAGGCTCCAGCTGTGTTTATGGGGCCACCCACCGGCACAGGGCACCGCGTTGAGGCCCAGCGATGGTCCCTTCGATTTTAGGGTGAACTGGCTGCTTGGCTGAAAATTTCTAGTGTATTATTGTTGGGTCAGTATCGAAGGTAATGCCAGCTATATTTCCATGTGCATGAGTGTTGGAAACTAGAGACTTTGAGTATTTGCCGACGAAAAATTCGTGGAACCCGCTTGGGAGCCACTTCGAGTGAGTATTAAATAAGTGGTTCAGCTTCCGCTGCGGCTTCCATAAGTTGTAGGCGGCTTGGTGCCTGAGATGTGTCTGAAGGATACATCTCTTCGTGTGTGTTTTCAGATCAGGTCTTGTCCAGCGCAGAGACATCAAATCGCTGTACGTCCCTCAGCAGTTTGATGAATTCCTGAGAGGCGTGGGTGAGCGAGGCCTGACCCTTTTCTGCTGTTGCGAGAGCCGCGTTGCCAAGTGCGCCGGTTTTATTCAGATCTTCGCTCATCCAGCCGTACTGATGGCGGCCATGGGCGCGCAGATGTGCGTCGTTTTTGAGATGTTCAGTCTGTGTGGAGGTGAAATCCGCTGCTTTATCCATGTGCACAAGGTCCGGACGAAGGGCCAGCATGATGGAGGTTTCGATATCTCCGCCGTGAATGCCATAGCTGAACTCATCCTCAGAATAGATACCCTGCGGTTGGCCGAAGCGAAGCCAGCTGGATTCGACCGCAAGCATGTTGTGCTTGTAGCGCAGCTCACGGGTGATGATATCCATCAGTGGGGAGTTTCCGCCGTGGGAGTTGGCGAGCACCAATTTGCGGATTCCTGCACGGGCGACGCACTCTCCGATTTCTACCCAAGCTTTGATAGCGGTTTCCCAGCTCAGGCTCAGCGTGCCGGGAAACGAGAGGTGCTCGTCTGATTTGCCGACGGCTTGCACTGGCAAGAACGTGACTGGCAGATCATCTGGCAATAGCTCAATGGTGCGGGAGATCTGACCTTCTGCGATGCAGGCATCGGTTGAGAGCGGAAGGTGAGGGCCATGCTGCTCGATTGCCGCAATTGGCAGCACCGCGATCCACTCGCTGGTGTCGTTCCCAGAGAAGTCGGTAGTGGTCATCTCGTGCCAATAGGGGCGGGGCAAGGCGCTCATGTTGTGATCCGGTGCTTGTTGTCTTGCGTGCAGAGTAGCGCGTTTGGGAGCAGGCGTCATCGGTGGAGGTGGGTGATGCTCTGGTTTTTCAGAGGTTGAGGGTAGCAAAGTGTTTAGTTTGTTGGTTGCTCAGCGGTCCTGATGGCTCACGGAAGCTTGGTTCCTACGTCTTTCTTGTTGGCGAATAACAAGAAGGAGAAGCCGATTATGTTTTCCAAGAAAACACGTAAAGGATTTGTTGGCGGCGTTGCTTTGGCATTGGCTGGGGTGATGGCTGGTGAGGCTGTGGCTGCAGATGCGGCACTGGCATCAGGCAAAAATCGCGCGATCTTGATTGACCAGCGGATTTGTCAGAATGTGAATGTAACGATTGCCATCGAATGGGCGCGGAAGAACAATTATGGGTCAGATATTTTCTATATGACGCTTGAAGGTGCAGCATTTGGGGTGAATACTCAGAAGTATCTGCATGACTACAAAGACTTTATGGTCTTATCCCACGGCAGCCCAACTACAATTGGTGGTATTTCGAATGAGACCTTTGCTGAGCACTTTTATATGACACAGGACGAAGCTCCAGACAGCGTGTTCTTTAAGTCTTGTAGTTCTGCTGTTGCTCCTGCCGGAAAGCCAAGCTTGCTTCGTTACATGCAAACGCAGTTTGAGAATAGCGATGGCTGGACTGAAGGAAGCAAAGGTATTGGTGTGCTTTCTGGTGCTCCAGGTGGTTGCCAGTTGGTGACTGATACTGTGATGAAATATGCCGGTGCTGAGGTGCGCACGGGTGCGGTTGCAAAAACTCAACTGGACTTGGATGCGATTGTTGACCCAGTGGTCCGCAATGCATTCAAGACAGTCGCGGATGCGACGATCTTTGGGAATGTGACCAACAAGTGGAAAGCTACAGGCACTTATACGGTGGTAAGGACTATAAGACTACCTGCGAGGGGCTTGTTGCAGATGTGAAGAATAAACGAACTGAACTGATGGATTTTATCGAAGATGCCATTGTAACATTTGGGCCGGAAGATGTGGTTCCTGCGAACAATGTAGCGAACATGCTCACAAGCTACTCTTATGACAAGGGTGGCGTTGCGAATGTAAATTGTGGTCGAACAGCAGATTGTCCTTCCAACGAATAACAGCGTTTTTTTGATAAGGGCTTGTGTGCTGGCTTGCTCAGTACGCAAGCTTGAGGCACTGGTTCGATCTGTGGGGATGTAATATACATCCTTCTCGGATTTAATAGGAAGAGCAAGTATATGGCTAAGACCTCCCCCCTCCTGTCCCTGAAGGACGTTTCCAAGACCTTTGAGAATGGCACCACTGCTGTTGATGGGTTTGATCTGGATGTGCAGGCGGGGGAGTTTTTGAGCATTCTTGGGCCGTCAGGGTGTGGCAAGTCCACTATTCTGCGGCTCATTTCTGGTTTGGAGGAGCCAAGCGCTGGCCGGATCATTCGGTCCGGGCAGGATGAGGTTGGGTTTGTGTTTCAAGAGCCTACGCTGCTGCCGTGGGCTACTGTCTCTGACAATGTCTACTGGCCGCTGAAGGTGAAGGGTGTTTCCAGACGGGATGCGAAGGATCGCGTGGAGGAAGCGCTGGAGATGGTCAGGTTGTCCGGTTTTGCGGAGCACATGCCATCCGAGCTTTCTGGTGGGATGAAAATGCGGGTTTCCATTGCGCGGGCGCTGGTATCCAGACCGAAGCTGCTGCTGATGGACGAGCCGTTTGCGGCGCTGGACGAGATTACCCGCAACAAGCTGAATGATGATCTGCTTGAGCTGAAGTCCACCCATGACTGGACCATCCTTTTTGTCACGCACTCAGTCTATGAGAGTGTGTTTTTGTCGTCGCGCATTGTGGTGATGGCGGCGGGACCGGGGCGGATTACCCATGATATGAGGCTGGATGCTTCTTATCCGCGGTCTTTGAATTACCGCATGGAAGCGCAGTATGCCGCTTATTGTCGTGAGGCGGTGGAGGCGTTGGAGCAGGCAATGGGGCACCGAACGGCACTCACCAGATAGTGTTGTGTCTCGTTCATTATTGCTTTTCCGCTTGCTTAGGCGCTGGTGGGGCTTTCAATGCTTATGCGTTTTAAAAAAATCTGGTTAGGCCGCTAAATAATCGGCGAACTGTCATCTGACTTTTATATTCGGGGTCTACCACTGCTCTGCATGAGAGTAGGTGGCGTTCATATATACTCACTCAGCAAGACCTAAGTTCATATTTTCGCTGGTTTTCTTTTGGAAGACCGCGGCCACTTTTTACGAATACGCTTCAGCATTTTCGGGCGTTTATATTGATTGCAATAGCAGCGAGTTTTGCCAGACTATGGGATTTAATTTCAAAAAGAGTACGACTTTTCGTCTTGCACAGGCAGCAAAGGCGCAACGTGCGCGGTCGGGGGTTCACCTTTCGCTCATTGGATTGCATCCGGGGCAGGAAGCTGTTTTGAAGGTTTTGTTTGAGGCGGATGGCAAGACCATGAGCCAGCTGGCGCTGGCGCTTGGGGTGCAGCCGCCGACTGTCACAAAGATGGTGACCCGCCTGACCGCACAGGGGCTTGTGTTCCGCCGAATTTCCGAAAGTGATGGCCGTCTGGCGCGGGTGTTTTTGACCGAGGAAGGTCGTGAGCGGATATTGCTGGTTGACCGTGCGTGGAAGCGTCTTGAGAAAGAAGCGTTGGCAGGCATGGAGGACAAGGACCGCAAAAAGCTGCGCCGATTGCTGCGTCAGGTGGAGAAAAACCTATCCGCCAGCTTTGAAGATGATCCGGACCTTGAAGATGAGCTGGAGACTGATGCAGACCCAGCTGATAAGCAGGCCGGGAAGGTGAGAGAGCTGGAAGCCGCGGATTAATTTGTGTGTGTTGCTTCCTGCGTGCTGTGTGTGACGGCACTGCCAAATCAGACCAACGCCCTTCATGGGGGCAAGTGATTGGCACTTGAGAATCCATGATGATTTCTCTTTGTTGACCGTGTGGTGTATTGCTATTTACTAATGTTGCTGTGCATAAGAAGATGAACTGGATCCGGCTGGATATGCGAGGACATCAGCATTGAGCGGCACAGGCAAGCCATTGAGATTAGGCGATCTTGCTGAGAAACTGGGCGTTTCGACGGCTACGGTTTCTCTGGCCCTGCGGGACTCTCCGTTGATTGCCAAAGACACAAAAGCGCGGGTGAAAGCCTATGCGGAGGAAGTGGGTTATATCTATAACCGGTCCGCTGCCTCTTTGCGTACGTCTCAATCCAATATGATTGGTGTGGCAGTTCACGATATTCTCAACCCATACTTCGCCGAGGTGTTTCGCGGGCTGGAAGAAACGCTGGCGCTGCACAATAAGACGATTCTGATTTGTAATCACCGTGATATTCTTGACCGGCAGAAGCACTTTACCGATACGCTGCTTCAGCACCGCGTGGATGGGCTCATTCTTTGTGCTTCGGTTGGAACTACTGACAAGGACATCAACTCCATTGTGCGTCAGGGCGTGCCGGTGACGCTGGTTTGCCGGGATGTGGCCGGAGCGGATGCTCCGTGTGTGCGTGGAGATGATTTTCTTGGCTCCTACCGCATTACGAAACATCTGATCGAGCAAGGGCATACGCAAATTGCTATGGTTGGTGGTCGGCGTGAGAGTTCAGCAGGACGTGACAGAAACCGCGGGTGGCGATCTGCCTCGAGGATGCCGGGATCAATGCGGATGAGCAGTTCGATATTCCCGAGTTGATGACGCAGGATGATGGCCGCACTGTTGCCCAGCAGATTGTGGAGGCAGAACCGAGGCCGACAGCCGTGGTGTGTTTCAACGATCTTGTGGCGCTGGGCGTGATGAGCGCGGTGCGGAGGCTTGGTGTTGAGCCGGGGCCTGATCTGGCGATCGTGGGCTACGATGATACCGAGGGAACGGAAAATCGTACGCCTGCTTTGACCACTGTGGACAATGGTGCCGGAACCATTGGTCTAAAGGCTGCAGAACTCATGCTTTCGCAGATGAAGGGCGAAAAGATCAGTAATGATCTGATGTTAATCGAGCCCAAGCTTCGTATACGTGAAAGTGCTCCACCACCGGGCGAGCGTCTGGTGTCTGTGGGTGGCCTGTGAGTTAACCCTGAGTAAGGTTGTGTCGGTTGCGCAACTGACTTTTTGCATCATGAAACTGCCCGATTGAAACCCTATGTTTACTATGCCGCGCTTACATAAGCGGTGTGTTGTAGGGCGTTTGGGAGTTCGTCATGGTCAATAATCGCAATGATGCCGAAGATCGTAAAGAATTGAAGATGTTTGGCTTTTTTTACGCTTGCCATGACTTGTATGGTTCTTCTCGTCGGTTAAGCCTCTGAGCGACTCATCTGCTTTGATAGGGTGACATGCTTATAGCGGAGCGCTTCGGGCCCAAAAATCTAAATGCATTTTTAGTTGGTAATACTGGAGATGTCTAAGTCTCCGTTTACCAGTCATATGAAGTAAGGTCTGTCACCGTCATCCTGACTTGTCAGGTTTGAAGGTATCGCGACGTCCAGTAAGCTTGCTGTTGTGGTATCTTCCTGCTCTGCCGATGCCTTAGGATTGCAGGCCAGGTTCACAATCTACGCCATTTCCTCTTCCATCTTTTGTGGTTCTTTATTACGGGGAGGGCCGCTGACCTGAGAGAATGAAAAGGCTATTGGTTTGTGAAGCAAATCACTGCTAACGAGGTGCTTCGGTGACTTCATGTAAATAATAGCCAGTATATAATTTTATTTATCTTAGATTGTATATGTTCTCTACAAGTAAGTGATGTATTTGTTTTTGAGTTAAATGCATGAATAAATTGTGTTTTTAGAGGTGTTATCTATTGCTTAATTTATTGTTAACCTTAGGTTAACTGGTTCGGCCCAGAATCTGTAGGAAAAACAGGTCCTGGAGGCAGTTCTCATGTATGGGATTTTGAAAAAAAATAGTAGTGGCTGTTGGTGCAGTCTTTGCGCTAGTAAGTCTTGCTGTCCTTTCCGGTCACGCCAGTGTTATTTCCGGTAATTGGTCCATTTCTGACGTGTTGTCTTCCAAATCCTGCTCGGCTGAGCTGGGTTCTGAACCTGCCCCGAGCGGGTACGGCCACTCGTTTGAGGCCAAAAACTGTCATGGGCTTTACGCTCCAATTTCTAAAGCAACTGCGTGGCAGTGGAACTTTGACGATGGTTTGTCTCTGCTGGATCCAGAAGGGCAGGTTGTGCTTCAGTTCGATATTGATGAGCTGGACGGATTGACCTCGTTTGGTCCTTCCTCGCTTTTCCTCATTATGCAGCCAGTGCATGAAGATAGTAACGCAGTAGGTCTTTCCGAGCTGATCGAAAAAGCGATTGTGGTGACGGCGCAGCGTTAAAAGCGCCTTCAGACATGCTTCATGTGTTGTGGGTGTCCAGCACGACACCCATGCAGCCCGATAGAGGCTGACGGTCGCCTTTGAGTTGGCGGCGTGGTCCGTGGTCTCCTTTCCTTTCCGCAATATTCTCCGTTTTACTTTAGCAGTGCGCCAGTTGGTTTCAGCGCTGTGTCCGATTTCGTCTGGCTTGTGCGCTGTGGCGGAAAACTGGCCTGTGATCACTGCTGAGCGGTGTTCTTCAATCCTTGCCGGGGGACTGAATTCGTGGGGGACAGAAGGAAGGATATTCGCTAATAGGTGGGCAGGGTCTTTTGCTGGCAGTGCAACTGTCTATATTGAGGGCACGAGAATAATGTGCCAGCTGCTTGCAAGGGCACACCCATCCAAGGAGACGTAAATGTCCGAGGCTGCTGAGAGCCGTATTCCTGTTACCGTGCTGACCGGATATCTGGGCGCAGGTAAAACCACCTTGCTGAACCGTATTTTGAGCGAAAACCATGGCACCCGCTATGCTGTGATTGTCAATGAATTCGGTGAAATTGGTATTGATAACGACCTTCTCGTTGAGTCCGACGAGGAAGTCTATGAAATGAACAACGGCTGCATTTGCTGTACCGTGCGTGGTGACCTGATCCGCACCGTTGAGAACCTGATGAAGCGCAAAGGTGCGTTTGACGCGATCATCGTGGAAACAACGGGTGTGGCTGATCCGGCTCCTGTGGCGCAGACATTCTTTATGGATGATGATGTGCGCAATGCGGCCAAGCTGGATGCGGTTGTTGCGGTTGTTGATGCGCGCCATGTGCAGCAGCGTTTGAAAGACACAAAGGAAGCGGAAGACCAGATTGCGTTTTCCGATGTGATTTTGCTGAACAAGACCGACCTTGTTTCTGCTGAAGAGCTGACTGGTGTTGAGGCTGCGATCCGTAAGATCAACCCTTATGCAAAGATCCATCACACCGAGCGTTGCCAGATCGAGATTGCGGACGTTTTGGACCGTGGTGCTTTTGAGCTGGACCGTATTCTTGATCTGGACCCGGAGTTCCTGAAAAAGGCAGAACACGCCCACGACCATGAGTGTGGGCCTGATTGTGATCACGACCATGATCATCACCACCACCATGCACATGACCATGCGCATGAGCACGGCCATCCTGACCACGAATGTGGACCGGATTGCGATCATGAACATGAGGATCCGCATTCTGTGAAGTCGTTCTCCTTCACCGCTGGTGATCTGGAGCCAAAGGTCTTCTTTGACTGGATCAATCAGGTAACCCAGATTCAGGGTCCGAACATCTTGCGCATGAAGGGTATTCTGGCGTTTAAGGATGACCCGCAGCGTTATGTGGTACAGGGCATTCACATGATTGTGGAAGGCAACCACCAGCGAGACTGGAGAGACGATGAGAAACGTGAAAGCCGCATTGTCTTCATCGGTCGTGAGTTGGACGGTGCTGCACTGAAACTGCGTTTGAAGCTTGTATTGCGGAGTAAGTTCTGGTGCCTGTAACTGCTCCTCTTGATATTGATGGCTTTGTCATCTCCGCACACTTCCTTGGTGATGTTGCGGCCTTTGCCAGTGGTGAAGGGTCTGTGTTTTTTTGCCGGTGGGCCGGAAACACAAACGCCGGTTCACAAAAACGGATTGCTCTGCGCCACGCCCTCTCTGGATGGCAAGTCTTTGATCACAGGCGGCGGCGATGGCCGTATCTGCAAGGTCAATGCTGATGGCAGTGTTGAAGAGCTTGCTGAACAGCCGCGCAAATGGATCGACATTATCGCTGCGGGGCCGCAAGATAGTGTGGCCTATGCCTCTGGCCGTACCGCGTGGGTTCGCCTGAAGAGCGGCGAGATCAAAGAATTTCAGCTGCCGCGTGCGTTTTCTGGTTTGGCGTTTGCTCCCAAGGGTATGCGACTGGCGGCATCCCGCTATGATGGGGTGACGCTGTTTTGGGTAAATGCGGCGGGTGATCCGCAGGAGCTGAGCTGGAAAGGCGCGCATAGCCTGATCAGCTATTCTCCTGATGGGAAGTACCTTGTGACCTCCATGCAGGAGAACGCTCTGCACGGTTGGCGTCTGGCTGATAGTCAGGATATGCGCATGACCGGGTATCCGGGTAAGGTGAAGTCGGTGAGCTGGTCTGCCAAGGGCAAGTATCTGGCAACATCTGGCGCTCAGGCTGCGATCCTCTGCCGTTCATGGGCAAGAGTGGCCCTATGGGGCAGGCGCCTTTGGAACTTGGTGTGCGTGGTGATAGCATGGTGACCACTGTTTGCTGCCATCCGCAGGAAGATATGCTGGCAATTGGCTATCAGGACGGCATGGTGATGGCCGTTCGTTTCCATGACAATGCCGAGGTTCTGCTGCGTCGTCCGGGGACTGGTCCTATTTCTGCCCTTGCCTGGGACAAGAAGGGGAGCCGTCTTGCATTTGGTACGGAAGAAGCGCTGCCGGAGTGATTACTCTGGTGGATTAATTTAAGGGGGAGGTTGCGATGAATTTTGCAAGGGTTCTGACGCTGGGCGTTGCACTTGTGAGTGGAACTGCGACCTCTCAGCTTCCGGAGTTTGCTCAGCAGTACCGACAGCGCATGGGCGGTGCCATTGATGCACTTGAGGCGGTGAAAGCTGACTTCGTGGCGGATGCAGCTGCGACCAACAGGAGCGCTTCCGCCGCATTGGATCACATGGCGCAGAATGCTGACGACTTCGTGCAGCTGCGCGGGGAAAGCATTGAACGGTCGCTGGCGCGTCTTGAGGCGTTGCGAGCGCAGCAAGTGGCAATGGCGGATGCTGCTGCGTTTGAGCGGGTCTGGATCTTTGTAAAAGAGCCGGATGTCCAGCTTTCCAAGGCGACCTGGGATGATTTTGAGCCAGCTGTGCCTGTGACTGCTGAAGGTGGTGTGCTGGCTGGGCTTGGTTTTGCCGCAGGGCTTTTTGCTTTGCGGATGATAGGCCTTGCGGCACCTGTGAGGCGGCGGCGGAAGCGTCCGTCCAAGGTCATACCTGATGCACGTTGATGGCGACCATTTAAAGCAGCTTGCTGCTTAGTCAGGTTTGCTGCGCTACTTTCGTCTTTGTTTTTGCGTATCTCCGGAACTCGTAGGCACTTTTCGAGATCCGCTGTTAGAGGTTTGACCGATGGATTCCATCACACGAATTAGATGTTTTTTGCAGGTGGTTGAGAGCGGTGGCTTTTCGGCAGCGGCGCGGGATATGGGACGCTCCAAAGCGCTGATTTCCAAGTATGTGAGCGAGTTGGAAGATGAGCTGGGAGTGCGGTTGCTGAACCGGACGACCCGGCAGATTTCGCTGACGCAGGTTGGGGAAGCTTATTTCCGTGAAGCGGGTGAGCTGTTGCAGCGGTTTGACGACCTGAAGGATGCCGTGCAGCAGGATCACCGGGAAGTGCGTGGCCGGTTGCGGCTCAGTGCACCGCGCTCGTTCTCAGAAGCGACGCTCAGCAAGGTGCTTGCTTCGTTCCTGCAAAACCATCCACGGGTTGAGCTGGATATCGAGATGGAAGATCGCTTCGTTGATATTGTCGAGGAGGGGTATGATGTTGCCATTCGTGTGGCCGAGCTTGAAGATTCCAGTCTGATTGCACGCAAAATCCGTGATGTGCGGGTGATTATTTGTGCGTCCCCTGCGTACTGGGAAGCGCATGGCATGCCTGAAAGGCCTAGTGAACTGGCCCATATGCCCTGCATCGTTGACACCAACTACAAGCACAAAACCAACTGGATGTTTCTGGAAAACGGTGAGCGGTCTTCTGTATCCGTCAAAGGTCCGATGCAGGTGAACAGTGCCAAGACCGCTGTGGCTGCTGCTTCGGCTGGGCTTGGCGTTGTGCGACTGCCGATCTTTTATGTGCTGGATGAGTTGATGGACGGGACGCTGGTTCCGGCGCTGGAAGAGTTTGAAGTGCCAGGGCCTGCGATGTATGCGGTCTACCCGCATCGCAGGCACCTTTCGGCGAAGGTTCGGGCTTTTGTCGACTACATGGTCGACTGGCATAAGAAGCTGGAGCAGCAGGGTGACTGCCCCAATATGCTTAAAGGGCCGGAGCCGAAGACCACTTAGAGCATGTCGCGTTCATATGAATTCCCGCAGTAAGCTCTAAGCGTTTATTGTCACGCGTATTCCTCTCCGAAAACCGGACCCACTTTTTGGGAATACGCTCTAGGCTGAATAGTGCTGGTGTTGAAAGCGCTCTTCAGCCAATTCATCTGCGATGAGGTTGGTTGGGCGGTTCTCGGCAGCAGCTCTTTCAAAAATCTGGGTCAGCGTGTCGCCAATGGCGAGGGTTTTCTGGCGCACGACACTGTCTGATATGCCCGGCTCTCCCAAAGCGACGGAGATCACGCCGCCTGCGTTGATGGCATAATCGGGCGCGTAAAGGATGCCCCGTTTCATGAGAGAAGTACCGTCTTCCGGTGTTTCCAGCTGGTTGTTTGCAGCACCAGCCACAATTGCCACTTTCAGCTGCGGAATTGTCTCGGCGTTGAGACCTCCACCCAGTGCACATGGTGCAAAGATGTCGGCTTTGACCAGATGGGCTTCATCCGGAGACACGCTTGCGGCACCGAGCTCTTCGACGGCGCGGGTAACAGCCGGATCGTAGATGTCTGAGACGATGAGGTTTGCACCGGCTTCATGGAGCTGGCGGGCGACGTCGTACCCCACATGGCCCAAGCCTTTCAGAGATACGGTGAGGCCATTGAGGTCATCTGAGCCGAACTTGTGCTTGGCTGCGGCTTTGATGCCGACGAAGGTTCCCAGTGCTGTGTATGGAGATGGATCGCCAAAGCCTGTTGCTTCCGTTCCACGAGCGTACTGGGTTTCGCTGCCAATGATTTCCATATCATCAGAGCTGATGCCCACGTCTTCTGCGGTGATGTAGTTGCCTGCCAGACGATTGATGTGTCGGCCAAACGCTTTGAGAAGCTCAGGGGTCTTATCTGTGCGCGGGTTTGCGATGATGACTGACTTTCCTCCTCCCAAAGCAAGGTCAGCCAATGCGTTTTTGTAGGTCATGCCTTTTGAAAGGCGGAGCACGTCTGTGAGTGCTTCATTTGCGCTTGCATAATTCCACATGCGACATCCGCCGAGGCTCGGACCGCGATTGGTATTATGAACCGCGATAATCGCTTTCAGGCCCGTTTCGTTGTCTGTTGCAAAAACAATTTGCTCGTGACCAGCGAATTCTGGATGATCCAATGGGGTCATGTAGGTATCTATCGTTATTTTGTTATGCAATGGCACGTTCATTCAGCCTCCCAAACGAAATTGAACAAGAAGCGTTGCAGGGATTTTGGTTTATTCCCAATGCAATATCAGGTTTATTTCGTAGGTACAGGCCATCTTATTCGGAATAATTATCCGAGTGTTTCTGAATTTCGGAAAAAAACGTATCTTGCGATCCTAAAAAAAACGGGTCTTGAATTCGCCGTTCTTTTATTACACTTGTTTCGTCGAATTCTCGCATATTGTTAAGGTGCCATGTCTTACAAGCTCCTACGGTATCTAGCCGCATTTTTTATGGTTCTGGCATTCGTACTGCCTTCTCATCAGGTTATGGCGCATCCTCATATGTTTGTGGAGGCGCGTGCTGAGCTGGTGTTTGATGATGACGGGTACCTGACGCATATCCGACATAGATGGTTGTTTGATGATCTATATACAGCCTATGCGACACAGGGGCTGGACACCAACAGGAACGGAATTCTGGAGGAAAGCGAGCTTGCAGTGCTTGCTGAAAGCAATCTTCAAGGGCTTAAAGATTATGGCTACTTTACCTTCGGTGATGACAGCCAAATAGAGATAGATTTTTCTGCGCCGTTAGAGTCTTCCATGAGGATGGTACAGGTCGACTTAGATGACTATTGGCTGATTAGTGATGAGGACCGTCAGGCGATCGCCGAGGACATTGCAGCCGGACGAAGCAAACCGGTCACTGGTCCTGTATCTCTGGTTGAGTTCAATTTTACTCTGCCGCTAAAAGAGAAGGTCAAGGCTGACAAGCCGATCACACTGGATGTTTATGATCCCACATACTACATCGATTTTAAGTGGGACAAGATGGGGGTGGCGGTGACGCTGGACAATGCCCCCGGAAACTGCTCGATTCACCTAGTACATCCACCAGAACTAAACGGGCAGATTGCAGCGCAGTTGGCAACAATTGACGCTGACAAACGCGATATTCCCGATGAGCTGCGCAATTACACCGAGACGCTCGTTAATCAGGTGGTTCTGACTTGTGATGAGGTCGCGTCGGGCGCTGCGTCCGGCGGGACTGGTCGTAACACCGGCAGTACAAAGTTTGTCTACGAGATCTCTCCTGAGGCTTCAGTTGAAAGCCCGCCTCAATCTGCTGAGCAGGCCGTTTTGGGGCTTGCGCAGGGCGGTGCTCCTATGTCTCTGTCTTCCATCACCGTGCCCGAAAACATCGCAAGGACTGATGTTCGCAGCCCAAGTATGAATATTATCCAGCAGGGTATGACAAGCCTTGCCCAGCTGCAGAACGAGTTCTACCTCAAGCTTACAAATGCGCTGAGGAATTTCCGAAATAATCCGTCTGCGGGCTGGCTTCTTATGTTGCTCAGCTTTGCTTATGGCGTGTTCCACGCGGCCGGGCCGGGTCATGGTAAGGCGATAATCTCCTCCTATGTGATTGCGGATGACCAGACACTGAAGAAAGGCATTGTGCTGTCCTTTGCGTCTGCGTTGGCGCAGGCTATGACTGCAATTGTCTTGGTTGGTGGTGCCGGTGTCCTGTTGCGCCTGACCAGTGTGGCGATCAGTTCGACAGCGCGCTGGTTTGAGCTTGGCTCCTATACACTTGTCTCCCTGCTTGGATTATATCTGGTCTGGCAGCGCGTTCTGAAGCCGTGGTTTATGAGTAAACCCGCCTCAAGCTGTGGTCATCACCATGCAGGCACAAAGAACACGGCGGATCCTGTTCCAGTTGTGGACATGCACATGCACCAGACCCGAGGATGGTTGAAGACAGTGCGATGACACTAACTAGCATCTGGTCCATTATTCTGGCTGTTGGACTGCGTCCGTGTACGGGAGCCTTGGTTGTTCTGGCCTTTGCCTTTTCGCAGGGCATGGTGTGGGCCGGTGTGGCGTCTACACTGGTGATGGCGCTGGGAACGGGCATCACGGTTTCTATTCTGGCAAGCCTTGCCGTGCTTTCACGCGATGTTGCTTTGCGGATCTGGGGTGCTGAAAGCTTGGCAGGTACGCGTATCCTGCGTGGTTTTGAGGTGGCTGGGGCTGTTACCATCTTGCTCATGGGCACGTTGATGCTGGTGGCTGCGCTTAACGGTGGTGGTGCTGCGGCTCTGTACTAGATTCGTTCAACTCGGGAGTGGGCTGAATGAAAAGTGCATGTAAGAATTGCTCCCCAACCCTCTCAAGAGCCTGATCTGGAGAAAAGTGCGCGATATCGTTAACGGGTGAAATTTAGCGATACTACGCCCGGTTATGCTGGCCTCATTGCGGGTCGCTGTATCCTCGTAGAAAAAGTTGCGACTACATTGAGAAAATCACCAGTATGGGGTCTTGCTGCGGTGCCCATTTGGGGTGATTGGGCGCTTCTATGCGTAAACGTGTAGACTGTAAGAAATCTAGATTCAATTATATCTAAAATGTTGCAATACCAAGAGCACACTGGGTTTTTCTTTGTGTTGCTTAGGGGATTCTTGCTGACCTTGCAGGCTTCTCTCCTATAATATTGCGCAGTTCTTGGTCGTGAAATAAATAGTTACAATCGCGGCATTTCGGGATCGATTGTTAGCCTTGTTGATGGCTGTTTTCTACAAAAATTACGTTGACTACTTGGCGGTTGATTTTGGTTGAAAACGTATTGATGAGGTGCGCT
>BAXV01000017.1 GCA_001310715.1 Pseudovibrio sp. JCM 19062
CCTTGCTGCCCTTCAATCCCATGAGGAACTGGAGGCAGCGCCATGAGCAACCCGCTGCTGCAGGTCATCACCGCCAACCGCGCTGGTGTCAGCGCTGCACTCGCCTCAATCTGCTCCGCCCAGCCCGACGTCATCCTCGCCTCAGCCCTGCTCGCCGCCGAAAAGGGCGCTCCCTTGTTGGTTGAGGCAACCAGCAATCAGGTCAATCAGGACGCGGCTACACAGGCATGCAGCCAGCCGATTTTGTCAGCTACGTCAAACGCATTTGCACCAAAGCAGGACTGCCGGAAGACGCTCTTATCCTCGGCGGCGACCACCTCGGCCCGCAGGCGTGGCGTTTCATGCCCGCCGATCAAGCCATGGCTAAAGCCCGAGAGCTGATGAAAGCTACGTGCAGGCAGGCTTCACCAAAATCCATCTGGACTGCTCCGAAGGATGTGCTGGAGAAGAGGCTCAGGTTGGAGATGAACTCAGTGCTAGCCGCGCCGCGCAACTTGCAGCCATCTGCGAAGAATACGCTCCCGACCCAAGCCGCCTCAACTACATCGTCGGCACAGAAGTCCCGCCCCCCGGCGGCGCACGTGACCTTGTCAAGGAGCACGCCATTGAACCAACCCCGCCCGAACGAGCCGTCCGGACCTTGCACATGCACTTTGATACTTTCAGTGCGCTGGGCCTCCACGCCGCGAAAGAGCGGATCTGCGGCCTCGTCGTGCAGCCGGGCGTGGAGTTCTCCCCCTTCCACATCGACCACCTGCCAGAGCAAGACAGCACCGCCCTGCGTGCAGCGCTTGACCCGTTCCGGAATGTAGTGTTCGAAGCCCACAGCACAGACTATCAGCGCAGCAGTGCATTTCCCCGTCTGGCAGACATGGGCTTTGCCATCCTCAAGGTCGGTCCGGCGCTCACCTTTGCCTATCGTCAAGCCATCTACGCGCTCGACCACATGCTCGACTGGCTGGAAGAAGACCGCCGCACCGCCCCAAAACTCCCGAGGGTTTGGAGGCGGAGATGCTGTCAGAGCCAAAGTACTGGCGCGCTCACTATCACGGATCTGATCAGGATGTCCGCCTGCTGCGCCACTTCAGTTACGCAGATCGCATCCGCTATTACTGGCCTCAGAAAAAGGTGCAGGACGCCCTTGAAACCCTCTTTGCAGCTCTTCAAACTCACAAAATCCCGCAGGTTCTGCAACTTCAACTGTTTGCATCTGAAACTGTTGAGCGTGCACAGGCTTTGCAGAGCCGCGGTTTTGGCATAGAGAAGGCGCTCGTGCTTGCTGAAATCCAGCAGGCATTGCAACCCTATTTCTTTGAAAGAGTTGAGATCCCTCAGCTTGAGGAGGCTCTATGAGCACCGCACCGGGCAATCAAGATATCTGGCTTTGTCCAGACCAGCTGTTTGACGGCCAGAACCTGCTTACCAACACCGCCGTTCATGTGGTGAACGGCGAATGCGCAGATCTGTCATCGACTGGAGACTTGCCCGCTGGTGCAACGGTCAAAAAGCTGTCAGGCCTCATCACTCCGGGGTTCTTTGACATTCAGGTCAACGGCGGCGGCGGTGTGCTCTACAACACCACGCCAACACCGGAAGGCTTGGCAACCATCGCGAACGCCCACCGCCAGTTCGGCACCACGGCTTTGCTGCCAACGGTCATCACCGATGCTCCGCAGGTACTGGACGACGCTGTTGAGGCCATGAAGGATGCTTACGCCTCCCACGGCATCAAAGGCATCCACATCGAAGGTCCCCACATCAGCGTGGAGCGCAAAGGCACCCACGAAGCCAGCTGGGTCCGCCCCTTTGATGCCCGCAGCTTGAAGTTGGTTCGCGATCTGCGCGACCGCAACATCCCGGTGCTGATCACAGTGGCACCGGAAGGCGTTGCTAAAGGGGACATTGCCACACTGGTGGAAATGGGCGTCGTGGTCTCCATCGGCCACACCGATGCAGGTGTCGCAGAGATTAAGCCGGCTCTGGAGGAGGGTGCGACCCTCTTCACCCACCTGTTCAACGGCATGTCCCAGATGGTCAACCGTGAACCGGGAGCAGTCGGAACAGCCATCAACAGCACCGCCTATTGCTCGCTGATTGCAGACGGTCACCACGTGGCCGACGACATGCTGCGCCTCGCCATCCGCGCACGTCCTGTCCAAGACCGCATGATTATCATCAGCGACGCCATGCCAACCGTTGGCGGGCCGGATCATTTCGATCTTTACGGACATCAGATTTATCTGAAAGACGGCAAGCTCATCAACAACGCCGGGTCTCTGGCAGGGGCCCACACCACTATGTGGGAATCCGTTGCACGCATGATCAATCAGCTTGAAGTCCCGACACAAGACGTGCTGCGTATGGCTGTTTCCAACCCAGCTGCATTGATGAGCCTCACCCCGTCCGTCGCCACTCTGCAATCCGCAGATCTCTCAGATCTGCTGCTGATCTCGCCAGACACCAACTCCGTCTCGTTACTCTCGCAAATGTTATAGCAGCTAGGCGCGAAAGCCTCCGGATTACCGTTCCCGAAACGCCTCTGCTTTTACCTTGAGCAGAGGCTTGGCGATGTAACTTAAAACGCTCTTCTCTCCGGTCAGAATATCAATGGTGGCCGTCATGCCCGGAGTAATCGGAAGCGGGTGAGCATTCGATCCAAGATGGTTCTGCTTGGTGCGCACGATCACCTTAAAGAAGGCCTCCCCGCGTTCATCCTCTGACGTATCTGGCTGATCCGCTCCAGCACCCCGTCCAATCCACCATAAATGGAATAGTCATAGGCCGTAATCTTTGCGCTCACATTCTGACCGGGATGAAGGAACGCAACATTCTGCGGCGGTATTTTTGCAGCGATCAGCAAGGTGTCTTCCAGCGGAACAATCTCCACCAGCGGCTCACCTGCCTGAACCACCGCGCCAATGGTGCTCACATTGAGCTTGTTGATGACCCCGCGCACAGGTGCCACCAACGCACTGCGATGAACGCGATCTTCTGCACCGCGTAGGCGCTCATCAATGACGCAAGTTCCGCCTTGGCTGCGGCAAGCTCCGATTGTGCAGTGGTGGCAAAGGCTGTTTTTGCTGAAATGACCCGCTGCATGGCCTCTTGTTGGGCCGAGTGCGCACTCGCAAGCGTTGCCTCAAGCATTTGCCGTTCCCCATCAATCGTCGTGTGCTGACGCTTGAGCCGCAAATATTCAATCTCAGGCAGGATACCGCGTTCATAAAGCCGCTGATTGATCTCCAGCTCGCGAGAGATGATGGTGAGGTTGGCCGTAAGCATCCGCGCCTGCGCCTCCAGCTGCTTCAGATCCTGCTCCTTTTGCGAAAACTGGCTCTGAAGTACAGCAACCTCGGCGTCAAGCTGGTCCTGCCGGGCCGTATAAACCTCCATTTCACGCTGCATAAACGCTGCAACCTGCGAAGAGACATTTGACCGCTCATGCACAACAAGGTCGACCTGATGAGCCTCCGCTGTCAGGCGCGCAAGGCGGGCTTGTAGAGCATATTTCTTCTGCTGTAATTCACCCAGCTGCGAGGCAAAGCCCGTGTTATCCAGCCTTACCAGCACAGCGCCTTGCTCCACGATCTCGCCTTCATAAAACAAAACTTCAGAGACAATCCCACGTTCTGGAGCCTGCACGATTTGCATCTGTCGTGAGGGGATCACCCGCCCGTCGCCGCGGGTGACTTCCTCCACATGGGCCAGCGCCGACCAGACAAACAGCAACAGCAAAATGCCAGCACTGGCAAGGATGAGTGCTCTGGAGCGCTTTGGGCTGTGAAACTCCGGCAGATTAAGTTGCTTGGGTGGCAGGTGAAGGGCTCTCATGCTCTGAGCCTTTCCTCAATTGGAACCTGCTGAGGATGGCGCACTTCTCGATAACGCGGCTGCTGCATGGACTGTTTCACGTCTTCCGTTGGGCCGTCCGCGATGATGCGGCCCTGATCCAAAGCGATCAACCGGTTGGTGAGCTTCAGGAGGGAAGGGCGATGTGTGCTGATGATGAGTGTCAGCGCTCCATTGTTGTAGCGCTGCAAACCCTGCAAAAGCCGCTGTTCAGATGCAAGATCCAGCTGGCTGGAAGGCTCATCCAGAAACAGTATTTTTGGCTTGCGCAACAAAACCCGCGCCAGTGCCACACACTGCCTCTGCCCACCCGAAAGCGCACCGCCGTTCTCCCCCACAATCAGATTAAGCCCTGCTGGATGCTGGTTAATGAGACGGTCCAGCCCCGTCACATGGCAAACCTCATCAATCTCTTCATTGGAAAGATGCGGTAGGCCCAGACAAAGATTATCCCTCAGCGTGCCCTGAAACAGCGTATTCTCCTGAGACAGATACCCAATGAAGCCGCGCAGATCTGTCGGGTCAAACTGGCGCGTATCAATCCCGCCAATCAGCACCGCACCGTCAGTCGGATAGCGCAGCCCGCTCATCAAACGGCCAACCGTTGATTTGCCAGAGCCAACAGACCCCACCAGCCCGATCGTATCTCCCGGTTCAATGGAAAAACTGCAGTGGTTCAGGCTGGGCTTTTCACTCAGCGGGTAGGTGAAGCTCACATTGTGAAACTGCACTTCCCCCCGGCACTGCCGCAGGTTCGCCGTTGCTTTCCCCGATTGGCGTTCCGTGGCTGGTTCAGTAAATCCTCGATCTGACGGTAACTGTGCAGCACTTGCCGAAAGCGGACCAGCGCAGCGGCGATGGAGGAAATCGGCGCAAGCACTCGTGAGGACAGCATCATGGCGGCGATAAGACCGCCCATATTCACCGCACCCGCATCAACCCGGTACACACCCCAGACAATGATCAGCACCGACACCATGCCCTGCACATATCCGGTCCCGACCTGAGCCAGATTGGACCAGTACCGGCTCTGCATCAGCATGTCACTGCTGCGATCAACCGAGTGTTCCCAGCGAGCCTGCATATGGCTTCCGCATTCAGAGCGCGGATCGTTTCATGCCCGCCCAGTGTTTCCATCAGAATATTCTGCCGCTTATTCCCCTCTCGGCTGGAGGCTTGAACCGTACGCTCAAGTGGGAACTGGGCCGCCAGATTAAGCAGGCAGACAATGGGAACCGCGATCAGCGGTATCCAGGCGATGGGGCCGACGAGGAAAAACAAGATGCCGATGAAAAGCCCGACAAAGCAGAAGTCGAGCAAGGCAACCAAAGCTGTTGAGCTGAAGAACTCGCGCAGCTTTTCATACTCATGGATGACACCGGCATACTCTCCTGAGCTCTTGGTTTTGGCGGAAAAGTCAATGTTCTGCATCTGAGCGAAGATTTTCGAAGCAAGCCGTTGATCTGCCTGCTTGCCAACACTGTTGAGAATGGAGGACCGCGCCACCTTCAAAATGCAATCGCCAATAAGGGCAACCACCACGCCAACCGTCAGCGCCCACAGGGACGCCACGGCAAAGTTGGGCAGGATGCGATCATAAACATTCATGATGAAGAGCGGGGAGGCGAGTGCAAGCAGATTGAGCAACAAGGTCCCCACTGCAACACTTCCATAGTCCGGCCAGAACCGGGTGAACTCGGGCCAGAACCAATGCGTGCCTTGCTCGTGCACGCGCCCGCTTCCCTCCCGTGCATGAAGAGGCGAAAACAGGATCGCATAACCGGAGTAAGCCCGCTGCAGAATATCCAGGCTGAGATACTGCGGTCGGTCCAGCTCCAGCGGGTCCAGCAGTTTGGCCTGTCGTGTTGTGCTGTCATAACCAATGAGCAGGCGAAGGGCTCTGTCATGAAACACCAGCAGGCATGGGACGCTGCCACTTGAGATTTTGCTGAGGGATACTTTCTGTTTCTGTGCCAGCAAACCGCAATTCTCGGAGGCTTTTTCAACCTGTGAGAACTGCAATCTCCCATTGATAAGCGGAAGTCCGGCGGTGATCGCTGTCTTGCTGAGAAAGTTGCCGTGTGCGCGCGAGATATAAGCGATGCTTTCAACCAGGGCGTCCAGCACCTCATGCATTGGATGGCTACCTTCCTCTGTAGTGAGGGCATGAGGGCTGGACAAGAAAAAAAATCACTCACGGTGCGCTCCCTTGATGGACACTGATAATTTCACGTATCTTGAATTCTGAGGGGCCACACTTTGGCTGGTCTTCTAGCGAGAAACAGAAAGATTAGCAGATACAACGCATTACAATTATCAGATCGTCTCTCTGCTCTCGCCAAGAAGTTTCGGTGTTCCTGTGAGAACTAGGAGAACACCCTAGGGAAAAGTTGGCAATCTCGGGAACTTGTACCGTCAAATAAGGGGGCAAAAATAGCAGGAGTTTTTTTACAAGTATGCTCGCTGTAAACTCCGCGCGCCGCTGGCCCTGCTCAAGGGTATCTCGCGTTTTACCAGCAACACCGCTGTCCCAATCAGGCTCCCATATCCGAAAGTGGGAGAGCTCCTGTGTGTACGAGAGGGGATAGTGGGGTAATTGCTCTGATGGAAGCGTCTCCCATGCTTTCTTAGGGGCAAAACGCAGGAGTAGCGGTGCTTAGGGTCTGGAAGCCACCAATTGCAATAGCTTAGGCAAGTGCTCTGCTAAAAAGTCGAAGAGCAACTTTATGCGTGGAATTTGGTTGAGAGTATGTGGGGAGGCCAACCACACCGGCAAAGTAGGCAGTGGGACTTCCAAATCGAGGCTGATGATATCTTCATCTTCCATGCTGATGCCGACCTGGCCAAAACCGATGCCGCACCCAGCACGAACCATCTCCCAGTAAGCGACCTGATCATCACAGCGAATGGAGAAGAAATCCCGCTCAACGGCAAAGCCTGCCTCCTTCATGCCGCGCAAGATCAGGTCCGACTGATCGTACCCGATCCAATCCAGCGCAAACAGCTCCTCTTGCGTCTTCGGCATGCCAACGCGCTCAATAAACGCCCGGCTTGCGAAGAGGCCAAGTCGGGCCTCTCCAATCTTCTTGGCAACAACATCCAGCTGCGTTGGCAGAAACATGCGCACAGCAATATCGGCTTCCTGAAACAGCAGGTTCTGTGGCGCATCCGATGAGACCAGATCAATCTGGATCTCAGGCGTGCGCGCGCGAAACGCAGCAATCAGCTTCGGCATCACATAAGTGGAGATCGTTTGACTAGCTGTGACCCGTACTGGTCCGGCAAGCCCATTCTGCTTGCGTTCCTCTGCATGCATGAGAAACTGAGCCGCAGCGGCCTGCATGGCTTTGGCATGGGGCAACAGGACCTCACCATCCTGCGTCAGGCCAAGCCCGCGTTGATGGCGGTAAAACAACGAAACGCCAAGCTCTGCCTCAATGGCTTTCACCTGCCGCCCGATTGTGGGTTGGCTCTGGTTCAGCCGCTGCGCCGCCGCCGAAAGGCTTCCCGTCTCCGCAACAGCAACAAAGACACCGATAAGATCCCAAGAAAGATGATGGAGCACGTTATTCATAATTGAATATCATATCTGCATTTCATTCGAATTTACATAGAAAAGAACGGACCTACTATCGGATGTAATTGGTAATGAGCAGGAGATGGATATGAGACCGATAGCTTTGATTTTGGGTGCCTCGGGAAGATTTTCGAAGAACATGACAGTGCAGCTGGAAGCAGCTGGTTGGGAAACCCGCGCCTTTGACCGTGCGACCCAAAGTATAAAGGAGACAGCCCAAGGCGTGGACGTGATCGTCAATGGCGCCAATCCGCCCTATCAGTCTGGAGCCGGGACACACTTCCCTTCACCCGTCAGGTGATCGAAGTTGCAGAGCAGACCGGTGCCACTGTTCTCATCCCCGGCAATAACTACTGTTTCGGGCCGGATATGCCCCCAGTTATCGGACCGCAGACACCAAAACGGGCAACCAACGAGCTTGGCCTGATCAGAATTGAAATGGAGCGCCTCTACAAAACCTCCGGTGTTCGCACCATCCTGCTCAGAGCCGGAGACTTCCTAGACACCTCCGCCAGTGGAAACTGGTTTGATCTGATCATGGCCAAGAAGCTGGAGAAGGGAAAATTCGTCTACCCCGGCAAAACCGATGTCCCCCACGCCTGGGCTTATCTGCCCGATATGGCCCGCGCCGCCGTTCATCTGCTGGAGATGCGGGAGAAGCTGAACATCTATGAAGACATCTCCTTCCCCGGCTACACATGGACTGGCAACGAGATGAGCAAAGCCCTCACAAAGCTGACCAATCAGGAGGTGAAGATCAAGCCGTTCGATTGGTGGATGATGAAGCTAAGTAAACCGGTCTGGCCCATGGCAAAACATCTGCTGGAAATGCGCTACCTGTGGGATGTGCCCACGCCATGGATACAGCGCGGTTTGATGAGCTGCTTCCGCACTTTGAAGCAACGCCGGAAAGAGAAGCGCTGGAGCAGGCTATTAGCCATCTGCCAGCCTTGCAGCTAAACACATTGAGACCACCAAACCAGCGACAAAGAGCAGCGTGAGAAACCGCTTCCAAAAGTTTGCAGAGGCACAGCCAACGGGATATAATAGGATAGTCCAACCTGACACTTATACGGCTTTGCCGCTTGGAATTTTGGAGTGCTCCTTGACTTTTAAACTAGGTATTCTGGAAGTCGGCCGACCACCTGAGAACCTGCGCAAGACATTCGGTGACTACCCGTCCATGTTCGAGGCGTTACTGAAGCCACGCGGAGCCGACTGGCACTACATGTCCTATCCCGTTGTGATGGTCAGTTGCCCCAAACCGTTCATGACTGTGATGGCTGGTTGATCACCGGCTCCAAGTATGGCGTCTATGATGACCTTGACTGGATTGGCCCTCTCAAGGCTTTCTTGAAACAGGCCTATAATGAGCATGTACCCATTGTCGGCATCTGCTTCGGACACCAGATCCTCGCAGAGGCGCTAGGTGGCAAAGTCGAAAAGTCTGACAAGGCTGGGGCTGTGGGGTCTTCACCTACTACGTCCTTGAAAACCCCAGCTGGGTGCCTCAGGGCCTGACCAGCTTTTCCATTGAGGCCTACCATCAGGATCAGGTGACACGATTACCCGAAGATGGCGAGGTTATCGCCTCCTCTGACTTCTGTGAGTTTGCAGCAGTTGATTACAAGGGCAGGCACTCACTCTTCAAGGCCATCCGGAATTCTCCAGGGATTACACGGTGGCGCTGTGCAACGAGCGCCGCGGTGACACCTTGCCGGAAGATATTGCCGACCGCGCGATAGCTTCCTCTGATGCGCCCATGCAAATCAGCGAGGTCGCCCACATGATCATAAATTTCATTCAGCAAGCAGCGGTTAGAGAAAAACAAGAGGAACTTTAAACCCCGCTTGGGTTTACCTCTAAGGCTCGGGGCAGGATCCCGAGCCCATCAGGATTTTATATGGCTATTTCGCAAGGCTTTTTGCACGCCAACGACAAGGCAGGCCAATACCCTGCCTCCTATTACGCAGCAACCGCAAATAAGCAGTTCTCCTTTCCCACACTGGAAGGGGAGCACAGCTGCGATGTGTGTGTGATAGGCGCTGGCTATGCTGGCCTGTCGTCTGCCCTGCATCTGGCAGAGCGCGGCTATAAAGTCCATGTGCTGGAGGCGCACCGTGCAGGCTGGGGCGCATCCGGTCGCAACGGCGGCCAGCTTGGCAGCGGCCAGCGGAAAGATCAGGACGAACTGGAAAGCCTTGTTGGCTTGGAACGTGCCAGAGACCTCTGGGACCTTGCCGAGGCCGCCAAGTCTCTTGTGAAGGACCTTATCGCCAAACACCAGATTGAATGTGACCTGAAGCCGGGTGTTCTGCATGCAGATCATAAGCCATCCTATGTCAGCCACAGCAAGGCCTACGTAGAAAAGCTGGCAAACGACTACGGCTATGAGCAAATCCGCTTTGTCGATAAAGCCGAAATTCGCGAGATGCTTGGCACGACCGCCTATCATGGTGGAACGCTGGATATGGAAGCCGCCCACCTGCATCCGCTCAACTATGCGCTGGGTCTGGCGCAGGCTTGCCAGCAAGCGGGCGTGCAGATCTTCGAAAACTCAGAGGTGCTTGAGACCCACAAGGGCGAACCAGCTAAACTGAAGCTTGCCAACGGGCAGGTCACGGCCCGTTACGTGGTCTTTGCCTGCAACGGTTACATCGACAGCCTTGATACCCGCGTTGCGGCGCGGGTCATGCCCATCAACAACTACATCATCGCCACGCAGCCATTGGGGGAAGATCTGGCAAAGTCCCTCATTGCCAATGATGTGGCCGTGGCCGATTCAAAGTTTGTGATCAACTACTACCGCCTGTCCGCAGACAATCGCCTCTTGTTTGGCGGCGGGGAAAGCTACAGCTTCCAGTTCCCGCAGGACATAAAAGCCTTTGTGCGTAAACCCATGCTGCAGATCTACCCGCAGCTTAAGGATATACCCATCGACTACGGCTGGGGCGGCACGCTGGCATCACGCTCAACCGCATGCCGTACTTTGCACGGCTCGCGCCCAACATGCTCAACGCCAGCGGGTTCTCCGGCCATGGTGTCGCCATGGCGACACTTGCCGGTCAGCTTATGGCAGAGGCCATCGACGGACAGGCCAGCCGGTTTGATGTGATGGAAAAAGTCCCCACACACCTGTTCCCCGGTGGCCGCCATCTGCGCTGGCCCTTGATGGTCCTCGGCATGCTCTATTACAGCCTGCGCGATAGGCTCTGATCGAGCCCATTCAAGACACCTCTGCACCAGTTTAAACCCTGCCAGTCTTCAACTGTGAATGGTACACACCACACCAAAAGTCCCATTGGGTATCTCACAGTTATTTTATATTATCCGAAAACTCTATATAAAGGCGCTGGCGCACATGTTGTACAGCGCAATCCGGACAGGCGAGCACCGGTTTTCGGAAATAAAGGCGCAAAGATAAAACGACCGCAAACACAAGCAAAGATCTAAACTCAACAAGAATAAAGCCTGCTGCAAACAGGCTCTACGGATCTTTGCAAAGAGTACGCGCCATAACAAAGAATGAAAGCAGTTGGTTTGCTCCAGAAAAAGGGCCAACTGCTCTGGTTGAACGAAACGGGCACCTAAAATCATGTCTCACACAGCTGCTATTCGGCGGAAAACCATTAAAGACATCATGAAGGCAAAGGGCCGCCACAAGCTGGTTTGTCTCACCGCCTATACGGCACCAGTAGCGCAAATGCTGGACGAGCACTGCGACCTGCTGCTTGTGGGCGACAGCGTTGGTATGGTCCTGCATGGCCTTCCGGACACGACAGCCGTCACGCTGGACATGATGATCATGCACGGCAAAGCAGTGATGCGCGGCGCTCAAAATGCGCTTGTTGTGGTTGATATGCCGTTTGGTTCTTTTGAAGAGAGCCCGCAGGTCGCCTACCGTAATGCGCTGCGTGTTATGCAGGAAACCGGCTGTCAGGCCGTCAAGCTGGAGTACAACGCCGCAGCTCCTGAAACTATTCGTTTCCTCGTAGACCGCGGCATTCCTGTTGTGGCCCACATTGGCTTGCGCCCGCAGTATCTGCACGTGGAAGGCGGCTACAAAGTTGCTGGCAAGAACAAAGAAAGCCGCAAAGAGCAGCTTGAATGCGCACGTAAGGTGACCGAAGCCGGTGCATTCTGTGTTGTGGTTGAGGGCACCAAAGACGAGGTCGCCCGCGAGATTTCAGATAGCGTGGCCATCCCGACCATCGGCATTGGCGCCTCCGTTGACTGTGATGGCCAGATCCTGGTCACGGACGATATGCTTGGCATGTTCGACAAGACACCCAAGTTCGTGCGCAAATACGCCCAGCTGAAATCCCAGATCGAAGCGGGTGTGAAGGCGTATGCGGATGACGTGCGCCGCGAGCAGTTTCCGGCTGAAGACGAAACTTACTAAGAGCTAGCAAATCCGCCGGGACCAACAAGATCTGGTACCGGCGGATTTGCTCCTCAAAACTTGGAGATGTTAGGTTGTGACTGCTGCATGATACGGTGCGGTTGCAGGTATTTCTGAGCTTGGGGGAGCGAGCGGTGCTTAGTCTGGTTTTAGGAGTTTTTAGTGTGTGTGGCAGCCCTTGCTGCTTATACCTTCTGGGGTGTCCTCAAGATTCAAACACCCACCAATGGCCCTTCCATCAAGTCCGAGGGACGAACCGGCACTGCCTTGCTGGTTATTGACGTCCAGACTGACTTCACCAAGGACGTAGGCTCGCGAAAGTGGGATCCGGACTATCTCCACTCCCGCATCGAACAAATCAATGCACTAGGCGCACAGGCGCGGCGCGACAACTGGCCGGTCATTGCAATTCGGCAGGTCTATGAAGGCTGGTACACCAATCTTCTGGTCCGGCTTCTTGGCGGGGGACTAGGCGCAAAAGGGTCTGATGGTCTCCAGCTGGACCCGCGCATCATCGTTGAGCCCGACCTTGATCTGGAGAAATCAATAAGCGATGCCTTTGGCGAGCAGACGCTTTCTGAGTATTTGAAAGCCAGACAAATCGATCATCTGGTCATAACCGGTCTGGACGGCAATGCCTGTGTCAAGAACACAGCAATCGGAGCCATCAACCGAGGATATCGGGTCGAACTTCATGACCCTGCAATCCTCGCCCAAAACCAGAAAGCCTGGAAACTGCAAAAAGAAGCCCTGCAGGAAATGGGTGCTGTCGTCTCATTGGACCTTATCGAAGAGCAAACGGACGTCAGCGCTGAGCAAGGCACTCCCTAGAGCGCGTTCCGCATGATTGGCTTCAATCAAACGACTAGAATTCGCTCCAACAAGGAGTTTAGAGCACGATGTGTGAATGCAGATGAACGCAACGTGCTCTAAAGTGCGCAAACAAGTTGCAAATCGTGCGGTCACAGCCGGTAATGAGACCTGTCCCAGAGTGCAACTTAAAGTTTCCCACATCTTAGCATCAGCAGGATTGCCTCATTCTGCCCATTTAGAGCAACAAAATCGCCATACTGCGGGTTTTGCCGCATTGAAAGGGCCTCCAAAACATATCACAGTGCATCCCTGAAATATGAGAGGCGAATTTTCGGGAGATGTTCGGCTCCAGACAAATTCGAGCCGTAGCGGAGGAGGAACCGCGAGCGGTTCATTGGGAGAAGGGCGTGCTATGGGGATAGCACGCCCTTATTATTTTAGGTGTCTGTCAGACGATCAGACTTCTCAGTGCGTAAGATACGACCGCGATGGACACGACGCCTGCCGCCCAAAGGGCAGCAAACCAAAACAAGCGCTTCCATAAAGGTTGGTCGACTTCGCCGGTTCTATCAGGGCTCATTAGTGATACCCCTCCGTTGATTTGATCTTGCCTCGGAACACGTAATAGGCGTAGGCCGTGTAGGCGAGGATCATCGGGATAAGGATGACAGCTCCCACTAGCAGGAACTTAAGGCTACTATCAGGCGCAGCTGCTTCCCAAAGCGTGTAAACGCCCGGTACGATCTCCGGATAGATGTTGATCCCCAATCCCACATAGGTCAGCAGGAAGAGCACCAACGAGGCGAGGAACGGCGTGTAATCCGAATCCCGCATCAATGCCCGCCACAAGACGAATACGGTGATCGCAACAAGCAGCGGTACAGGGAAGGTGTAAAGCAGGTACGGGAAGCTGAACCACTTCACCATAATTTCCTCATTCAGGAATGGCATCCAAATGCTCACCAACAGCAGGAAGCCGACCAGAATAAGAGCTGCATACCTTGCAATGCGGCGGAAATGCTCCTGCGGAGAGCCCTCCAGCTTCATCACCAGCCATGTTGACCCCAGAAGGCATAACCGGAAACAACTGCAAGGCCGGTCATGACGGAAAATGGCGTGAGCCAGTCCCACCAGCCGCCTGCATAGGCGCGGTCAACAACATCAATGCCCTGCACAAGCGTGCCAAGCACCAGTCCCTGACAGAACGCTGCAACAACAGATCCTGCAAAGAAGGACAGATCCCAAAATGGTCTGCGCTCCACGGAGGACTTGAAGCGGAATTCAAAGGCAACACCTCTGAAGATCAATCCGATCAGCATGCCGATAATGGGTGCGTAGACCGCAGGCATGATGACTGAATAGGCCAACGGGAACACGGCGAACAAACCGCCGCCACCAAGAATGAGCCAGGTTTCGTTCCCGTCCCAGACAGGAGCAACACTGTTCATCATCAAGGTGCGTTCATCAGCATCTTTGGTGGTCGGGTACAAGATCCCGATGCCAAGATCGAAGCCATCCAGAACCACGTAGGCGAAGATCGCAACGGCAATGAGAAAACCCCAGATAAGCGGATAATCAATCATCATGGGAACGATCTCCCTCGTTTGGTTGCAGGGCCTGGGCAGGTGTTATGCCTGCGGACCTGACAGGGACGCCTTCCTCGACGCCGTGACTTGTATCAGGTGACTTGCCCATAGAGCGGAGAATATAGAAGATACCGACACCAAAGAGGACACAATACACCACAACGAAGAGGACAAGAGACGCCCACACAGCTGGTGCTGCTACTGGCGAAACCGAATCCGCCGTCCTGAGCAGTCCGTAGACCGTGAAAGGCTGACGCCCGACCTCCGTCGTTGTCCAACCTGCGATGACAGCGATAAAGCCGGTCGGGCCCATAAGGATAGAAGCCCTCTGCAGCCATTCACTCTCATAGAGCCGACCACGGAAGCGGGACCAAAGGCCCCACACCCCAACCAGCAACATCAATACGCCGATGCCAACCATGATACGGAAGGACACAAACACGATTGCTGCAGGTGGCCAGTCTTCCCGCGGGAAGTCGTTGAGGCCCGGCACAACGCCGGTCAGGCTGTGCGTTAGAATGATGCTGGAAAGGTATGGGATCTCGATCTTGTACTTTGTCTCTCCAGCCTCTTGATCCGGCCATCCAAACAGGATGAGAGGAGCAGGGCCTTGCGAGTCAAAATGCCCTTCCATAGCAGCAACCTTTGCAGGCTGATGCTCCAGAGTGTTCAGCCGTGATAGTCACCGGCAATCATCTGGATGGGAGTAACCACAATGATCATCCACATGGCCATGGAGAACATAACCTGTGCGCCTTCGCTAAAGCGGTTGCGCAGCAGATGGTAAGCGCCGACTGCGGCAACAACAAAAGCGGTGGTCAGGTAGGCCGCCAGCACCATATGAACGAGGCGGTACGGGAAGGAGGGGTTGAAGATGATCTCCATCCAACTCGCTGGCACAAACTGGCCAATCTCATTCATGGCATAACCCGCAGGGGTCTGCATCCAACTGTTCACAGAAAGGATCCAGAATGCGGAAAGGGCTGTGCCGATGGCGACAACCACAGTGGCGAAGAAGTGCAACTTCTTACCCACGCGGTTCATACCAAACAACATGATGCCGAGGAAACCAGCCTCCAGGAAGAAGGCCGTAAGCACCTCATAGCCCATGAGCGGTCCGATGACCGATCCGGTCTTTTCTGCAAAGACAGACCAGTTGGTGCCGAATTGATAAGCCATGACGATGCCGGAAACGACACCCATGGCGAAGGTAAGTGCGAAGATTACGAGCCAGAACTTGAAGACCCGCATGTATACGTCGCGTCCGGTCCATAGCCATAAGCCCTCAAGAACGGCAAGAAAGCTTGCCAAACCTATAGTAAAGGCGGGGAAAATGATATGGAATGCGATCGTAAAAGCAAATTGTAATCGAGCTAGATCAACTGCTATACTGTCCATGTGACCACCTGTCGATGGGATGTGCTGATTTTAAATCATGGAATTCCGTAACGGAATACTATTAATAATTATGCTTTTTCCGCTGTCCATGACCAGTGCACCCCAAAAGATAGGGCACTTGTCTTTGATGTAGTAACTGTTTTCTTGAAAAAGTGAGTTGTATTAGGAGCTATGCACTACGCAAAGTGTCGCATAATTTTTGCTTATGCCCATTTCGACGTCGCCTTAGCCAGTTTGTATCCATTACAATTCTAGTATTCTGTCTTGCCCGTAAATGACGGCTGCAAAAACCAGTAGATCAGCAGCAAGGCACCCAGAACCGGGACAAACACAATCAGCAACCAATAAGCGGACCGATTAACGTCATGCAGCCGCCGTGAAGCCACAGCAACATTGGGCAGGATCAGTGCAATGCCCATGATGGAGCTGAGCGGTGTACCATCCCGAATACTCCCCGCAGGCAACCCAAGCGCAGGCGCAACAACAAAGTAGTCGATGGTATGCGCGGCAAGCATCACGGCCGCGAAGAACAGCGCCCACCACCAGAACTCGGATAGCGTTGCACGCCCGTCAAACTGCACGTACTTCTCAAAACCGGTCCTGATGGCGTGTCCAAAGGTCATCATATCCTCACAAACTTGGTTTGTTCTGCAGCTGCCAGCTTACTGATACTCGGGAAGCACCGTTTCCTCAGAGGGCTTTAGATGCAGGTAGAGCAGGAACAACCAGCCGACGACCGGCACGAACCATACGAACAACCAGTAACCTGAATAGTTCACGTCATGCAGCCGGCGAACTGAGACCGCCAGACCCGGCAGCAGCAGCACAATGGCAACAGCCGTGGCAAGAGGTGAAGGAAACTGCTGACCATACAAAGGGGCTGTTTCGAAAAACAATTCGAACAGGAAAACATCAATGCTGGTTGCCAGAGCGCTCATCAGAATGGAGAACAGCGCCCACCACCAATACTCCGAGCGGGGCGCACGGCCATAAAACTTGGCATATTTCCTGAAGCAGGTTTTGATTGAGTCCTGAAAGCTAACCACAATACCCTCCTTTTTTGCATAAAAAGCTAGGGCCGAGGTCCTCACTAGAAAGTTGAGGATGCAAGGTCAATGCAATATATGAGAGTAACGAACCGGCTTTTATTCTCCTGTTTGTGTTTCTTTGCTTAAGCAGATCTTATTTTTTGAGCCGATACTGCACCGTCGGCGCAAAGCTGCATCCCCCGCAAGAGCTTGCGCAGCTGCTGGAAGCGGAGTTAGCAGAGCACCCCACTTCTTCAATGCGTCCCAACGCTTTCAGCTGTGTGATCATGGCAAGAGCAAAATCACTCGAAATATTCATCTGCTGAGCGATTTCGCCAACAGTAGCCCCGCCACGACTTGCCAAAATACCTTCGACTTGCTGCAACATCTTACTCTGCCGCCTCCAATGCCGCCTGATGCGCAAGGGTGTTATCTGCCTTCTGCCGCATAAAGATCAGCACACCGGCAATCGAGGCCAGCAGTCCAATGATCCAGAGCGTCGATGAGGTCGGATGGCGGGCAAATGTGCCAATCTGATAGGCCAGAGACGCACCGGAATAGGCCAGCAACGTGGTCCAGCCTGCTGCAAACAGCGCCCAGTTGCGCCCAACTTCACGCCAGATGGTGGCCAGAGCCGCAGAGCAGGGGATGTAAAGCAGAACCGCAATCATGTAGCAAACGCCCCCACCTTGCCGTCAAAGTGCGCAGCAAGCGCCGTGAACAGGCCAACCTCAACCTCCTGCTCTTCCGAGGCCACCACGTAGCTGGAGGTATCGCCAATATCGACACCAAGTGGATCAAGCATCTGCGAGGTCAGGTCCACAATGCTGCTGGTAAAGGTGGTGATGGCGTCCTGTGCGGTCTCCAGCGGAGCAGGAGCCCCGCCATCTTCATCCGGCGTGACATAAAGCGTCTGCAAGGTGCCAACCACAGCTTCTTTTGCAAAAATACCGGTGACCAGCCAACCGTGGCCGGCCAGTCATCTTCGCTCAGACCCATAGGCGAGAAGATCGGCGTCACTTCCTTGGAAACAACGGCCAGTACAGAGTTACCATTGGCCTCGTTGCCAAAGTTACCGTTGAAGTCGACAGAGTTGAGGATGGTCAGAACCGCCACAACAGTGACAATGATCTTGCCTGCACCAAACAGGAACAGCTTCAAGCGGGTCCATACCAGCTTCATGACCTGCGCAAACTGCGGCATCTGATAGGTCGGAAGCTCAATGGCAAGGCTGGTGGACTGGCCTTTGTAAAACGACTTGGACAGGGCCCAGCCAGTAAAGATCGCAACCCCAACACCCAGAAGATACAGCGCGAACACGATGTTCTGACCGTTGACCGGAAAGAACGCTGCTGCAAACAGAGCATAAACCGGCAGTCGTGCACCACAGGACATGAATGGTGCCATCATGGATGTCACCACGCGCTCCCGTTCCGTCTCCAGCGTGCGCGTTGCAATAACCGCAGGCACCGTACAGCCAAAACCCAGAATAAGCGGCAGGAAGGCACGGCCAGGTAAACCGATCCGGCGCATCAACCCATCCGCAACCACCGCCGCACGGGCCATGTAGCCACTTTGCTCAAGGAAAATCTGGCAGAGGAATAGCAGACCGACGATCGGGGCGAACGTACCGACAGTCTGCAAACCTCCACCAATCGCTGTGATCAGCATTTCCAGCCCGCCGCCTTCAAGCCCGGCAGCATAAAGCAGGCTCAGCGGTGCCTGAATGAACAAGGCATCTCCCAGTCCATCAAATAGATCAATAAAGTAGGAGGAAACATTAATCGCGATGAAGAACATGACGTACATCGCGCCAAGGAACACCACCGGCCCCGCCCACTTGGAAAGTACAAAGCGGTCAATCTTATCAGAGAAGCTGCGCACATCCTGCGGCTCGGGCAGCTCCATCAACTGAGAGAGCGAGTAGGCCTGATTGAAATAGCTTGTCGCCATCACCAGCTCCGTCGGCTCCTGCAACCGAGCAGCACAGGCCTCAGAGATACTGTGCGCTTTGGTAAGAACAACCTCCGGCACCATTGCACGGGCCAGCTTGTCACCTTCCATCAAACGATGCGCAAAAGCCATGGACTGGGTGGAAAGCTCAGGGGCAAGGCTGGCAATCTCTGTTGCCAGCTCCTTGACTGGTTCAATCAGTTCAAAAGGATCAGTCAGCAGGCGGGAAGGGCCCCAGGTTCACGCACCACGGTCGCCAACTCATCACGCAAGCCAGCCAGAGAATGCTCGTCGTGAACTGAAGTCGCGATAACAGGAATAGAAAGCGCAGCAGAAAGGCGGTCAGCCGCCGTTTGCAAAACACCCGCAGGCCACAAATCCGCTTTGCTCATCACTGCAACGATAGGCACCTCAAACGCCAGCGCCTGCAGTAAAATGGCGAGCGAGCGTTCCAGCGCAATTGGATCAAGCACAACAGCCAGTGCAGCCGGGCGATCAGACAAAAGCGCCTGACGGGTGATCCGTTCGTCAATGCGGTCATCTTCAGGAGAGGAAAGCGTCGCGACACCGGGAAGGTCCAGCAGTGCCAGTTGAATGGTCCGTGTTTCGCAAATACCGGTCTTGCGATCAACCGTAACACCCGGCCAGTTGCCAATCACCTGACTTCGGCCAGTCAGCTTGTTAAAAAGGCTGGATTTGCCGGAGTTCGCCGTGCCAAGCAAATGGACTTGCGGTTTGCCATCACAGCGGTAGGTGGAAGTATCGTGACAGCTCATTGGCTGACCTCTTCCACCAAAATGGTGTCTGCCAAATCTACGCCCACTGCGACCCGCTGAGACCCGATGGAAAGGATCCGCGCCCGCGTTCCGCTGCCTTCAAAAATGGAAACTGGACGATCACTGGTCAACCCAAGAGATCGGAGCTTCAAAGCATCCGCCCGATCCCTCCCAAGGCGAACGATCTTCAGCTCTACACCCGAGCGTGCCTCTGTCAGGCGCGTGGCCTGTGCTGGTGGAATGAAGGTTTCGCGATAAGGCGCGAATGCTTCTTTATGGGTTGCTTGAGCAAACGTCTCTCTGGCTAGCAAAGACATCCATGTCTCCAAAAACTTTGTTTCTTGAAGACAAAAGAACTGCAAATGCGAATGACTTGCATTGACAACAATCAAATAAGAAGCAGCTTTGGCCAAACATCAGCCAAAGCTATCATCTTGTAATAATTATAAAAAAATAGGATATCAGTGACGCGGTTTTAGCCCCGTCGCGCTACACGCTTGTTCTAAAACAGCTTCTTTGGATTTAGCAGTATTCAGCTTCACCCAGTCGATCTCTCCCGCATCGTAACTTTGCTGAAGGCGGACCACCTTCGCATCTGCGTCCGATGCGTCGCCGTGTCGCGACTCGACCGGTTGATAAGTGTCTCAACGTCAGCTTCCAGCCAAAGCCCGACAAACTCCGCCCCGGTCTTTGTCGCGACCTGCTCAACTGCGTCTCTCTCGTCTTTCTTGCTGAATACCCCATCAACAATGACAGAGTGCCCAGCAGCCAGAACCAGTTCCGCGCGGTGCATCAACTCAGCATAAACCTTTGCCGAAAACTCGGGCGTGTAGGCTTGCTTGGCTGCCTTGTGAAATTCGTCAAGACCTAGCAACTCCTTGCGCAAAACATCTGTGCGCAGATGTACCGCCCCCGGCATAGGCCCAAGCATCGGAGCCAGCTTTTGACCGAGTGTCGTCTTACCTGTGCCCGAAAGCCCGCCAATTACGCAGAGCACTGGCGGCGTTGGTTCAAGTGCGTGCTGGCAGATCTTGAAGTACTCCTCAGCCTGATGCTCCGTCTTGCGGCGGGTTGCTCCTTCTTGATGTAAAGAAGCCGCCGCAGCAATTTTGGCCCGGATAGCTGCTCGCATCATCAGGTAGAACCTGAGAACACGAATATCTTTCAGATGCTGTGGCTCCTGCGTTAGTTGCAGGTAAGCATTGAGCACCACGTTGGCCGCCTCCGGCTCTTTCCGCTCACACAGATCCAATAACAAGAACGCCAGATCATAAAGAACGTCGCCAGTTGCGATTGCATCGTCGAACTCGACAGCATCAAACAACATAGGCTTGCCATCAAACATCACGATGTTGGCAAGGTGCGCGTCTCCATGGGTGAGGCGAATAAGGCCCAGTTCACCGCGTTTATGGATAATGCCTTCGATAAACTGATGTTCCTTGCGGGCAGCCTTATCCAGTGCAAGGACTTCCTCAGCCGGAAAGAACTGCGGGAACTCCTGAAACGCATCAAGGTTCTGGTTGGTATAGGCGAGCAGATCATCAATCCACGGCTGCGCTTCGCGTTGGGTCGTCCGGCTGTGCGCGTCCACCATGAGCTTGGCAAGATCAAGCGCGAGTTCTCTAGTGATCCCCTTTTCCTCAGCGATCCGGTCCAGTCCCAGATGCTCGTTGAAGCGGTTCATATGAACAACCCACTCAACCACATCTCCCTGACCGGCCAGCTCCAGCGTGCCATCCCGCTCAAGTGTAATCGGCAATGTGCTGCGATAGATCTGCGGCGCATACTGACTGTTAAGGCGTATTTCCGCTTCACAGGCACTCTTGCGTTTTTCAAGGCTGGAATAGTCGAGGAAGGGAAACTTCACATCCCGTTTCATCTTGTAGGCATCGTTCCCCACCAGAAACGCGATGTTTGCATGGGTATCAATGCGTTTGACCTCTTGCCCCCGGTGCGCAGAAGGTGAAGAGAAGAAACCAATGATGTCACTTTGGGTCAGGGTATCCACGTCAAAACTGCCTGTGGTCATGGGTACACTCCTCGAAACTGCGCAAACCTGAATGTGTTGTGCACGCTCTTGTCGTAAATGCCAATCTATCAATCGGGCTTAGGACATATTCTGGGGCCGTGAATTTAGTATGAAGGCTCCCACAGGAAAATGGGAATGAAGGATGAACGCGAAAGCGCCCGGTCTGTCATGCAGACCCTCATAATCACACTGCAAATTGCCCGGTTCATTCCTATTGGGAATAATAAAGGGAAATACTGCAGATTTGCATGGGCGCATAATCCGCGTATCTTCGCCCCAATTGAATTAGGACTGGAGTGAGGGATGAGCCAGACAAAACGGACCGGTGGTCAGTTAATCGTAGATGCGCTGGAAGATCAGGGCGCAGAACGTGTCTTCTGTGTGCCGGGTGAGAGTTATCTTGCAGTTCTGGATGCGCTGTACGATGCCTCTGTTCCAGTAACCTTGTGCCGTCAGGAAGGCGGCGCGGCCATGATGGCAGAAGCATGGGGCAAGATGACCGGTAAACCGGGAATCTGCATGGTCACCCGTGGCCCCGGTGCAACCAACGCATCAGCAGGTGTGCATATCGCGCAGCAGGATTCCACGCCCATGATCCTGTTTGTCGGCCAGATCGCCCGCGACATGCGTGAGCGCGACGCGTTTCAGGAAGTCAACTACCGCCAGATGTTTGGCAGCATCGCAAAATGGGTTGCCGAGATTGACCAGCCGGACCGCATTCCGGAAATGGTCTCCCGCGCCTACCATGTCGCCACATCTGGTCGTCCAGGTCCCGTCGTTCTGGCCCTGCCGGAAGACATGCTGATCGAGCTGGCAGACGCACAGCGCGTTCCGGCCATGCGTCCGGTTGAAACCTATCCGTCCCCCCGTCAGATGGAAGAGTTCCACGAGCTTCTGGAAGCAGCAGAACGCCCGTTCTTCATTCTCGGTGGCTCCCGGTGGTCAGAAGAAACCTGTGACATCTTCAAAGCCATTGCAGAAAAGAACAATCTGCCGGTCGGCGCTTCCTTTCGCCGCCAGATGCTCTTCGATAATGGCCATGCCTGCTATGCAGGTGATGTCGGCATCGGTATCAACCCAAAGCTCAAGGCCCGCATCGAGAACTCTGATCTTATCGTTCTCCTTGGCGACATCCTCTCCGAGATGCCAAGCCAGTCCTATTCCATACTGAACATCCCGGTCCCGGCCCAAAAGGTCGTGCACATTCATCCCGGCAGCGAAGAACTTGGCCGCATGTACGTGCCCACGCTGGGCATCAACGCAAGCCCCGCAGGCTTTTGTGAAGCATTGGCCGCGCTTGAGGTAAAGCAGCAAGCTGGCTGGAAGGCACAGGTTGAAGAGGCTCATGCTGACTATATGGCATGGTCTGGTGCCCGCCCAACAGTGGCGGGTGACCTGCAAATGTCAGAAGTCATGGAGTGGATCGAGAACAATCTCGACGACACCACCATCTTCGCCAACGGTGCAGGTAACTACGCAACATGGGTGCACCGCTTCCACCGCTTCCGCAAATACAACACACAGCTGGCCCCAACCTGCGGCTCCATGGGCTACGGCCTGCCAGCAGCTGTAGCGGCAAAACTGAAGTTCCCGGAGCGTGATGTGGTTTGTTTTGCTGGCGACGGCTGCTTGCAGATGACCATTCAGGAACTGGGAACCGCTGTGCAAAGCGGTGCCAATATCATTGTGGTTGTCGTCGACAACGGCATTTACGGCACCATCCGTATGCATCAGGAGCGTGAATATCCGGGCCGTATCAGCGCAACCACCCTGCAAAATCCAAACTTTGCCGATGTGGCCAAGGCCTATGGCTTCCATTCAAGCACGGTGAAAACAGCTGATCAGTTCGGCCCGGCCTTTGAAGCTGCAAAAGCCAGCGGCAAACCAGCCCTGCTGCATCTGCATCTGGACCCTGAAGCGATCACACCAGTCCGCTCGCTGACGGAAATCCGCGAAGCGTCAATGGCTGCAAGCTAGACGAATATGTCGTGGAGGCGATGAGCTAACTCATCGTCTCCCGATCAAGGGTCGTCACATCCAAAGACACATCCGCAAGCGCATCATCATCCGGTGAGCGTTTCACGCGGAAGCCAGATTGCGGCACATGTCCAGCATGGTGGTGTTCTCGCGCAGCACCTCGCCTTTGACTGTCCGAATGCCATCCACCTCGGCGTAGCGAATAATCAGCTTCATCAGGACCCAGCCAAGTCCCATCCCCTTCAGACCAGACTGAACCATCACCGCATACTCACCCTCGGTGTGGTCCGGGTTTGAGTGAAGTCGCACAACACCCAGTATATCGCCGGTTTCCGGATCAATAGCCGCAAACGCCATGGCCCGCGCGTAGTCCAGTTGAACAAGGCGGGCAAGGAACGTATGCGAAAACTCTTTGACCGGTGCAAAGAAGCGCAGCCGCAGATCATCAATGGAGACCTTCTCGAAGAACTTCTTCAAGATTCCCTGATCTTCAGGCCGGATCGGCCGGATCAAAATCGTCTTGCCATCCTTCAGTTGATGGGTGTGCTCCCACTCCACAGGGTAGGGCACGATAGACAGGCGTGAGGCTCCCTGCCGTCCCGGACGTTTGTCCGGAGCGCTGATCGCAACGCGCGCATCAAGCACCACAATACCGTCTTCATCGACCACAACCGGATTAAGGTCCAGCTCGCGTACCTCGGGAAAATCAACCGCAATCTGAGAGAGCTTCACCAGCAGCTGTTCCACTTCAGCAACATTGGCCGATGGCCGGTTTCGGAAGCCCTTCAGCAGTTTGGATGTGCTCGTGCGCGCCACCATCGCTTTGGCAAGGTTCAGGTCGATGGGGACCAGATCAATAGCTCGGTCGCCAATCACCTCAACAGATGTGCCGCCTTTGCCGAAGACAACCACAGGACCAAACACCGGATCATCAGCAAGGCCAGCATATGTCTCAAGCCCAAATCGGCGCGTCACCATGGGCTGTATCTCCACGCCAGTAATCTCCGCCTCAGGATAAAAGTGCTGCACATTGCCTATGATCTTCTCAAAGGTCGCCTTCACACCCTCCACGCTATCCACGCCAAGGTGCACACCGCCTACATCTGACTTGAACGTCAGATCAGGGCTGCTGACTTTCAAAACAAGCTGGTCGTGTTTGTCGAAAAGCACCTCCGCCACCTTGGCAGCCTCTTCAACGGTTTTGACAAGATGCAGCTCCACCTGATTAATCGCATAAGCGCGCAGCAACTCTTTTGTCTGTAAAGGAGTAAGCCACTTCTGCCCGTTCGCCAGTGCCCCGCGGATTGTCTCTTGCGCCAAACGTAGATTAGGCTTGTAATCGCTGGGCAAACTGTCCGGCACCGCGGATAGATGGTCCTTAGCCTCCTTGTAGCGCACCAGATGCATAAAGGAGCGGATCGCACCGGACGGGCTCGGATAACAGGGCACCCGCGCTTCATCCAGAACCTGTCGTGGAATATTGGAGCCGCCAGCCAGCGTTGTCACAAACGCCTGATGCCTGCCAAGCCGTTTGCGGTCTTCCTTGGCAGCATCGGCAAGCGCTTGGCAATCTGAGAAAAATCCTCAAAGGCCGTCGGAGCAGCTATCGCCAGAACGCCATCCGAATTTGGGTCCTGCAGGAGTGCACTAATGCCCTCTTTGAATTGCTCAGGACTTGCAGCTTCGGACAGCACAAGCGGGTTATCCGCGCGGGCATCCGTTCTGGTCAGTGAGACAAGTTTTTCCTTGGTTTGCGCACTGATCGGTGCAAGCTTTCCGCCTACTTTAGCCAGACGGTCAGCTGCAAGCGTTGCCAGACTACGGCCATTCGCGATGATCGACAGGCGGCGCCCTGCGGATGGAGCCACACGGGTAATCGTCTCCGCAGCTTCAAACATTTCGTCAAGATCATAAACACGAAGCACACCGGCACGCTGCAAGGCGGCGTCATATACAGAATCGCGCGTCGCCAGACGGCTGGAATGAGCCGTACCGGAAATATGATGCAGGTCACGGCTGGCACCACTGCGAATAACGATCACCGGCTTTGAACGGGCAGCAGCACGCGCTGCGGACATGAACTTGCGCGGGTTGCAATCGTCTCAAGGTGAACAAGGATCGCTTTGGTCCGATAATCCTGCGCATACCAGTCCAGCAGGTCCGAGACATCCACGTCCAACCGGCGACCAAGCGAGACCACACCGGAAAAACCGATGGAATTGGCTTTGGCCCAGGAAAGGGTGGTGTTGAAGATGGTTCCCGAGCGGGAAATCAGCGCAAGCTCGCCTTTCAGCGCTTGTTCGCTGGTCAATAGGGTCGAGAGCTTGAAATGCGGAGAGGCGATCCCCAGACTGCCCGGACCGAGAATTCGAATATTGTACGGGTGTGCCGCTTTCAACAGCGCATCAAGATGCTCATCGCTCCAGCTGTCAAAACCGCTCGCGGGAATAACCACTGCGCGCGTGCCTTGTTTGCCAAGCTGGTGAATATCGCGGGCAGCCGTTGTATGGTCACCAAGCAAAATGCCAAGATCTGCAGTGCCGTCCAGATCATTAATAGAGGCGACTGTCCTGAACCCGTCAGCGGCGGCACCCGGCAAGTTGACAAAACTCTTTGGCCCCGAAAACCCGCTGCTCACAAGGCTGCCGATGAGACGCTGCAGGATCATTTCCTGTTTGCTGTTCGGACCAACAATGGCAACAGAACGTGGTGAGGTCAGGCCCTCAAGATTGCAGATTGTCATGGCACATTCCCCGTCAAACTCATCTGAGTTTTAGGTCGGTTTAAAGCTGTGTTCAACTGAGACCATTGCCCACATACCGGAGTTGACGGGCAAGTGATCTGCAAAATGAAAAAAAAGAGGTGCAGCTGTAAAGCGACACCTCTCTCCGTTTCAACATGGACAAGGATCGGGAGGCAAATGGGCGCCCGCCGATTGGATCAGTGAGCCATCAGAACCGGGATGGTCATGGAGTGCAGAATGTCGCGGGTTGCTCCTCCAATGAGGTACTCACGCATACGGCTATGGCCGTAACCACCCATCACCAGCAGATCCACTGCATTCTCTGAGACGTAGTTGAGAAGTGCATCACTAACACTGATTGGCGGGTTGTTGATCACATCAATATTGATCTCTAGATTATGGCGGGCAAGGTACGTTGCAATATCGGTCCCTGGCTCACCTTCGATTGGCTGGCCCTTGTTCACAATAACGATGGTGACCTGCTCAGCCATTTCCAGAATTGGTAGCGCCGCATGGACTGCACGAGCAGCTGTTGCACTGCATCCCAAGCGACAGTTACCTTGTTGACCTTGAAGTCACCTTTGGAGATGAACGGAACGATCAGTGTCGGAACGCCGGATTCGAACAGCAGACCTTCAATCAGCATTTCGCGCATGGGTTCTGGCGCTTCAGGATTGTCCTGACCAATCACGACCATGTCGCTCAAACGGCAATGGGCCATAATGGATTCAAGCTGCCACCCGTAATGATTTCTTCCACACGTGTCTCGGTGGAAATGCCAGCCATCTCCGCATAGTTCTTGAACTTCTCGGTAGAGCTCTTTGCCGCGTCGACCGCCTGGGTTTTTGCAACCTGCAGATAATCGGTTGGCATTGGGGCTGCAAGAAATCCGGGTACGATTGGCTCGAATGCCAGTGCAAGACCCGTCGCATGTGCGCCTGCCTGACGTGCAAATTCCACAGCAACCTTGGATGCTGTTTGATCGCCGTTCAGATCGGTAATGGTGAGAATGTCCTTGATTGCCATAAGCCTGTCTCCTTGCCCTCTAATTATTAGCGGTATGGGAGGGTGTCCCTCGCAGAAATATTAGGTCGGTATTGCAGTTACTGCTTTGATCCTTGTCAACCTTAAACATTGGGATAAGGTTTTGAAAAATAAGTTAGTTTCACTATTATTGTATGTTCTTGAGTGTAAGGTAGCCCAGTTTCGCTTCCAATAGGTATACTTGTAGTCTTTATACTTTAGGCAAAGAAGAGCTGTATGGTTTCGTAAAGGGCAGGTATTTCATAGACTTTAGTATTGTAAAGAACATTTAGCTAACCGTACCTAGGGGCATGTGAATATTCTTTATGCTCAAGGATAACTAAGGTTTTTTACTGATAATTTTATGTTATTTCTATAAACTAATAAAACTTAGGGAGGGGCTGTTTCTGCGCGCTTTGCAAGGACAGCTACATTTCATCGGGAGTAAAATGAATGAAAAGTATTAAGGTGGCGACCGCTGCACTCGCGGCAACGATGCTCAGCATTTGTGGGTGAAGCTCTGGCTGCTGATGTGACTTGGAATGTCTCGTTGTGGGGGAAACGTCGTGCATTTACCGAGCACGTCGAAAAACTCTCCGAAGAGGTGGCTGCACGTACAAACGGCAAGTTCGAAATCAAACTGCATTACGGCGGTGCTCTGTCCAAGTCCCGCGAAAACCTCGATGGCATTTCCATCGGTGCGTTTGAGATGGCTCAGTTCTGCGCGTCCTACCATGCAGATAAGAACCCGACGCTAACCACCACCGATCTGCCATTCCTCGGCGTGCCAGATCTGGAAACACAGGTGAAGGTGGATTTTGCGCTCTATAATCACCCGGCTGTTCAAAAAGATCTGGCCGCTGGAACGCAAAGCTGCTGATGCCATCCCCAATGCCGCAGTACAACCTGCTCGGCAAAGGTGACGCGCCGACCAAACTCTCTGACTTTGAAGGCATGCGTGTGCGTGCTCTCGGCGGTGTTGGCAACGCAATGAAGACCATCGGCGCTGTTCCAACCACAGTGACAGCTGCTGAAGCCTATCAGGCGATTGATTCTGGCACCGTGCAGGCCGTAGCTTTTGCACCTCACGCGCATTTGTCATTCAAAACGATTGAAGCTGGTAGCTGGTGGACCAACAACCTGAACCCAGGCACTGTGAGCTGTCCGGTTGTTGTCAGCAAAGACGCCTACGACATGCTTTCACCTGACTTCCAGAAGGCACTGGATGAAAGCGTCGCACCTGCCATCCAGCATTATCTGGACACCTACGCTAAGGTCTACGACAAGTTCTACCCGGCTTTGGAAGAAAACGGCGTCGAGCAGATCACGTTCTCTGAAGAAGAACTTGCAAGCTTCAAGGCTGCTGCAGGTAAGCCAGTCTGGGACAAATGGTTGAAGACATGTCTGCAAAGGGCCTCCCGGCTGCAGACCTGCTCGCACTGGTTCAAAACACAGTTGCTGGCAAGTAATTGCTTTGGCAAAGGCGCATCCAATTCGGATGTGCCTTTGCCTGTTCCGGTGAATACCATTCGTCGGAAGATAAGTTTAAGAGCCTGCTCCACTGCGATCTGGGCGGGCAGGGTACAACGTCTCTCTTAAAATCGGGCGGATGACATGTCCAAACCAAACGGCCCCATATATCCCAAGTCGGATATGGCCTATCTCCGCTTTAATGGTGCACTGGGAAGAATTGAAAACCTGTTCAATCTCATAGCCGCTACATCCATCCTTGTGTTGATGTTGCTGGCTGTGGTTCAGGTCGTTGGACGTAATCTGTTCAACCAGCCCGTGCCCGGCTTTATTGATATTACAGAACAAGCCATGGCCGTGTTCGCGTTCATGGGCATTGCCTATTGTCAGCGCGTTGGTGGTCACATCCGTATGGAACTGGTGATTGGCGTTTTCAGGGGACGTGGCCAGTGGATCGCTGAATTCCTCGGAGTACTGGCAATCCTCTTCGTCGTATCCGTGCTGATCTACGGCTCTTATTTGCATTTCGACCGTGCATGGACCTTCGGCGACAGCACCATGGATATCGCGATCCCCACATGGCCGTCTAAGTTTGTTGTGCCAGCAGCTCTGTCACTGCTCTGGCTGCGCCTTGTCTTGCAGCTCTTCGGCTACGCCCGCCTGATCATCAATCCGTCTGCATCGGTTCTGGATCTGCCGCACGTGATGGACGCTGCTCAGCATGCAAAGGCCGAGATTGAAGAGACATTCCATTCCGCTGAAAACGGAGCAGAGGGGCCAGAAATGAGAACACCTGCCCAAGGAGGTGCATCATGACGCCGTTTGACATTGGCCTCATCATGACCGGAGTACTCCTGCTCCTCGTCATCATCGGCGTCCGCGTCGCTTTCGCCGCTGCGTTTGTCGGCATCATGGGCATGGTTGCAATCTTTTCCATGCGTTTGGGCTTTGAACGCGGTGTGATGACAGCGGCCAAAATGGCAGGCACGATCCCCCATTCCAAGTCGGTGACATACGCGCTTTCCGTTTTGCCAACCTTCATCCTGATCGGCTTTCTGGCTACTACGCAGGTCTGACAAAGCAGCTGTTTGAAGCCTCCAAACGCTGGCTCGGCTGGCTTCCGGGCGGACTGGCAATCGGAACAGTCTTCGCAACAGCAGGGTTTGCAGCCGTATCCGGTGCATCAACCGCAACCTCCGCGGTGTTTGCCCGTGTAGCGATTCCGGAGATGCTGGAAGCAGGCTACTCCAAGCGTCTCTCCGCTGCCGTGGTAGCAGCAGGTGGCACGCTCGCCTCGCTGATCCCGCCAAGCGCGATCCTTGTGATCTACGCCATTTTGGTGGAAGAGAGCGTCGGCAAACTCCTCATGGCTGGTTTCCTGCGGGAGTTGTTTCGGTTATTATCTATGCGGCAATCATTTATGTCCTCGCCGTATGGCAGGGTGGCGCACCCGCAATCGGTGGCTACAGCTGGAAGCAGCGCTTTGAATCCGTACCCGGTACATTCCCGATCATCGGCGTAATCCTGATTATCTTCTCCAGCCTCTACTTCGGCTTCGCAACACCAACCGAGGCAGGTGCCTGTGGCGCGTTCGTGGTGCTGCTGGCAGCATTTTACAAAGGCATGCGCACCAAGCAGCTCTTCCTCGCTCTTCACGAGACGGCGAAACTGACGGTGATGATCTTCACGCTCATCTGGGGCGTGCTGGTCTACGTGCGCTTCCTCGGCTTCGCAGGCCTGCCCGATGCCTTCCGCGAGTTCATCGTTGCGCTGGACTACCCGCCAATGATGATCATCGTCTGCATCTTGCTCGGTTATGCCGTGCTTGGCATGTTCATGGATGCGATCGGCATGTTGGTGCTGACCCTGCCTGTGGTCTTCCCGGCAATCATGGCGCTTAACGGCGGTCTGGATGTCAGCGCAGCAGACAGCACGCTCGGCATGTCCGGCGCAGCCTGTGCGATCTGGTTTGGCATCATTGTGGTGAAGATGGCAGAGCTCTGTCTGATTACACCGCCCATAGGACTGAACTGCTTCGTGGTCTCCGGTGTGCGTCCTGATATTCCGGTACAGGAAGTCTTCCGCGGTGCAACCCCGTTCTTCGTGGCCGATGTCCTGACCGTAGCCGTGTTGGTGGCGTTCCCGGCGATCATCACCTTCCTGCCATCCTTGATGTAAAACCGGGGATCAGTTGAGAGATTGGAAAACCCCGGTCTGTAGACCGGGGTTTTTTATTGCGTAATATTAAGCTGTTTCCAACAAAGAGCATTGCCATGAAAATTGAAAGATTATCCAACCAACACAAACAGGCTGCCTGCCAGTTCTTGATGAGCCATCCCTATAGCTCCATGTTTTTGCTTAGTAATATCGAAAGAGCAGGTCTTGAGTACACTGGGGAGTCCTTTTCGGGAGAGTACTGGGGCGCTTTTGATGGAGCTGGTAAAATAGCGGGTATTCTGGCGCAGTTCTGGAATGGCAACCTCATGACCCAAGCACCCGATCCGATTGCCCTTGAGGCGCTGATCTCAAACTTCCTGCAAACCGTGGAGCGCCCCGTTGCTGGTCTGGTTGGCGATAGCGAGCAGGCCAGTTATGTCCTGAGTAAACTCGACCTCCCTGCGGTTGCCTACAACACCAACCGGAGCGAAGGCCTCTATCAACTTGTGCTGGATGACCTCCAGCTGCCAGTCAATGCACCAAGCGACCAATTCAAACTGATTGGTTCCAGCGAAGCGGACAGTTCCTTGCTGTTTGACTGGCTGAAGGCATATGAACTGGAAGCCTTCAGTTCTGAACCTAGCGAAAAGCACGACGCGCATATTCTCAACCGTGTTGCGCAAATGCAGAAAGGCGACAGTTCATGGGTCCTTTTGGATCGTGACCAGCCGGTTTCCTTGAGCGGGTTCAACGCCACACTTCCTGAGATCGTACAGGTTGGTCCTGTCTGGACCCCGCCAGAGCACCGCAACAACGGATACGCGCGCGTAATTGTGGCACTCACATTACAGGCCACACAGCAACGCGGGGTGCAAAAGTCCGTCCTGTTCACAGACAACCCAGCAGCAGCAAAAGCCTACGAGGCCATCGGCTTCAAGCAAAACGGCAGTTTCCACCTTGCCTTGCTGAAGGAGCCTATCGGACTAGCTGCTACAGCCCCGGCCTGAACACGGCTCCAACGTGTGGTTGGGGCGTATACCCCCAACTCTCTCGGATAGTGATTTCTGCCAAGGTAGATAGCATCGTCACACCCACCTGCTTTGCAAAGCAGGAGCGTGCGCCAGTCCACGCAATCGGAGGAATTAGGCACTCCGACTGTAGCAAAGCCTGGTGAAGGAGGTGGTAGATGGATGAAGCTTGAACTCAGGTTCAAAGTAAAAAAAGGCACGGAACAGACTGGTACTCTGGTTTCGCGCCACTTTTAAGTAATCCACCGGGAAAGGGGCATTTGCTCCCTTTCTCTCCCTCAATATAATCGCGATCCGTTAATCACGCAATAACTGGGCTTAAGAGGGTAAACTTCAGCAAACCTTCGTTAGAACAAGTTGCCCTGCGCATCTGGATCAACATCAATCCTTTTCTTACGCGTGGGTTTCTTGGCCTGCTTCGCCTTCGTTTGTGCCACATGTTCCTCCAGAGTTGAGGCCAACGGAGAGGTCGCAACGGTCTCAGGTGCAGGGCCTGCCGCAGTCTTCATTTCGCGTGGCGGTGTTGGTGTCACCCCGTCGTCATCTGCAACAGCACCAACGGTTCCACCTTTCATCTCAAGCCGCAAAGCTTGCCCAGCCTGCACCGCCTGAGCGCTCGCCAGTGGAATGCCGCTCTCATCGCGCACCACCGCATACCCGCGCTCGATCACACGCTCATAGCTCAGCGAACTCAAAAGCCCGGCTGAGTTGGAAAGCCGTAGGCGTTGCTGTTGCACCTTATTGGAAAACGCAGCAACGGCGCGGCCTTGCAAGGCCTGAAGACGCTCACGCCCTTGCGCAACTTGCCGTTCCAGCGTGATGGGACGTAATCCTGAGGCCACCGCTGTCAGGGAGTTCCGGTGGATCTGCGTGTTCATCCGTAAGCCATGTTCAAGACGGCCAGCCACCATATCAAACCGCTGACGTGGCAGGGCGAGTAGATCACGTGGAGCTGGCAGCGCGGCACTCGCAGCGCGCAGCTCGGTCCGGCGCGATTGCACAAGCCGCAACAGCCCAGTGGAAAGACGGCGGGACAGATCATCACTGTGCGGTCATCTCCGCCTTCACCGGAACAGCAACTCCGCCGCACCGGTTGGCGTTGGTGCGCGTACGTCAGCTGCCAGATCAATCAGCGTCCAGTCGGTTTCGTGACCCACAGCAGAAATCAGCGGAATTTGTGACTCGGCTGCTGCTCGCACCACCGCTTCATCATTAAAGCCCCAAAGGTCTTCAATGGACCACCACCTCGCGCAACAATCAAAACATCTGGCCGTGGAATAGCCCCATCCGCCTCAAGCGCGTTGAACCACGAATACCGGCAGCAACCTCCGTTCCGCAGCTTTCCCCTTGCACACGCACCGGCCAGACCAGTACATGCAACGGAAAGCGGTCGCTGATGCGATGTAAAATGTCACGAATGACAGCGCCAGTCGGGGAGGTGACAACGCCAATGACCTGCGGCATACGCGGCAAAGCCACTTTGCGGTCTTCCGCAAACAAGCCTTCCGCCGCCAGCTTGCGCTTGCGCTCTTCCAACAGAGCCATCAACGCACCGGCACCTGCTGGCTCAAGGCTATCAATCACCATCTGGTATTTGGACTGGCCGGGGAAGGTGGTGATCTTGCCCGTTGCGATGACCTCAAGACCTTGCTCAGGCTGTATTTTCAGGCGGGCCGCATTGCCCCGCCAGATAATGGCGGAAAGCACAGATTTGTCGTCTTTCACATCCAGATAGATGTGACCAGAGGCCGGTTTGCTCACGCGGCCAAGCTCGCCCCGCACACGGATATAGTCAAACTTGTCTTCAACGGTGCGTTTGATCTCACCGGAAATCTCGGAGACGGTATATTCAGCAATGTTGGAGCGTTCAGACAAGGTCAGGCTTCTTTCATATGCGGCAAACTCATACCATTCTCTCTTAATGTAGCCTGTGACATTTGCAAAGGGGAACAGTGAGAAGCGCTTCCATCTGTTGAGACATTGAGTTCTCACCAGCAAATCGTTAAGCGCAAAGTGGCATCTGTCCTGTGCTTGGCATATGGTGCCCCCATGTCACGCTATGAGTTTCGCATGCAACGTTTATTTGTCGATCAAGATCTCCGCTCCGGCCTTCATCTGGAGGCGGATCGCGCACAGGCCAACTACCTGCTCAATGTTCTTCGTATGAAGGAAGGCGGTGAGGTCCTTGTCTTCAACGGCAAGCATGGCGAATGGCGCGCACAAATCCTGCCAACAGGCCGCAAGTCCTGTGAGTTGATCGTGACTGAGCAGCTGCGTGAGCAAACGCCGATGCCGGATCTGGACTACCTGTTCGCACCTTTGAAACTGGCGCGACTGGATTACATGGTTCAAAAGGCGGTGGAGATGGGAGCAGGGCGCCTGCGTCCGGTGCTCACCCAGTTCACCCAGAATCCCAAGATCAAGCTGGAACGCATGGAAGCCAACGCACTCGAAGCCTGCGAGCAGTGCGGTGTGCTCTCGATCCCCTCTGTCATGGAACCAACCCAGCTTAAAAAAACTGCTCTCAACATGGGAGCAGGAGGAAGGCAACCGCCAGATCATCTTTTGTGATGAAGGCCACGCCTCCCACAATCCGCTGGAAGCCCTGCAAGACGTCCCAAAAGGGCCACTAGCATTGCTGATCGGCCCCGAAGGCGGCTTCTCGCAGGACGAGCGAGACTTGTTGCACAGCAAATCCTTCGTGCATTCCATCCCGCTAGGCCCCCGAATTTTGAGAGCAGATACCGCAGCAGTTGCAGCTTTAGCGGTTGTTCAGGCAAAATTGGGAGATTGGTTCTAAAGTATCTCCAGATGGAGGCCTGAATGGACCCAAAGAACAAGACTGCTGACTTGGAAAAGCAGCCCGAGAACGAGACCGCAGCAAACACGGGCCAGAAAAGATGGCGCCTGAAGATTTCGGCTGTCTTCAGCATTGGCGCTGCCATGCTGCTGGCCTTGATTGGCGGGTCCATGCTTCTTTTTGTGTCTGATGCGACCAACCGTCAGACCTCCGCCATAATGGGAGAAACCGGGGCGCTTATTGTCGTGCGAGGGCTTGAAGTCGTTGAAGACTTCTTCCGCAATGAAGAGCGTATGGGCCTGCTGGTGGCCGACATGCTCTCAAACCCAGTGGTTTATGAGGCTCCGGCAGCCATTCATGAGCAGCTGGTTTCCATTCTGTCCCGACAGACCAACATCAAGCGGATTTCTTATACATTTCCCACGGGGCGCCAGATCTCGGTTCGGCTTGATCAGGCAGATCAACCGGCTAGTGATGTTGTTGTGACCCCTCCCAATGAGCAAGATATGGAAGCTGGCAACCTTCGTTGGGGCGCGCCTTACTATGACGAGCGTATCGGCGAGACCTTCATGAATTTCGCCATCTACATCAGAAACCCTATCGACAACACAATTTCTATGCTCACACTGGATTACCCCACCGCACTGCTGGGGCAATTGATAGGGCGGATAAAATGGCGCGAGTCACAGGTTCCGTTTATACTCTACGGACGCGATCAGGTGCTTGCCAGCTCGGAAGCTGCGTTTCGGAACTTTGAACCCAGTACCACCAATCCGGTCCCCCTAATTTCGGATCTGTCGGCCACCCCCCTGCACGGCATTTGGGATGAGGATGTGCAGCGTCAGTCCTTAAGTACCAACTACGATGCGCACATTGATACAACTCCGTTTGGGACCTACCTTTTCCTCTACGATTTTGTAGAGAACGGCAACCGCCCCCCCATCGTCGTCGGGAGCTATGTACTTGCCTCGGAGTTCAGCGTTCCCTTTGACAATCTGCATAGAATCTATGTCGCCGCCACAGCCTTTCTCGCAGGTTGTGTGCTTCTGATGTTCCTGATTGGCAGAAAGCTTGCTGGCCCGTTTATTGCTCTTGGGTCTCAGGCGAATGCCATTCGCAATCTGCATATGGAGGGGCTGAGGGCGCTGCCAAGGTCACGCCTGAAGGAGGTGGATGAGGCCAATCAGGCGTTCAACTCGGCAGGCGTCGCTCTAAGTGCCTTCTCCAGATATGTGCCAAGAGACCTCGTACGGGTTCTGCTGGAAAGCGAATTTGAAGGTCTGAACAGCACAGAACTGCGGGAGATGACGATCCTGTTCTCCGATATTGCAGGATTCACCGGCGTTGCTTCCAAGTTGACGGCGGAAGAAACCACCACTCTGCTCAACACCCACTTTCAGGAGCTGGCTGACTGCATAAGCCAGACGCAAGGCACCATCGACAAGTACATTGGCGATGGTTGCATGGCGTTCTGGGGCGCTCCGGAAACGATGGAAAACCACGCACAGGCAGCCATAGACGCCGTGCACCTCATAGCTAAGACTTTTGAAGAAGAATTTGAAGGTGACGAAAGGGCAACGGAGAAGCCACGGCTTCGCATTGGTGTTCACACTGGCACAGTCGTTGTTGGTAATATCGGTGCAATTGAGCGCATGAACTACACAGTCATTGGAGATGCGGTCAATGTGGCCGCCCGCCTTGAGGCGCTGGGTAAGAAAGTGGACCCCGATGCCAGAGTGATCGCCCTTGCCAGTGGTACCACAGTGAAGAAGCTGACCGACAACACCGAGCCTAAACACCTTGGTGATTATCATTTGCGTGGGCGTGACGAGGCGGTGGATGTCTACCGGATTGTTTAGGTTTGCCTGCAAGATTGAACTCTAGTCAAACAAAAGTCTCTGCTTAGGCTTAATGCCTGCGGAATCCTACATGCAAAATTAGGGAACTAACGTTACGTCTACTGAATAAATTAACAGCCGCCAGAAGCTTGCGAGAGAAAACCCCATGTTCCAACAGTCCAACTTTAATATGTTTTCCCTTATGGAAACACTCAGCCAGAACTACGCAAAGGCCTACAGGGACTATTGCGAAGCCTCCCGTGGCTTTATGCCGTTCATGCAAGGCAACGGTAGTTCTGCGAAGAACTCGGTAGCGGGCGGTCTCGGTGATATGGCGTTTCCATTTAAGAACTGGGCTGATCCCTCCAAATGGCAGCAGATGCAGGGAATGCCGCAACAGGCCATGTTCTCGCAGATTATGCAGGCCTTCCCCAATGATCCAAACATCAACACAGCGGTGCAGCGTCACTTCAGCCGCATGAACATGATGAATATGGAAAGCTGGGTAGAGCTTATGCCGGTTCTCCTGCTGCTGGCTCAGGGCAACATGCTAAAAAACTTTATGGTCGGCCCGCAGCGCACCATGCTGGAAGCCTTTCTGGAAGGCTTCGCCAAGGGTAGCCCGGAACTGCATCCGGGAACCGATGAGGCGCGCAATCCTATTCTAGATGCGCAGGAGGCCTTCTGGGCGCAGATGATGCCAGCTGGAAACCCAATGATGTCCGCTGGAAATCCGATGCTGGAATTCTGGACAAACGCCTGAAGGAAACAGGCGCACCAGCCGCAGCAACAAACGGGAATTCAGAACAGTCTCGTGCGCAGAGAAACAGGAGCCAGAAGTCAGAGCAGGCTGTTGCTGCAAAACGCACAAGCCAGCGTACCCAGCAATCGGCAAAGAGCGAGCCGCACTTGCCTACATTGAGCGAGAGCCTGACAGCCATGCAGCAGGCACAGGGAGAAGCCTGGCAACAATATTGCAACGCTTTCTGGCCGACCCTCTCCCATAGGTAAGGGTTCTTCACAGATATTTGAGGATAACTTTTTGTGATGTAAATCACGAATTGAGGAAGTTGTTCCTCTGAAATTTCTCTGCCTCCATTTCCGTGGGCATGTCAGGGCTAGCCTGATTATCCACGCAACGGCAGGTCTGTGTGTTTTAGTAGAGCAAAACGCCGTTCTCAAAAAGAGAAATACTGTAGTTGTTTTATCCTGTAACTCCAAGAGGTGTATTCTACTGGTATTTTTATTTTCTATATGGGGATTTGGTGGAGTCAAATAGATAAATATACTTGAACTGATATCATTGCTTATTGTGATGAATTGGAGAGGTGTGGCATAAACCGCCCAATAACTGCGATAATAAAGTATTGCGATCCCACTCCCGGTTCCCATTTCTCCGCTTTGATGTATATTCATATCAAATTGTTATGGATTGGGGACATGACAGCACTACTTGATTTAGATTCTTTGCGTACCTTGGTGATGATTGCGGACACTGGGAGCTTTACAAGAGCTGCAGAAGAACTCGATAAAACGCAATCAGCAATTTCCATGCAAATGCGACGCATGGAAGACAAGCTCGAACGCACGGTCTTTCGGCGTGAGGGACGGCATTCAAAACTGACTGAAGATGGTGAGCTGTTGCTGCGCCACGCACGTCAGATGCTCCGTCTCAATGACGAGACACTCGCCATGTTTTCGGAACGCGAAGTAACCGGTAAGGTGCGCCTTGGTCTTGCGGAAGGCCTTGACGAAACCAGAACCGCGAAGATCATCTTCGAGTTTTCCAGAAACAACCCGAAGGCCGAGGCGTCAATCATTTGTGCGCCAGCAGCAGACCTTCGCAAGGCTTTAGATGCAGGCGAGCTTGATCTTGCGATCATCGGCAGCCTTGCAGATGATGCTGAAGAAGGTGAGGGCAGCGTGCTGTCCAGCGAACGGCTTGTCTGGGCAGCGGGAAGCAGCTTCAAACTTGCCAGAGAAAAAGAACTGCCACTGGCTGTTGGTCAGGAGCAATGCCGGATTCGCAAAGCGGCTGTTGAGGCGTTGAAGGATGACGACCGCGCCTTCCGCATCCAGTACAGCTCAAGCAATCCGAGCCTTGTTGAAATGACGGCTGCAAGCGGTATGGCCATTACAGTCCAGCCACGCTCGTCACTGGGTGCGTCAGATGCGGGCCTGACCGAACTTAAGGGCCTGCCAAAACTGCCGGATTACGTTGTGAAGCTGGTGCGTGCCAAAGAAAGTCACTTTAAAGCAGCAAATGCGCTGAGTGAGTATCTGGCAAAGTCGTTTGAGAAGACCGCAGTTCTTGCTTAAAGCGTGTTCTGTTTGCTTGGAGCCAATCAAACGACAAGAATTCGCTCCGGCAAGAAAGTTAGAGCACGATGCGCGAATGCGGATGAACGCAACGTGCTCTAAAGCCAAACCATTGAAACGCGTCGCATCTATATGAAAAGAAAAAGGGCCCGCAGAACGCGGGCCCTTTTTCCATACGGGGTCATGAAAATGTTCCGGTGGCTCAAATAGGGGGGTGGACCACCAGCAGAGGCTCCTGAAAAATTATGCGCGTTGGCGACGCTTCTCAATTTCAGCGCAGCGGCGTTCGCTGGCACGCATGCGCAAATGCCAGCTAGGGTCTTTGCCGTCACTAACAGAAAGTGCACTGTGAACGTCATCGCGGGTAATGCCGATGTCGTCCAGCATACGGTCTTCAAGGCGTACCAACTCAAGCATTGCGCGGCGGTCCCGGTAATGTTTCCAGAGCTTCAGCGGCAACGCGGTCAGCACATGAAGGGTGTGCGCCAGTGTCAGCGGTTCAAAGGTGCCTGCATTAGCGCGGTTTGGGTTTCGGTATTCAGATGGGGTAGGGAATGCAAGCGTCATGGTACTACTCTCCCGTCAGGATAAGCGGCTCTGGCCATCCAGTGGAATTGCTATAAAGGGTTGTTAAAAAAAAGGAACTGTTTCGTTCGGTAAAGCGAATATCACCTAAAAGTTGCATCCAGACAAACGAATGTTTGTGATTGAAATACATTCAAGATCGTGATTGATTGATCGCAGTCAAATGGGAGGGGGCCCATGCCATATTCGATCGATGTGGAGCAGCTAAGAACATTTCTGGCCGTTGCGGAACTTGGGAGCTTCACCAAGGCCGGAGATGCAGTCCACAAAACCCAGTCCGCCGTTTCCATGCAGATGAAGAAACTTGAGGAACGGATCGGCCAGCCGATCTTTGTCAAAGACGGCCGTAACTCCAGAATCACCGAGCACGGCAGGCGACTCGTTGAATACGCAAGACGCATGGTTGCCCTGAACGACGAAACGCTCTCTGCATTCCACGAGCCGGAGATCGCCGGACGCATCCGGCTAGGACTGCCCGACGACTATGCAGAACGGCTCTTGCCGCAGGTACTGGCCGCCTTTAACCGGCTAAACCCTTGCGTCAATCTGGATGTGGAATGCTCCAGCTCTAATGAGATTGGCCGGCGAATCCAGAAAGGCGAGCTGGATGTAGGGATCGTCACCAGCGGTGATTGTACACCGTACCCGGTCAGATCGTGCGCCGCGAACCTCTCCAATGGATAGCTCTATGGAGCATATCGTGCATGACCAGCGCCCGCTGCGTCTCGCCCTTGGGCCAATCACGTGTTCGTGGAGGCAGCAAGCCGTTGCCGCGCTGGATCACCTGAACATCCCGCATCAGGTGGTTTACACCAGCTCCAGCGCAGCAGCACTTGCAGGCGCCGTCAATGCCGGACTGGCAATCGCGATCCTGCCGACCAGTGCCTTGCGACAGGGCCAGCGTGTTCTTGGAGAGAACGAGGGGCTTCCCCCATTACCACCATGCGACATCACCATTATCAGGTCGCAAGTGGCAATCGAGCCGGTTCACGACGCACTCTGCCACCACATCATGGCGTCTATTGGCAATGTCACGATGGAATATAACGATATGGCAGCAGAAGCCGCTGAGTGAGCGGCTTCCAGAACAGCTTTGCTATAAGGTCGGGTGCTTCAAACCACCGGGCCTATTTTTTCGCAGAGCGGCTAAGCACGATCCAGTTGCCACCCAGCGCAAACATCAGGCCAAGGATGGAGGTCACAGTCCATGTGTACCCTTCCATCACCGTGGAAACGCCAAGCGCCACAACCGGGAACATCACTGTTGCATAGCCTGCGCGCGCTGACCCGATACGGCCCAGCAAGGTCAGATAAGCACCAAACGCCACGATGGACCCGATGACAACCATGTAAAGCAAGCTCCAGATGAACTCCGGCGTATATGGAATCTGAAAGCTTACCCCTTGCGCCAGACCATTCGCGCCAAGCAGCAGCGTGCCATACACCATGCCCCACGCACTGGCGGAAATGACAGAGATCTTCTGCGCGCTTGCTTTGGCGGAGATAATGTTGCCAAAACAAAAGCTTAGCGTGCCCAGAGTACAAAGACCAAGTCCGCCCAATGCTGCCAGATTCCACGTGCTGCCCGAGATTTCCGGATAGAACATCAGGCAGATGCCGGAAAAGCCAAGAACGGCGCCCACTGCAAGCGCCCGACTCACCTTGGCCAAACAACACAAACCCAAGCACAATGTTAAACACTGAGGCAAGGGAGAACACAACGGACAGCAGTCCGGAAGGTATCTCCCGTGACCCATGGTAAAACAGCAGGAAGTTGGTGGAGAACAACAACAAGCCAAGCGCCGCAAAGCTCATGTGGGCGCGCAGTGGGAAGTTCATCTTGTGACCGCGCAGGATTGCCCAGCCCCACATCAGTACAGTGGCAAACAGGAAGCGCCAGAACAGCGCGATTTCAGGCGTGATCACCGCCTGTAGCTTCAACGCATACCAGCTGAACCCCCAGGCAAGCACGGTGACGCCGTAAAGCGCAAGATCAAACACACTAAGTGTTTGGGGTCGCTGAGAGATCGCCGTGCCCGCATCAATATCGCTCGCACTCGTCATGAAATATTCCTATTAATTAAAAATTATCTAAGTAACGTCCTGCATGAAATGTGAGGAGCAAACAAATGAATAAACGTCATCAATTCATTTGAAAAACGAATGAGTTTCCCTCTTATATGTCAGCATTATGAGTGAAAGAGCCCCCAGCATGCGATAACCATCCCGCAAAATCGCGATGGTCTGCATCGGGCAGCAAAAAGGAATGAAGGCTTGAACCTGATTATCTGCTGAGCAGAAAGATACCAAGAGCCGGGATCAGAAAGAAGATGCTCACCACATAGCTTGTGGCCACCACAAACCGGCGTGCTCCCAGATCTCCCACATACTCCGCAAGGCGCACAGGCAGATACCGTGTGAACGGGATGGAGTAGATCAAAACCACGCCCAGCACGTTATAAACAAGGTGTACTATCGCAATTTCAAAGGCCAGCTCCCGCTGCCCCGTCACCGCAAAGGCTGCCAAAATTGCGGTCAGACATGTGCCGATATTCGCGCCAAGCGTAAACGGATAAACTTGTTTGGTCGTCAACACACCGGACCCCGCCAATGGCACAATCAGGCTTGTGGTGGCAGAGGACGACTGCAACAACAAGGTCGCAAGCAGTCCGGTAAAAATGCCGGAGGAGGGACCGGAGGACGTCATTTTCTCAGCCAACCTGCGCGCCTGATTGGCAAGCAACAACTTGAGCAGCTGGCTCACAAACGTGATGCTGACAAGGAGCATCACAAAACCGGTTGCCGCAATCACAAGACCATTCAACGGCTGTGCTAAGCCAAAGGCCAACTCGCTGACCTCGTCGATGAGAGGGTCCGTCAGGTAGTTGACAAAGTTGAAGTCAGCAGTAACCAGATTATCTGCCGCATCTAATCCCGAAAAGAGATCACCAACTGCGGTTGCGGTTTTTTTGCAAGAAACCAAATGCCAGTTCCAAAGGCAGAAAGATCACCAGGCAAATCAGGTTGAACGCATCATGCACCGTGGCCGCACTGAAGGCGCGTTTGAAGTCGCTCCGGTTCCGAGCATACCCAAGGCTCACGAACGTATTGGTGAGCGTGGTGCCAAAGTTGGCTCCAATCACAATCGGAATAGCAATGGAGATCGGCATACCCGCCGCCACCAAACCAACAACGATGGATGTCGTCACCGAGGAGCTTTGCACAATCGACGTGGTGAGAATGCCAACCAGTACCCCCGCAATAGGGTTGGTCGCATAGGAGAAAATCCGTTCGGCTGTCTGATGGCCGATCGCAATAAAGCCTGCTTCAATCAGACCAACGGCGCAAAGAAGAAAATAAATCAGGAATCCAACGGAGATCCAGTTGAGCAAACTGATGCCCAGAGGCATACGCTGCTCATCCTCAAGATAGGGCTCGTCGTTGTTCAGGGGATCTTTTTGCACCGACAAATCCGTCTATAAAAGTTCACCACGACATTTAGCCGTATCTTCTGATATTAGGTCATTCAGCATAGGAAAGCACCAAGGCTTTCGTTGACCATTGCTGTCATAGCAGAGTAAATAACCCCGCCAACACTGGCGTTTTACAGGTCAAACACCCGCATCCTATTGCTCACAGATCGGCTTGCTGTCAACATCCGTCGGGTGTGATTCCGCCATAATTTTCTGCGGGGTGACCAGATTTTCCTTGGAGGGGACGGGCCCGATGATGAAGAAATTTAAACTAGCAATAGCAACTCTTGCTGTTTCTATCGGCTTTGGGGCAGCAGCTTCAGCAACAGATCTGCCTGATCTGCAAGGCCGAACCGTTGTTGCTGTGACTGAAAATGCATACGCACCTTTGAACTTCGCAGACCCCAAAACCGGTGAGGGCATCGGCTGGGAGTATGATGCGTTTAACGAAATCGCAAAACGGCTCAATATGAAAGTCGACTGGCGTCTGGCCTCATGGGACAGCATGATCGAAGCGGTTCGTCAGGGCCAGTTCGATGTGGGCATGGACGGCATCACCATCAACGACGAACGTGAAGAGCAGATTGATTTCAGCGATCCCTACATGACCTCTGAAATGTTCATGCTTGTCCGTGCGGATGAAGAGCGCTTCGACAATCCAAAAGCATTTGCTGGTGATCCAGACCTGCTGGTCGGCGCTCAGCCGGGCACCACAAACTTCTATACCGCGGTTTACTCGGTTCTCGATGGCGACGAAAATAACCAGCGTATCCAGCTGTTTGAAACCTTTGGCGCATCAGTGCAGGCTCTGCGCGCTGAAGATGTGGACATGGTGCTGATGGACGCAACAGCAGCTGCCGGATATATGGGCGCTTCCCCAGACAGCTTCAAAATTGTTGGCGGGCCAATCGGCTCCGAAGACTTTGGCTTCATTCTGACTCCGGGCTCGGACCTGCGCGAACCAATCAACGCTGCGCTCAATTCCATGCGTGAAGACGGCACCATTGATGCCTTGAACCAAAAATGGTTCTTCGACTATAAGTCCCAGCACTAAGAGACGGTCGATTGATCCTGGCGGGCACACTGTGTCCGCCATTTCATTTAAAGCGTGTGGCTGGCGACTTCTGGTTTTCGGGTAACGAGAAGCCAGCTACCCACACCCTCTGGCATGACGACGGGCACCGCATCTCAACGGTAAACCCAAAATCGAGATTTAAAGGAAACGCAATGGGCAAGCGGTCTGCCATAAAGTCCCGGATGGACAAGCTTCCATGGTGGTTGCTCGCAGCATTTGTTCTTGCGGTATTCTTTCTCTGGCTTATTGCTGCGGATGGTGATTATCGCCAGATCTTTGTGACCCTCTTCAGAGGCGTCGGCATCACCCTGTTTGTCACCTTTGTTTCCTTCTTTTTCGCCAGTGTTTTCGGGCTCATCATCGCCTTAGGCCGCAGCTCTAAACACCGTGTAGTCCGCGAGATGAGTTCGTTCTATACGGAGATTATGCGCGGCGTGCCTATGCTGGTGCTGCTCTTCTACATCGCCTTTGTCGGCGCTCCGCAAATGGTGGCAGCCTTCAACTGGATCATGAGCGCTCATCGACTGGGAAATCATTGACAAGCTGCGTGTGCGTGATCTTTCCATGATGTGGCGCGCAATCATCGCCTTGTCCCTCGGCTATTCAGCTTCATCGCAGAGATCTTTCGTGCAGGCATTGAAAGCGTGGATGACGGCCAGTTGGAAGCAGGCCGCGCCCTTGGTCTTTCCCGCTGGCACACCTTCCGTTTCATCATCTGGCCGCAAGCCTTCAAAAATATCCTGCCGCCACTGGGCAATGACTTTATCGCGCTCATCAAGGAAAGTGCACTGGTCTCTGTGCTCGGCGTGCAGGACATCACCCAGCTTGGCAAGATCTACTCCGCGTCCACCTTCCAGTTTTTCGAAACCTACAACGTGGTAGCTATCTTTACCTCGTCATGACAGTCTCGCTGTCTCTGGTGGTCCGCGGTCTGGAACGCCGGATGAAACGAGCCTTTGAGAATGAAGCTTAAAGGCTCGTTCTTAGGGCGCTTACACTCCCTTATGAACTCACAGGGGCGAAACCGCCGCTCTTTTCAATTGCAGCTTGAAAGGCCGGGCGCTCCCGCACTCTTTTAATATAGGCCTTTATGAGCGGAAACTTGTCACCAAAGCCGACACGTGCATCTGATACGACCAGAGCATGCCCCAGCAAGACATCAGCTGCGGTCAGGTTATCTCCGGCGATCCATTCAGAGCGTCCTAGCTCTTCCTCAATGTAGGCAAAAACCGTTTAAGGCGTGGTTTAAGGTATTGTGCGCGAACTTTTCCGACAACCGCGGAGACAATGGGCCTGATGAAGAAGGGAGATCTGGAAACCATCAGATTGAATATCAGGCTTTCAACCAAAAGCGGCATGAAACTTCCCGGCACGGCGTGAAACCAGTAGAGATAACGGACCGGTCCGGTGCCCCGACTTCGGGTCTCATGGTTGCATTAGGGTGCTTGTCCAGAATGTAATCCATAATAGCGTTGGTCTCCACCAGCACCAGGTCCCCATCGATATGGTGGGGGAGGTTCCAATCGGGTGAAGTTCCTTGTAGTCAGCTGGTGCAAAGCTGGTTGCCGGATCCCGTTTATACTGTTTGATCTCGTAGGGAATCCCCAGCTCTTCAAGCAGCCAAACCACACGAAAACTCTGAGAATTCTCTAAATTATGAACTGTAATCATGCTTGTCTCTATGCTGAGATTATCTGGAACCCATTAGACCTAAATATAACTACCGAGAGTCTGATTTGAAAAATAACATGGCGTAATAATACTTAATAACAATAAGTTGAATGCGTAATTTGGGGCGCGAAAGGGCCGGTCAGGTACATCTCTGAAGAATTGCAAAGAACACATTTTAGGAAGGATTTGAGGTCATGGCAGTCTTAGACAACACCCTTGAAAATCTGTATCTGGGTTTCGCTTCTTATGAGGCTAAAGACAATTCACCAACCTATGAACGATGGGCACACCATGTCGCCGCGTCTCCAGATTATCACGAGTTCCTTGCAGCCCTGCCGCAAGCCAAGCAGCAACCCAATTTGCTCTTCGCTGCAATCAGATGGGTGACTGGTCGTATCCCTGAAACCGGTGAGCTAGACACTGTGCTGCGCAATCATGCACCCGCCATCAGGAAGGAAATGATGAACCGCAGCACACAGACCAACGAGCCCGGTCGCTGCGCGCTCCTGCTGCCACTTCTCGCACGTCTTCCACAACCGATTTCCCTGATTGAAGTTGGTGCCTCTGCCGGTCTCTGCCTGTATCCCGATCAGTACGCCTACGACTACAACAGCGGCGCCCATCAGCTCGGTCAGGACCCAGCAACGCCTGATACGCCAGTGTTGCACTGCACTGTGACCGGTGATGCACCTCTGCCAGCAAAACGACCTGATGTCGTCTGGCGTGCCGGGTTGGAACTGAACCCGCTGGACCTTCAGGATGATGACACGGTCCAATGGTTGCAAACGCTCATCTGGCCGGGGCAGGAAGCGCGCCTAAATCACCTGCAAAAAGCCATTGCAGTGGCCAAACAACACCCGCTCAAGCTCATCAAAGGCGACCTTCTCGACGACCTGCCAGCCTTGCTGGAGCAGGTTCCCAGCGGCACCACGCCGGTTGTCTTCCATAGCGCCGTCCTCGTCTATGTCTCCGACACCGACAAACGCGACGCCTTCGTCAACATGATGCTGGACTCAAACGCCCATTGGATCTCCAACGAGGCCCGCAGCGTCATTCCCCGCTTCGCCGCAAAAGTCGCCGAACCCCACCCCGCAGGCCGCTTCCTCCTCTGCGAAAACGGCGAGCCCCGAGCTTGGACAGGCCCCCATGGTCAGGCACTGGAATGGATCGTCTGAGGCTGCAATTATGTCCTGTTAGGAAAACTGGACATATCATCCAAGCTACTCAATTCTGCTTGAATAAGTGGAGCTATTCATTCATAGGCAGTGCTTAGAAGGCATACACAGTGGATTTCCAATGACGACTAAACAGGCAGAAGCTGCAACCAAACCAAGTATCGGTGTTGCGATCTTAACTTGGAAAGCCCATCAGACACTTCAACTGAGTTTGGAGTCGCATCGCGAGAGTGGTTTGCTGGATCTCGTTGATGATGCTGTTGTATTCTTTCAGGAGTTCGAGCCCGAGGTTGAAGCGCCATTGGTTGAGGACTTCGGCTGGCGAGCTGTCGGTGCTGTAAATAATCTGGGCATCCATAGGGGAATGGAAGCCGCTGTTGCAGCATTGAATACAGATCTTGTCATTTACCTCGAAAATGACTGCCAGTCGATTTGCTCGCCGGAGGCGACAAAAGCAATGATTGAGGCAGCTGTTCGAGACCTGCAAGCTGGCATTGATACTGTGCAACTAAGTGATCGCAGAAATCCAGGTGCCCCCTTTGTCGGCGTTCAAAAGTACATGAACTTTTTCCCGCTTGAGAAACCACTCGAAAGCTCATTGCCATATACGCCACCTGAACGATGGAAGACTGTTCTGCGTCGTCTTGTAAAGGGGCGCAAAAAAAACTGAATTTCAGATCGGGCGAGCGGTTTATGCCGAAGAGGATCCAGTTAGCAAGCACCCGGAAGCATTTTCAAAAACAGATACTGGAAGTTGGCAGACAAGCGCACGTTACTTCCAGTGGTGTAACAGGCCGTTGTTAGCGAAGCGTGATTTCTTGCTTAATGTTATTTTCAAACGGGTCCATACACACCCAAGTTCGCAACAAGTACCGGATTTTCAAACTGTTGAAACAGCATTGCGATGCGAGTGGTGGCGCAAACAGAACTTCCAGTTCTCATTCCCCGAGTACGGTCCTTTTACTCACAATCGCATTGACCGTTAAGCGCTTCCATCGCTATGAAAACGGCGAGCCCCGAGCATGGACAGGCCCCCATGGTCAGTCACTGGAATGGATCGGCTGAGGCTGCACTCCGGCTCATGATCGCACAAAAAAGCCCGGCACATCGCTACCGGGCTCTTTAATCTCATAGAAGCAATTCAGCTTACTGGCACAGGCTCTTGCCGATGCACTGGAGGGCAACCGCCCACTGGCTACCCAATTTCCAATCAAAAAAATAAGGGTTTGATGTTTGCTTCAGAGGCAACAAAATACGCGCAGGTAAGTCAAACTTACGCGGGTGCGTTCGCCAATATGTTAGATCAAAAGTCCCCTGCCTTTAGAGCCGATATTGAAGGATTGAGAGGAATTGCCGTACTTCTGGTTGTTCTGTTCCACTTTAATTTATTGTGGCTGCAGTCTGGCTTTATTGGCGTCGATATATTTTTCGTTATTTCCGGTTTCTTGATGACGCAGATACTGACAAACCCGAGGTTTAGTTGGTCATTTACGGGAATTTTGGCTTCTATAACAAAAGGTTTTGGAGAATATCGCCTACATACTACATCGTATTGGTATGCATTGTCGGTCTGATAATTGCTTTTCCTATGCAACTGGATTTTGAAAATATAACCACGAGACTAATTTTTGCGTCCCTATTTTCCTACAATATTTTCGCTCCAACAGACACGGGTTACTTTGGAACAGAAGCTCTTTTAAACCCTCTCCTTCATCTCTGGTCATTGGGAGTAGAAATACAATTTTACCTGACTTGGCCAATTATTCTCTTCGTTGTGCGCAATAAGCCAACTAAAATCCAAATAATCACTATTGTTGCCGTAGTGTTGGTGTCGTTCGTCATCGCGCAGATATTAGTTATTAAAGACCCGGATGTCGCCTACTACTCATTCCCGACACGCCTTTGGCAGTTTGGAGTCGGCGCTCTTTCTGCAATCGCAGCTACAAGAATGCGTCTTGAACTAACGCCATTGTCGTCATCTACAATGCAACTGGGTTCTCTTGCGATCATTGGTGGTTTTGCATGGCTTGCTCCCTCATCGCTGCCATGGCCAGGTTTGTATGCAATAATACCAGTATCCGCGTGTGCAGTTCTTTTAGTCGTTGGGAAGCAACCAGTTATATCTGCGGCGAATTTATTGAACAGAAGTCCAATCCGGTTTCTTGGTGTTATCTCATACAGTTTGTATTTGGTGCATTGGCCAGTCGTTGTTTATGGCAATATGCTGATTGATGACTTCGCAGCGAGCCAATTAGTGCGCACCGCTGGTGTTGCAATCTCTATAGCGCTTGCATGTCTTTTTTTATCTCACGATTGAGAAGCCATTCAGGAAAACTGGTAAAAGCGATACTTCACGATGGAAGCCTGCTATTCCCATAGGATGCCTCTCCATCATATTTGTATTTTCCTATGTGATTTCAAACAATAAATTAATCACTCTGATAATCTCGGAAAAGCTTGCCGCCGTGAATAAACTGGAACAGGAGCATAGAGCAGCCTTAGACAAAATATGCGATAAGTCCGATATTGCACCTTGTTATTTTGGGGCGAAATCCAAAGCTCCAACGGTTATGCTTTGGGGCGACTCGCATGCTCGTCACCTGATATTTGGTTTGGATAAGAAGTTCAAAGAAGAAGATGTAAGCGCAATTTTTTTTTCTAGGCCGGGCTGTGCACCGCTAATGGATGTCGTTATCAATAACGGAAATCCCCAAGACTGTAGTCAGAATAATAGCCTAGCATTTAAATATCTTGAGACCTCGCCAAATGTTGAGGCTGTCATTCTGGCTGCAAAATGGAGCTCCTATTCTCCGGATGGAAAGCGATTAACTAGAGCTATGGGCAATGCTACTGGCGCAACAGGTAAAGGCGTGAATGTTTTTGAGGTGCTAGGTTCTACTATTAAAAAAAATAGAAGGCTTTCAAAAAAAAATACTGCTCGTAACACAGGTCCCAAAATTTCCTAATCAACGTGAGTATCTTGAGTGTCGAGAGAGTTATATACTTGGTTTGCGCGAGCAAAGCCAAAAGTGCCGTATAGATTTCTCTAAGCAACTTGGCACAGACAACAAACTGATAAATCTAGCGGACAACTTCGAAGCGGTAAGCATAGTCAATGTAAACCTCGCTTTATGTACCGAAATTTCTTGTCGGGCTACGAATGAGAAGACCTTGTATTACGTAGATAATAATCATCTGAGCTCTGCAGGATCTAATTATGTAGTTCAAGCTTTGTTTGGTGGTATGTAAAGAGCAGACAATTTTGCTGATGGTGGGCGCGGACAACCCCCCAACACTCAGGCATTGGAATGGATCGGCTGAGGCTGCACTCCGGCGCATGATCGCGCAAAAAAAGCCCGGCGCATCTGCACCGGGCTCTTTAATCTCATAGAAGCAATTCAGCTTACTGGCACAGGCTCTTGCCGATGCACTGAAGGTCTTCGCAAGCTTCTGTCAGGCGTTCAACAATGCCCAGCTCACCTTCACGCAGCCATTTGCGTGGGTCGTAAGCCTTTTTGGTTGGCGCACCGGTTTCCGGGTCGATCTGGTATTTGAAAGCAGTTGAATTTGCTTCCACATACGCACCAACTTTTTCGGAGAATGCGAACTGGGTGTCGGTGTCGATGTTCATTTTGAACACACCGTAGTTCAGGCTCTCTGCGATCTTGGATTTTTCAGAACCGGAACCACCGTGGAACACCAGCGCCAGCGGGTTTTCACCCAGACCATGCGTTTCGCTCACCAGCTTCTGGCTCTCGCGCAGAATTTCAGGACGCAGCTTCACATTGCCCGGCTTGTAAACGCCATGCACGTTACCGAAGGACGCTGCCACGGAGAAGTGCCGAGCGGGTTCAGGCGGTCATAGGCCTGCAGAACGTCTTCTGGCTGGGTGTAAAGCTTCGGATTGTCTGCTCCGATGTCTTCATCAGAACCGATACCGTCTTCTTCACCACCGGTCACGCCCAGTTCAATCTCAAGGCTCATTTCCAGTGGAGCCATCAGCTTCAGCAGACGCTCGCTTTCAGACAGGTTGAATTCGATGTCTTCTGCAGAAAGGTCCAGCATGTGCGAAGTAAACAGCGGCTTGCCAGTCGCCTTGTAGAACTCTTCGCCGTGCTTGATGAGCTCTTCCAGCCAAGGGATCAGGCTCTTGTCTGCGTGGTCGGTGTGCAGCACAACGCCAACACCATAATGCTCTGCCAAAAGGTGCACGTGCTTGGCAGCGGCAACTGCGCCAAGTACTTTCGCCTTGAAGCTGTCCTTGATGCCTTTACCGGCATAGAACTGCGCACCACCGTTGGAGAGCTGAACGATAATATCTGTTTTATTTACAGCTGCTGCTTCAAGAACTGCGTTGATGGAGTCCGTTCCAACAACGTTCACCGCAGGCAAGGCGTACTTGCCTGTCCTGCATGCTTCAATCAGGGTTTTGTAGTCTTCACCAAAGATGACGCCCGGCTTGAGCTTTCCCATGTTTATAGGCTCCTGTTTAACAGCAGATACTGCGCATTCCCGAAAAGTGGACACCGGTTTGCGGTCAGGAATACGCAAATCAAAAAGCTTGAAGGAGGTTAAGCACCTCTCTCAGTGAACTGGCAACAAAGCCGGACCGTGGCCTTGCCCAGTTGCCGCGCACACTACTCAGCTATACGCCGAACTACAACATTTCTAAGGGCATTCTGAGGAATTAAATGGATTTAAGCGGTAAATCACAGGCGTTTTGCCAAAAATCCCTCCCTGCGAAATTCGGGTTTTTCACAAGCAGGGGCTACGTGCTCAAGCTCAACCCAACGCTGATCTCGCGCCTTTGGGAATCACAGGACAGAGTGCCCTGCCATCGCACGGGCACTCAGGCCAATCGGCATGGACTGAATATCTCCTGCCAGAACCTCAAGCACAGGCCGCAGCTCCATGGCAGAACCGTATTTACGCAGCTGTGTTGAAAGCTCCATCAAGAGCGCCAGGTCCGTGGAAACCAGAGTACCGGCACCGCACGAGCGAACCGCATGCAACAGACTGCTTAGGTCACCCCGTCCCAGTTCCGGCGAGATCGTCCCTTCCGGCGCATCTTTCACCTGAAAGGCGCAGATTTGCGGCAGGTCCACAACACTCACATGCTCCAACTGCCCAAGCAAGACCCGTGAGGCGGCCTGACTGCCAAAGAGATTCGGCACATCAGAAACATCAAGAAACGCAACTTTGCCCGCAAACCCCGGAAGGTCTGCGGCAACTCAGGTGCAGCAAGCAGCAGCTCGGAAACTTCAAAACATCTGCGTGAGAAGTTCTTGGTGATCTTCGCCAGCTCTTCGGATTGCTCGCAAAGCAATGGCGTATAGGCGTTCTCAAACACCTTGGCGCAAAACGGTGACAGCACCGCAACGAAATCGTAATGGCCAAACTGCGAAATCACTTGCTTGGCCAGATCCCGCGCATCCTCCGGCTCATTAGAGCGCAGCGACAAAAGCCCGCAACAACTTTGAATGGTCGGCACCTCAACGTCATAGCCCGCCTTTTCCAGCAGATGAACACCAGCTTTGATGAGGGAAGGGCGGAAGAGATTTGTAGTGCAGGAAACAAACAGGCCGACCCGCGCATGTCTCTTGTATCTGGGGCGTCGTTGTCGGGCCATGAAAAGCGAGGTCCTGCAGGCTTAGAGCAATACACAAATCAAATCACTGAATTCTGCCTGCCATAATTCGAGGGGGACTTCAATGCTCCATTGGGCAAGGGCTGCTGCGGTAATAGTATCAATGTTGTGCCTATGGGTAATTTATGTGCGTACTTGCCATAAAAAAAACTAATCGCTATGTTTCGATTAAATAATGGCTAAAACAATAACAAGGACACATGGAATGAACTTGAAGAACGTCGCACTGAGCCGCTACTCCACCAAGGCCTTTGACCCTGCAAAAAAAGATCTCAGCAGAACAGTTTGATCATATTAAATCTCTGCTGCGCTTCAGTCCATCAAGCGTAAATACGCAGCCATGGCATTTTGTCATTGCAGACACCGCTGAAGGACGCGAGCGCGTTTCCAAGGGCACACAGGGCATGTTCGCCTTTAATAACGAGAAGGTTCTCAACTCCTCCCACGTTATCGTCTTTTGCGTAAAGACCGATATCTCCGACGAGTATCTGGACCGCCTGCTGGCAGCTGAAGATGAAGACAAACGCTTCGCTGATCCGGCTATCAAAGAAATGTCCAGATCGGGCCGCGCTACCTTTGTTGGCTTGCACCGTGACCAGCTGAAAGACGCTGACCAGTGGATGGAAAAGCAGGTCTACCTGAACATGGGCACCGTGCTGCTGGGCGCTGGCGCAATGGGCATTGATGCTGTGCCGATTGAAGGCGTGGACGCACAGGCACTAAATGAAGAGTTCAGCCTGACCGAAAAAGGCTATCGCGCCGTTGCGCTGATCGCCCTCGGCCACCGCGACGAGAACGACTTCAACGCCGCCCTTCCAAAATCCCGCCTGCCGGAAGCTGAAATCTTCACCGAGCTGGCTTAAGTCACCTTAAATGAGATACTGAGAGGGGATGCAAAACGCATCCCCTTTTTTTTGCCTAAAATGCAATACACCTTGCTGATGATCATGAGTAATCCAGACTGACCACTGACCTTTTCCAACGAGACCAAATGACCATCAGACCCTACCGCGATGAAGACTTCCCCACTGTTCTTGAAATCTACGCAGCATGCAAATTGGATGAATTGCGCTATGAGGAGGAGAGCTTCCGGTTGCTGCCGCTTGATCAGGACCCCAAGCGTTTAGAGGGCTTCCGCGCCTCTACTGTGCTTCTTTACGAGCAGAATCAGACCCTTGGTTATGCAGCCTACAATGGATCAGAGATAACCGCCCTGTTTGTACACCCTGACGGACGCGGCGCGGGCATCGGCAAAACGCTGCTGGAACATATGCTGGACAGGATGGAAGGGGAGGTTGTGCTTTATGTCGCCAAATCAAACCACCCGGCAAAACGGCTCTATGAGCGTCACGGGTTTGTGGTGATCAGCGAGTTCACGACCGAGTATAACGGTACAGCTGTCAGAGCAAACAAGATGCTGCGCAAGCTCCCAAAATAAACATTGCGCAGCAATAAGGGCCGCAGAACTGCGACCCTGATCCTCATGCTCCAATTACTTCGTGGAGCCGTCTTTGTTGAACTGTGCAAGGTACGCGATAACGTCCTGACGCTGGTCTTCTTTTCTAAGACCTGCAAATGCCATCTTACCTTTAGGGATGACGTCCTTAGGTTTTGTAAGGTATGCATCAAGAGTTGCTGCGTCCCAAACCTTACCTTCTTCTTTACCTGCCAGAAGAGGCTTGGAGTACTTGTAGCCTTCGACTTCACCCCATCCAGCATCAACGATACCGTTCAGAGCAGGGCCAACCTTGTTCTTTGCGTTTTCGCCGACGGCATGACAAGCCGCACATTTTTTTGAAAATCTTCTGGCCCTGAGCAACATCGCCTTGAGCGTATGCCACACCTGAGCTCACCAGCAATGCAAGCGCTGCAACGACGCCAAACTGCTTCATAATATTCTCTCCTTCCAACTAAACCGATAAACGCGAATTAGAGAACAACATAGTCTAACTCGTGAGTGATATCCCGTAGATTCGAAGTAACCTTCGTATATATTGTTATGGCATATTGTCGCGGATAAGCTGATCATAGCCGTAACTGGCTGAAAATAAATTGCTTTGAGTCAAACTCGGAAAATTACTGAAACAGCTGCTTTGTAGGCTGTAAAAGACTTTATGCGGCTTTCCTCTGTGCTTGAAACATGAGAGGTTGGGCAAATGTGTTCAATGAATACGGGTAAGTTCGTGACCCGGAAATAACGCTCGGATCAGAAGGCAGGAGGGAGGCCTGATGGCAGCGATTGCAATGCCAAAACCGTCGCAGGTGACACTCGAGAAACGCTCGAAAATCGTGCTGATTTGCAAAAAAAATCGTGCCCGGAGAAGGCGTTATCTGTGACGATATCGAGATGCGCCCCTACGAAACGGATGCCTTAACAGCGTACCGCCAACTGCCCCTTGTGGTGGTCCTGCCGGAAACCGTTGATCAGGTCTCAAAGACCCTCAAATACTGCTACGACAATGATGTGAAGGTGGTGCCGCGCGGTGCTGGAACCTCCCTGTCTGGAGGCGCGTTGCCGCTGGAAGATGGCGTTCTGCTGTCCATGATGAAGTTCAATCGCATTTTGGAAATAGACCTGCAAAATCGGGCCGTTGTGACACAGCCCGGTGTGACCAATCTGGGGATTACCACGGCGGTGCAGGCAGACGGCTTCTATTATGCCCCCGACCCATCCTCCCAGATAGCCTGTTCCATCGGCGGCAACATCGCAGAGAATTCAGGTGGTGTGCACTCACTCAAATACGGTTTGACCACCAACAATCTGCTCGGATTAGAGATCGTTCTCATCACCGGAGAGGTCATCCGCCTTGGCGGCAAACACCTCGATTCAGAAGCCTACGACCTGCTGGCCCTGCTCACCGGTTCCGAAGGACTGCTGGCCGTTGTCACGGAAGTCACCGTTCGGGTTCTGCAAAAGCCTGAGACCGCCCGCGCGGCGCTGATCGGCTTTCCAACATCGGAAACAGCTGGCAAGTGCGTCGCCGATATCATTGGCGCTGGCATCATCCCCGGCGGCATGGAACTTATGGACAAGCTCGCCATCGAGGCCGCTGAAGATTTCGTTCATGCTGGCTACCCGCTGGATGTGGAAGCTCATGATCGTGGAACTGGACGGCCCCGAAGCAGAGGTTGATGACCTGCTTCAGCGTGTCAGTGCCATTGCAGAGAAGAACGGCTCCTCTTACCTGCGCGTCTCGCAGTCAGAAGAGGAGCGCAACACATTCTGGGCAGGGCGCAAGGCCGCGTTCCCTGCAGTGGGCCGGATCTCGCCGGACTATTTGTGCATGGACGGCACCATCCCGCGGGCAGCACTGCCGCAAGTCCTGCAAGAGATGCAAGAGCTGAGCGAGAAGCACGGACTGCGCGTTGCTAACGTGTTCCACGCAGGCGACGGCAACCTGCACCCGCTCATTCTCTATGATGCGAACCAGCCGGGAGAACTGGCCGCAGCAGAAGAGTTTGGCGCAGACATCCTGCGCCTCTGCGTGAAAGTGGGCGGTGTCCTTACCGGAGAACACGGCGTGGGCATCGAGAAACGCGACCTCATGCCGGAAATGTTCTCAGAGGATGACCTGAAACAGCAGCAACGCATCAAATGCGCGTTCGATGAGAAGCAGCTTCTCAATCCGGGAAGATGTTCCCGGTCCTGCACCGCTGTGCAGAGCTCGGCTTCATGCACGTGCATCGCGGCCAATTGCCATTCCCGGATATTCCGCGCTTTTAATTTATGCGCCAGAAGAACAGGACGAAACCATGGGAGAGGGTTTCCACCCAACAACAGCTGAGGAGCTGGAGGCGGTCGTTAAATGGGCCGCCGCCGAGCGTACCCCGCTGGAAGTGATCGGCAGCGGCTCCAAGCGCAACTGGGGCAGGGCCGTGCAGTCCGCGCATACCCTACGCACGGATGGCATCACCGGCATCATTGATTACGAACCGGCAGAACTGGTTCTCACCGTCAAAGCAGGCACAGCCCTGCAAGAGGTTGAGGCCCTGCTGAAAGAGCACAATCAGGAACTGCCCTTTGAACCTGCCAACCTCAGCAGTGTTCTGGGTACCCCATCGCAGGCAGGCACCATCGGCGGTGTTCTGGCAACCAACCTGTCCGGCCCCCGCCGCCTCAAAGCTGGCGCGGCACGAGATCATGTGCTTGGACTGGAAGCTGTTTCCGGCAGGGGGGAGATCTTCAAAGCAGGCGGTCGCGTGGTGAAAAACGTAACCGGCTACGACCTTGCCCGTGGCTTCTGTTCGTCGTGGGGCACACTGGCCGTGGCAACAAGCTTCTCCATCAAAGTCCTCCCACGCGCAGCCAAGGAATGCACCTTTGTCCTGCTGGGCCTGACCGCGCAACAAGCATCCGAGGCTATGTCAGAGGCCATGGATCATCCGCTGAAGTCTCCTCCGCGGCCCACCTGCCTCAAGGCTTTTGCCCCCTTTCGCAAGATAATGCCATGACCTTGCTCAGACTGGAAGGCATCCCCGTTTCTATCGAGTACCGTTTGGATAAACTGCGCAGCATCCTGAAGCGTTTTCCATCGCAGGACCTGATTGAAGGCGAGACCTCCCACAAAACATGGGCCGACCTGCGCGATCTCATCAGCTTTGCTGGCAGCGAGAAACCACTCTGGAAAATCTCGGTCAGCCCGACAGCTGGACATCAGGTGATTGCCGAGCTGGAAAAACAGTTTGCCATCCGCTGGATGATGGACTGGGCCGGAGGTCTCGTCTGGGTAGAAATGCAAGGCGGTGAACCGCACGATGTCCCGCTGCGCCAGATCATCGCCGAAAACGGCGGCGGCCACGCTACGCTCTTAAGAGCAAGCGCCGAGATACGTGCCAGCATCGATGTCTTCCAGCCACAGGCCGAAACCTTGATGGGCCTTTCCAAACGCCTGAAATCCCAGTTTGATCCGCATAACATCCTCAACCCCGGCCGCATGTACATGGGGGTCTAGCTCATGCAAACCAACTTTACGCCAGACCAACTCAAAGACAGCGCCACGCAGTCTCCGAACAGATTCTGCGCAAATGCGTGCATTGCGGGTTTTGCACCGCCACCTGCCCAACCTTTGTGCTTTTAGGAGACGAACTCGACAGCCCCCGTGGTCGCATCTATCTCATCAAGGATATGCTGGAAAACGACCGACCTGCGGACGCCAAAACCGTCAAACACATCGACCGCTGCCTGTCGTGCCTGTCCTGCATGACCACCTGCCATCAGGTGTGAACTACATGCATCTGGTGGACCACGCCCGCGTCCATATCGAACGCACCTACAAACGCCCGTTGCATGACCGCCTGCTCAGATCCGTGCTGGAGGCCGTCCTACCCAATCCGGGCCGCTTCCGCCTCGCCATTGCCGCTGCGTTTTATGGTCGCCCGCTTGCTGGCTCATGAAGAAATGCGGCGGAACACTTGCCCGACTGGGCACCATGCTGGCACTGGCCCCAACCAAGGCCGCACCGCCGTCCCAGTTCGCTGATCAGGAAACTGTTGCTCCCAAAACGCCACGGAAGGGCCGCGTCGCTATCCTGAAAGGCTGCGCCCAAAGCGTGCTCGCGCCCTCCATCAACGATGCCACCACCCGCTTGCTCACCCGCCTCGGCTACGAAGTTGTCTTCCCAAAAGGTGAGGGCTGCTGCGGCGCACTCGTCCACCACATGGGAAAAGAGGAAGCTCCAACCAGCAGGCCAAAACCAACATTGATGCGTGGACCAATGAGATGGAAGATGAGGGGCTTGATGCCGTGATCATCACCACCTCCGGCTGCGGCACCACCATCAAAGACTACGGCTTCATGCTGCGTGAAGACCCGCACTACGCTGAAAAAGCTCAGAAAATCTCGGAGATAGCCAAAGACATTACCGAGTTCCTGATTGAACAGGATCTCGGCGAACCTCAGCTTCCGGAAGAACTCACCGTCGCCTACCACTCCGCTTGCTCCATGCAGCACGGCCAGCAGATCACATGGCAGCCCAAAAAACTGCTGCAGAACGCAGGCTTCACTGTCAAAGAGCCGCTGGAAGGTCACCTCTGCTGCGGCTCGGCTGGCACCTACAACATCATGCAGCCCAACATCGCAACCGCTCTACGCGACCGCAAAGTCGGCAATCTGGAGGCCACAAAGCCCGACCTCGTCGCCACAGGCAACATCGGCTGCATCACTCAAATCTCGGGAGGCACCCAACTCCCGATCATCCACAGCATCGAACTCCTCGACTGGGCCTACGGCGGCCCAAAACCAGCACAGCTGAGCTAGGCCTAAACAAGCCACCAAAAGCTATTCCTGATCAGTTAAATCGCTTACATATCGCAGCCGGTTACGGCAGTGAAGCTTATGGGGGAACGGGGTCCAGACCATTCGAACTCTCCAAATATGTCGCTAAATATGACGAACTCGAATTACCCGGTTCGTTCAAGACCTTAGCTTATTGCTTCAAGTTCCTCTCGAGGACCAAAGAACTCAAAGTGGATCTGACTTTCCGGGACATGGCGGTTGCGCAGTTCCCTAACGATCTGTGTCATGAAGGGGGCCGGACCGCAGAAGTAATAGTCTGCATCAAAACCGCCAACCACAGATTTAAGTAGCGCTCCGTCAACGAAGCCGGTGCTAATCTTTTCTGAATGGAGCCGTTCCACGCCTTCAGGTACAGGTTCACTGTAGCAATAGTGTACTTTTAGATTAGGAGTGGCCCTGGCTATTTCATCTACAGTTTTTCCGAATGCGTGGTGTTTCTCATGTAAATTGGCATGAATAAAGTATATTTGGCGATCTGGGTTCACTTCAGTCACTGCAAGCAACATGCTGAGTATTGGGTTATGCCAACACCTGCGGCAAGCAATACAAGTGGGCGCTCGGACTTATCAGCGGGATCAATAAAGAACTCGCCGCATGGGGGCGCAAGCTCCACCACATCGCCCACATCGATAGAATTATGGAGCAGGCTCGATACGTACCCGCCAGGCTCGCTATCTATAGAGCTATCCTCGCGCTTTACGCTAATGCGGAAGTAATCGTTGCCGGGTTTATCGGAAAGACTATAATTCCGCATAGTGGTACTGCCGTTCACGGTAGGAACGCGAAGTGTAATGTATTGGCCCGGGTTAAAGCTTGGGAGGCTTCCACCATGCTCTGGCTTGAAGTAGAACGACGTTATAACGGCACTTTCTTTTTCTTTCTTGACGACTTTGAATCTTTTGAAGCCTTCCCAACCACCGTCTGCATTTAATTGTTCACTATAGATTGTAGCTTCACGCTCGATCAGGATATCTGCAAGAAAGTCATAGGCTTGCCCCCAAGCGTCTATAACTTCATGCGTAGCGACATCGCCCAGCACTTCCTTAATTGAAGCCAGAAGGTTCTCACCAACGATAGGATAGTGTTCCGGCTTAATACGCAATGACACATGCTTTTGTGCGATGAGTTCGACAGCACTGCCCAGAGCTTCGAGATTGTCGATATTTGCTGCATAAGCACAGATTGCACCAGCCAAAGCTCTCTGTTGGTGCCCTGTTGCCTGATGCGCTGGATTGAAAAACGCTTGCACCTCAGGATTATGCGAGAACATGCGTTTATAGAAGTGCTGTGTTAATGCTTCGCCACCAGTTTGCAGCAGGGGAACTGTTGCCTTTATTGTAGCTATGGTTTTTTTTCGCTGAGCATTATTGTGTCCTAGCTGCTATAAGATGTAAATCATATGCGTGTTATAAATTGCTCTGACCTTGCCAGAATTCAGGGAGAAAATATGCGTTTAGCAACATTCGCAGATCACTCACAACGTACTCTGATACCTCTCCCCACGCATGACGAAAGACTTTGCACAGTCAAAGAAATGTCGACACAGTTTGGCGTAAATCAGAACCACATGATGAAGGTGGTGCCTGATTGAGACAAACACGGCAACAGGGTCAGTAAAGAGGGCAAAAATGGTGGAATTTGGCTATTTCTGAGCCTGTTTCGATGAATATCGAGGCAATTGTACGTCAATTAAAAAAAACGGATTTTGACATTGTCGAGTGCTTTAACCGAAAATGACCTGACCGGCTCTACTCATCCCATTGGAACAAGAGATATGGTCGCTCGCTCCTCAAAGGCGTAACGGAGGCGGTATGGCATGCCGGCTGCTCGTAAGGTGATGTGGTTCACAGGTTCAATGCTCCCGAGTACTTTGGCAAATTTTATCTGGCCAGATTTTGAACAAGACAAGAGCGGTTTCCAGACCCGAAGAACTCCCACACGCATCACCGCCTCAGCCTTCGCGCTTTTCTGGTGCACATGGTAAAACTACCTATCCAAACTGGCGTCATTGCTCCATATATCTCTAGATCTGATACCTTAATTCTTTAAAGAGCCCTTTGGAGTATCTCGTGTCCTCACCAAACGAACCACTCGCCCGTTTTGAACATCAAGTTCCGGGTATGCATCGCTTTAATTTGGGCAATTTCCAGATCACAGCGATACTTGACGCGCACACGATCCTAAGGCGCGAGACTTTAATCAACTATGATGGGAAGCAAGCAGAAGAAGCGCTCGGAAAATTATTTAGGCCACTTCCCACCGATGGCTTCGTCATTCCCGTACATTGCTTTGTGATTAATACCGGCGAGAAACTGGTCCTGATTGACACAGGTGGGGGCGAGGGCTTTTCTTCATCACCCTATTCATTGCACGACAACCTGAAACGCGCCGGATTTAAAGCGGACGATATTGACGTCATCATCTTAACGCACCTGCACGGAGACCATTTTGGCGGATTGACCACCAAAACCGGTGAGGCACGTTTCCCGAATGCAACTGTAAAGCTTCACAGGCTGGAATACGATTTCTGGCATGATGACAGTGAAAAAGCAAAGGCCTCTGACACGCCCTATGGCAGCAACTTTGACGCAGCCCGCAGTGCCATAGCACCCTACGCAAAGCAGGCTGAGCTGCTGGAACAGGATGGCGGAATCCTGCCGGGTATCGAAACAATCCTTCTGCCGGGGCACACCCCCGGCCACATGGGCGTCATGCTGCGATCTGAAGGGCAGGAAGTCCTGATGTGGGCAGACCTCGTCCACCACACGGTGTTGCAATTCGCCAATCCTGATTGGTCAATGGCGTTTGATACCGATCCGGACCTGTCCCGTCAGACACGTAATAAAATACTCGACAAAGTCTCCAGCGAACGCATCGCAGTACTCGGAACTCACCTCGATTTTCCGGGTTTTGGCCACGTAGCAAAAGAAGGAAATGGCTACAGATTCTACAGTCCCTTGGCAATACATACCGTGATGCACGGGGATATTCCGTTTCTCAATTCCTCAAACCCACACGCCTAGCGCACATAAACCTTCGCGCCGACCGGAACCATGTTGTACAGCTCCGCCACATCTTCGTTGCGCATGCGAATGCAGCCGGAAGAGACGGCCTGACCGATGGTCCATGGCTCGTTGGACCCGTGAATACGTAGAGTGTTGAACCGAGGTAAAGAGCGCGGGCACCCAACGGGTTACGCGGCCCACCCGGCATATAGCGCGGCAGGTTTGGCTGACGTTTCAGCATTTCCGCAGGCGGACGCCAGTCTGGCCATTCCCGCTTGCGGGTCACTTTGTGAACACCAGCCCACTCAAAACCCGGACGTCCCACCCCAACGCCATAACGCCGGGCCGTGCCGTTGGATTGCACCAGATAGAGATACCGTGTGGTGGTATCAATGATCACAGTGCCGGGTGCATGTGAGCTGGAGTAGGGGACCGTGGTTGGCAAAAACTGCTTCGGAATACGCCGGCTGTAGCGGTTCGAAGTGGTACGTGAGCGCTTTTTCTTCTTGGCAGACCGTTTGATATCCTGAACGGCGCTGGCCTGTGAGCGCGGGATTTGCATAATCCATGGATTGGAAAGGTCCGGACTGAGCACAAGCGGCGGCGCGGACGCCCGTGGCTTATACTCTGCCTGCGCTGCGGTTCCGAACGCACAAACCAGCCCACCCACACTCAATAAAGCGACAAGCCGGTTTGCTCTGCTTTTGCTGAT
>BAXV01000018.1 GCA_001310715.1 Pseudovibrio sp. JCM 19062
CACGGGCCGGGCTTTCCTTGAGCCGGCCTTTTCGACCAGTGTTCAGCTTGATTTGGGTAATGTGATTTCGTAGGTGCTAACCAACTCATGGGCTGGGTGGTTTTTTACGACCCGGCAGTCAGGTAATTGGGAAAGAGTATGGCTAAAGCTTCTGAGGCAAAGGGTAAAACACGAATACAGATGGAGAAAACCGAGAAAATCCTCGCCGCCGCGCTGGATGTGTTCTCGACCTATGGTTTTCGTGGCTCCACAATCGATCAGGTTGCCCAGCAAGCCGGTTTGTCCAAGCCTAATCTTTTCTACTATTACGACAGCAAGGATGCCATACACGCGGAGTTGATCGAGCGTTTGCTCTACATCTGGCTTGATCCGCTTCACCAGCTTAATCCTGAAGGTGAGCCGATTGACGAGATATGCGCCTATGTGCGTCGTAAGCTGGAGATGGCACGGGACTACCCACGGGAAAGCCGACTATTTGCCAACGAAATTTTGCAAGGTGCGCCGCGCATAAGGTCACTGATTGCAGGGCCTTTAAAGTCGCTGGTGGATGAGAAAACGAATGTGATCCAAGGTTGGATCGATAGAGGTAAGATTGCGGAGACTGACCCCTACCACATGCTTTTCTCGATCTGGGCAACCACGCAGCATTATGCCGACTTTGACAGTCAGGTGCAGACCTTGCTTCCCTCAGATAAATCCGAGGACCGGTTTAAGGAAGCGGTTTCTTATCTGGATCGACTATTCCGCAAAAGCCTTGCTCCAGAGTGATGTCTGAATTCACAGGCGCGTTGTTGGTGTGATGACGGGCCCTGCTCCGTTGCGAGAATGTGTGCTTTTACACGATACACCTCTTCCACACGCTCTTGTGTCAGCACATCTACCGGTGTGCGTATGCAACCAGCTTGCCCTCATTTAGCAAGGCCAACTTAGTGCACAGACGGGCCGCATAGGTCCAATCATGTAGGCTGACGAGCATTGAGGTGCCCTGCTGCTGCAAATTCTGAAAGATCTCCTGAAGTTCCAGCTGGTGTTCCGGATCCAGCCCTGCGGTTGGTTCATCTGCTACGATCAGCGATGTTTTTTGCATGAGGCGCGACCAAGCAGTCTCAGGCTTTCGCCGCCTGAGACCTGCAGAATTGAGGCATTTCGGATGGCCTCCAAGCCTAAGCTGGCGAAAAAGACCGCGCCTGTTTGTGGTCGCCCTGGCGATGCTGCACCTAGCTTGTGAAAATGAGAGAGCAGCCGACGATAACGAGGAATGCACCAACCCAAGCTCCGATGGCCGGAAACTCTTTGGTCTGCCACCACAGAACCGGTAGTAAGATAACAGGCGTGGTTGCTGAGAGCGTTGAAACGATGCCAACCTCACCGCCGCTGAGGGCGTATAGGAGGAGTGTCATGCCTACGCCCATACCCAGCATCCCAGAGAACGCGGCCATTGCTGCGATTTCTTTGGTGATTGGGTTTGCCAGCTTGAACGGGCGTCCGGGCAGAAAAAAAACAACACAAGCAACCCAACGGCAGCAATGGAGCAGCGCATCAGGGAGATAGCGACAGGATCAGCCCCGCTTTCCATAACAGGACGAATGATGATTGAACCGACCGACTGTGAGAGTGCTGCCAATGTTCCAAACAGAACACCGACAATAACCGGTCCCCTGATCTGCTCCCATTTGTGGAGCTGAGTTTTACGCTTGCCAAATGCGATAGCGAGAATAACGCCTGTGAGAACACTCGCAATGCCCAGTACAGCCTGAAGTGACAGCTCTTCTGAAAGGAACAGCCAGCCGAGAAGTGCGGACATGGGGGCGTTCATGGAAAACAAAATGGCAGTTCGCCGCGGGCCCATGCGGTTGAGGGTGAGGAACAACAGGGTGTCCCCCATGAAAATTCCAACAAAACCTGACAGGAAAATGAGTGACGCATGGTTTGAATCAACCGTATTCCACGTACCTGTTGAAAAGACATAGATGCCCAGAAAAAAACACAACAAACAACATGCGCACGCAGTTGAAGCCGATAGCTCCCAGATGCGCTGCGGGTTTTGCAGAAATGAGACCGCCGACGGCCCAGGTGGCGGCTGCACCGAGCGCGGCAACTTCGAATAAATACATGGGGTGGCCTATGCATGGAGACTACGGCATTGGCGTAGAACGACTATAAAACCCGAAAAGATCTACTGTGCTTGAGTGTGCGGCGCAAGCTCATCCTGGTGATATCTGGAACGGACCAACAGGTATTTGCGAAATAATATTTCCCGTTTCAGCAACAAGCCACGGCTGGCATTAACTAAGTTTTCTTCAGGTAACCCAGCGCAACCTTGAAGTTTTTGCGCGCATTCGGTAGAGCTCAACGAGCAGAATTTATTATTGCCACTGCCTGATTTGCGCTTCGGCGTTCTTACCGGCTCATTTTATTAGTTGTTTTAATCTGGAGATTTTCCATGAATGATATTGAAATTGCCCGCGCAGCAAATATGGAACCGATTGCGCGTATTGCTCAAAATCTAAAAATCCCAGAGAACGCTCTTGAGCCATATGGCAGGTTTAAGGCCAAAGTTAACTTGGATGAGATGCCAGATCTGGGTAGCAATCCCTATGGGAAACTCATCCTTGTGACTGCAGTCTCCCCGACCCCAGCTGGTGAAGGCAAAACCACGACCACTGTGGGGCTTGGGGATGCGCTTAATCGTATTGGTCTGAAAACCACCATCTGCTTACGGGAGCCCTCACTTGGGCCTTGTTTTGGTATGAAGGGCGGCGCTGCCGGGGGCGGTTTTGCGCAGGTGGTGCCCATGGAGGATATCAACCTGCACTTCACTGGCGATTTACATGCGATCACCTCGGCACATAACCTGCTCTCCGCCATGATTGATAACCATATTTATTGGGGTAACGAAGAAAATATAGATCAGCGCCGCATTGTCTGGCGCCGTGTTGTTGACATCAATGACCGGTCGCTCCGGTCCATAACAACCGGACTTGGTGGTGTGCGCAATGGGTTTCCGAGCGAATCCGGCTACGACATTACTGTGGCTTCCGAGGTGATGGCAGTGCTCTGCCTTGCGGAGGACCTGCAGGACCTTCAGAATCGCCTTGGCCGTTTGCTGATCGCCTACCGCAAAGACAAGAGCCCGGTGTTTTGTCGTGACCTTAAGGCAGACGGCGCTATGACGGCGCTGTTGAAGGATGCGTTCCGGCCAAATCTGGTGCAGACGCTGGAAAATAACCCTGCCTTTATCCATGGTGGCCCGTTCGCCAATATTGCTCATGGCTGCAACTCGGTGATTGCAACGAAGACAGCGCTGCGTCTTTCCGATTATGTGGTGACAGAAGCTGGCTTTGGGGCTGATCTGGGAGCGCAAAAGTTCTTCGACATTAAATGCCGTCAGGCTGGATTAACCCCCGACGCGTTGTGGTTGTTGCCACGGTGCGAGCCTTGAAGATGCATGGTGGAGTTCCCAAGAATGAATTGAGCGCGGAGAATATCGGCGCCCTGCAAAAAGGCATGAGCAATCTGAAAAGGCACGTAAAGAACTGCAAGCGTTATGGTGTACCGGTGATAGTGGCGATCAACCGCTATGGTCCTGATACAGATCGGGAAATTGCGGTGATCATACAAGAGATGGAAGACCTTGGTATTCAAGCTGTGCCATGCACACACTGGGCAGATGGCTCGAAAGGCACTGAGGAACTGGCGAGCTCTGTTTCGGAGATACTTCAGACAACCCCATCGAACTTCAAGCCACTTTATAATGACAATCTGGCACTATGGAAGAAGATCCGCCGGATTTGCAAAAAGATCTATGGTGCTTCTAAAGTCACTTGCGACCAGGCGGTGAAGGATCAGCTCAAATCCTATGAGGAACAGGGCTACGGGCATCTTTCCGTGTGTATGGCCAAGACGCCTTACTCATTCTCAACTGATCCATCGCTACTCGGTGCACCATCTGACTACAACATACACATACGCAATGTTCGCCTTTCAGCTGGTGCTGGTTTTATTGTTGCCTTAACTGGCGACATCATGGTGATGCCGGGCTTGCCGCGTCATCCGGCAGCTGAAACAATCGGGGTTGATGCAGAGGGTCAGATCGAGGGCTTATTCTAGTCCACATCTGACCGGTTAGGACCGCGGCGAAACCGGTCCAGATACACCGTTGACTGCAAATCCTCACGGTCATAATCCCGGTAATGCCCAAACTTAAAGTATTGGGTATTGCCGGCAAATTCATCATTGCCGATATAGCCAGTCACTCGTGCGATAAATCGACCATTTGCCCATATTTCAATGAGACCGTTGCCTTCACGACTTCCCTTCACGCGGTAACGCATATCGACCCAGTCTTCGGTTGGGTTTGGCAAGACCGGGTCATCGGACAACTCAATCTGAATGCCAGGATCCTCGGCGTAAGTCTGCGGATCTGTCAGAAACGGAAACTTCGAGGTGTCCTGAGTGTCAATAGCCACCTTGAGCTCGTCCAGTGTTAGGCCGCTTCCGAGAAACTCTTCAGAAGTGCGGCTGGAATCCTCTCGGTTGCGAAAGGCTTGTCGATCCAAGCTGAGGAGTTGTTGGAGCTCACGTGAGAAACCTTGAAAATCCTGCTGATAGCTGCCTTTTGTCTGTGCAACGATCTTGCGTATGTCGTTGTGCTGGACGGTTATATGAAAGACGCCATTGTCAAATCGTTGCGCCAGAAACGGACTACCACCTGAATCCTCTTTCCACTGGCCGATTACCCACCGCGTCGACCCGGCCGGCCACACTGTGCCGTCAATTTTGAAACTGAAGGAATACCAGACTTCATCGCCAAAGTTGCAGCGCTTTTGCCGTGCCTCCCAAAGTTCATTCTTCAGGTGACCTTCTTCATCCAACTCATCATTTCCAAACACAGTAATCGCAAGAGCTTGCCTGCCATCACGCGTAACCGTATTTTCAATCTGGAAGTTTTCCGGTTTGTTCATGCGATGCAGATCCAGTTGAGTGCACTGGGATATTCATCAAAGTTGTCAATGATTACGGAACATGCTTCCTGTCGCATTTCATCCACATGGATGGTGCCGTCATGCTGTGGCGTTACGAGCACATCAACATTCTCGGAAGGCTGTTCATGCGGGGCAACGTCTTGCGCGACCGCCCAAAACGGCATTGCCAACAAGCAAGCACCCGCAATCGCAGGGATGAACAAGCCATATCTTCTGTAGGTGTCACGAAGACCAAAACCCGGCATATTCACTCCCAAAAGCTCAGTGCGGGATCATTAACAGTCACTCATAATCTAAAGAAAAGTTATTGCTGCGTTCAAAAGAGATTTCTGAGGTTTTTCGAAGGATTTTATGGAACCGCTCCAGAAATTGGTGCGTAGAGAACATCCTCCGCCTCATCCAGGGACATTTCAATTATCTTTTGCGCAAGCGTGAACGGAAAGCCAGCCCGCACAAGACTACCCAGCTCTTTGTCACGCCTCTCTTCTTTCGGTTTTGTCCGCCAAGGTCCAAGCGCCTGCGTTTGGCATAGCGACCGCAGCGCGCTGGTCGTCATGAGCTTCATCCTCAAAAGCCACTTCAATGTCTTCACCCGACACGCCTTTTGAACTCAGCTCCAACTTGATGCGGGATTTGGATTTTCCCTTGGCTGTGCCTGATCGTATTTTACTTTGGGCAAACCTCAGATCATCGACGAACTTGTGATCGCGACAGAAAGTGACCACAGGTTCAATCAACTCGTAGTATTGGTCGGGCTCTTCATCTGCTTCTCTGGCGCGTCGGTCGATTTTTCGCTTCAAGACACGGCGGAGGCTGTTCTCCGATGCGCTGTACTTATTCAAATAGTACAGCGCTGCCCGGCGTAGATATTCAGATGATACTTTTGTGCCCACGTGACCTCATCTCCAAAACACTAGATATGAGCTATCACATATTTTGGGCTGATTTACCCCACGAATGAACGTTCAACAACAAAGTCACTCGGATTGTTATTAGCGCCTTCGTTAAAGCCGCGCTGTTCCAGCAACGATTTTGTATCATTAATCATATGCATTGAGCCGCAGATCATGGCGCGGTCTTCGCCAACATTGATCGTTGGGACCCTAAGGTCATCAAAGAGCTTTCCACTCTCAATCAGGTGGGTAATCCGCCCTTCCCGCGCGAAACGCTCACGGGTCACGGAATTGTAAAGATGGAGCTTGCCGGCGGCCACTTCACCGATAAGTGGATCGCTGGAGATGCCTGCGACCAGCTCTTCGCCGTACCGAAGCTCTGCGATCTCGCGCGTGGTGTGCGTTAGGATCACCTCATCGAACTTCTCGTAGGTTTCCGGGTCACGGATCAGGCTGGCAAAAGGTGCAATACCGTCCCAGATGAGAACATGTATAGACGCTTCGCCGGAGAAAGCGCATCAAGTACGAGCGTGCCGGTGGACTTCTTCTTAAGAAGGATCTTATCACCTACGTTGATTTTTTTGGAGGTGCTGGGTTAAAGGACCATTTGGAACCTTGATCGAGAAGAACTCCAACTCTTCATCCCAAGATGGGCTTGCAATGGAATAAGCTCTAAACAGTGGCTTGCCATCTATCATCAAGCCGATCATCACAAACTCACCAGAGCGGAACCTGAAGCTTGCAGGACGTGTGATTTTGAATCGGAAAAGGCGGTCAGTGAAATGGGTCACTTCCGTTACTGTTTCTACAAAGACATTTGCAGGAACTGCGCTCTCCAATTCTGCACCCTTTATGATCTGGTTCATCGTTAGCCTTGCTCCGAGTAATGAGGTTGGCAAAGGCTAACCTAAGCAGAAGGCTGTGCTGAGGCACATGCAGCTAATTAACCCCGTCGGAGTGAATATTTCTTTTCCAGTTGCTTTATTCCGTAGAATCCTTTCATCCATCCCTCATTTCAAAGCAGTTGGAGACTTTACTGCTCGCTCTGAATTAGTGGCAGAAGTGTATCGAAATCACAACTCCTACCTGATTATGGAATATATTTACATTATTTTTAGTGTTGTAAAAAGTGACGTACACAGGAACGTGATTTACGCCCATGACGAAGCGTCAATCAGCATGCGTTATTAAGATTGCATTGAGTTCAGTTAAGCGGTGCTGGCCTAGGAGGACGTGTGCTCAAGCCCAGCATCCAAGGTCTGCTGTTTTTCTTCGAGCACCCTCACCGGGTTGCGCTGGTCGGTGAAGATATTCTCGGCAAACTCGAGGTACTTATTTGCAGGCAAAGGCTTGGAGAATATATAGCCTTGTGCTGATGATACCCCCAGCTCACGCAGCAGTACGATTTGCTCGTACTTCTCCACCCCTTCCGCGATGATGCCCATGTTCAAGGTATCAGCGAGTTCAGCGATGGCGTCGACAAGACGGAAGGCATTTTCTTCATTGCCGAGCGGATCGATGAACATCTTGTCGATCTTGACGATATCCATACCCAGCTTCTGTAGGTAAGCCAGACCGCCGTGGCCTGTGCCACATCATCAAGTGCAACACGTATGCCGTGGGCTTGTAGCTCTGCAATGATTTTTCTGGCCAAATCGATATCTTCGAGGGGCTGACGTTCTGTCACCTCCATGACGATCTGGTTGAGCGCAATCGGGGAGTCTTCGTAGATATCGAGCAGGTCGTCGACAATGGAGCGGTCATTAAAGTGGCCTGCGAACAAGTTCACAGAGAGCTTTAGCTCCGGGTGTCTGGAATAGAGATCACCGAGATCTTCGATGGACTGGCGCATAATGCTGCGCGACATTTCGAAGATATGCCGGAGGTCTCAGCATATGTCATGAACTGTCCCGGAGAGACAACTTTGCCGTTGGGAAGCTGCCACCTCATCAGCATCTCACAGCCCTGCAGCTCGCCGGTTACAATGTCAACAACTGGCTGGTAGTAGGGTATAAATTCGTTATTTCTGATGGAGGCGACAAAGTCGTCCTCTGCGTCTTTTTCTGGTTTCCAGGAGAGCCAGACACCAAGAGCAATCAGGAAGATGGCGACGCCCGAACAGGCAATCACGGCAACAATTTTAAGTTCTCCAACCAGACCCATGATCGCATTGCGGTCGCTTCGAATGAGTACATTAATCGGATAGACAGTTGAGGCGACAAACTTCTCAACAATGTTGCTTTCCGGTACATCGGATAGGTTGCTATTGTTCGTGGGGTTAACCCAAACTTGGTCACGACCAAGGCGCACTTCGATCTCCGAGGCCTGACGAAGATAATCCGGTCCCGGTTCGATAGCCAGAACGACTGGCGAAATATTGGCCACGAGCCGCCAACCGTTCTCCAGTTTCCAGGAGACCAATGCGGTGCGGATACCCTGATACTCTGACCCTGACATACCAATACCGACTCGTGGTGCCTCGGGCTTCAAAGCGGGCAAAATGCTGCTTCCACGGGGCAACTGCGCCGGGACATAGCACATGGGTACGCCGCGTTGATCTATGATGCCAACGGCGTTGATGATGACGTTTTCCGAAAGTGCCTTTTCGAATTCACTTTGATTTTGGCGTGTGCAGGATGTCAGACCATTCGCCTGCATCTTGCGCAGGACTTCCACCACATTAGAGATCGCTGCTTCACTGCGCGATATGTAGCGGTCTGCAATCGCTCCCATCTCCTTGCGTGCCTGATGCATCGCAAAGTTCTCAAGGATCAGATTGCCGATAATCAACGGCAGCAACGCCAATCCCAGAGCAACCACAATTGCGCGGATAAATACGAAATAATGGCGAGACACGACAACGACCTTAAGATTGCAAATTACGGCTCTCTATTTCTATGATTATGACTTACTTAAAACTGTAAAAAAACATTCAAACACGGCAAACGATCCCCAGATGCTTTTCAAAATCACGGCAAATTGCGCGGACGTTTCACGTTATCGACGGGATACGCTTAGTTTTTGCAATGAAATATACGTCCCCCTAACCTCACAATGCCAGTTTAGGGTCCAATGCCTCCCTAGGGGAAATCTGGAGCCGAGCTATGCGCATTACTGAGCGACGATCCCACACTTATGCAGTCACCTTCTTTCTTGTTTTCTTCTTCAGCAGCTTCTTCGCACATATTGCCACAGCGCAGGTCGATACTGACAATCCTATTGCAAGGGCCTTGCTTGAGAACTTGCAGGACCGCGGCGTAACTTTGACGCATGTGGGACCAGTGACGGTTGATGGTGATTTGGTATCCATCGACGGTATTGAAGGTTACCCCACTGCAGACCAGGGAAAACGCTTCAAGATCGGTGAACTCGCTCTGTCTCAAGCCTCCCTGGAGAATGATGGCCGCATCTTTATTGGTGCGTTTACAGCCTCCAACTTTGAGGTGGATGAACCGGCTTTCAGTTTCGTTGCCGATAAAATCGCAATCACAGACCTTTATCTACCGAACTCCAATAATCAGGAAAATCTGGTGGCAGAGCTTCCGACATCGCTCTACTCCGCAGCAGAAATCGAAGGGCTTTTGTTTCAGGACCATTCATCGGGCCAATCCATGCCTATCGAGCGGATTGTCATTGACTTTGACGTTGTGGACGACGATTTCCCAATTATAGCAAGCGTTGTGGTTGAAAATATCGAGCTGAACCGCTCCATGTTTGCACTGCCGCAGCAACAAGTTCTTGTGGATCTGGGACTGGAACAGGTGACAGCAGGCATCGAATTTCAAGGTGAATGGAACGGTGACACCGGCCAGCTCACGATACCTAGTGCAGCAATTGTTCTTCAGGATCTCTTTGGGGTTCAAGTCTCTCTTGAACTGCAAGGTTTAACAGCTCCGGTTATCCAACAGTTTTCAGAGATGGCAAGCAGAGACCATATTATTGCGCTGGATCTGTTGCAAAATGCAGCTGTCTCCAACTTCAACCTTTCAGTGATCAACGAAGGTGGCTTGGACGACCTTTTAGATCGGCAAGCACAGCAGCACGGGCAATCGCGCGCAGCGTATGTCGCGCAACTGACTGTACGCGCTGATGAACAGATAGCTCGCATTCCGGATCAGGCAAAGCAGCTGGAGTTCTCGCAAGCGGTCATTGCTTTTTTTGCAGAACCCGCAGAACATAACGCTCAGCGCTACGCCTGCATCGCCGATCAGCGTTGCACAAATAATTGGAGTATCGGCATTTTCGCCAGTGTCTGTCATTTCTTTGCTTGGCATCGGCCTTGAAGCAAATGTAGACTGACCGGGAACCCTTCTACCGATCATATAAGGTCTACTTTATGCCTTTCAAAAGTTCCAGACGGCAAGGAATTTTCGCCGTTTCAAGCGCTGTATTAAGTTTATACGCAACGTCCGCACTCTCCAGCCCGGCCTCTGATCTTGTCGACAAGTACAATGACTGGTTTCTTGCAAATGGTGCAACAACTGCATCTTATGCAAGTGCGGTAGATGACGGTGAAAACACCGAGATTCTGGACCAAAGAATTGAGGGTATGTTTTCCTTTTCTCTCGATGAAGAGAAACCTGAGCTCGGCATCTATTACATCATCACCACGCCAAAAGCTGTTTACTTAGGCGGTTCGCGCAGCGTGAAACCTTCAGCTTCGAAAGCATCTCTACAGATGATATGCAGTTCGAAATCGGTTTCTTTAAACCAAACGATACCATCAAAATCGTCCAGGATGCTCAAGCTTCGAGCGAGGTTGTCCGTATCACAGGTGATGCCAAGGACTATGTTATCTCTGGCTACAGTGAAAACTGGATGGACTTGCCTGTGGTCACTGATGGCATCACAGCTGAGGAGTTCCAAAAGCTTCTGGTTGCAGCCACGCGGATGTCTTATGATCGCAGCAGCATTGCAGAACTCCTCATAGATAGCTCAATGCTCGACAGTTTCACCAGCAGCTACGCACTCAGGAACATTGTTTATACCGGCGTTCAGGATGGGGTCATTGCAACGAACACCATTGATGAGTTTGCCACGACGACGACCACATCCGGGATGATTGATGGGCGGGACGTTTCAACTTTCTCTCAATCCACATACTCGGATATTGAGCTGAAAGATCAGGACATCCGTCCAATTCTGGCGCTTTTGGGTGCTGGGACCGCTCCTTCCGATCTGGTCACCGGCAGCTACCGCATTGGCAGCTTCACAACGACAGTGGATAATGGAGCATCAAACGACTCCGAGCCATTTGGCATTATGGAGATGACTGCTGGAGCTTCTGTTACAAAAGACGTTCGCATGTCGGAGGGTGATGCAAGCAAACTTTATGCGGCTATTGAAGGGTTTAGTTCCACTGTTTCCGAGGCTGAAAACCTAGAGAACGTTTACGCTCTGCTTAATGCCTTTGGTTCATTTTCCATCGGGTATTCTGATGTGAATGATTTCCATCTCAAGGCATGGGATCCAATCAGGGCGCGCATGAAAGACACCAAGGCACCAAGCCTTGAAGTGAGTCTTGATCATGCCTCGACAACAGATCTAACGACTAACAGTCTTGGCCAGATCAAACTAGAAGGGCTTTATGGTTCGGTTGAAGGTGAAGGCGCAGTCTTTGATCTGGACAGCTTTGAGCTTGCTGATATTGAGTGGCCGAGCCTTCGTACAATCCTTGAGAACGCCCAGTTGGCACAAGTTGAGCCTTCTGCCGCACTGGATGCAATTCCAACGATTGGGCTCATATCCCTAAGTGGCCTGAGCATGCAGTCCAAGGATCTGGATACTCCGGTCGTTCTGGATGAGCTTTCAATCGAGATGGACAACCACATTGGCCCGATCCCGACCAGTCTTTCTGAAGTGATTGATGGGCTGAGTTTTGACGCTGCCCTTCTCGAAGAGCCGACGGTTTTGGGTATGCTTGATCGTCTTGGCATTGAGCGGGTGCACCTCACGCAGGATTTCCATATTGCATGGGATGAAAACACTGAGGATCTCACTCTGGAGAAGTTCGAGTTCGAGCTCGAAAACGGGCTGAGACTTCGCGCTGACATCCAGATCGGTAGCATTCCGCGCGCGCTCTTTGAGCGACCACATGAAGCGGAGGCTGTTATTGCGCTGGCAACTTTCAAAGGTGCACAGATCGAAGTGATGGACTCTCCGCTTATCAGTGAGATGCTGGAAACACAGGCTGAGCAAGCAGGCGTCCCTGCCGAGATACTGGCGTCCATGTTGATTGATGGCACGGTACAGCAGGCCGGTCCTCTGGCAAGAACCGAGTTTGCTGTAGAGCTTGCAAAAGCTGCCAAGAGCTTTGCGGGCAACCCAACCAACATCCGGGTCACACTTGCTCCTAAGACTGCTGTTCCATTCCTGCAGCTTGGTGGCCTTGCCGCTCTGGCACCCCAGCAACTTCCAAAATTGCTCGGCGCGAGCGTGAGCTACACTGAGTAAGAGCTGGTAAAATTCAAAAAAGCCGCTGTGATAGACCTTATCACAGCGGCTTTTTGTTTTTGGTTTGTGGGAAGCAGATGCGGTTCAATTTCAACTACACCTGTTGCCTTCAAGGATTGCGTTAGCTCGCAGACTTTTCCTGCTCATCCTCGTTGCTGTTGGTGAACTGAAGCTCGCACAAATGGCGATAGTAGCCATCCATCTCGTAGAGCTGATTGTGCGTGCCGCTTTCCAGAAGCTTGCCCTGCGACAGAACGTGGATGATGTTGGCATCACGGACGGTTGCCAGACGGTGGGCGATAACCAATGTGGTCCGCCCTATCATCAAACGGGCAAGGGCCGTTTGGACCTTTTTCTCAGATTCGGCGTCCAAAGCAGATGTGGCCTCGTCCAGCAGCAAAATTGGCGCATTGGAGAGCATTGCGCGCGCAATAGCAAGCCGTTGGCGTTGACCACCCGAGAGGCGCGTACCGCCCTCACCTGCTCCGCTATCGTAGCCCTTTTCCATCTTTTCGATGAACTCATGAGCGTTGGCATTCTTGGCTGCTTCGATCACTTCTTCATCAGTTGCGTCAGGGCGACCAATGCGGATGTTCTCTTTGATTGTGCGATCGAAAAGGAACGTATCCTGCGTTACGATCGCGATATTGTTGCGCAGGCTGCGCATGTTGTATTGGCGGATATCCTGACCATCAATCAGAATTTCACCTTTGTTAATTTCGTAGAACCGCTCGATTAGCGAGAAGACCGTTGATTTACCGGCGCCGGATGCTCCAACAAGCGCAGTCACTTCGCCAGCTTTTGCGACGAGGCTCAGACCATTGAGAGCTTTCGCCTCGCCATAATCGAACTCAACCTGCTTCAACTCGATGCGGCCTTTACTCACGTTAATGTCCGGTTTGTCTGCACTGGCCCGGTTTTCTTCTGGCAGATCCAGAAGTTCATACATCAGCCGAACGCCGACGAGCTGTGTGTTCAAGGTGACCTGAAAACGCGCCAAACGCTTGATAGGTTCATATGCGAGCAGCAAAGCCGTGATAAAGGCAAAGAAGGCACCAGCATCCTGGCCCAATTCAATCACGCTGTATCCGCCGTACAATATGATGATTGCAATCGCGATACCGCCCAGAGTTTCCATTAGTGGTGATGTACGTGCGGTCAGTTTCGCGATTTTGTTAGCCTGCTGCTCCACATCGGAAACAGCCCTGTCCATAGCCCCATGCATGCTCCCTTCGTAATTGAAGGACTTCACGACACGGATGCCAATAGCCATCTCTTTCACCAGTGAAAGGATAAGTGTTTGGGATAGGAACTGGCTTTTGGCGATCTTCTTTACACGCCGTACAAGCTTGGATACCGCGTATACGGCCGGTGGCATAATCGCGAGAGAAACGAGCGAAAGCAGCGGGTTTTGCCAAACCATGACAGTGACCAGGCCGATCACCGACATCACATCGCGACCAACCGAGAGCACAATCAGGTCCATCACGCCGCGGGCTGCGCCGGTGTTATGACCGAAACGAGTCGCCAGATCACCGAATGTTGTGTGATCGAAGTAGCTGACGCCCAGACGGGTTACCTTTTCAAACATGTTGCGCTGAAGTTTGGCGACGACTGAGTTTCCAATCCGGCTTAGCACGATAGTCTGCCCGTACGTTGCCAGACCTTTGGCCAGAAAAATGCCCATTACAGCGCCGGCAATCACGAAGACCATAGTCAGATCGCGTGCAATAAATACCTGATTTATCACGTTCTTCATGATCGCGGCGCTGGCAGCGCCTGCAGCGGCTGATATCACCATGAAGAACACTGCGATCAAATATTGGTATTTGTATTTCCCAAAGTTTTCCCGGAGAAGGCGGCGAATAAGGCTGGGAGCGCCTCTACATCGGTAAACAGCTTTTTACTTATGGCGTTAAACACCCAAAACCCTCATTTTTTTCCAGCGATATTAAGCGTATTTGCTTAATTTGCTACCGGTAGAAGATGAAAAGGCGACCGTAGATCTACGACCGCCTTTTTATGAGATTTATAACATTATGACGCAAACCGCCATACCTGCTTTTCTGCCAGCGGCTCTTATGCTTCCGGCAGGTTCAGGCGGACGTGCAAATCGCGCAGCTGTGCTGGGAACACGTCGCTTGGTGCACCCATCATCAGGTCCTGTGCCTGCTGGTTCATTGGGAACAGGGTCACCTCGCGCAAGTTCTTCGCACCAACGAGCAGCATAACGATGCGGTCAATACCAGCAGCCATACCACCGTGTGGAGGTGCACCGTACTGGAATGCGCGGAACATGCCACCGAACTTCTCTTCAAGCAGGCTTTCGTCGTAACCAGCAATCTCGAAGGCTTTCTTCATGACTTCAACCTGGTGGTTACGAATTGCACCTGAGCCAATTTCAAAACCGTTACAGACGATGTCATACTGGTATGCGTTCAGCTCCAAAGGCTCAACGTTGTTGAGGCCGTCCATACCACCTTCCGGCATGGAGAATGGGTTGTGGCAGAAGTCAACTTTCTTGTTGTCTTCATCCATTCGTACATTGGGAAATCCACGATCCAGCAGAGTGCGAACTGATCTTCGTCGATCAGGTTCAGCTCTTCAGCTGCACGGGTCCGTGCCTTACCAGCAAAGTCTGCGAACTTCTTAGGGTCACCTGCTGCGAAGAACACTGCATCGCCTTCATCCAGACCCAGCTGGGTGCGAACTGCTTCGGTGCGCTCTGCGCCGATGTTCTTCGCGATTGGGCCTGCACCAGCGATTGTGTCTTCTTCGTTACGGAAGAAGATGTAACCCAGACCAGGCTGACCTTCGCTCTGTGCCCATGAGTTCATGCGATCACAGAATGCACGGGAGCCGCCCTTTGGTGCTGGAATCGCCCAGACCTGAACCTTTGGATCGCTCTCGATCATGCGCGCGAAGACTTTGAAGCCGGAGCCTGCAAAGTGTTCGGTTACGTTCTGCATTTCGATCGGGTTGCGCAGATCCGGCTTATCGGAGCCGTATTTGCGGATTGCTTCTGCGTAAGGGATACGCGGGAATTCTTTGGTGACTGGCTTGCCTTCAGAAAACTCTTCAAACACACCGCGGATCACAGGCTCCATGGTGGTCAGAACGTCTTCCTGCGTCACAAAGCTCATTTCCACGTCGAGCTGGTAGAACTCGCCCGGCAGGCGGTCAGCGCGTGGGTCTTCATCACGGAAGCACGGTGCAATCTGGAAGTACTTATCGAAGCCGGACATCATCAACAGCTGTTTGAACTGCTGAGGTGCCTGTGGCAACGCGTAGAACTTGCCCGGGTGAATACGAGAGGGCACCAGGAAGTCACGTGCACCCTCAGGAGAGGACGCAGTCAGGATTGGTGTCTGGAACTCGTTGAACTCAGCATCGTTCATGCGCTTACGCATGGAGTTGATGATCTTTGTACGGGTCATCAAGTTCGCGTGCAGTGTATCGCGGCGCAGGTCCAGGAAGCGGTATTTCAGACGAATGTCTTCCGGGTATTCCAATTCACCGAATACTGGCAGAGGCAGCTCTTGGGAGTCGCCCAGAACTTCCATGTCACGAATGAAGATTTCGACTTCACCGGTACCGAGGTTTTCGTTGATGGTTTCGTCAGAGCGTTTCTTAACTTCACCATCGATGCGAATGCACCATTCGGAGCGTACGGTTTCAGCCAGCTTGAAGGCTTGGGAGTCCGGATCAACAACACACTGCGTGATACCGTAGTGGTCACGCAGGTCGATGAAGAGCAGGCCGCCGTGATCGCGTACACGGTGTACCCAGCCAGAAAGGCGAGTGGTTTCACCTACATTATTAGCCCGCAACTCTCCGCAGGTATGGCTTCGATAACGATGCATAGCGTCCTCAGTGGTAATCTAGTGAATCATAGAATTCAGAAACTGGTTGACCCTTCAAAAGGTCATCCGGCTGGAAAAGACATGTCAGCCCCTCAAAGTCAAGTAAGTCTGGTGCTCAGACACTGTTTCTTGGGCACATTTCCCGAGTTTCCTCTACCTATGTGAAATTCACGAGGCTTCAACTGCGGCCCTTTGGTTCAAGAGGAGTAAAAATTGGCATATACAACTGCTTGATGAAAAAACGAGAAAGTTAGATAGGGACAAGGCCTTTCTCTTGCGCTATAGACTTTGTCACCATGAAGATGATCACAACAACAGAAGAGCTTGCACAAGCGTGCGCTAAGCTTGCTAAATCAGATTTTGTAACAGTAGATACTGAGTTTTTGCGGGAGACTACCTTCTGGCCAAAACTCTGCGTCATTCAAATTGCCAATCCAGATCACGCTGTATTGTTGATGCGCTGGCTGAAGATCTGGATCTTGAACCCTTTTTCGAATTGATGCGCAATACGGACATCGTCAAGGTGTTCCATGCAGCGCGGCAGGACATTGAGATAATCTACCATCTGGGCGGGTTTGTGCCCTCACCGCTATTCGACAGTCAGGTTGCAGCCATGGTTTGTGGCTTTGGGGATTCCGTTTCCTACGACCAGCTGGTTTCGAAAGTGACAGGTGAGCGGATTGACAAGTCCTCCCGGTTTACAGATTGGTCCCGCCGTCCTTTGACGAACAAGCAGCTTACTTATGCACTGGCTGACGTGACACATTTGCGTGACGTTTACCTGTTCCTGAAAGAGCAACTTGAACAGAAAGGCCGCAGCCATTGGGTTGAGGATGAGATGGCGACATTGTCCTCCACCGACACCTATCGCAGTGACCCGGACAAAGCGTGGCAGCGCATGAAACTGCGTGTTCGCAAACCGCGTGATTTGGCCGTTCTTAAAGAGCTTGCATACTGGCGGGAAACGGAAGCGCAAAAGCGCGATATTCCGCGCAACCGTGTCATCAAGGACGATGCGATTTTCGAGGTTGCAACCCAGAAACCGCAGACAACTGAGGCTTTGGGGCACTTGCGTACAATTCCGCGTGGTTTTGAGCGCTCTCGCCATGCCGAAGATATCTTGAATGCGGTCAAGCGGGCCATGGCAATCCCCGAGGAGGAACTTCCGGAAGTTCCGAAGGGCCGACCTTCGCCGGACGGAGCATCTGCGGCAGTTGACCTTCTGAAAGTGCTGTTGAAGATGAAGAGCGAGAGCTTTGGTGTTGCTCCAAAAGTCATTGCAACCGTCGATGATTTGGACAAAATTGCCTCCAGCGATGATGCTCAGGTTCAGGCCCTCTCAGGCTGGCGCAAAGAGCTGTTTGGCGACGAGGCTCTTCGCCTGAAAAAAAGGTGAGATCGGCCTTGCATTTAATGGGCGTCAGGTTGTCATTTGCGAACAGGGCGAACCTGTTGAACGGGTTGAGAACGGGTCCCGTCGACGCGGTGGTAACAGAAGCAACAAAGCAAAAGCCTAATTGAGACTTTACATCCACGTTTTACCATAAGAGACTGATAAATAAGAAAAGCCCCGGCAAGACCTGTCGGGGCTTTCTTATATTCATCTCGGCATTTTCTTAGAGTATGTCGCGTTTATATCAATTCACGCAGTAAGCTCTAAGCGTTTATTTTCTCGCGTATTCTTCTCCGAAAACCGGACCCACTTTTCGGGGATACGCTCTAAAGCACTCTGACTTCCGCTTCCAGATCCATAACACGCCCGAGTTGGTTCAGGCGTTTTGTCAAACGATCCCCTTGCATATCTGCAAGTTCAGCGGGAAGCGCTAAAATGAGCTTGTCGTTGACCAGTGAGAGCTTACTCTTCAGCAGAACGCCGTTCATAGAGGCGCTGATGAGCGCAGCAACGCGCAGTGTTGCGCCGAGGAGCCGTGCCAGTTTCATGAGGCGTGGATTGCTCAGGCTGCGGATTGCTGGCGAGAGGGCCTCATCCATCAAGCTTCGTATCGATAGAACACGGTCAGAGCCAGATACGCTCTGCCCGCATGATCAATGCCTACGAAACCGCCATTGGAGATAATGTTCAGCGATTGCTGCCCACGATAGTCCGGGTGCGCGCGCCAACCGATATCAGTCAACTGACAGGCGGCTTCACGCAACCGGCGCTCGCCTTCGCTCTCGTCCACACCTGCAACACGCATGGCCTGTTCGCTCCACTCAACGACCTCGGCTGAGTAGGACGGATCGCGCGCGCGCAACACGCCCAATTCGTGCGCTGCTGCGAGGAGCGGGTCCTGTTTTTTGCCCGCGTCATCGAGTTGATCATACAGGTAGCCCTCTCGCACGCCGAGCGCAGAAAAGATGACCTGATCTGCCTGACAGTGCAGCAAGGTCTGCCGCATCACTGTTGCGCCGTATGGCAGCAATGCGCGGCGGGCCTTGGAAATGACCTGAATACTCGGCTCATTGCTCACATCATCGCGCATGAGCTGCTCGCAAAAGTCAATCATGACTTCTGCAGGCACCGTGTAGTCATGCATCACGTGCAGTGGATAGCCTTGCTGGTACAGATGGAGGCGCCCCAGAGAACGCCAGGTACCGCCAATGGCGTAAAAATTCCGGTCACGGGCTTTACCAAGCCAATCGGCCTTGTCCAGTTCTTCGCGAGCGATTTCGTTAGCCAGTGCAAGGTCTCTATCTGAAGACTCCTGCAGGCGAATGCCGCCAAGCGGGAACGTGCGGCCATCACCAATGCCATGTGCGCTGATGTCGACCAGTTCCAGCGAACCACCACCCAAATCGCCGACGAGACCATCTGCTCTCCAGAAACCGGAGAACACGCCCATTGCGGAGAAGAAGGCTTCGTCACGGCCAGAAAGGATCTGTGCCTTCTCACGGCAGATTTTTTTCAACTCTGGTGATGAAGTCGGCACCATTCTCGGCTTCACGCACTGCTGCGGTTGCCAAGATGTGCACTTTGATGACACCGACATGGTCACATACGCGCCTAAACCGTACCAAAGCGCGCAAGGCCGTGGCGACATTTTCTTCACCCAGACGACCCGTTGCGCCTACGCCGCGCCCCAATCCCGCTAGGATTTTTTCATTGAACAACGCAGTAGGGTTACGCGCCAGTCTTTCATAAATCACAAGACGGACAGAGTTGGAACCAATATCAATGATTGCTATTGGTCCCGGGTCTGTAAATCGTCCGCGAGGCTCATCACTCGTCGAGATTTGTGTCACTATTCGGCCGCTCTGCAAAAAGTTTCGGGCTGTCACCCTGTAGCGAGCTACCACGACCAGACAGCGATGGGTTGGTCATAAAGAACATGTGTGCGTTGAACGGATCTTCGTCTGGTTCGGCAACAATGCGCTCATGACTACCGTCCGGAAGCAGACGCCAGCTTTGTTGATTATCTTCTAGATTCGCAACCATAATCTGATCAAGAACCTGCTTATGTACCGTCGGTGTTTTAACAGGTACCAGGAGCTCGACCCGACGATCAAGGTTACGCGGCATCATATCCGCAGATGAGATATAGACATGGGCTTCGTCTGAGGGCAACCCATGACCGTTGCCAAAGCAGAAGACACGGCTGTGCTCAAGAAATCTTCCCACAATTGATTTGGCTCGGATATTGTCGGAAAGCCCCGGCACGCCTGCGCGCAGGCAGCAGATACCACGGACAATAAGATCAATCTGCACGCCTGCCTGGCTGGCACGGTAGAGTGCATCAATGACACCTGGATCAACCAGAGAATTCATCTTCATCCAGATTTGGCCCGGACGGCCTGCTTTGGTGTGAGCGATCTCTTCTTCTGTATGCTGAATAATCCGCTTGCGCAGGCTCATTGGGGAGACGGCCAGTCGCTCCAGCTCGCCCGGCTCAGCGTACCCAGTTATATAATTGAATACCTTAGCCGCATCACGTGCCATCACAGGCTCTGCTGTGAAGTAAGACAGGTCGGTGTAGATGCGTGCGGTGATTGGGTGATAGTTGCCTGTACCGAAGTGGCAGTAGGTCTTCAGCCCGCCCTGCTCGCGGCGCACAACCATGGATACTTTTGCGTGGGTTTTCAGTTCAAGGAAGCCGAAGACAACCTGTACGCCAGCGCGTTCCAGATCTCGTGCCCAACGGATGTTGGCTTCTTCATCAAACCGTGCTTTCAGCTCAACGAGAGCGGTAACAGATTTACCTGCCTCTGCGGCTTCGACAAGGGCTTTTACAATCGGCGAATTGTTGGATGTACGGTAGAGCGTTTGTTTGATTGCAACAACATCAGGGTCCTGAGCTGCCTGAAGGAGGAACTGGACAACGACATCAAAGCTCTCATAAGGGTGATGGATCAGGATGTCTTTTTGCTGGATAGCAGCAAAACAATCGCCTCCATGTTCACGGATGCGTTCCGGATAGCGCGGGCTATACGGCAAAAACTTGAGGTCATCACGCTTGACGTTTACGGCCTGCGACAGATCATTGAGCGCCAGTAGACCGTTGGCAAGGAAAGTCTCCTCCTCGGTGACTTCCAACTCATTGGCAACAAACGCACGTAGATTTTCCGGGGTGCTCTCGTCGATTTCCATGCGGATCACAGACCCGCGACGACGGCGTTTCAGGGCGGTTTCAAAAACGCGCACCAGATCTTCCGCTTCTTCCTCAATTTCCAGATCCGAGTCACGCAGAACGCGGAACGCACCTTTGCCGCAGACCTGATAGCCAGGGAAGAGCTTACCGATGAACAGCGAAATGATTGTTTCAATGGGAATGAAGCGGGTTGCCTTTGGCCCCGCATCACGCGGCGTTGGCAGCACAACAAACCGGCCAATCTGGCTGGGCATGCGCAGCAATGCCGTCATTCCGGCACCGCCATCAACCGGACGCAGATCAAGGATCAGCGAGAAGCCAGATTTGGGATGAACGGGAATGGATGCGCCGGATCAATTGCCAGTGGGGTGAGGACCGGAAAAATGTGCTGCAGGAAGTATTCTTCCAACCAGTCGGTTTCCGCCTGACTCATATTCTGCGCTTCAACGATGAAGATGCCTTCATCTGCCAGTTCAGAACGCAACTGACGGAAACGTGCCTGCTGCTCGCTTTGAAGCTTACTGACTTCAACAGAGATCTGTTCAAGCTGCTCTGACGGGGTCAGTCCGTCATCTGAGATGGTTGTCACATCTGCCCGCTGCTGGCCGCGCAAACCGGCAACACGCACCATGAAGAATTCATCGAGGTTGTTGGCAGAGATAGACAGGAACCGGAGTCTTTCCAAAAGCGGATGACTGGGTTCATGGATTCTTCCAGAACACGGCGGTTGAATTGGAGCCATGAAAGCTCACGGTTAACAAAGCGCTCCGGTTTTTGCATCAAAGCCAGCCCTGCATCCACCTCATAATTTGCGGTGTCTGTGGTCTCGTCTTCCAAAGCCTTCACTTCCGTAAACTCATTCATTCCATGTACCTCCGCAGCCCGTGGACCGGGTTCGCCAGCATTCGGCGCATCTCGCTACAAATTAGCTGGCGATTACGCTGGCAAGTGTATGAATTTGGTCATTTAGACCACACATTTAAAACAGGAAACGGCACGCCAGAAGCATGCTGCGTTCACCTATAAATCTCTAAACTCTTTCTGCACGCGTATCCTCACACGGGACCCAACAGTCACTTCCTGATGAGATACTTTTCCCACGTATCTCCCCCAAAGAACCGCAATCAATTTTCGGGGATACGCCTATCTCCCGCGTATCCTTGCCCGAAAACCGGCAGTCACTTTGTGGAGATACGCTGCGTGCTTATTCGTCCATGCTCTCCAGTATTTTAGAGGCCATCACGCGAGTAATCTTGCGACCCTTCGCCAATGCGTGCCTATCCAACATATCTACAGTGTTGCGCGCTGCATCCAGCGAGCGTTCAATTCGAATTACGAGATAATCTATCACACTGGAGTCAACAGTTACCTGACGATCTGCGAAATGTTTAGTCATTACCATTTTCAGCAGCATATCGTCCGGCTCTTCCAGCTGCACTGGGTAGATGCCCGAAAACGGGAAGCCAAGTCCTTGGTTTTCAAGTCAAATGTATGTGGCCACTCGCGGGTGGTCATCAACATATTGCCGCCAGTCAGTCGGACAGCATTGAACAGATGAAACAGCGAAGCCTCATCAAATCCGGCGTGTAGATCTTCTACGGCGACCGGTCCGGCTTCTGCCAGAGCTGTCAGGTCAAGATATTCCAATTCATCGCCGCCCACGATTTGTGCGCCGCTCAATTCCTGCCAGGCGTTGACCAGATGTGTTTTACCAGATCCAATCGGCCCCTGAAGCGTTACGATTGCCGACGGCCATTCAGGCCAGTTGGAAATCAAATTGAATGCAGCCTGATTTGACGTCGAAACCAGATAATCATCAACCCCAAAGCCTCCTCGTGGGGCAAGACCAAAGGCAATTGTTGCGGCCCTGTCGATCCTGTCATTCCAGTCCTTCCGTCTTATTGGTATTTTTGTAGTGACCTGCATATAGCGAGCTTGCAAGATATTGCTTTAGAGTAAATCTTGCTAGTACCCCAACCACTGCTGCGGCTGGAATTGCGATCAACATCCCCACAAATCCCAACAAAGAGCCAAAAGCGAACAGTGCAAACATGAGCCAGACAGGGTGAAGACCGACACTTCCGCCTAAAAGTTTCGGTTGAAGGACGTTTCCTTCCAGAAACTGACCAAGAACAAATACCGCCAGCACTGCTCCGATCATGAAAAAATCAGGCCAGAATTGCACCAGAGCAACCCCAATTGACAATCCGAAGCCGACAATTGCGCCGACATATGGGATGAAGCTGATCAGCCCCGCTGTCAGACCGATCAGCAGGCCGAATTTGAGGCCAATCAGGAGCAGTCCAAGCGCGTAGAAGGTGCCCAGTATAATACACATGAGCACCTGCCCGCGCACGAAGCCTGCGACCACTGCGTCCATATCACTTACGAGCGTGCGGATAGTTTTTTGGTGGTCACGCGGCAGCCAGCTGTCGATGCGCTCAATCATGCGGTCCCAGTCCAGCAGCAGGTAGAACGCAACAACGGGCGTTACCACTGCAAGGCCGATGATGGAGATCAGCGCCTGACCTCCGCTCCAGATTGAGGAGAGCAGACCACCCACAAAGTTAGCGGCCTGACCGACAAAGGCACCCCAGTCAATTTGCTGCCCCTGCCCGGAAAGATTGCTGATCCTGTCCAGCTGTGGCCCAAGCGCGTCGCGCAGGAGTGTTTCAAGATTGGCTGCCAGCTCCGGCAGGTATTCAAGAAAGGCAATCAACTGTCTGCCCAGAATTGGTAGAAGGACCAGTAGCGCTGTCACGAAAATAAGGAGAAATAATAGGAGGATGGTGACGGTTGCCAGATGCGCCCGAACCGTGTTCCTCCAGATAGTCTGCAATGGGGTCAAGAAGATAGGCCAGTGCCATGCCAGCAACAAACGGCAGCAGGATATTCTGGAACACCGAGAGAAACAGAACAAAGGCTGCAAATGACAGCAACCAGAAGAGCACCTGCTTGTTCGTATTCATAAATTTCTCCAAATGGAGGTGTGAGCGCCCCTGCTCTCCGATTGCTCGGTCAGGCTGGTGATCGCAGACACATTATAATAAGATTAAATTGGTTGTAGTTTCGATCAAGGGATGGCGTCAAGTCGCAGCATCAGGCTTGCCAGAGTAGCTACTCTCTCTTTTTGCCAGCTCATTTTGGGAGCACCTTTCTGCGGGGCGAAAAACTTTCCCTCAAATGAAGAGTTTTTCAATGCCTCGTTTATTTTGCAAATGCTTAGCTGGTTCTGCACAGATCTGCTGTTTTCTCGGAGGCCGGTGCTGTTTCCTTTTCGTTTCGGCCTTGCAATTCCCTACAGTTTTGGTTTTATGCCGCCAAATTAAAGAGGCGGTCATGCCGCCACACTCTTGATGATGCGGAGCAGTATCCATGAGCCAGGACCAGACCGGCCAAAACGGCCTCACCTATTCACAAGCGGGCGTCGATATCGATGCTGGGAACGCACTGGTCAAGCGGATCAGCCCATTGGTCAAAGCAACGCGTCGGCCGGGTGCCGACAGTGACATTGGCGGCTTCGGCGGCCTTTTTGATCTGAAAGGTGCAGGGTTTAAAGACCCTGTTCTTGTGGCCGCCAATGATGGCGTGGGCACCAAGCTGAAGATCGCGATCGACACCAACGTTCATAATGGCGTGGGGATAGATCTTGTTGCCATGTGTGTGAACGATCTTGTGGTGCAAGGTGCTGAGCTTTGTTCTTCCTCGATTATTTCGCGACAGGCGCACTGGACGTGGACATGGCAACCGACGTTGTTGCGGGGATTGCAGAGGGCTGCAAGATCTCCGGCGCGGCACTGATCGGCGGTGAGACCGCTGAAATGCCGGGTATGTATGCTGCTGGTGATTATGATCTGGCTGGTTTTGCTGTTGGTGCGGCGGAGCGCGGAACATTGCTGCCCTCCAAGGATCTGGGCGAAGGTGACGTTCTGCTTGGCCTGGCTTCTTCCGGCGTTCACTCCAATGGCTTCTCTCTGGTTCGCAAGATCGTTGAAGTCTCCGACCTGACATGGGCAGACAAAGCACCGTTTGATGCTGACAAAACGCTTGGTGAAGCGCTGATGGAGCTACCCGCATTTATGTGAACTTTGCTGCGGCGATTAAAGAGACCAATGGTATCAAGCTTGGCACATATCACGGGTGGCGGTCTTCCTGAAAACCTGCCGCGTGTTTTGCCTGAGGGACTGGCAGCGCGGATCGATCTTTCTGCAATCTCGTCTCCTGCGGTGTTCGGCTGGTTGGCTGAAGCGGGCGGGATTGAGCAGTTTGAGATGCTGCGGACCTTCAACTGCGGTGTAGGTATGGTCGTTGCGGTTGCAGCTGATAAAGCAGCGGCTGTTCGCGAAGTGCTTGAGCGTGAAGGTGAAACTGTTGTGACGCTTGGAACATTGGAAGCTGCGCAGGATGGTGCTGAGCAGGTTGTGTTTGACGGCTCACTGGGTTTTGCCAAATGAGCGCGCAGCCGAAAAAAACGTGTTGGCGTTCTGATTTCAGGGCGCGGGTCCAACATGGTGTCTCTCATCGAGGCAGCCAAAGCCCCTGATTATCCAGCGGAAATCGTTGTGGTTGGCTCTAACCGGCCAGACGCAAAGGGGCTCGACCGCGCTTCTGACGAAGGCTTTGCCACGTTTGCGCTAGATCACAAGCTTTACGGTAAGGACCGTGAGGCTTTTGAGCGGGACCTGCATTCCAAGCTTCTCGAACATAACGTGGAACTCCTTGTTCTTGCAGGTTTTTTTGCGCATTCTAACCCCTTGGTTTGTTGACCAGTGGCAGGGCCGTGTGATCAATATCCACCCTGCTCTGCTTCCAGCTTTCCGGGACTACATACGCATGAGCGGGCGCTTGAGGAAGGTGTTCGCATTCATGGAGCTACGGTGCATTTCCTGACCTCTGAAATGGATGTGGGCCCAATCATCGCACAGGCGCTGTCCCCGTTCTGGACGGGGATAACCCGGATGAGCTGGCGGCTCGGGTTTTGGCGGTGGAGCATGAGATCTATCCGAAGGCCCTTGCGGCTGTTGCCAGCGGCAAAGCGACGATTGACGGCTTCCGCGTGATTGTTGAAGGTGCCAAACCTTCAACAAAAAAACCTTATTTGTTAATGAGATAAGGCGCTTTACCAGAGATACAACAAAGGCCGCCGACGCTCTCGTCTGCGGCCTTTTTAGTTTGCGTTGATATGTGCGTTGGTTTGCACAATTTACGGTTTTTGTGCGTTCCTATGCCTTGCGCACCGCGACGTGGATGTCGTGGAAGGCCGCACCGCCGAAAGGGGCGGTTTGGTCGGCGCTGGTGAGGGTGTTGATGCCGTTGCCGTGCTCGTGAGCTGCGTTGGGCCAGATGCCTTCTGCGATGATTGTTCCCTTTTGAGGACGGTCACCAACGGAGGCGTGCAGGTAGACTTCGCCGCGGTGGTTGGAGAGGATGATCTTGTCGCCCTCTGCAACGCCCAGCGCGGCGGCGTCGTCTGCGTGCAGCATGGCGGTTGGGCGTCCTTCCTTTTTCAGAGAGCTTGGGGTCTCGTTGAAGGTGGAGTTGAGGAACGAGCGTGATGGCGAGGTCGCCAGACGGAACGGATAGTCCTGTGTCGGGGTCTCGTTGATGTCCCAATGATCCGGCAGAGCTGGCATTTGTTGCCATGGCCCCATTGGCCCAGCGTTTGGAGCTGGTACATTCGGCCAGTCGGGCTTGAAGCGGAATTTTCCGTCCTCATAGCCGAAACCATTGATGTAGTGGCTTCGTCGAAATCTGGCTGACAGTCGAGCCAGCGTTTTTCTTCCAGCTCTTTCAGGCCGCCGGGGTACTTGGAGTTTTTAAGCATCCAGTCGATGTGCTCGCGGGCGGTCATGTCATGAGCTTCGTGTTTATCCCCGCCGAGGCGTTTGATAAGTTCGTTGAGCACATAAAGGTTCGGCTTGGCTTCACCCGGAGCGTCTACGAGTTTTGGTCCAAACAGGATGTTCTGGTGTCCGCCACCTTTGTAGATATCGTCGTGTTCCAGAAACTGGGTTGCTGGCAGAACGATATCGGCCATTAAGGCAGTTTCGGTCATGAACTGCTCGTGGACCACGGTGAACAGGTCTTCGCGGGCAAAGCCTTGTTTGATGAGGGTCTGTTCCGGGGCTACTGACACCGGATTGGTGTTCTGGATCAGCATGGCGGTGACTGGTGGGCCGCCCATGAGCGCGTCCTTATCGCCTGTGAGCACGCGGCCAACCTGAGACATGTCAAGCTTGCGGATGGAGCTGTCGTGGAGCGAGTGGGCTTCGACCATCGACATGTTGAGACCAAAGATGGCACCGTTGTTGTGGAAAGCGCCGCCGCCCTCGTACTGGTAGTGACCACCCACTACCGCGATACAGCTGGCGGCATGCATGGAGACAACACCGTTGCGCTGGCGGGTGAAGCCGTAGCCGAGGCGGAAGAAGGTCTTTTTGGTTTCGCCAACCAATTTTGCGAAGTCTTCGATTTGCTCGACAGTCAGGCCGGTGATTTGGCTGGCCCATTCCGGGCTGCGGGTTTTGAGGTGTTCTTCGAGTTCTTCAGGCGCGTCTGCGTATTTTTCCATGTAGGCGCGGTCGGCATAGCCATCACGGAACATAACATGCATGACGGCACAGGCGAGCGCGGCATCGGAGCCCGGTTTAACGACAAGGCCTATATCGGCCTGTTTCATTGTCTCGGTCTTATAGACATCAACGACAACGATCTTGGCCCCACGGGTTTTGCGGGCCTTAATGGCGTGGGTCATGACGTTGATCTGGGTCGCGACCGGATTGGTGCCCCAGATGACGACCGTATCGGCTACAGCCATCTCGCGCGGGTCCGGCCCAGCGAGTTTGCCGGTTCCGGCTATATAACCTGTCCACGCCATGTTCGTGCAGAAGGTCTGGTACATACCGGAGTAGCTTTTGGCATTGCGCAGGCGGTTGATGCTATCGCGCTGAACAAGCCCCATGGTACCTGCGAAGAAGTAAGGCCATACGGTCTGCGGCCCGTGTTTCTGTTCCGCTTCAAGAAATTTCTCGGTGACTTCCTGAAGCGCCTCTTCCCAGCTGATCTCCTCGAACTGACCCGAGCCCTTGGGGCCTTTACGGCGTAACGGCTTTGTCAGACGGTCTGGATGATGCAGGCGTTCGGAGTAGCGGGCGACTTTTGCGCAGATGACACCGGCGGTGTAGTCGTTGTCGCGGGTGCCGTGAATACGTCCTATACGTCCGTTTGCAAAGACTTCGACTCAAGCGCACAGGTTGAAGGGCAATCATGAGGACATGCGGAGGCAAACCTTTGCGGCTTTTCGGGCTTGGACATGCTTGGCGTACTCGGTAAGAAGTGTGTTTGGACTTGTTCTCGTTGCACAAACAGATCACGGGAAACGCTCAAGTTGTCAAGAAACCAAGCGCAAATAATAGGTAATTTGACGTTTTCTTGAAGCAGTGTATGCGGGTTCTTGCGGGTCTGCGTGCCTGAACTCCCTCGTTTTAGCCCTTCCTTACTTCTTGACAGCCTCCCACGCCATTCTCACCAGAAACTTCCTGTCTTTGCCGGAGATCACCCGTTCAGTACTCAGCAATGTATAAGCCGGACCAACAATGAGCGCAGAGGCGACAGACCAGGGAATTGGTTTGACTGCCCCCAGTACACGCCAAGTTGCGTAGAGCGCCTCTCCTTGCAGGTGAACCTGCTCCATCTGTTGCTTAATGGGGACAAAGTCATCATCTGATCGTGCTCTTACTTTGAGCTCTTCAAAAAGGCGGAACAGATCGGGGTTGTCACTTCCCCAGCGGACCAAGCCGTTAACTGATGCTTTGATGGTGTCTTCCGCGCTCGCACTTTGCGGAGTATTGCGTGCCTCTCTGGTCCAGCCTGCAACCGCTTGGTCCCATAGCGCGATGGCCAGATCCGGCTTGTCCTCAAAGCATTGATGCAGAACGGCGTTTTTTTTACCCTGCTTTTCCTGCAGATCTGCGCAAGTGTTGTCGTCGCATAGCCCTGTGTCAGAAACAGCTGCAAAGCCGCATCCAAGATAGACTGATGTGGGTTGTTGTCATTGGCCACGAAAAAAACCATTCCAAGATTAACCGTGGGCGTGCCTGATATTAGGTCAGATTGCGCCCATGGTAGCGCTCGTGCCGAGCTTTTAGCTCACAGCACGCAACGCGAGGTTCTACACCCTCTCATCTTCGGAGCTAACCGCTTGTTTTTCGTTTCATACCTACAACAAATTCTAGATTGTTATCATTAATCTGTTTCATCGATTTCCGATCATTCCCGCAGGTCATACGCCCAGAGATCGCCTTTTGAGACAGATTAGGATTATATGTTCCCGTTATGCTCCAAGGTCCTTTTATGGGCCTCTGCTCTTTTGCAGACGGCAGGAACGCATTCCAACACGAATAATGCGACTATGTTCTCCATATGTTCACGGTAGATAGAATGTAGAGGGAGCCATCACTGCAAAGTCCCGTTTGCATACCTGTGTGGGCTGCGGCATTCCGATTCTGAAAAGCGGGCTGGTCCGGTGTGGTCTTCAGTCCACCTTGCTTTTTCATTGCTGTCTGGGGCTTTAGTGAACAACCGGCTGGTTTTCCAGTCGTTCAAGGCTGGCGTCTGCGAGATTGTAAAGATCGTTTCTCTTCACCCCTTCACAGGCCTGTTTGATGATGATGACCATCATCTCTGTATAGAAGTCAGCCATCTCGACAGGTTGAAGCTGGTTGCGAACCGGCCTTTGCAGTCTTCCAGTTTCTGGACAAGGCGGGCGTTGGCCTGCTCTTTCATGTGGATCAACTGTCTGGCAATGATGCCGTCCGTGTCCGGCATCTCCAGCAGTTTGACCGCAAGAAAGCCGTCTTCCACCTCTTCGCCTTCACAGAATATCTCGATGCATTCGTAAAGCGCTATGCGGATGGCCCCGACCGGATTGCAGTGCATGGCAAAGCCGGAGAGGATCTGGTGCTCGTATCTGCGCAAGTACCACTTGACCACGTTAGCAAACAGGTTGGCCGTATCATGAAAGGTTTGTGACAATCTCTCATAGGGCACACCTGTGACTGCACTGATCTGTTCCAGCGAAGTTGCTTCCACGCCCGAGTTGGAGAACTCGTGAATGGAGGCTTCAAATGTTTTCGTTAGGCTGATTGGTGCTGATCGGCTGGTGGTAACGTTCTCAGTTCTCATCAAAAATCACTCATCCCTTTCTTGTCGGCCTGTGTGTTTTCTGGTCACCTTACCAATCTACGCCCTTTAGAGAAGGCGGCAATATACCCCAAGGCGAACAGGACTCACCCTTAACAAGGGGTAAGTGAACCGCAAAAAGTTCTAGAAAAATTGTAATAATCAGACGTGCCTCATGACCGCCAACCGGCCTTAGTTTGCAGCAGCCCTGGGCCTTTTCAGTTAAAACTCGTGCATTCCTCTGTACACATTATGGCTAAATCCCGATAATTCTTCGAAAGTACACCTGCTGCTGCCACTCTAAGAAAGCAGGGCGACCGGAGGATAAAGTGGCATCTTTTCTTGCGGAGCTATGCGCGCGGTAGCCTCTGCCAAGTGCACACAGGGCAGCGGAGTGAAAAGCACAACCTATGAAGTGTAATCTGGGGTTGGATTGCGGCAAGGCCACTCAGAGCCCAAAGGGGCACATCAGCGCATCGGCCATGATCGACCGTAATTTCGTATAATAGTGCATGAGCGTACACCATCTTCTGGCGACCTCACTGTCGCGGTATCACGCTCATGCAGACTATTCGTTTCTCTTGGGGAGAACCTTCAGGCTCACTCCGGCATTTGGATCAGCGCATGGCTTCCAATGCGGTTGCAGCGCAGGTTGCATCATTTTCCATCGTGCTACCAGCAACGCCGACTGCGCCGACCATGGCGCTTTCGCCAACAATGACGGGAAGACCGCCAGCGATGGCCACTGTACCCGGAAACTGCTTGAAGACCGGTGCGTCTTCTAAAATCTCTTGCACCTCTTCTGTTGGCAGGCCCCATGCCAGCGAGGTATTAGCCTTGAGGGTTGCCGCTTTGTAGCTGGCTGGCAGAGCGTCATCCATGCGCACAGAGGCGACAACATCTTCACCGCGGTCAACGATTACGATGGACAGGTTCCATCCGTTTTCCTTGGCCTGCGCCACACAGGCGCTTACGCCCTTGCCCGCCTCATCAAGGCTCAAATATGGCCGAGTGTTTTCCTGAGCGGTGGCCGCACTTGTTCCCACGACCAGACAGGCGCTCAAGAGAAGATATTTTGCACTAATATTCATATATTTATCTTGCGCTCCATTATCCCGCGTGCGCGCGGACTTAATTTTATAATTGTGTCCTAAAAAAGGGAGCCCAGCGCATTCCCAGGGTTATTCAACCCTTTCAGCGCAACGATCTTCAGGCTTACGTAGATGACTCATGAAAAAACCCGTCTGATGCCTTGCGGGATCAAACGGGCTTTGTCTGATTTCAGCGTACTGCCAAAATCGTATGGCTGGATTAGCCTACGATTTCGGTGCCGGAGAACCAGTAAGAGATTTCTTCAGCAGCTGTTTCAGGTGCATCAGAACCGTGTACGGAGTTTTCGCCGATGGACAGAGCGAATTCCTTACGATGGTGCCTTCAGCAGCGTCCGCAGGGTTGGTTGCGCCCATGACTTCACGGTTTTTCGCGATTGCGTTTTCACCTTCCAGAACCTGAACGATGGTTGGGCCGGAAGACATGAATTCAGTCAGTTCGCCAAAGAACGGACGCTCTTTGTGAACAGCGTAGAAACCTTCTGCTTCACGCAGGGACATCCAAACGCGCTTGGATGCAACAACGCGGAGGCCAGCTTCTTCGAGCTTAGCGGTGATAGCACCGGTCAGGTTGCGCTTGGTTGCGTCCGGCTTGATCATGGAAAAGGTGCGTTCAATCGCCATCGTTATTACCTGCATTTTTGCGAGCGTCCCGAAGGTCGCTCTCTTTGAAAAATCTTTTTTCCTGTGGCGTCAAAAAGCACGCCACAAAGGTTCGCGCGAGATATACTTAATGTCCCCCGCAAAAAGCAAGAGGGTATATCCGTATTCCCACGTTGGCCTGCGCAATACTGGCCGAAAACTGGAGGTTTTGATGCGCGTATGCCGGTCAGCAGGCTGGTGATTGTTCCCGGACAGGGACGACGGACAGTTTCGGCTCACACATAGCCGCAGCAAAGCCCCCTTGAATTTCATAAGGGACATTCCAGAGCTGCCCTGACACAAGGCTCAGAATTTTGGGAAAAGCACCAAGGTTCCAACAGGTTCTCGCCGTGCATGGCAGATATGCATATCAAATTGCGACTTCACGTCTCCCCCCGCTGCCGGATTAATTTGAGGTGGGTCAATTTATCGGGGCGAAAAGAGGTGCATTGTGAGTGCAACGGACACGCAAGAGGACACCCCTATGAAAGCAGCATTTGTTATGTATGCCTCCTATAATAAGTGGGCAAACGATCTATTGCTTAAAGAGTGCGGCCAGCTCCCGAGCGAGGACTACCACCGTGATCTTGGCTCTTATTTCAATTCCATTCATGGCACTATGGACCATCAGCTGGTTGCCGATAAGGTCTGGCTTTACCGGTTTACCGCGCAAGGCGATCCGATTGACAGTCTTGATGAGCAGATGACCGGCGATTTTGCAACGCTCAACGAAAAGCGCCGCCTGTTGGATGAGCGTATCTGCTCGGTGGTGGACCAAATGCAGGAAAAAGACTTCCTGCGCACCATGATTTACCGCACCATCCGCAAGCCGCTGGTGATGCAGCAGCCGCTTGGCGCCGCGCTGTTCCACTTCTTCAACCACCAGACCCACCACCGGGGACAGGTGCACGCCATGCTAACACAGCTGGGCCGCACTCCAGAGCCGCTGGACATGATCTACTTCCAGCGCGAAACCGGCCATGGCATGGCAAAAGAAGAAGACATGATTACGGCCTGATGCGCACTCAAGCTTGAGTGCCTCGGGAACTGTAGTCTGTATGAGTTGGGTTCGGCGAGCTTTTGCGGCTTCAATTTGTGCCTGAAGGAAACACATAGGACATCAAGGTTGAATTTCACTCGATGCCCTAGTGTTGCAGGGAGAACTCACCCCCTGATGTCTCCCTAAAAATCTGGAGACCCATGTTTAACTGGCGCGTGTTGGGTCTACTATATATTCAACCTCTGCAACGCTATCGATTGGAAAGCCGCCGATTTCTGCATGTTTACGAACGTAGGATTCGTCTTCAGCAAGATAGACGCAGTATGTCTTGTCTTTAGTCGCGTAGGAATGCAACCACTGAACTTTGGGTGCTAGTTTAGCGAGCACCTCATTGGACTTCTTTACACCCTGCTTGATCGCTTCGAGATCATTTTTGTCTTCCGCTTTTACTTTTCTCTCGATGATATATCTCTTCATAGTGATATTCCTTTTGCGGTGTATGTACTTCAGCGGCAGCAACGTATTTTTGCTTTTTATCCGAAATAAGGCAAATACATCTTATTGAAAATAGGAGATATTTTTGGCCTGAGGCGCACTATAGCTTGAGTGTCTTACGGCTGAGAAAAGGCATTACGGCACTGTCGCGGATGTGACTTTACACGCGCCGAGATGCTTTGGCAGAACAGATCAATGGCCTCGGGATCTGTGGTCTGTATAAGCTGGATTTGGTGAGCTCTTGCGGCTTCAACCTGTGCTTCGTTGTCGAGCAAAGACCGCTCAACAAAGGCATCGATGCAGGCTCTGATATCCGGTGGCCGGGTTTCATAGGCGCTGGCCCGATGAATTCTGGCGGAAAGCTCGGCCGGATCGTCATGGAGGCACACTCTAAGACAATCAGGAGTGTTGAGCCGAGCCATAAACTCCGGCCTGAGCGCGCAGCCTTCCATGATGAGGCCCTGCCCTTTCTCAGCTACTGTGCCAATCATACCTTCCAGCTGGGGCCATATGTTTTCGTGGTGGACCTTGAGGAACCAGAAAGTCGTTTGTGGTGTGAGTTTTGTGTAATACTCCGCAACTTGCAGGCGCGGCTGAGGCCACGGCCTGCCCGGATGGCGCGCAAGCTGATCGGTTGAGATCACCTTCCAGCCGAGCAGCTGGCTTAATCGCCGCGCCAGCGTGCTTTTACCTGTGTGAGAGGTGCCAGTAATGAGGATGCATCTAGCGCTGCGTTTTCTGGTAGGCATAGGGGCATGTTAAGCGTGGGCCTTATTCGTGGCAAGGTGGACTACGGCCCAGCGAGCTGCTTAAATTCGCAGGGTTCACTGGAGGGTTCAAAGGAGATACGAGTGGAGGTTGATGGAGTTTCCATTCCAGAGAGCGTGGCAGCCGTTTTTGCCGCCTATCCGGATGACAAGCGTGTGCGCCTTCTTGAGCTACGCTGTATTATCCTCGACAGCGCCCAGCGCTTGTTTGGTCCTTCTTCTCTCACTGAGACCCTGAAGTGGGGTGAGCCTTCCTACCGTCCCCTCGCCAAACACGGCGGAACCACTGTACGCCTGCACTGGAAACCCAAGTTTGGTGAGCGCGTCGGCCTGTTCGTTCATTGCCAGACCACCCTCATTGCCGACATGCGAGCCTCTATGGCGACATCCTCTCATTTGAGGGAAACCGGTGTTTGTGGGTGCCCACGGAAGGGGATTATCCGCGTGATGCGGTGGCGCACTTTGTGGCTGAGGCATTCAGGTACGGGAAGAAGTCGGCATAACGGCTCCGGTTTTAGGGTAGAAACCTGTGACTTAGCCGAGACTGTAGAGATTTATTCGATCACACCTCCACTGAAGACTTGCCAAGTGTTTCTTAAGGAGGCAAACAGCGTGGCATGCTTCAGGTTTCTAATCTTACATACCGCATTGCCGGACGTCTTTTGATCGACAATGCCTCCGTTACTATTCCAAGTGGTGCAAAGACTGGTCTGGTTGGGCGCAATGGCGTTGGCAAGTCCACGCTGTTCAAGCTGCTGTGCGGCGAGCTTTCTGTCGAGAGCGGCAGTGTGCACATGCCGCAAAAGGCGCGCGTGGGCCAGGTGGCTCAGGAAGCGCCAGGTACGCAGGACACGCTGCTGGAAGTGGTTCTGGCGGCGGATACAGAGCGCACCGCTCTGCTGGCTGAGGCAGAGACAGCGCAAGACGCGCACCGGATTGCGGAGATCCATACCCGCCTTGTGGACATTGAGAGCCACAGTGCGGAGGCCCGTGCTTCTGCAATTTTGAGCGGTCTAGGGTTTTCTCCCGAGCAGCAAAAAGAGCCGTGTGCAAACTTTTCCGGTGGCTGGCGTATGCGTGTGGCTTTGGCTGCACTGCTGTTTTCCAAGCCGGACTTGATGTTGCTGGATGAGCCGACCAACTATCTGGACCTTGAAGGGACATGTGCTGGAGAACTTCATTGCGCGCTATCCGTATCAGGTTGTTCTGATCAGCCATGACCGCGACCTGCTCAACAACGCCGTGGACAGCATCGTGCATATGGATGGGGGCAAGCTCACCTTCTATCGCGGTGGTTATGACAGCTTTGACCGTCAGCGCCGTGAGACAATCCTGTTGCAGAAGAAGGCCGCCGATAAGCAGGAGAAGGCCCGCAAGCATATTCAGAGCTTTGTGGACCGGTTCCGCGCCAAGGCTACCAAAGCGAAGCAGGCGCAATCTCGCATCAAGATGCTTGAGAAGATGCAGCCGATTTCGGTTCTGGATGAAGGGTCAGGGCTGGAGCTACACATTCCGCAGCCCAAGGCCAAACTTTCTCCTCCTATCATCAAGCTGGAGAACGCGTCTGTTGGGTATGACGGCAAGGCGATCTTGAAAAACCTGACGCTGAACATTGACCACGATGACCGCATTGCCCTTCTTGGTGCCAATGGTAACGGTAAATCGACCTTCGCCAAGCTGATTGCAGGACGCCTTGGTTTGATGTCTGGTGATATGACAAAGGCAACCAAGCTGAGCACTGCGTTTTTTTGCGCAGCATCAGCTTGAGGACCTAATGCCTGAGAGCAACCCGATTGAGCACGTGCGTCCGCTGATGCCGGGAGCATTGGAATCCAAAATTCGTGCTCGTGTGGACCGGTTCGGATTGCCGACTGACCGGATGCTAACCCCTGCCAAGGATCTTTCCGGTGGTGAGAAAGCCCGTTTGCTACTGGGTCTCGCCACGTTCCATGGACCAAACCTTGTTATTCTCGATGAGCCAACCAACCACCTTGATATCGACAGCCGCGAAGCCCTCGTGCATGCGATCAACGATTATGACGGTGCGGTTATCCTGATCAGCCATGACAGGCATCTGGTGGAAGCCTGTGCCGACCGGCTGTGGCTTGTTGCTGATGGCGGCGTGAAAAACTTTGACGGCGACATGGCGGAGTACCGAAAGCTGATCTTGAAGGGCGAGAGTGGCGCCAAGTCCAAGGTTGTGGTGGAAGAGGACAGCGAGAAAGCCAATGCGCAAGCTCGCCGTAAGGAAGCTGCCGAACGCCGCGCCAAGATAGCGCCGCTGAAGAAAAACATCGAGGCAGCGGAAAAAGAGATCTCCAAGTATCAGAAGTACATCAAAAAAACTTGATGCCCTTCTGGCCAATCCCCGCATTTACACGGAAGCGCCGGACAAGGCCAAAGAACACGCCATCCGCCGCGCCGCCTATGTGAAGGTACTGGAAGAGACCGAAGAGAAATGGCTGAAGATGTCTTCTGAGCTGGAAGAATACTCAGTGAGCTGAGGCTTTTGCACTTCGCGAGAGTGCTGTGAACCCGATGCCGGGAACACCCTGCTCTGCCAGTCCCCAGTAGCTCCTGAATAGCCTGATATAGCAAAGAGCCTCTCTCCAAGAAACGAGTGAGGCTCTTCTTGTGTTCTCAGCTACTGCCAAGATGATCCGTGCAATGCAGGGGTGTCAGTTGCTACGTTTCAGTTCCAGCCAGACGTGCGGGATTTTTCGGCCGTCTTCTTTGTGCTGGAGGAAGGTCTTTCGGACTGTCTCCTCAAAACCATCGCTGCCATATTGTGCGATCTCTGCGTCTACCAGTGGCCATGGAGGGCCCGAGCTTTCACCGGCGCTTTCGGAATAACGGGCCAGAATGATCAGTTTGCCGCCGGGGGCGACGAGGCTTTTGAGTGGGGCAACCAAGTTGCCGCGCATCTCGATGCCGATGGATTGCAAGGTGTAGCATTCGTAGACCAGATCGAATTTGCCGAACCAGTCTTGTGGCGGATTGAAAAGATCGGCGCAGCGGAACTCGATGTCTCCTGATGGAAAGCGCTTTTGTGCCCACTCTATGGCTGTTGGCGCCACATCAAAGGCGGCGGTTTTCCAGCCCGCTTGATGAAATGCATTAGCGTTGTCGCCCAGACCACAGCCCACATCCAGCGCGGTGCGTCCGTCGCCCTTGTTGGCCGCCAGCCAATCCGTCAGCGGTGTCTTTGGCTTGAGTTCCGCCCACGGGATCTCGCCGGCATCGCCGCCAGCTGTGGTGTAAACCTGCTCAAACCAGTTTTTGCGACCTTCCCAATTTCCGCCACTTGCGTTTTCCATTTTATCCAGACGGGCGTGCAGTTGCTTGCGCCGCTCGATTTCATCCGCACTCATGCTTTGCGATCCCATCCGCCATTTTCGGTCTGCGCCCAGTACGTGAGCTCGTGGTCGCTGCCTTTCACCTCAAGCCAACGCTGGCGAGCCTCTTGTAAAGCTTCCTGATCGTTACCGTCAAACATATAGACAACACGTTGGTATTGCGCAGGATCGGGTAACGGGGCGCGGTCCACCAGAAAGCGGACAATTGCCTCATTGGGGTTGTCGTTTTCCGTTGTCAGGTAGATGGGCTGGTATTCCGGATGACCTTCCTTCTTGGTGCCGTGGGGCAGAAAGCCATCGTCAGAGTAGGTCCAGAGATAGGAATCTATAGCTTCGCACCGTTCTTCGGTTCCAAACTGGACCGTGACCACCCAGTCTCTCTCCAGACATTTTTCAAGCAGAGTGGGCAAAGCCCGTTCCAATGGAAATTTCGAGAGCTGGTAGAACAGCACTTCACTCATATTCTGGTTTCCCGTTTATCCGGCAGGCTCATAGCATCACGCAGCCTGACAGGTTTTGTCCGGCTTGCTCCATCGGGCTGATAATGGAACATGTAAGCCCAAATCAATTCGTTTCCCAATTGACCACATTTTTATCCAAAAATTGTCGTGAATGATCCCAATCACACCAGATTTTTCATAGGAATCGTTGATAAACCCCGCCCAGACACTTTAAAGGGCTGGACTTGACCGCGTTCCTGGGGAATTTCGTAGTAGGGTTAAGTTTGGCGCAACCGGCACGAGACTATGGAAGATGGCGAGGCTCATCTTTGTGGTGTGATCAGATTGCAGACATTTATTATTTAGGAAACGACCAAATGGCAGCGCGTATTGTATTGTTCTTTGCTCTTGTATCCGGCCTTGTTGGGGTAACGGCTGCAGTGGGTGGAATGCTTCCAGAAACCAACAGTGCCTGCACCCATTACCAGACCTGCTGATCGGGGAACCGGTTCTTTTTCAGGTCACTTTTAATCTCATAGAAAAACCGCGTTTCATCTCATGAAGCCCGTTCCGTCTGGAAGGGGCTTTTTTTCTTGCGCGGTTCAGGGATTTATTGAGCGATTCTGGGCTAAGACTTTCCCAATAAGTAAAAAGGCCAGCTGCATCATGTGCAACCGGCTCTTTCCTGATCATGTCAAATGCACGCGTTAGCCTGCCCTTTACGAGGCTTAGCCTTCGTAGTGGTCTTTGATCATGCGACTCAGTGCGCGGACGCCGAAGCCGGATGCCCAGCCCTGAGAGATGGCGTTTTTATTGGATCCCATGGCAGTTCCTGCCACATCGATATGGGCCCATTTGGTTTCATTGGTGTGACGCTGCAGGTAAACAGCTGCGGTGCTGGCACCGCCCCAACGATTGCCGCCGGTGTTGCGCATGTCTGCATTCGGGGTGTCGATCATCTTGTCGTACTCATCACCCAGTGGCAGACGCCACATCTTCTCTGCAGTGGCTTCACCTGCCTGACAAATCTGGTAGGCCAGTTCATCGTCAGCAGAGAACACACCCGCACGGTGACCGCCCAAGGCAACCACACATGCGCCGGTCAGGGTCGCAAGGTCGATCATGAACTTCGGTGAGAAGCGGTCCTGCGTATACCAAAGCGCATCGCCCAGCACCAAGCGGCCTTCCGCATCGGTGTTGAGGATCTCAACGGTCTGGCCGGACATGGTTTTAACAATATCGCCTGGACGGATTGCATTGCCGTCCGGCATGTTTTCAACCAGACCCAGCACGCAGACGGCATTGACAGGTGCCTTACGGCCCGCCAGTGCTTTCATCAGCCGATGACAGCAGCCGCACCGCCCATATCGCCCTTCATGTCTTCCATGCCAGGGCCAGGCTTCAGGGAGATACCGCCGGTATCGAACACAACTCCCTTACCAACGAATGCAATTGGCGCTTCGCCTTTTTTTTGCCGCCGTTCCACTGCATCACAGCAAGACGGGATGCACGAACGGAGCCCTGACCAACGGCAAGCAGGGCGTTCATGCCCAGTTCCTGCATTTTGTCTTCGTCGAGGATTTCAACTTCAACACCCAGCTCGGAAAGCTGCTGCGCTTTTGCGGCAAATTCAACCGGGCCCAGAGTATTGGCTGGCTCGTCCACCAGTGTACGGGCGAGCAAGGTGCCCTGAGCAACGGCTTCAGCTTCTGCCCAAAGCGGCACAACAGCTGCTACGTCCTTCACTTTGAGAGTGAGTTCGCAGGCTTTGTCGCCGTCCGCTTCTTTCTTGACAGTGCGATAGGTGTCAAATTTGTAGCCACGCAGCAGCGCACCTTGAGCAAAATCAGCGGCCTGCTGGGCCGTTGCTGCAGACGGGATGGTCACTTCGGCATTTTCGACTTTGAGTGCAAGCAGTTTGCCTGCAACTTCGCCGCCAGATCGACCCAATCCTGTTCTGTTAGCTCATCAAGTTTGCCAAGGCCAGTCACAATCAGGCGCTCTGCATTCATGCCTTCAGGCGCGAGCAAATGAATGATGCCGGACTTTTTTTTCCCTTGAAATCAGCTGTTTTTGCCGCGCGCTCAACCACTTTTTCTGCCGGGCCCATCACAGCCGCAGCTTCTGCTGCAAACTTGAGCTCATCGCTTACAAAGACAACCTGAACAGGGGCGGCTGCATCACTGTACTCCGCGAGCTGGATGGATGTGAATTGCGTCATTATGTAGTTTCTTTCCTTGGAATAACCTGCGATAGGCGATTTCGAGCAGAGTATACTAGGGACCGCAGGCGGACGCGCGGTCCAGCTACTCGTAAAATTCACCGCAGAACATGGCGTGATATTGGTGCTGTTTCAAGGCTGGCCGAAGAAACTTGCGAGTTTATTCATTAAAAGATCCAGAGTTCCGCCTTTCTTCCTTAATTCGTGCTAATGGGTTATCCTTAAAAAGATTACGGCTTGACCGCCCCGTATATGACAAGAAAAGGTTCTGGTGCACGGCACAATGAAAACAATCGAACGCTACATCATCCGACGCAGTCTTGGCGCGTTTATCATGTCGTTGGCGGCAATGAGCGGCGTTGTCTGGTCAACCCAGGCGCTGCGCCAGCTTGACTGGTGACCTCAAAGGGACAGACGCTGCTCCAGTTTGGCTACATCACAGCTCTGGCGCTGCCATTCCTTATCCAAATCATTGCCCCGTTTGCAATGATGCTGGCGTTGATAATCGTACTGAACGCTATGTCCCGAGACAGCGAGCTTATTGTGGTCAACGCCTCTGGTGCTTCCAAATGGGTGGTGCTGCGGCCAATTCTTGTGGTGTCGCTCTCGATCACGGCTTTGATGTATTTCCTGTCCATGTATCTGTCGCCGATTGGTCTGGCAGAATTGCGCAGTGAACTTACGCGCGTTCGTGTGGATCTGGTGGCCAACATCATCAGGCCGGGAAGATTTATTCCTATTGAAGAGAATCTGACGTTCCATATCCGAAACAGGAGCGGTGACGGTCTGCTTGAGGGGCTATTGCTGGATGATGCCAGAGATCCGGAAACCTCATTCACCTACACAGCTGAAACAGGTCGGATCATTGAGGCCGCGGACAAAACACTGCTGGTCATGCTTGACGGGACGATCCAACGTCGCCCGCGCACCGGGTCGGATATGTCCCTTGTAAGTTTTGAGAGCTATGGCTTCGATTTGTCAGCGATGATTCCCGAAGCGCGAGAGCCAGTATTCAAGGCAAGTGAGCGGCCAACCTTCGAATTACTACGCGCAACTCCCGATGATTCTTACGCTCAAGACAACTGGAACCAGCTAGTTGTGGAATTCCATGACCGTTTAAGTATGCCGCTTTACCCCATTGCCTTTGGTCTTATCATCTATGCGTTTCTAGGTTCTCCCAAGACCACCAGACAGGACCAAGGCCTTGCAGTTACAACAGTAATCGCGATAGCAGTACTACTCAGAACGGCTGGTTTCGGCGCGACGCTCATCGTGAATTCGGCCCCAAAACTGTTCCCGTTACTCTACGCAATCCCAATAATCGTAATTGCGCTTGCTGCGTGGTCCATTAGCTTGAACAGAAGACCTTGGTTTGTTCAGCGTCTGGTCGATGGAATGCATAGCCTTCTTAGTGGGATTCGAAGTGTGTTTTCCAAACTGATAGGTCGCAAAAACCAAAGGACAGCAGGACTGTAATGACCGGAAGAACGCTTAGTCTTTACATCTCCAAACGATTCTTAAAGTCGATTCTGGCCCTGTTTCTGTTTGCAGCTGCCCTGATCCTTCTGTTTGACGTGCTTGAGCTTGTGCGCCGTGGTGGTGACCGCGAAGGTTTTTCCTTGCTGCGCATTGTTGCCATCTCTGCCTTGCGCGTCCCCTTGCTGCTAGAGCAGGTTATTCCGTTTGCCGTGCTTTTCGGCTCTATCTGGGCCTTTGTGTCGCTGAGCAGAAGCTTGAACTGGTGATTGCGCGTGCAGCCGGCATTTCTGTCTGGCAGTTTACGGCCCCTGCTCTTTTGACCGGCCTGTTCATCGGCGTCGTTGCTGTGGCTGTCTATAACCCCGGCGCAGTATACCTACAGTCAAAATCTGATCAGGTGGCCGAGGGGCTCTTCAGTGTGGAGCAAACATATCTGCTGGAAGGCTCTGGCGAGGTTTGGCTCAGGCAGAACGGTACCGATGGTGAATCGGTTCTTCATGCGCGTCATACCACCGGCCAAGGCGCAACGCTGAACGGTGTAACCATCTTCTCATTTGACCGTCAGGGAGAGTTTTCGGAGAGAATCGAAGCGCGTAGTGCCGTACTTGAAGAGGGAATGTGGCGTTTATCGGACGCTATTGTGTATGCTTTGGACACTGATCCACAACATTATGGGAACTATACGGTCAGCACATTTTTGACCCCAACAGAGGTCAAGGAAAGCATTGGCGCGCCGGAATCCATCAGTTTTTGGAGCCTTCCACGCTTTATTGAGCTGTCCCAAAGAGCCGGTTTGCCAGCCTATAGATATTCCTTACAATATCAGTCTCTTCTAGCCAAACCCCTCCTACTTGTGGCAATGATTGTGATTGCTGCTGCTGTTTCGCTGCGTGTATCGCGTTTTGGGGGGATTGGCCGCCTGGTCACTTGGGGCATTATTGCCGGCTTCGTGCTTTATGCTGTTTCTGAAGTTTCAAGAGATCTGGGGGGAGCCGGGATTGTTCCCACAACAGTTGCAGCGTGGGCACCTGGCGTATTTGGGGTTCTTATGGGTTTTACTATTCTGTTGAATCAGGAGGATGGTTGATGGTTTCGGCCCTTACCCTGAAACAGAAAATCAAGCGAGTTGGAGCTGGCTGCGTATCGCCAGCGTACCTTCGTACTGTCTCTGCACTTGCTCTTTTGTGTGGCGCCGGCCTTGCCGTTCTTGCGCGCCTGCACAAGCGCAGATGGACCTTACCGGCGCAGCCGAGCAGAACATTGACACGTCTCAGCCGATGCTGCTTGAAGCGCGCGAGCTTCAGTACGATTTTGATAATGATGTCATTATTGCTTCGGGCAATGTAGAGATCTATTTTGACGATTATACATTGCGCGCTGAACGGGTTACTTACAACCGCGCGGATGGAAGGTTTTCCGCTTCCGGCAATGTGGAAATGACCGAGCCTGACGGCAATTTCATTCAGGCCGATAATCTGGAACTGAGTGACGATTTCGCCGAGGGCTTCGTCAATGCTTTGCAGATTGATACACCGCAGTTTACCCACTTTATTGCGGAAAGCGCTGAACGCAGTGGCGACAATCTGACAACACTGCATAATGGCACATATTCGGTCTACAAGGAGGCTCCCAAGCCTCCTTTATGGCGGATCAAGTCAACCACCATCACTCATAACCAGCAAAACCAACGTATCTATTTTGAAGATTCGTCCATTGAGCTGTTTGGGAATACCATCGCAAAGATCCCTTACTTCTCAATCGCAGATCCGTCGGTTGGACGTAAGTCCGGTTTCCTACTGCCAAGTTTTGTCACACAGAACCGCCTCGGGGTTGGTGTTTCTGTTCCGTTTTACTGGAGCATTTCGCCAACATACGACCTGACTGCAACGCTTACGCCGCTTACACGTCAGGGAGCCCTGGGCCAACTCGAGTGGCGACAGCGATTTGACCGGGGGCACTACAGAATTTCGGTTGGTGGGATCAATCAGGCCGATCCGGGTGCTTTTGAGGGTTCCAGTGGTGATGTGCGTGGTCGTTTCATCATCAACTCGAATAGTAATTTCGACATTACAAACCGTTGGCGAACCGGCTGGGATGTGACCTATGCGACCGATAGAGCCTTCCGCGAGGACTATGGGTTTGCGCAATTTGGAAGCGCCCAGGAAGTTTCCAGACTGTACCTACACGGCGACACCGAACGCAATGTGTTTGATGCAAATGCTTACGCGTTCCAGATTGCGCAGGAAGACAATCCAAGCCCGACGCAACCGATGAACCCGATCGGGCCGTTTACGATGGTCAATGAGGACCTGCAGCAGAAACAGCCTTTCGTTCATCCAGTGATCGATAACTCCATATACTTTGAGAGATCCATCCTTGGCGGTCAGTTGAATTACGACGGTAACCTGACCAGTTTGACACGCCAGACAACAGATGCCTTCTTTGTGGATGGCGCGAACCGGTTCCGCGGCGTGGAAGGCACGTTCTCACGCGTGAGTGCAAACCTGACCTGGCAGCGCACGTTGATTGATCCGATCGGACAGGTCTTCACACCGTTTGCTTATGCCAAGACAAACCTCTATTTTCTTGCCAATGCGGATGACAACGTAACAGCCCTTACAGATGAAGCGGTCGTTTTCCGCGGTATGCCTGCGGTTGGTCTGGAATATCGATATCCGTTTGTATCCACCTTCACTGGAGGCAATCAGGTGATCGAGCCGATTGCTCAATTCATTGTGCGGCCAAATGAGGCTGAGATTGGCGAACTGCCGAACGAAGATGCACAGTCCATTGTGTTTGATGCATCTACCCTGTTCGAGTGGGACAAGTTTTCCGGATTTGACCGGAACGAAGGTGGTGTGCGCACAAACCTCGGACTGCAATATAAGCTGCAATTTGACAAAGGTTCATTCGTGAGCGGTTTGTTCGGTCGCTCCTTCCAGCTGGCTGGCCGTAACTCTTATGCCATACCGGGTCTCTTGGATGCCACGGCTGACTCAGGCTTACAGACCGACGGTTCGGACTATGTGACAAGCTTGTACTTTGACACCAACACCGGCTTCCGTATTGGTGGTAACGCTCGTTTCAATCAACATGATTTCGGCGTAGAACGTGCTGAAGTGGCGGCAAGTGGACGTTATGGGCCAGCCTCTACCGTGCTTTCCTATGCATATCTGGCAGAACGTCCAGAAGCAGGTATTGATGAGCAGCGCTCTGAGTTTGTGGGGGCTTTGAACTTAAACCTGCAAGAAAACTGGCGTGCGTTCGGGTCACTTCGCTATGATATGATCAATGAAAATATTGTTCAGGATACTATTGGTATTGGGTATATTGACGAAGGCTTTAATGCTTCTATTTCCTATAGTGAAGACAGAAGCCGGAATAATGGTGAAGCGGTTCAGCGGGTCTTTTTCTTCAGGTTCGGCCTGAGAACTATTGGCGATACGACCCTCTCGCAGTCTAACTCCAGCTCAGACCCAAATGACTAAGTACGTATATGCACTTAGTCATTTGGTTGCGAACAAAAAAATAGCTAGAGGATTGACAGAGTATTGCTTCATTTGCGATTATTAAAATGAGAAACATTTTCCCAGACTGCGCCTTAATTCGGGGCTTGCTGTGCCCAACGAGCATCAGTGCTAAATAAGAAGCGCAGAACGGGGCAAATGCCTTTGGGACGGAGAGCTTAATAAAATGAAACTTACTCGCTTCTGTGCTTCGCTTGCTGTTGCCGCCAGCATGTTTGCACCAATTAGCCCAATGCTTACGACTGCAACTGCAGCAAGTAAAATTGTTGCGGTGGTCAATGGCCTTCCAATCACCAGCTACGAACTTGAGCAACGCTCAAAGCTTATTACCCTCACCACACGGGCTTCTGCCAGCGTTGCTAAGAGAAAAGCCAGGGAAGAGCTGATTGATGAGGCGCTGAAGCTTGGGGAAGCGAAGCGTGTGGGCGTTTCTGTGCCTGATAGCGAAGTTGATAATGCTTTCTCGACGATTGCAAAGCGGGTTAACTTGTCCACTTCCCAGTTCAACGATGCTTTGTCTCAAAGTGGCGTGAACCCGCGAACGCTGAAAAGTCGTTTACGGGCTGAGATTACCTGGTCCGAGGTGGTGATGCAGCGTTTTCGCGCGACCGTTCGGATTAATGAATCAGATGTGATTGCTGCTCTTCAGAGCAAAGAGGACAAGAAGTCAATCGGGACAACCAGTGTTGAATACGACCTGCAACGTATCATCTTTGTGGTTCCTGAGAAGGCCAGCAAATCGTTCAGGAACAAACGCATGGACGAGATGAAGAAGCTCAGAGCGCGCTTTACCTCGTGCGAGCAAGGCATCCGCATCGCCTCTGGTTTGAATGAGGTGATCGTTCGTCCGATTGGCAAGCGTATGGAAACCGATTTGCCTGAAAACTTTGTCAAGCAGCTGGGTGAAATCTCTGTTGGCCGCGTTACAGCGCTACCCCTGTAGACTCCGGATTTGAGATGGTTGCGCTTTGTGGTAAAGAGACAATCAACAGTGATGCGACTGCGCGAAGCACAATCGAGGGCGAGTTGCGGAATAAGCAAGGGCAACAGCTTTCTCGCCGTTACCTTCGTGACCTGCGCTCCAATGCTGTGATCGAGCAGCGCTGATCGCCTGATCAGCAGCAGGAGACATTTTTTTTAGTCATGCGCAGAGTAAAATTGGCGCTCGCCCTTACAATGGGCGAGCCTGCAGGTATTGGGCCTGACATTACGCTAACAACCTGGAAAAGGCGCTTTGAACGGGACGTTCAGCCGTTTTACGTTTTGTGCGATCCAGAACTCCTTAAAGCCCGCGCCAAGCATCTGGGATTAAAAATTCCAATCAAAGTGATAGAACCGGAAGCTGCTTGTGAGTGCTTTGATGAAGCACTTCCCGTGGTGCCTTTGTCAGGACCTGTACAGGTCACGCCGGGCGCACCTTCAGGGACCAATGCCGCACTGGTGATCGAATCGATTGAGACGGCTGTTCGTCATGTGAGACAGGGCCGTGCCTCTGCCGTTGTGACAAACCCTATCTCCAAGAAAATTCTTTACGACGCCGGATTCCACCATCCCGGCCATACCGAGTTTCTCGGTGATCTGGCTAAAACATACTGGGATAAGGATGTGGAGCCGATCATGCTGCTCGCGGGGCCAGAGCTGATGGCTGTTCCGCTGACAGTCCATGTTCCCTTTGCTGACGTGCCCAAGCTGGTGACAAAAGACCTTATTGTCGAGCGTTGCCGGGCCATCAACAAAGACATGATCGAACGGTTCGGTATCGCTGCGCCGCGCATTGCCATTGCTGGTCTTAACCCGCATGCGGGTGAAGGTGGCTCCATGGGCATGGAGGAGATCGAAACGATTTCGCCAGCGATTGCCCAGTTGCGTAGTGAAGGCATTGACGCGCGTGGACCTTTGCCTGCCGACACCATGTTCCATAGCCAAGCGCTGGATACCTATGATGTGGCGGTGGCCATGTATCATGATCAGGCGCTTATTCCTGTTAAAACTCTTGCCTTTGATGAAGCCGTGAATGTGACGCTAGGCCTCCCCTATGTGCGCACCTCACCTGATCACGGGACCGCATTTTCCATTGCGGGAACGAACAAGGCCTCTCCAAACAGTTTGATGGCTTCCTTGCGCCTTGCAGCAGCCCTCGCACAACCTGAGCTCGTTTAATGTCACAAATTGATGATCTGCCACCTCTGCGTGAGGTGATTGCAGAGCATGGGCTTGATGCCCGAAAATCCCTTGGTCAGAACTTCCTTCTGGACCTCAACCTAACCTCGCGCATTGCCCGCAGTTCTGGTGATCTGAGCAATTGCACTGTTATTGAAGTAGGTCCTGGCCCCGGAGGTCTGACGCGGGCGTTGCTGGCGGCTGGTGCCCAAAAGGTTATTGCCATTGAGAAGGACACGCGCTGTCTGCCTGCACTTTCTCAGATTTCGGAGCATTACAACGGCAAGCTGGAAGTGATTGAGGGCGATGCTCTCAAGTATAATCCTGCTGATCTTGCCGATGGGCCGATCAAAATCATAGCAAACCTGCCTTACAATGTTGGCACCCAGCTGCTTCTGGGGTGGCTGACAATGGATGAATGGCCCCCATTCTGGGAATCGCTGACGTTGATGTTCCAGAAGGAAGTCGGGCAACGCATTGTTGCCGAGACGGGGAGCAAGGCTTATGGCCGGCTTGGCGTCTTGGCGAACTGGCGGTGTCACACAGACATTCTGTTTGATCTGAACCCGAAAGCTTTCACCCCTCCCCCAAAGGTGACCTCGGCTGTGGTGCAGCTGCATCCACGTAAGGAGCCTCTGGCGTGCCCATTGAAAGCGCTGGAGCGTGTAACCGCTCATGCCTTCGGTCAGCGGCGCAAAATGCTCAGAGCCAGCTTAAAAGGCCTCAAACCGGATGCGGAAGCCCGTATTGAAGCTGCTGGCCTCAAGCCAACGGCCCGTGCCGAGGAAATTGATGTTGCTGGGTTTGTTGCTCTCGCCCATGCCTTTGGCAGAGATTAGGCTCATATGATCGACAGAGGTGGGTACAGCTTCAATAGCTTGCCCTCCTCTCAAGCGCGCCAACAAACGACCGGATGACTATGAGGCGCCACTAACCAGCTAAGTCCATGACCGGACTGTTCCTGACAGTGCCAAGAAAAAAAAGTTTTCAGAACTCTAGAAAACACCCCACCTAAAGCAAGCCTACGCATAAATTTACAAGTATAAACACAGGCAGACATAGTAAAATATACAGCAACACCTCCATCCACAAAGATACATTCTCCATTTATTAACCATGATTTCCTATCAGGGTATATAGTGAAAATGTGATTATTGGTGGTATTGTGAAAAATACTAAGTATACAGCCGTATTAGTCATATATACTTTGAGTTTGGCAGCATGTAACGGTGGTGGCGGGTCCAACGGAAACTCGGAGGCTAACGGGGCGCAGATACTTACGGCTCGTTTGCAATCTTGTGACACTGTTAACAGCTCAACTGGCATTTTTTTCCTCTTGCGTAACTTCATTTGACGAAGCAATCGCAAAGCAATTTTCGCAACTTAGTGAGTTTCTCGCACAAACCGTTACGGTCGAGGGTTTCTGGAATGGAGCATCGCATTCCATCACAAGCAATGCCTATCATGATATCAATCTGCAATATGCCCGCGCTTTGGGATTAACAGGCGCGGGAAAGCTAATCTCTATCGTCGATAACGGCGTCTTGCTCTCACACAATGATCTCAACGGTAAGAACATTATTGTATTTGGATCAAATGCAGCTAACGATCACGGGACATTTGTTGCTACAATCGCTGCGGGTAATCATGATGGGAGTGGCGTCATGGGCGTTGCGTCCGGCGCTGATCTCCATTTAACCTCACTAAATGGCAACTCTTCTACCCAGTCACTTACCTCACATCTTGCGGCCGCAACTGCAGATGCTTTTGGTCATGGATCAATCGTCCAGAACAACTCATGGGGCTATGTCTTCACAAGCAACCGTTCGAGCATAATGCTTTCGAATTACAATGATTGGGCTGATCAAAATTCTAATGCTTCTGCCGCAGAGTTGCTTGGAACTTTCGTTGCCGATGGCATCAAGGATTGGGAAGACTACATTACCGCCCTTGAAGATTTTACCAGTCAGGGTGTGGTTGTGTTTGCACAATCAAATGAAGCAAGTGACACCAGCTCATCCTTGATGGCCGCGCTGCCAGAAATTTTACCAAGCCTGAAAGGCTCGTGGGCGGTCGCCGTCAACGGACTTCCTGAATATAATTCCAGTGGCGCGATCACTAAGGTGCATCTCCTTTCGGCCGGTTGCCTTGAGACGGCGCACTACTGTCTGACAGCAAACGGATCAACGGTTGGAGGGATTGCAAGGGCGAACAACGCCTACTCGGCGTGGACCGGCACCTCGTTCGCCGCACCGCAAATCTCTGGTTCGATAGCCCTTTTGGCAGAGGCATTCCCTGCTTTGCCAGCCTCTGACCTGCTCAACAGACTTTTTGCGTCAGCCAATAACAGTTTCTTTGCGCCCACGGGAAGCGTAGATTTCGGGAACGGTGTGGTGCATGGCTACAATCAGAAGTTCGGGCATGGCTTTGTTGATTTGAAGGCGGCACTGCTGCCAATTGGAGATGTCGGCGTACCGGTCAGCAACAATGCGTATGATGGCGTTGCACCGCTCTCAGAAGTCAGCGTAACAGCTGGCTCTGCGCATGGGGATGCAATTTTGACTAGTCTTCAAGGGAAAGCCATGGCGATCTACGATTCCCTTGGTGCAAACTTTACCATCAGTGCAGATGCAATCATTGGACCTCAGGCGCAGACTCTCGGGACCCAGCTGGCAGCATTCACGTCCAGTAACAAAGTCAAAACTTCAGAAGTTTCCTCCTCCTATTCCTTTCTGGACAATGGCTTATCTGCAAGTACAGGCGGTTTCCAGTTTGTTTCGGGCGACGTGGCTGATGTTGGAGAGGAATTGGGTTTCATCAGATCTGGTGATGGACTGTTTTCCGGCGATTCCTCAATTATTGCCGATGGCCCGACAACCATGGCCTTTGCAACTGTGAGTAAATCCGATGGGCACGGCTTTGGGGCTCTGGCCTTTGTTGAGCGCACCAGTGATGGTATCGCCTCTGCCGGATTTGGGTTTTCTGCGGCAAGATCAATAGCGCCTGATCTGACTGGTGTGTTTGGCTTCAGCATCAATGGAGAAACCGGCACTGCGCTCGGCCTAAGTGCAGAAAGTCAGGATGATGAAAGTCTGTCTGCTGCCAGTTCTGCCTTTTCTTTTGCCAGTGAGTGGACCTATCGGCAGGGCCTATCGTTCTTTACCAACGCAGAGCTTGGGATGACCGTTTCCGGTGGCGCAGGATACATCGAGTCCCTTGATCCGGCTATTCATAGTGCCTTTAGTGCGGGAATGAAGGTTGAAGGGGTGTTCGTGAAGAGTGACGCACTGACATTCTCTCTTCGGCAACCGTTACGTATTGAGCAAGGTAGCGGAACCATTCGCGTACCTTCCGGGCGTTTAATAGATGGAACCATATCTTATGCTGATCATGAGATTGACCTGACGCCAAGTGCGCGTCAGCTGGACTTCGGGTTCCGCTATGACATCAGTTTTCGGGAGAATACATCGTTGGGGCTGGGCGCGGCGTTCTCAGTGAACGAAGGGCACACCAGGGGGGACCTTGGCGCCTCCGGGCTTCTGGCGTTCAAGCACCGTTTCTGACAAAAGGTTTTAGAGGGACGCCTCATGGAACCTCCCCCGCAAAAACTAAGCAAAATAAAAGCCCTGTGGCCGTGATGGCTTCAGGGCTTTTCTGGCTATGTTAGATGTGCAAGTCAACTCTCCCAGAGAACCACTCGAGATACGAGCCCCTCAGGACTCTAGCGGGAGTACGCCCTGCGCTTCAGGTTGCCTGTGGACGCGGCATATCATTAAGAATGCAGGGCCAAGAAAATACAATCTAAGGATGCTAATTTTTCCAGAATTCCAGCACACAGGTACTGATAGACAAGATTTGCTCTTTATTTTTGCCCGTTAAAACTTATTAAGTTTTGCGGCGGAAATGTGAAGATTGGTGCGTTGGTGAAAAAGATTGCATACACGACTGGTGTGGTCGTATCGGCTTTAGCTTTAACAGCATGTGGCGGTGGAGGCGGCGGCGGATCGGGTGGCAGCTCGAGTTCCAAAGATGTAGAGCTCCCAGACGTTCGTGCGCAGCCTTGCGGCAATGTTAGCAGATCAACTGGCGCTTTTTCTTCTTGCGTAACGTTATATGATGAAGTCGTCGCCAAGCAATTTTCTCAGGTGCGCGAGTTTATCGTACAAAGCGTTAAGGTCGGAGGTTTATTGAGCGGTGCCAGCTACTCCATCACCAGCAATGCCTATTCGGATATCAACCTCCACTACGCCCGAGCTGCAGGATTGACTGGCGCGGGTGAACTGATCGCTATCGTCGACGAAGGCTTCTTAGTTTCCCACAATGATCTAAGCAAAAAGAAAGTTACTGTCTTCAGAGGGAACACAGCTGAAGATCATGGTACGTTCGTGGCAACCATTGCGGCGGGTGATCAAGATGATAACGGGGTAATGGGCGTCGCCCCGGGTGCGGACCTTCATCTAACGTCTTGGGGAGATGGGGATTCTACAAGGTCAGATACCGCGCATCTTGCAGCCGCAACGTCGGATGCTTCAGACAAAGGGGCAATCGTCCAGAACAACTCATGGGGCTACTTTTCTGAGGTAAGCGGAGCGACCATCACGCTTTCAGACTACACAACTTTGGTCAGCAATCTTGTAAACCCGCATTCCGAGAGAACTCCTGACGAAAACACGTTTTCTCAAGACACCCCTGCCGAAGCCTTTCTTGCAAACTACTTTAACGAGAGCACTGCGGCTTGGACAAAGTATATTGATGCCCTGACCCAGTTTACCCAAAATGGTGTGGTTGTTTTTGCGCAATCGAATCATAATGATGACACCAGCCCGTCCTTAATGGCTGCATTGCCAGAGATCTTCCCAGATCTCAAAGATTCTTGGGCGGTCGCCGTCAATGGACTTCCTGAATACAATTCCACTGGCGAAATCTCCAAGGTGCACCGCCTCTCGGCTAGCTGCCTTGAGACCGCGCAGTACTGTCTGACTGCCAACGGGTCGACGTATGGCGGGACCGCATCATCAGACAGCTCTTATAAGTTTGACACCGGCACCTCTTATGTCGCTCCGCAGATCTCTGGTTCGATCGCTCTTCTTAAGGAAGCATTTCCGGATTTGCCTGCCTCTGATTTGCTAAAGAGGTTGTTTGCATCGGCCAATAACAGCTTCCTGATTGCGAGCGGGGCTGTTGATTTCGGAAATGGTGTGATGCATGGCTATAACGAGGAGTTTGGGCACGGCTTTCTGGATCTGAAGGCGGCGTTGCTACCGATTGGGGCTGTGGGGGTCCCGCTTACCAACAATGCCTATGGTGGCGTTGCTCCTCTATCAGAAGTGAGTATTTCAGCAGGCACTGCTCACGGTGACGCAATCAGTAACGCGCTTCGGGGGCGTGCTATGGCAATCTACGATTCCCTAGGCGCTGACTTCACCATTGATGCAAGTGCACTTGTTGAGGAGCAATCGCAGGATCTAAGTGCACGGCTTGCTACCTTCCAGTCTGACAGTCCCGTCAAAACCTCCGCAGCAATGTCCTACTCGTTCATGGGCAATGAGTTGTCTCAGGATACAGGCGGGTTTCAGTTTGTGTCGGGTGCCATGTCAGATGTTCGCGAGGATCTGGGCTTCATGATGTCTGGTGGCGGTTTGTATTCCGGCGATTCCTCGATCATTGCCGATGGTCCGGGCACTATGGCTTTTGCAACGATAAATAAGTCCGACGGCCACGGTTTTGGCGCACTGGCCTTTGTGGAGCACACCAGTGATGGTGTTGCCTCTGCTGGTTTTGGTCTTTCTTCGGCAAGAACAATCGCGCCTGATCTGACAGGTGTGTTTGGCTTCAGCGTCAATGGAGAAACGGGTACGGCGCTCGGCCTTTCGGCTGAAAGTCAGGATGATGAAAGTCTGTCCGCTGCCAGTTCTGCCGTTTCTTTTGCCGGTGAGTGGACCTACCAGCAGGGCCTGTCGTTCTTTGCCAATACAGAGCTTGGGATGACCGTTTCCAGTGGTGCAGGATATATTGAATCTCTTGATCCGGCATTCCATAGCGCCTTTAGTGCTGGCATGAAGGTCGCAGGGGTATTTGCGAAGCGCGACGCACTCACGTTCTCACTTCGGCAACCGCTGCGCATTGAGCAAGGTAACGGGACTGTTCGTGTGCCTACGGGGCGTTTGGAGGACGGAACGATTTCCTACGCTGCTCATGAGATTGACCTGATGCCAAGCGCACGTCAGCTGGATATCGGGTTCCGTTATGACATTGCTTTTCAGGAAAACACCTCGTTGGGTCTAGGCGCGGCGCTGTCTGTGAACGAAGGGCACACTCAAGGAAACCTTGGTGGCTCCGGGCTTCTGGCGTTCAAGCATCATTTCTGACAATTGGTTTTATTGGGACGCCTCATGGGGTCTGCCCGCAAAAGCTAAGAAAAATAAAAGCCCTGAGGCCGTGATGGCTTCAGAGCTTTTTTTGTCATTTCTAAGAGGCGTACTTATTCGACCCGCATGAAGGCGGTCATGCCGCTTTCCTGATGTTCGATGATGTGACAGTGCATGAGCCAGTCGCCCTCATAATCAGGGCGTACGGCGACCTGTACGCGTTCATCAGGTAACACGAGGGCGGTGTCCGTCCACCACGGTGGGAGTTGACGCTTGTTGCTCTTCAGAAGCTGGAACGTCATGCCATGGATATGGATCGGGTGAGTGCGTGGTGTCCGGTTGATGAACTCAAACACATACGACTTGTCGCGCTTCAGAACCTCTACAGGGTCCAGCGGGCCGCGCTCTGCGCCGTGCCATGCGCTTTTGTTTACCGCCCAGAATGAGAAGCCCAGGCTTCCGCAGATGGGGTTGGCGGGGCGTTTTTCCGCCGTTGCGGAGAATTCTAGCGGGATGTATTGCGCATTCTTCAGGTCAGGCTGCGGTATCGGGTTGGCAGGCAGCGGCTTGATCTCACGTAGGTCTCGGTTCTGGGATTGGCCAGTGGCCCGCAGGGACAGCACCGTCCATGGAGAGGAAGAGGAATAGTTGGTAAGCTCAATTTGCTCGCCCTCTCCCTCCGGAATACGCATTGCTATGTCTGCTCGCTGTCCCGGTCCCAGCGCAAGTTTGTTCACCGCAAACGCTTCTACTGGATTGCCGTCTATGGCAATGACCTTTGCATCCGTTCCTTGCGGGAGGGACAGTTTGTAGATGCGAGTTACATCGGTCACGCATAAACGCAGGCGTACGAGGGAGCCAGCTTTAACATCCATCACAGGTGCGGGCTGCCAGTTGGAAGTGCGGTAGGTCCCAAAAGTCCCTGCCCGCGCTGAGGAGCGTGGTTGGTAGAGTTTGATGAACTGGCCATCGCTGCCAAGGCGGAAGTCGCGCAGGTTGACCGGGATGTCGTGATCAAAGCCGGGGTCTTCGTCTTCCTCGACGACCATCAGGCCGGTCATACCGTAGGACAGCTGTTCCAGCGAGTTGCAGTGGGGGTGATACCAGAAAGTGCCTGCATCATGGGGTGTGAAGCGATAATCGAAGTGATCATCGGTGTACACGTAATGCTGGGTCAGAAAGGCAACGCCGTCCATATCATTGGGCAGGCGCATGCCGTGCCAGTGAATGGTTGTAGGCTCTTCGAGCTTGTTGATGAGGTGGCCGTGGAATGGCTGGCCCTGTTTCAGGCGCAAGGTGGGCGGCATGGCGTCGCCAAAGGTGAACATGTTTTTGGTGGCGGGTGCACCGTCCATCAGCTGGTGGTCGATGTTGCGCGCAATCAGGTCATGTCGTTTTGGGAGGGCCCACAGGTTGGAGGCACCGGCTAATCCGCCCGCAACAGCTGCTCCGCCAAACACGGCACCTTTCAGCGCCTGACGTCGTGTGATCATGGCTCTTTGTCCTCAAGTTCAGTCCGTCTCTGTACTTGGCTGGTCAATGGCTATTCACTCACGACGGCTGTTGTTTACAGGGCATCCGCTAATGCAAATGATGCCCTGCTCTATTCTGGTTCACAATTTGATTCAACTCGTTGATAATTTAAATCAGCAAATCGCATCAAGATATTGAAATTACATGATTTTGTATTGCTCGCTTAGTATCAATCCGCGATTGCGGCTTTCAGATCGGCAATCATGCCATCCATTTTGCCCGCAAGTTTTGGTAGTCTGACACGTTTCAGGCGTTCGCTTGCGATGATCGTCTGCACGGTCTTTACTGCCTTGTCCAGATCATCATTGACGATGATGTAGTCGAACTCCTGCCAACCGGAGACTTCATCAATGGCGGTCTGCATGCGGCGCTTGATGGCGGCTTCATCATCATCCCACGTCCTGTCAGACGGGCATGCATCTCAGCGATGGAGGGTGGCAGTACGAAGATCGCAACCACATCTTCACCAGCCTGCTCCTGAAGCTGACGGACGCCTGCGATATCAATATCAAACAGGATGTCCTTACCTGCGTTCAGGTTGGCATCAACCGGCTCGCGCGGTGTCCCGTAGTAGTTGTCGTGAACAGTAGCCCATTCGAGCAGCTCGTTTGCGGTGATCTTGCGTTCAAACTCTCTGGTCTCCCAAAAGTAGTAGTGAACGCCATGCTCTTCCGCAGCACGGCGCTGGCGCGTTGTGGCAGAAACAGAAAGAGCCAGCTTGTCATCTTCAGCCAGCAAACGGTTTGCGATGGTGCCTTTGCCTGCCCCGGATGGTGCCGCTAACACCAGCATGAAGCCGCGGCGTACATCTTCAATATCCTGAGCTGATACGGTTGTCCCACCAGAGTTTTCTGAGTTCATTTTGACTTTATCTTCTTGTGCGTGTTTGCGCTCAAAGCGGCGTCCCTATGCGTTTGTCATGGAACCAGCTTTGAGCTTACTTGCTTGCGTCTTTTTGCCCGAACGGCGTCCGCCTTTTGAGCCAACGCCTTATTCGATGTTTTGGGTCTGCTCCCGAAGCTGGTCAATAACTGTTTTCAGCTCCAGCCCGATTGCGGTCAATTCCACACTGTTGGACTTTGAGCACAGTGTATTTGCTTCGCGGTTGAATTCCTGCGCCAGAAAATCGAGACGCCGCCCGATGGCTCCGCCCTTTAGGAGCAGCTCGCGTACCGCTTCCACGTGCGCGTAAAGGCGATCAAGCTCTTCGCGGATATCTGCCTTAGTGGCCAGAATTGCAGCTTCCTGATGCAGGCGCTGTGGATCAAGGTGGCTGCTTGCCTCCAGAAGCTCCTGTAGCTGTGCCTCAAGGCGGGCGCGGATGGCTTCAGGGCTGCGTGACGGCAACCCTTCGGCTTGCTTGGTCAGCGCCTCAATCGTGTCGATCTGGCCGCTCAGCAATGTGGAGATGGCATTGCCTTCGCTGCCACGCATGGCAACAAGCTCGTTGAGGGCCTCGTCGAAGGTCGACAGGAGAACCTTGTTCTGAGCGTTCTTTGCCTCTTCGTTCTCTTCGGCTTCTTCAAACTCCAGAACGCCCTTGTAGCCGAGAATACCATCGAGCGTTGGTTCCGGGGCGTTGGGCAGGCGGTCTTTAAGCAAAGAGATGGCTTTGAGCACCTGCTCAAGAGCTCCTCATTGACCACAAGCGTCGTGTCTGACTGAGAGCGCTGCATTTGCAGGCCGACGGAGACATTTCCGCGCTTCAGCTTTGCAGCAAGGCGCTTACGCACTTCAGCCTCAACGCCGTCCAGCCTTGTGGCAGGCGCAGACGTACATCGAGACCCTTACCGTTTACCGAGCGAAGTTCCCACACCCAGCGTGCCTCTTCATGGCTGCTTTCCACGCGGGCAAAGCCGGTCATGCTTGCCAGTGCCATCCCTGAAACTCCTTATGTGACCACCACCGGTTTGGAGGGTGGGTCAATTCAATCTTTGCTGGCCCGGAGCTTACCAGCGAAAACCCACTAATCCCATGGGGATTGTACGGATCTTCTCTATCCGGACACACAATCGCGCCAAAACTTGTTTCTGCTTTTGCGAAGAGAGGTCTTCGCTCTCAGCAAAAAGCCTGCCTCGTGTCTTGACTGGGCAGGCTTCCTATTTCGTCCTGCAAGATTTGCAGGTTAGTTCTGTGCTTGTTCCGCTTCTTGCTCGGCGGCTTTCTCAGCCGCCTCTTTTGCAGCTTTTTCGGCTGCTTGTTTTGCGCGCAGCTCTTTTTCGAACTTGCGCCAGTCAGCCACATTGCGCTGGTGCTGGCGATAGGTTTCTGCAAAGGCGTGACCACCTGTGCCATTTGCTACAAAGTAAAGATCCTTTGTACGGGCCGGATTTGCGACCGCTTCCATGGCAGCAACGCTCGGATTACCGATTGGGCCAGGAGGTAGGGCATTGATCTGGTAGGTGTTGTACGGGTTCTTTTCATTGAGCATGGAACGCGTGATCGCAGAGCGGTCCTTCGTCCAGGCATTGCCACCAAACAAGCCATAAAGGATTGTCGGGTCAGACTGCAGCGGCATTCCGCGGCGCAAACGATTGATGAAGACAGAGGCAACACGCGGATGCTCATCTACCTTGGAGGTTTCCTTCTCCACGATAGATGCAAGGACAACAAGTTGTTCAGGCGAATCTATCGGAAGCCCTGAGAGCGGTTTTCCCAGATGCGGGCAATGTGGTTCTTCATGGCTTTTTGCATCTGCTCAATGATGCGGGCCTTGGTGGTTCCACGGGTGAACGTATAAGTTTCCGGCAGCAACGAGCCTTCAGCAGGAATTGCCGAGATTTCTCCGGTCAGGATCTCGCTTGCGTTCAGGCGGTTGATGATCTGCGTGCTGGTCCAGCCTTCCGGGAAGGTCACGGAGTGGTATACGGCACGGCCTTCAACCAGATCTTCCATGACGGTTTTCATGGGAATTCCTGTGGGGAAGGCGTACTCGCCGGCTTTGATCTTATTTTCATTCTTGAACAAGCGGGTGCCAACCTCAAACACGAGAGAGTTGGAGATCACCCCCTCCTCTTCCAGCTTGGCAGCGATCTGCGGCAAACTCATTCCGCTTGCAACAAGAAAGGTCTTGTCTTCCGTCAGCGGTCCGGCTGAATCAAACTCCCCTTTACCCCAATACAGAGCAGCCCCGGCAACGATAATCCCGAGCACGGCAATGGAGAGAAGGAAGTTGATAGTGATAACGATTGGATTACGCGCATGACGGGAGCGCGTCGGAGGTGGTGGTGCAGCGTCCGGCTGAATTGCGCGGCTTGGACTGCGCGGTGCAGCTGGTCCACTCGACTGAGTAGGAAGATCAGGCTGATCCTGAGGCCCATTTGAGTTGTCTTCAGGCGTTTGAGCATTGTAACCCTCTAATACGGGAGAGCCGGAGCTCTCCAAAATTTGCGTCTCTTTGCCCGGAAACCGACACCCACTTACCGGAGACACGCTTTAAATTCTCATCACAGAGCTTAACCCATTCGGGAGCCGCAATGTAAAAGGCCAGATTCCGCCGCGCGGAGCCTGGCCTTTTATTAGTTTATCAAAAAAAGCGAGTTATGCCTCAACTTTTTTTTGAGAACCAGAGACGCGTTGGTACCGCCAAAACCAAATGAGTTAGACAGAGCATAATTAATCTCCATCTTCTTGGCTTTATTAGGGACCAAGTCAATCGCAGTTTCAACTGAAGGATTATCAAGGTTGATCGTCGGTGGCGCAATCTGATCACGGATCGCCAAAGCGGTGAAGATTGCTTCCACAGCACCTGCAGCACCAAGCAGGTGGCCAGTCGCAGATTTTGTGGATGACATGGTCAGAGAACCAGCATCATCACCAGCGAGGCGCTCAATTGCACCCAGCTCAATCTCATCACCCAGCGGAGTGGACGTACCGTGTGCGTTGATGTAATCAACATCGCTGATGGAGATACCGGCACGATTCAATGCAGCTTTCATGCAGCGGTATCCGCCGTCACCGTCAGACGCAGGCGCTGTGATGTGGTATGCATCGCCAGACAGACCGTAACCAACAACTTCAGCGTAGATTTTTGCGCCGCGAGCTTTTGCGTGTTCGTATTCTTCCACAACAACGACGCCTGCACCTTCACCCATGACAAAGCCATCACGGTCCTTATCATAGGGACGGGATGCCTTTTCCGGCTCATCGTTGAAGGCGGTAGAAAGAGCTTTATTAGCGTTGAAGCCTGCGACGCCGATGCGGCAAACTGTGGCTTCAGCACCACCAGCAACCATGACATCAGCATCACCAAATGCAACAAGACGTGCAGCATCACCGATAGCGTGTGCGCCGGTGGAGCATGCTGTTACAACAGAATGGTTTGGACCTTTAAGGCCGTGTTTGATGGAAACGTAACCGCTTGCCAGGTTGATCAGACGACCTGTGATAAAGAACGGGCTTACGCGGCGCGGGCCTTTTTCTTCCATTAAAAGAGCTGTGTCAGCGATTCCCTGAAGGCCACCAATACCAGAACCGATGAGCGTACCAGTGCGGCACTTGTCTTCTTCGGTCTCCGGCTTCCAGCCTGAATCTTCGATAGCGAGGTCTGCAGCTGCAATGGCGAAGACGATGAACGGGTCTACCTTGCGCTGTTCCTTCGGAGCCATAAAGTCGTCTGGATTGAATGTGCCATCGGTGCCATCACCCAGCGGAACCTGACAGGCAATCTTTGTTTTAAGATCTTCGGTCTCGAAGTTTTCGATGCGCCCCGCACCGCTTTTACCTTCAAGAATTCGTTGCCATGAAACCTCGGCTCCGCAACCAAGCGGGCTAACCATGCCAATGCCTGTGATAACGACTCGACGCATATTTCTTACACTCTAATTTGCTGAGCGCTGCCGGCCCTGTTGCCACCCCCTGAAGACATAATGGTCTTCCCTCTGCGGCAAGCATGCAGCTTAAAAAAAACAGGCGCGGCGAGTACTAATGACCCACCGCGTTCCTAGCTTTTGCAGCAGGATTAGCCCTGCTTGGATTCGATGAACTTCACCGCATCGCCAACAGACTGAATGGTTTCAGCAGCATCGTCTGGAATTTCCACGCCGAATGCTTCTTCGAAAGCCATTACCAGTTCAACGGTGTCCAGGCTGTCTGCGCCCAGATCGTCGATGAAGCTTGCAGATTCGACGACCTTGTCAGCCTCTACGCCGAGGTGCTCGACAACGATCTTCTTTACCTGTTCTGCAACATTGCTCATTTTAAGTCCTCAATTGGTTTTCAAGGTAGTGTTTCGGTCCGCTTCACGGGGGCCTAAATTCACTCGCCACCCGTGTTGCACACTCTGGTTCTTTTGAAAAGACGCAACGGCTTATATGTTAAGCCGCTTCCAAAGAAAACCGCAGCTTTTCCGTTCCTCTTTCCAAGAGGCAACTTCTAATCGGCGGGTTCCTAGCACAATCTGTACAGGTTTACCAGCCGCCAGTAGTGATTGCCCCATTTGTACAGGGTACGAAAAATCTACATATTTTCTTCATTAAATCATCGCCATACCGCCATTCACGTGCAATGTCTGGCCAGTAACGTACGCTGCTTCATCACTTGCGAGATAAACAGCTGCACTTGCGACTTCTTCAGCAGTGCCCAAACGACCAGCTGGAACGTTGCCCAGGATCGATTCGCGCTGCTTTTCGTTTAGCTCGTCGGTCATCGCAGTTGAGATGAAACCTGGAGCAATTGTATTGACGGTGATCTTGCGAGATGCAACTTCCTGCGCCAATGACTTGGACATGCCGATCATTCCCGCCTTTGCCGCAGAATAGTTCACCTGACCGGCGTTACCGGTAACACCGACGATAGACGTAATTCCGACGATGCGGCCATGACGGCGCTTCATCATACCTTTAATCGCGGCACGGCAGATGCGGAAAGTAGCGGAAAGATTAATTTCCAGTACGTGATCCCACTCTTCATCCTTCATGCGCATGAAAATGTTGTCGCGGGTGATTCCTGCGTTGTTCACGAGGATATCGAGGCCGCCCATCATTTCTTCAGCAGCTGGCACCAGCTCATCAACGCTGTCACGGTCAGACAGGTTAGCTGCTTTGATGTGAACACGCTCGCCCAGATCAGCTGCCAACGCTTCCAGCTTAGCTTCACGGTACCAGACAAGGTGACTGTTGCACCCTGTGTGTGAAGAGCGCGTGCGATTGCCTCACCGATACCACCGGTCGCGCCGGTTACGAGGGCGCTTTTACCTTCTAAATTGAACATGCCGTTGGTCTCCTCGGCTTAAAATCCATTTAAGAAAACTCATAGGGACGAAACCTGTAGTGCGTCTATACGCAGTATTAAATGCGTGCCTATGAGCCGTCAAAACCTGTGTATTAGCTCTGGACGCCTTCCAGACGAGCAACCAGCGCATCAATGTCTTCTGCAGTGTTGACCGCAACGCCTTCCAGTGATTTCACAATGCGGCGCACCATGCCGGACAGAACCTTGCCTGTACCGATCTCAACAAGGGTGGTGACACCGTTGTCAGCCATCCAGGTTACAGATTCGCGCCAGCGTACGGTTCCTGTCACCTGTTCTACAAGACGAGTGCGGATTTCTTCCGGGTCGGTGATTGGAGCAGCCAGAACGTTCGCAACGAGCGGAACAACTGGTGCTTTAATCTCGACTTCCGCCAGTGCCTTTGCCATTGCATCTGCTGCAGGCTGCATCAGGGAGCAATGGAATGGTGCGGATACAGGGAGCAGAACAGCGCGGCGTGCGCCCTTGCCTTTTGCGATTTCACAGGCACGCTCAACAGCTGCCTTGTGGCCTGAGACAACAACCTGACCGGTCGCGTTGTCGTTTGCGGCCTGACAAAC
>BAXV01000019.1 GCA_001310715.1 Pseudovibrio sp. JCM 19062
TTTCTCGTCGAGCGCTTCCAGATCGGTGCATTGATGCAGGAAGCCACGGTCGATCAGCAGCTGAAGGGCTTCGGATTTAGGGCGAAAGCAACGGGTGGTATCGATGGCAGTGTGTTTCATAATTCTCTCCTACGCCGCGCAGGGGAGCTAAAACACGAAAGCCGCCTACGCGGCGGCTTTTGGTTCTGACCTCAATTTTACATGAGTTTATAAGAACGCGGCCGCCGATATGTCGGTCGCATAATAATAAACTACACAAATGCTGGTCAGGTTCTTGCTCATGCCCAAATGTATGGCTGCAACTGACCGCCTCTGTCAAGGAGGTTTTGGCAGATTATGCTGATTGGTTCCAATCAAGCCGTGGTTTTGAGCAGATTCAGCTTTTGCATCAGACCAGCTAACTCTTTCATATCATTGAACATTGCAAGAGGTTCCTGTTGTTCCAGCCGATTGTGCAAATCTTGGTTTCCGTGCGTTGCACCAGTGAAGCCCAGCGCGTCCATCCCTGCTGCGCGGGCAGCTTGGAGTCCGAGGTGGCTGTCTTCGATGACGATGCATTTTTCTGGTGCCACGCCCATCTCTTGCGCGGCTTTGAGGAAAATATCGGGGGCTGGTTTGCCTTTTGCGACCAGATCTGCGGAGAAGTATTTATTCTCGAAACGATCATGCAAATTGGTGAGCTTGAGCGTGTAGTCCAGGCGTTCCATTGAACTGCCCGACCAATGCACATTTTCAGGCTTGGGAATAGAGTGTCCAACTCATGCAATGCGTCGTGGATGCCAGCGATTGGCAGCAAGTCTTTTTCGAAGGCTGCTTTGAGAATCTCATCCTGATTTAAAAGAGCGTCATGATGGCGAATATCGCGGCCAATCTCTGCTTTCACCTGTCCGAAGACTCAGCGGCGGATACTCCGCAGAAGCGTGCAATCATATCTTCGGTCGAGATCGGGTAGCCCGCCTTCGTAAAGCCTTCGGCCTCCACCTTGCAGCCAATCCACTCGCTGTCGATCAGGCAGCCATCACAATCCCAAATAAGCAATTCGTAGTTCATAAACAAATCCAGTTGGTTAGGTCGATCGCAGGGTTCCCCGCAAGCATGGCATTTTCATGATAAATTCGGCTTATGCCACAACTTATTCTTGTAAATTCGTGGTAATCTCGCAGCTCTCTCTAAGATTTACTCCCAAAAACCTAGTAGTGAGCCTTTGCCAAAGCTCCGTTAGGCTAAGAGGTAAATGAGCTGATTTGTGTAGCGGGGGGCGTATGTCAGTTGATTCTCAAGTGCGAAGGTCTGGTACTACGGGGCGGCGCAAACTCAAGCCCACTTTGATTGTCCGTATCCGCGGTGGCATTGGCAATCAGCTTTTTCAATATGCTCTCGGGCGAAAAATCACTCTTGAAACGGGGATGAAACTCCGGTTTGACCATAGTGAGTATGATCGCTATTTCAACCGCTCTTACTGCCTTAACCTTTTAAAAACACAGGTTTATCTGCCACAGAGTCAGAGAAGTCCGCAGTACTTTGGCCAGCACACGCTTTTGGGCGAACAGTCAAACTATGCCGTAAGTTCTATCCATTTTATCAGCGGCGTTATATTCGCGAGGATGAGCTTCGTCATGATGGCGAGGCACCTGTGCTGACGCAAACGAGTGCCTATCTGGATGGGTACTGGCAGAAATGGCAGATCCCGTTTTCGATTCTGGAACCTTGCGTGAAGAGATCACCTTGAGGCAGCCGATGGTTCTGGAGCGGCTGAAGCTGCAGCAGCGGATCAATTCTGGCCCTTCGGCTGCACTGCATGTGCGGTATGGGGACTACAGTCAGGCGCATAATCTGCGGAATTTTGGGTTGTGTACAGCTGGCTACTACAAAGGAGCGATGGATTTCCTTAGCGAGCGTATTCCGGGGCTGACCTTCTATGTCTTCTCCGACAGCCCGGAGCGCGCACGGGAGGTGGTTCCCCAGCAAGACAATGTGGTTTTTGCTGACCCGATGCAGGATGGGAAAGACCATGAAGACCTGCTGGTTATGTCCTCCTGCGATCATATCGTGACAGCGAACAGCACCTTCAGCTGGTGGGCGGCTTTTCTCAATGGAAACAAAGAGAAGCACGTAATCGCACCGCTTAAATGGTTCAAGAACCCCAATCTGGATGACAGCATGATAGTGCCGCCCAGCTGGCAGCGGTTATGACGCTTTCTTTCCGGTGTGAGACTAGGTAGGCCCGTGCGCGTCTACTTCATGCAGAATGTTGCCGATTGCATTTTGAGACAAAGAGAAATGCTGATGTGCACCACTCTCCTCGCCAATCACAGGGGCATAATTTAATCCACGTAGATGCGAGATCCATGCATAGGCACTCTGGATATAATCCGCCGGGAAGATCTCGATCACTTTACCGCCCGCTTGGGAAAACAGCAGATTTGTCAGGCCGGCGCCGTGGGTTCCCACAATGATCTTGGCCTCATTGAACAGCTGTACCTGATCTTCGTGGCCCAGAGTTCCGGGTATTATGGAATGGAAGCCGCGCGCCTCAAGCTGGTCTTTGAGGAATTTCTCGTTCAGGATCTTGCGCGTTTTTGCATCATCGCGGGCGATGTACAGCTTCAGGCTGGGCTCGCTTACCGCTTGTAGATTATAGGCAGACAGATAGTGAGCGGCGATCATGGAGGCCGCCTGCTCACTTGGTGGAACACGGAATTCGGAGTTCATCTGCGCTAAGCAGTGGTACAGTGTCTGGCAATGGATCCGTTCATTTGCTTTACACTCTTCCAGTTGGAGCAGTGGTGTCTTTTTTTAGCAGGTGCCTGTAGAACGCTCTTTGAAACTCGGGCAGGTTTTCACGCACCAGAAGTGTGAGCGGGAATGTACGGGGTTCCAGATGCTCCAACAGGAACAGAAGTGGATAGCCGTATCAGCCAGAAAGTGGTAGTAGTGGCGGTGACCAACCACCATGCCAAGCATGTTGATGGCTGCCGTCTCAATGGTACGGTCCTTTAGGCGGGCAAAGCGCATGTTATTTGGTGCAGAACCTTCCAACTGGCGGTTCTGGGCCTTTATGATAGTTGAGCCCGTACTGCCAAGAACCACGGTGTCAACGAGTTTGTAAAGTAACAGCCGCGTGTGGCCAGCTGGCGGAAGCGGGCGGCAGATCGGCTCTGCTCAAGCGCGCCATGCTCCCTGAAGAACGCCACTATGTCTTTTGGCAGGTCCTGCTTGCTGCGCTCGTCTGCGGTTAGCAAAAGCTCATTGGGCGGCTGATCAAGGATCGCGTTATCCGGGAAATAGTTGTACTTGTAGCCAAGGGACGGGAAGGTTTTGGCAAGGGCTTTTTGCATCGAAAACCGAAGCTGCCGGCTTGTTGGCAGCCAACTACGCCATAGCGGTGCTTTGCGCATCCTTACCTCACCTGTTCATCTAGAGTCTGCTGAGTTCATTGCTGTTCCGCAGTAAACTCTGCCGCTTTTTCAGGCGTATTCTTCTTCGAAAACCGGAGGCACTTTAACAGGAATACGCACCAGATGCACAGATGACCGTATACCCCACGGGGCGCTGCCAATATCCTCGTATTCTGGTAGATCAATTTCCGTAGAGAGTGATCTGGGGGAGTAAAGAAAAAGCCCGGCTGCTTTTTCAAGAGCCGAGCTTAAAGGTTTTAGAAAACCGGCGCTATCAGGCCGGTTCCGGTACCACTTTGGTTGGTTCCGGAGCTACCCATTTGAGGATTGGTTTGCGCGCTGCTGCTGTTTCATCAAGGCGGCGGCGTGGCGCAAGGAATGGTGCGCCTTCGAAGCGGTCTTTTTTACCAGCTTTTGCACTCATCACCAGATCGCGCATGGTTGCCACGAACAAATCCAGAGAAGCCCGGCTTTCGCTTTCAGTTGGCTCGATCAGCATTGCACCACTTACGACCAGCGGGAAGTACATGGTCATTGGGTGATAGCCTTCGTCGATCATGGCTTTTGCGAAGTCCAGCGTGGAGATGCCGGTGTCCTTCAGGAAGCTGTCATCGAACAGGACTTCGTGCATGCACGGGTTTTCGCCAAATGGCAGGGTCATGAGATCCTGCAGGCCAACGCGCACGTAGTTTGCATTCAGCACAGCATCCTCAGAGGCCTGCTTCAGACCGTCAGAGCCGTGGGAGAGCATGTAAGAGAGAGCTCGTACATACATGCCCATCTGCCGAAGAAGGCGGTCATGCGGCCAAATGGCTGCTCGCCGTCGTTCAGCTGATCTATGGTCTCAACAACTTCCAGCTCTTCGCCGTTTTTGCGAATGAATGGAAGCGGTGCGTATGGTGCAAGACGATCGGAGAGCACAACCGGACCAGAACCTGGACCACCACCGCCATGCGGTGTGGAGAAGGTTTTATGCAGGTTGATGTGCATGGCATCGATGCGAGATCACCCGGCTTTGCCTTGCCAACAATTGCGTTGAAGTTGGCACCGTCACAGTAGAAGTAACCACCAGCTTCATGGATTGCATTTGCAATCTCAATTACTTCCGGCTCAAACAGACCACAGGTGTTCGGGTTGGTGAGCATTAAAGCTGCGACCTGACCTTCGTGGGCTTCGATCTTTTCGATCACTGCATCCACGCTGACTGTTCCGTCTTCGCGAGCCGGGATGGAGACCACCTTGTAGCCAACCAGAGCAGCCGTTGCCGGGTTCGTACCGTGGGCGCTTTCCGGAACCAGAACGATGGAGCGTTCTTCGCCTTTGGCTGCGATGGCATGCTTGATGGCCATCATACCGCACTGCTCACCATGGGCGCCTGCTTTCGGGCTCATAGCCACAGCGTTGGTGCCGGTGAGCTCCATCAGCCAGTCTGCCAATTCCGAGATCAGCTCGAAAGCACCCGGAACGGTGGAGATTGGCTGCAACGGGTGAATATCGGCAAAGCCCGGCAGGCGTGCCATTTTCTCGTTGAGGCGCGGGTTGTGCTTCATGGTGCAGGACCCGAGCGGGTACAGGCCTGCATCAATAGCATAGTTGTTGCGTGACAGACGCACGTAGTGGCGCATGGTTTCCGGCTCTGACAGAGCTGGAAGGTCCACCACTTCGCTGCGCATGTGGTTGCCTAGGCGCGGAGTGAAGTTTTCCGGCTCGTCCAGATCCACACCACAACTGTCCATGTGGCCGATCTCAAAGATAAGCGGTTCTTCCATGTCCAGTGCGCGGTTGCCGGTAAAGGTTTGATGCGGCATTGCGCGCCAGCGTCGCCTGAGCCAGTTGGACGTCCCTGAGGTTCATAGTCATGCCAGCACCTCCTTCAGCGCTTGCGCGTAGGCTGCGCGGTCCTCGTCGGTGTTGACTTCTGTGCTTGCAACCACGATCAGGTTGTCGATATCACCACCGGATTTATCCAGACGGCAGACAGGAACACCGCCCAGAACGCCTTTTTCAGCGAGGGCTTCGATCACGTCGTGTGCGTTCTTTGGTGTACTGATGGTGAACTCGTTGAAGAATGCGGAGTTCAGAACTTCAACGCCATCAATCGCAGCAAGAGCATCTGCCAGAGCAACCGCATTCATGTGGTTGACGCGGGCGAGGCGCGCGAGGCCGTTGCCGCCAAGCATGGTCATGTGGATGGTGAATGCCAAAGAACACAGACCGGAGTTGGTACAGATGTTGGAGGTCGCTTTGTCGCGGCGAATATGCTGCTCGCGGGTGGACAGGGTGAGCACGAAACCGCGCTTGCCTTCTGCATCCACTGTTTCACCGCAAAGGCGACCCGGCATGTTGCGGATGTACTTTTGGCGGGTTGCGAACAGGCCGACGTATGGACCGCCGAAGGTGAGCGGGTTGCCGATGGACTGGCCTTCGCCAACCACGATGTCAGCACCCTGAGCACCTGGGCTTTCCAGAAGACCAAGGGAGACAACTTCGGTGAACACAGCAATTAGCAGCGCTTTGTGAGCGTGTGCTTTTTCTGCAATCGGCTTCAGATCAATCAGCTGGCCGTAGAAGGATGGAGACTGGACCACCACACAGGAGGTTCATCGTCAATCTGCGCCAGAATGTCTTCTGTACCGGTTGGATCAGCAGGCAGTGCGACAACAGATGCATCCGGAAGCTTGGCAGAAACACCTTCAACCACTTCACGGTATTGCGGATGCAGGCCACCGGAGAGAACCGCCTTTTTCTTGCGGGTCACACGGTGCGCCATCAACACGGCTTCTGCTGTGCCGGTAGAGCCATCATACATGGAGGCGTTGGCAACTTCCATTCCGGTCAGGTTTGCCACCTGCGTCTGGAACTCGAAGAGTGCCTGAAGCGTGCCCTGTGTAATTTCTGGCTGATACGGGGTGTAGCTGGTCAGAAATTCAGAACGCTGGATCAGGTGATCAACGGTCGCAGGGACATGGTGTTTGTAGGCCCCTGCCCCGACGAAGAACGGGAGTGATCCGGCACTGACATTTTTGTTTGCCATTGCACCGAGCTGACGCTCGACCTGCAATTCAGTCTTGCGACGGGGCAAGGTTGTCAGTTCTTCAAGGCGAACGGCCTCTGGAATATCGGCAAATAGCTCATCGATTGAGTCTACACCGATACGCGCCAGCATGTCGGCGCGGTCGTTGTCTGAAAGCGGAAGATACCGCATGTTCCCTCTCCATCAGATTGTCTGATGCACATTGCAGCAAAAGCAATTTGGGCTTTTGCCAGACCTGCCACGCCTTTTACGTAGGTGGCAGGCGACGAACGGCTGTAAGCTTTTGGTTTCTTGCGGCTTATGCTCCCAAACCATTATGCGGTTTTGGGAGCCCGCGCGGTCTTAAAGGGTTGCTACAAATGCCTTGTAGTCCGCTTCGCTCATCAGGTCCTTCAGCTGAGCTGCGTTGCTGAGCTTGATTTTGAAGAACCATGCTGCGCCTTCCGGTGCTTCATTCACCTTCGCAGCTCATCAACGAGAAGCTCGTTACCTTCAACGATTTCGCCATCTACCGGTGCATACACTTCAGAGGCAGCCTTCACAGATTCCACAACCGCAACTTCGTCGTCCTGAGAAACGCTTTTGCCGTTTTCAGGAAGTTCGACATACACAACGTCACCCAGCTGGTTCTGCGCGAAGTCCGTGATGCCAACTGTGGCCACATCGCCCTCAACCTTCAGCCACTCGTGGTCTTTTGTGAAATATGTGCTCATTTAAGTGTTCCCTACACTGTCGTTTGTCGATTGATCAAAAAAGTGGAGCAGGCATCTATGCCTGCACCGGAATTACTTCGGTTTGCGGTAGTAGCGCTGCGCCACAAACGGCATCTCGGCGACCTTGGCTGCAAGCGCGCGGCCACGGACGAGAATTTCCAGCTCGGTGCCAATTACTGCCAGCTTGGAGGCACGTAACCCATCGCGACTGGTGCACCAAGTGTCGGCCCAAAGCCACCAGAGGTGACGTGGCCAATGATTTCTTCTGTACCCGGAACGCGGATATCTGCGCCTTCACGCGCTGGCGCACGGCCATCTAGAAGCAAACCGACACGAAGGTTTTCGGTGCCTTCTGCAAGCTGCTTAAGCACACGCTCTCCACCGGGAAAGTCTCCGGCTTCTTTACGACGCTTTTGCATACAGAAGGTGATGTTACCTTCAACAGGCGTGGTGTTCTCGTCGATATCGTGACCGTAAAGGCAAAGACCAGCCTCAAGGCGCAGGCTGTCGCGGGCACCGAGGCCGATTGCTTCAACGCGCTCATCTGCAAGCAGCGCTTTTGCGACTGCTTCAGCGGCACCAGCTGGAACGGAGATTTCGTAGCCGTCCTCACCGGTGTAGCCGGAACGGGAGGCAATAATGGAAATGCCGTCAAACTCGAGCGGGCGCGCTTCCATGAAACCCATTTCAGCGGCTTCAGGTGCGTGCAACGCCATCACTTCGGCAGCTTTTGGCCCTGAAGAGCGATCAAGGCGCGGTCTTCAACGATTTCCAGCTTTACGTTTTCGGGAAGGGCTGCGGCAATGATCTTGTAGTCATTGTCTTTACACGCAGCATTGACGACGAGCATGAGGCGGCCATCATCTTCAGCTGCCAGAGGGCGGGACACCATCAGGTCGTCAATGATGCAGCCGTTGTCGTTGAGCAGAACCGTGTAGCGCTGTTTGCCCGGCTTCAGTTCCTTCATGTTGGAAGGAACGAGTGTTTCCAAGGCCGCTGCGGTGGTTGCGTGGTCTGGCCCTACGAGCCAAGCCTGCCCCATGTGGGAAACATCAAAGAGGCCTGCGCTCTCACGGGTGAAGAGGTGTTCTTTCAATACGCCGAGCGGGTATTGCACCGGCATGGCATAGCCAGCAAACGGCACCATCTTGGCACCAAGCTCGTTGTGTAGATCGAAAAGCGGTGTTGTTAGCAGGTCTGCAACTTCAGCCATAAGGTCCCCTTAGACAGTGGCGTACACGTCAAGGACCATCCCTTTTCACGGGATGATCGCGTACGCCCCCTCTGTCTCGAGAACCTGAGAGATTTCCCCCACTAGCCTTCACAGACCAATGAGATTACTCCTTCGGTGAGTATCGTAACGCGCGATCCTTAGGGACTGCGGCGCTGCGCACTGCTTTCCAGAGTGTTGCTTACTGTGCGGTCCTTTTGCCTGAGAGTTTCCGGGGCGGTTGCTCCTTCGGCGATAAACCAGATGCAGATTTATTCTCTCCCGCACAGCCCTATCATTCGCCAACCCTCCTCAGACCCGGCGAATGCATTCCTTCTTGCTGGCTGCAACATGCCAACGAGAAAGGCTGGCGCGACACTGTGACGCCAGCTGTAAAGTCTTACTACCCTACTTTTTATTTTTCGTCGAATCCAAAGACGACATTTTGTCCCGGTTCATTCGGAAGGATAATATCTTCTTCCACAAATGCCCATGTGGCAGATGGTGACCCGGCACCCAACGTAACCGGCACGCTAAAGAGATGGGAGTAGACCGTATTTTCTTCGCCACCCACATCCTGTGTCACGGCCACACGCACTGGCAGCAGAATTTCGCCACCTTTCCAGGTTGGACCTGGTGTTATGCTACCCGCTATACCCAGCTTCATTGCTGAATTTTCGCCGGATTTTCTACAGGTGCGCGCAGAATCAGTGATGATTGCCTGATAACTTAAGTTTTCCGGCGCTCTTTCCTGTCCGCGTGGATACACAGCCAAGATGGTTGTTCCGGAAAGTTCCTGCAAGGAAGGACACAAGGCGGGCGCCTGAAGCACTGACAAGTCAAAAGCACTCTCAGTTGCAGGCTGATTTGCTGACGAAGCCTCCAGATCAGCATCTGATGAGCCGAAGCTCCCACACCCCGCCAGTGTTGCGCCAATTCCTGCCAGAAGTATTAGTCGTCCTGTGTTTTTGAGCAGCGTCTTAGCCAATAAATTGCCCACCATACGAATCCCAAATGTAACTGCAGTTTTTGTTTCTATAACAGCCGAAAACGCAAATGGCGAGATGCATCCGACCCCTGAAACACGGTGGAGGAAGCTGATGGGCTGAATATTGGAGAAAATCAGCGCATGGTGCGCGATTAAAAACTCTTTTTCTTGACAGCGGCAGTCAACATCCTTCAATTGCTCAAAGTCAAAACTCAGGAATACGCTATGCAGGTTACGCCGGCCCCCAAGGCACCGATCAAAATTCTTCTTTGCGCTCCGCGCGGCTTTTGCGCCGGCGTTGATCGCGCGATCCAGATCGTCGACCTCGCCCTGGAGAAATACGGTGCCCCTGTTTATGTGCGCCACGAGATCGTTCACAACAAGTTCGTCGTGGAGTCCTTACGCAACAAAGGTGCTGTTTTTGTTGAGGAATTGGACGAGATCCCCGTAGACGACCGTCCGGTTATTTTCTCCGCTCACGGTGTACCGAAGTCTGTTCCGGAAGCAGCGCGGTTGCGTAATTTGTTCTTCCTTGATGCGACCTGCCCGCTGGTTTCCAAGGTGCACAAAGAAGCAATTTTGCATGACAGGCGCGAGCGCGAAATTTTGCTGATCGGCCATAAAGGCCATCCGGAAGTTGTCGGCACCATGGGACAGTTGCCTGCCGGACGTGTATCTCTGATTGAGACCGCCGAAGATGCTCGTCAGTTTGAACCGAAAACAGACCGTCAATTGGCGTGGATATCACAGACAACGCTTTCTGTTGATGATACCGAGGAAATCGTCGAGATTCTTGAAGAGCGCTTCCCAACCATTGCGAAGCCGCACAAAGACGACATCTGTTATGCCACTACAAACCGTCAGCATGCAGTGAAGCAAATCGCGCCGCAGTGTGATGCGATGATTGTGGTTGGCGCGCCGAATTCCTCCAACTCCAAACGCCTGCGAGAAGTTGGTGAGAGGGCTGGTTGCGAGAAGGCTTTCCTTATTCAACGCGCCTCCGAGATCGTCTGGGGTGAGTTTGAAGGTGTAAAGACAATCGGTATCACCGCTGGTGCGTCGGCACCGGAAGTCCTTGTTGAGGAAATTGTTGACGCTTTCCGTGAGCGTTTTGATGTGACGCTGGAAACCGTTACAACCGCTGAAGAGAACATTTCATTTAATCTACCGAAAGAGTTACGAGCTGATCCCGTATCTGGCGGAGTAAGTTCGGCACAATAGTCATGGCTGTATACACCGATGTTTCCGATGAAGAGCTGGGCGCCTTCATCGACCGTTTCGACATTGGCAATCTGCTCTCTTACAAGGGCATTGCTGAAGGCGTTGAGAACTCCAACTATCTGGTTCATACGGAGACGGGCCATTACATCCTGACGCTCTACGAAAAACGGGTTGATCCTGATGATCTACCGTTTTTCTTGGGCTGATGCAGCATCTTGCCGCGAAGGGCTTTAACTGCCCTACCCCGCTTATTGATCGTGACGGCAGATGCTTGGCGAGCTTGCCGGACGTCCTGCCGCCATGGTCACCTTCCTTGAGGGCATGTGGGTTCGCAAGCCGCAGCTGGTGCATTGCTCTGAGCTGGGCAAAGGTATGGCGCGGATGCATCTGGCTGGTGCTGATTTCGAGATCAAGCGGCCAAACTCGCTCAGCGTTGATGGCTGGGCACCACTGCTGGATGCCAGCCGTGATCGTGCGCACGAGGTGAAAGCAGGGCTTGCTGAAGAGCTGACAGAGGAGCTGGCGGAGTTGCAAGCACTCTGGCCGAAAGAGCTGCCGAGCGGTGTGATCCACGCGGACCTTTTCCCGGACAACGTGTTTTATCTGGGTAAAGAACTCTCCGGTCTGATCGACTTCTATTTTGCTTGTAATGATGCATTTGCGTATGACGTTGCGATCTGCATCAATGCGTGGTGCTTCGAGCCGGATGGCATGTTCAACGTGACCAAAGCACGGGCGTTGCTGGAAGGCTACCGCAGTGTGCGTCCTTTCAGTGAGCTGGAGTTCGACAATCTACATTGCTGTGCCGTGGTGCTGCGCTGCGCTTCTTGCTGACCCGTCTCTATGATTGCTGTCGGTGCCGGAAGGTGCGCTGGTCGTTCCTAAAGACCCACTTGAATACCTACGTAAACTCAGGTTCCATCGTGGCGTATCCAATGCAACCGCATACGGGCTGGATAAATGAGTGATACCAAACGCGTAGAGACGTGGACAGACGGAGCGTGTTCCGGCAATCCTGGCCCCGGAGGTTGGGGCGTGCTGCTCCGCTTTGGCGAGCATGAGAAAGAACTGTGCGGGGGCGCGTCTGACACGACCAACAACCGCATGGAGCTGATGGCTGCTATTCAGGCACTCGACTCCCTGAAGCGTGCGTGTGCTGTCGATCTTTATACCGACAGCTCTTACGTGAAAAACGGCATCACGCAGTGGATGCATAACTGGAAGCGCAAAGGCTGGCGGACAGCGTCCAACTCTCCCGTCAAGAACGCCGATCTTTGGCAACAGTTGGATGAGGCTGCAAAACGTCATGATGTTTCCTGGCACTGGGTCAAAGGCCATGCCGGTCACGAAGAAAACGAACGGGCCGATGAACTTGCGCGCAAGGGTATGAAACCCTTTCAAAAATCCAAGTAAGCGCGGAAGGCCAAAATAGGTTTATGGACAAGCCGCTTTCCCCTTCCCCAAAGGCTCAGGCCAGAACGAAACCACGCAAAGCCAAGCGTGTGCTTATTCTGGCCAATCCTACTGCTACATCCTTCCGCATGCAGAACATCACCGAGATTGTGACGTATCTGGAGGCGGCGGGGATGAAGGTGGAGCTAAAGCTGACAGAGCGGGCAAGCGAGATTGCGGAGACCTGCGCAGACCCTGATCTTAACAGTGACATTCTTGCGGTTGCAGGCGGGGATGCCTCCGTCAGCGATGCAGCTTCCACGCTGCTGGGCCGGGGTATGAAGCCACATCTGGCAATCATTCCATCGGGGACCGCCAATATCCTGGCTCATGAATTAAAGATGCCACTAGCGCCCGAAGAGATTGCCAAGACCATCATTGCAGGCCGGACACAGAAACTGCACAACGGCTATGCCAATGGGCGTCCGTTCTTCCTGTCTACCTCTACGGGCTTTGATGCAGAAATGGTGCATGTGGTTCCGTTGCGCCTGAAGCGTCGCTATGGGCGGCTTGCCTATCTCTTTATTGCGTTACAGCTGGCCTTTTCGCGGCGTAAGGGGAATTTCAAGGTGCAGGCAGATGGCGAAGAGCTGCACTGTGCTATGGCTCTGATCACCAATGGTCAATACTACGCCGGGACCCATCCCGTAGTGCCCCATGCCTCCATACTGGAAAAGCAGTTGCATCTGCTCACCTTCAAAGATGACAGTGCGTGGGCCCTCTTTAAATACGCCTGCCGGTTGCTTACGGGCACTGTATCTAAATCACCGAATGTTGAGTGCCGAAACATCAGGACTGCACGCATTGAGCATACCGCGCAGCTGCAGTGCAGATTGATGGAGAGCCGTTTGGCGGTACGCCGCTGGAGGTATCTGTTGGTGACTGCGAACTGACTGTGATCTCCGGCTGAGCAGAGAGCCGGATTGCTCCTTGGCACCTATTTAATCGTTAGTTTTGATATTTGAAGCGCTTAGCGCGGGCATTTGTGTGCCTGCTTGTATACATCTGCGTATAATTTGATTGACAATAGAGCGGCTAATTACCAAACTAACCGTTCTATTATGCATACATCAACGCTCACGCCGATGGTCATATGATACCCCAACCGAAATTGTTAGAGATAGAAAACAGAGACCACAAACGGCATGATTGTCGGTGGCCTGCTGTTCTGTTTGCAGAGAACTTCAGCCGATCCTGTGTGATTGAGGACATCAGCAATGGTGGATGCCGTTTGCACATCAACACCGGTAAGCTCACTGCCAATGATATTGTGAAAATTCAGGTTCCACCCCGCCAACTGTCTTTCATCGGAAAGGTCGTCTGGCTGCGCTGTGATGAAGCAGGCATCAAGTTTACCTCGAAGCCTGCAAAACTCTGAGTACGCCTTTCAGCTCAAACTTTCTAATCGCCTGCTGTACCACGAGCCTCCGCGAAACGCGCCATCAATGACTGAGCGTTTTGGAAGGCTTGGCGCGGGGTAGCGGTGCCTGAAAGCCGAATGAGGCCTGCCAGGTACGGATGCTGTGGCTTTGGGGTTCCAACGACGCAGTCAGATAACTCCTGTTCCTTCCTATTCCCATTGGATAGCGCTTGTTTTGCTCTGCTTCGTAGGCAGCACTTTGGTTACTGCACACGCGCATGCGCATGTCTACAGGCTGCTGTTGCAGGTCATTGACCACGTCTTCGAGGTTGCTACCGTTCGGGCTCAGGTCACCATTCATCGCCTCAGTCAAGAGCTTGGCCGCCCGTTCGCTTACCTCCCGCCCGGTTGTGGCACCCAGAACAACGGCTATCATACGCTGCCCATCTCTATCTGTAAGCGCAACGATATTGCGGCCAGATGGACATACAAAACCGGTCTTCATTCCAACCGTGCCGGGGAGACGCGTGAGCAAGTCATTGTTGGAGGTGAGGTCCTCCTTATCAATGAAGACTTCTGATGTGGTGAACACCTCATGGTACTGCGGGAAACGCAGGTAGACTTCGCGCGCCAGAATGGCAAGGTCACGGGCTGATGTTTGCTGGGCGGGGTCGAACAAGCCATTGGCGTTGACGAAGTGGCTTGCGGTCATTCCGAGGCTCTGCGCCTGCGAATTCATGCGTAGCACAAACGATGCTTCATTGCTTGCAACCCGTTCAGCAAGCGCAACGGCAACATCATTGGCTGACCCGACAAGCATGGCGTAGAGTGCATCCTGAAGCGTCATGGTGCTTCCAACCTTCAGGCCGGATTTCAAAGACTGCTGGCTCATTGCTTTGGGTGACATCACCACCGGAGATTTGAGGTTAACCTCTCCGTTTTCAAGAGCTTCAAAGGTGACGAGAGCGGTCATCAGCTTGGTCACCGAGGCCGGATACCATGGGTGGCCCGCGTCTTCAGCGTAAAGGACTTGTTGGGTGTCCAGATTCACCACCAATGACGGCGTGGCTGCAGCTGGCATTACATAGGCAGAAGCAATCAGGGTCAGGCCGAACGCGGCCGGGAGTTTTCGAAGGGCATTACGAGCACAAAACATTAGGATATCGGTCTCAGACTGGCAAAGGAAAGTTTGCGCAGATACGCTCAGAAAAATGCCGCGAATATGTCCTTGGATGAATTAAACAGTGGAATACAGAACTGATTAATCTAAGCGTGCGTTGTGACAAGAAAACGGGGACCTTCGATGAAGATCCCCGCGCTTTCGTCTCTCACCATTTATCCCATTAGCTCTGACTGCTCCGGTCCTGCTGGGCGAATTGTTCCTTGAGCATACGACCTGCTTCAGCGGCGCGCATTGGCTGTCCGAAGTGGAAGCCTGAACGTATTCGCAGCCGAGCTGGAAGAGTTCCAGTGCATCAGATTCAGTCTCCGCACCTTCTGCAACCACTTCCATGCCAAGGTCATGACCAAGGGCTACAATGGTGCGCAGAATGACCGGACGGGCGCTCTGGCCGTTTGGACGGACAAAGGACTGATCGATCTTGATGGTGTCGAACTGGAAGCGCTGCAGGTAGCTCAGCGAAGAATAACCTGTGCCGAAGTCATCCAGAGACAGCCCTGCTCCCAGACCCTTCAAACGCTCGAGAACCTGAACGGAGAATTCCGGGTTCTGCATGACCAGAGACTCAGTCAGCTCCAGTTTCAATGAACCGGTGTCAGCGCTGTGCGAGCCAGAACGGCTTTCACATCGTTGATCAGGTCCGGTTTCAGGAGCTGGCGGGACGAGATATTGACTGAGACAAACAGCGGCATGGCGTGTTTGAATTCGCGCTGCCACTGCGCCAACTGGCGAGCGCCCTTTTCCATCACCCGCAGGCCGAGTTCGTTGATCAGACCGCTTTGTTCAGCGACCGGAATAAACTCGGATGGCGGGATCAGGCCACGGCTTGGATGTTCCCAGCGTGCCAGTGCTTCAAAGCCAGCTGTGGTCTTATCAGAGAGGCGTACGATGGGCTGGAAGACAACCTTGATCTCGTCTTTTTCTAGCGCAGAGCGCAGGTCATTATCAAGCGCGAGGGTGTTGCTGGCCACAGGCTTGAGCGTTGGGCGGAAGATCTCGATGCGATCACCACCAAGGCGCTTGGCGTGGTTGAGGGCGATCTCGGCATCGCGCATCAGGTCCGTCGCCTTCTCCAAACCACCGTCATATATGGAGGCACCGATAGAGGCAGTCAGGAAGACGTCCTGATCTCCGAACGTAACGGGTGTGCGTAGTGACTTGCGCAGTTCATCAGCAAACGCGGCGATGCGTGTTGCGTCCTGCTCCGAAATCATAAGAACCGCGAAGGTGTCTGCGGTGATACGAGACAGGGAGTCCTGCGGTTTGATCAAGCGGGACAGACGGCGCGCAGCCGTCAACAGCATCGAGTCGCCAGCAGTCTGGCCGATGCTGTCGTTAACCTGCTTGAAGCGGTCAAGGTCGATCAGGATAACGGTTGGATTGCCATTGCCCTCTGCTCTTGAGCGCGCCAGAGCTGCCACAAGACGGTCCATGAACAGTTCGCGGTTTGGCAAGCCAGTGAGGTTGTCGTGCACGGCGTCGTGCATCAAACGCTCTTCAGCGGTTTTTTTGAGAGGTGATGTCGAGCAACGTGCCAACGCAGCGGACCACTTCGCCATCAGAGCCGAGCACCGGACGGGCGCGCATCTTGAACCAGCGGTAATGACCATCTTCACCGCGCAAACGGAATGCCTGATTGACCCGGCCACGGCGATGATCGATCACCGCGTCCAACGTGCCACGGAACAGGTCGCGGTCTTGTGGATGCAGGATTTCCAGCCATAGACGTGCGGGACCATCAAGCAAGCCCGGTTTGATGCCGAGAGCTTCTTCAAGGCCGCCACTGGTGTGGATCTTATCGCGGTCCACGTCCCAATCCCAGATGATGTCTCCGGAGCCGGTGAGTGCGAGCGCGCGGCGCTCTACATCACCCACGATGCTGTGTGACAGGCCAGAGCCAGCAAAGGCGTGCTGCATGACGGTGAAGCCGAGCAGCAAGACGAACAGAACAAGGCCCCCTGCCAGAGCAGGCTGCACCAGATCACTCTGCAACAGGCCAGAGGTTGCCATCCATGCTGCAAATAGCCATGCGAGGAATAAGAACCATGTTGGCAGCAGCATAATCGCGCGCTCAAACCTGCGGATGGTGAGCATCACAATTATCCCGAAACCGGAAAGTGCCACGACAGCCATCAGAACACGGGAAATGCCTGCTGCGATTGTTGGGTCCCAAAGGGCGAGGCCAAACAGGCTGAGGACGACGACAAGCAGGCCAATGGCAAGGTGGGTGTAATGAATATGCCATCGGTTGAGGCCAAGATAAGCGTAGAGGAAGACAACAAGTGCGGCCGTGAGACTTATTTCCGCCATGGCTCGATAGAGCTGGTCATCTCCAAGCGTTCGCCCGAAGACCAGATTCCAAAAGCCAAAGTCAATACACAAGTAGACCAGCACAGCCCATGCCAGCGCAGCTGTTGCAGGGAAGAGAACCGTTCCTTTCACCACAAACAAGATAGTGAGGAACAGGGCCAGCAGACCTGCAATACCGAGCACGATACCTCGGTAGAGCGTATAGGCGTTGATGTTGTCTTTGTAAGCTTCCGGCTTCCAGAGGCGAATTTCCGGAAGGCTTGGCGATTTTAGTTCTGCAATGAATGTTACGTTTGCGCCCGGATCCAGCGTAATGCGGTAGATATCGGCTTCTGTGCTGCGCTCACGAATTGGCGGGATGCCCTGACTTGGCGTCAGTGAAACAATACGGCGCTGGCCAGATCAGGTGCCAGAACGCCGCCACCGGTCATTTTGTAATAGGGTGCCACAAGCAGGCGGTCGATCTGCTCCTCTCCCGGGTTGGAGAGAGCAAAGACTGCCCAAGAGCTGGCGGTGTCATCAATGGAGCGCACTTCAATGCGGCGCACGATGCCGTCAGAGTCTGGTGCTGTGGAGACCTGAATGCTTTTGCTGGCGTTGGGATAAATGTCGACAGAGCTTGTTAGATCGAGTGCATCAATATTCTCTGGAACGATAATTGCGTCCAAAGCCAAGGCTTGCGATGCAACCACAATAAGCAGGAGAGCGCTTAACAGAACAGCCTGAATAACGTTCTGCACGCGCTGACAACAAGTCCCTTGCACCGGCATCTCCACGATAACACAAAATTAACTGAATTCCTAAGCAAGATCATTACATCGTCAAGGCGTCAGTTTCATGGTTCAAGCATGTGTTAGAGGCATTTTATCCCCATCTGCCTCTGATTGTGGCGAGACTTGGGCAGATGCGCGGCCGAAATCATGAATTTTGCCAAACAAAATATGATCTTGCCACATTCCATTGATGTACAAATACGATGGCGCGTAGCCCAACTCGGAGAATCCAACCTTTGTTAGCAAAGCTCTGGAGGCTGCATTGCTTGGCAAGCAAGCGGCTTCGATGCGGTGCAGGTGCAAGTCGTTGAAGCTGAAGCAACAGATGCGCTCGACAGCCTCCTTCATAAATCCGTTTCCTGCAAAAGCTGCCCCCATCCAATAACCCAGAGAGGTCGCCTGCGCGACTCCGCGGCGCACGTTGGACAGGTTCAGGCCGCCCATCAACTCGTCTGTATCACGATTAAACAGAAAGAACGGATAATGCGAGCCTTCACGGATGTTCTGGTTATAGCGCCTGATGCGCTTGCGGAAGGAGGTTTTGGTGAGATCGTCTGAAGGCCACGTGGCTCCCACGGCTGCAGAAAGTCGCGACTGCGGGCCTCAGATCAGCCCACTGCGCAAAGTCCGCCATGTTTGGCGCCCGCAGGTAGAGCCGACGGGTGGTCAATGTTGCAAGGGATTGGGGAGATGTGCTTGCTCTAAAAAAAATGACACAGCTTCTCTCCCCTCTCTGTTTCAGCGCTATTATGCCGAAAGCATCGCCGAAATTGCAACAGGCTTATGCTAGGATACCTGCCAGACGCTCTTTGAGCTCAGTATAATTCAGCATAGGTGCCTTGGGTCCAACCTTCACAAGTGTTGATTATCCGAGGAAAATAGCCTTTTTGCGAGTCCTTCAGGCGATCTGCAGTTACTGCATTCAGGCGGCGTTCCAGTTCGGCCAGTTCAACCGGATAGCCGTAGATCATGACCTGACGGGCCAGCTGTCCTGCACGAGCTGCCGGGCTTTCCAACGCCATCATCAATCCTGCGCGCAGCTGAGCCTTGGCACGGGAAACTTCCTTTTCGGTCACGCCCTTGATGGTTTCCTTAAGCTGGTCCACCAGAACTTCAGTCAGTTCAGCTGCATCTTCAGGACCGGTGGCTGCATGCACACCAAACAGGCCGGTGTCTGCAAAGGCCCAATGGAAGGCATAGACGGAATAACAAAGGCCACGCTTTTCGCGCACTTCCTGAAAGAGACGTGATGACATACCGCCGCCCAGAATGGAGGCCAGCACCTGAACGGCGTAATAGTCTTCGTGCTCGTAAGGCAGGCCCTCGAAGCCGAGAATAATCTGCAGTTCCTGCAGGTCACGCTCGATAGATCCCTCACCGCCGACATATTGGGCAGTATAATCTCTGTCCGGCGCGGCATTGGACAGTTTGGAGAAGTTGGCTTTTGCCAGATCTACAAGTGCCTCGTGATCTACAGCGCCAGCAGCGGCGAGGACCATGTCAGAAGCAGTGTACTTGCGAGCGACATACTGGCGGATCGCATCTACGGAGAAGCTGGTGACCGTTTCCGGTGTGCCGAGGATTGGCCGGCCCAGTGCTGATTAGGCCATGCGGTTTCGAGAAGAATGTCGAACACCTGATCATCAGGGGCATCTTTTGCAGCGCCAATTTCCTGAAGAATAACGTGTTTCTCGCGCACGAGTTCGTCTGCGTCGATAATGGAATCCTGCAGAATGTCGGAGAGGATATCCAGCCCCAGAGGGGTATCATCGGCCAGTGTGCGCACATAGTAATTTGTATGCTCAACACTTGTGGAGGCGTTCATTTCGCCGCCCACAGCTTCGATTTCCTCAGCGATTTCGCGCGCGTTGCGTTTGCTGGTGCCCTTGAAGGCCATGTGCTCCAGCAGGTGGGTGATGCCGTTTTCTTGCTCGCCTTCAGAGCGAGACCCAGCTTTCACCCACACCCCAAGAGCTGTTGTCTTGAGGTATTCCATTTGATCAGTAACTACAGTCAGGCCATTTTCTAATTTTGTTAGTTTGACCGCCATTAAACGCCTGCTTTCACGGCACGTGCATTGCCTTCAACAAATTTCGCAATTTCCTGCGCATCAGCTGGCAAAACGGAGAATTTCTCTTCGCGTTCCATCAAGTCAGCAAGATGAGCTGGCAGCTCAGGATGAATACCTGATGCACTTTCTACTGCCGCCGGGAATTTTGCCGGATGTGCTGTGGACAGCACGATCATCGGGGTAACACCATCATTGTGCTGCTTGGAAACGTGGAGTGCGACCGCTGTGTGAGGGTCGCATAGATAACCACTTTCCTTGAGCGTATCAGTGATGGTCTGAGCTGTTTCGTCTTCGCTTGCACGCCCTGCTGAGAACTTCTCTTTAATGAAGCCAAGAGCTTTCTCAGAGAGAGTGAAGCCGCCGGACTGCTTGAGGCTGTCCATCTGGCCCTTCACTACGGCGCTGTCCTTGTCGTTCGCTGCAAACAGCAGGCGCTCGAAGTTGGAGGAGACCTGAATGTCCATTGACGGAGCAGTGGTGGCGACAACACCGCGCATTTCATAGCGGCCTGTTTCCAAGGTGCGTGCCAGAATATCGTTAGTGTTGGTGGCGATCACGAGTTTCTCGATAGGCAGACCCATCTGAGAGGCCACGTAGCCTGCAAACACATCACCGAAGTTTCCGGTTGGAACGGTGAAAGAGACTTTGCGGTGCGGTGCGCCCAAAGACACGGCAGAGGTGAAGTAGTAGACCACCTGCGCAACAATGCGGGCCCAGTTGATGGAGTTTACGCCAGAAAGGCCAACACGCTCGCGGAAGGCAAAGTCGTTGAACAGGTCTTTCAGGATGCCCTGACAGTCGTCGAAATTGCCTTTAACCGCGAGAGCATGGATGTTTGCTTCGGTTGAGGTGGTCATCTGACGCTGCTGAACAGGAGAGACACGTCCTTCAGGGAACAGGATGAAGACGTCGGTCCGCTCACGACCACGGAATGCCTCAATGGCCGCGCCGCCAGTGTCGCCGGAAGTGGCGCCAACAATGGTGCGCGGGTACCTTTTTGAGCCAGAACATAATCCATCAAGCGGCCCAGAAGCTGCATAGCAACATCTTTAAAGGCCAGTGTCGGACCATGGAAGAGTTCCAGCACGTATGTGTTTGGAGCTGTCTGAACAAGTGGTGTAACGGCCTTATGCGCAAAGCTGGCATAGGCTTCGTCGATCATCTGCTTCAGATCGTCTTGCGGAATAGAGTCGCCGACAAAAGGTGCAATTACCTTGAGCGCCACTTCGCTGTAAGGCTTACCCGCAAATCCTGAAATTTCCTCAGTAGATAATTGTGGGAACTCTTTTGGTAGATACAAACCGCCGTCGCGTGCCAACCCTGTGAGCAGCACTTCAGAAAAATCGAGTTCTGGTGCATTGCCGCGCGTACTTACATATCTCACCGTTACATCCCTTCTCGCTCAACCTGAAATAAGGTATTTTTATGCTATACCCCTTTGGTATTTCTCAGGTTTTTAGCTGGAATCCGAAAACAGATTCCTAAAACTGTCGCATTTGCATTTCAAGTGCGCACAGGGAAATAGCAGAAATTGTAGGAAGTTGCACGGCGAAATGTCGTTTAGGCACGTAAGATCATGCGTGACCGATGTCGCTTGAGAGCATTCCCGGATCAATGCCAAGGATATCAAGCGCGTTGTGCCACTTCTGGTCGCCCTCACCTTCAAAGATCAGAGAGGGATCTGTCTGACAGGTGAGCCAGCCGTTTGCCTGCAATTCTGCCTCCAGCTGCCCCGGAGCCCAACCGGCATAACCAAGGGCCAGAAGGGCCTTCTTGGGGCCTTTTCCTGATGCGATGGCACGCAAGACTTCCACCGTGGCTGTCAGTACAACTCCATCCTCGATTTTGAGGCTGGTTTCCTCCAGAAAATAGTCATCCGAGTGCAGAACAAAGCCGCGCCCTGCATCGACCGGGCCACCGCGATAGACTTTTCGATCAGCGATGTCGATTGACACCTGATCATCGTTTTCATCATCAATGATGTTCAACTGGCCCAGAAGTTGCCCAAATGTGATGTTAGGGGCCGGCTGGTTGAGAACAATCCCCATCGCCCCCTCTTCCGAGTGAGCGCACACGTAGATGACAGAATGGGCAAAGCGACCATCCGCCATCGTGGGCATGGCAATGAGATATTGTCCGTCAATGTAACCCGGATTTTCACCAGACATGTTGGGGCGCGCTCCTCATGCTTCAAACGGATTGCCGCCAGTTAGTGTAGGGGCAATTAGATTATAAGTACTCACGGAATTTTCCCAGGATCAATATTCAATGAAAAATACCTGAGATTGTTCACGGAACATTGATAGTCTGCGGGACAATCTTAATGGGAATTTGAAAAGGGACCGTTTAAATAGACCCTATGATTTCTAGATTCTTCAAATCGAGCCTCATCGCTGTTGCGGTGCTGTCAGCCTCCATGTCAGCCGCATTGTCTTCAAATGTGTCTGAATGGGTCATTGTGCAAGGTGGCGCTGTTCGCCTTATTCGTGCAAGCGAGCCCACCGCCGACGGTCTCTACCGTGCGGGCGTTGAATTTCGCCTTGAAGAAGGCTGGCACACCTACTGGAGATATCCGGGAGAAGCCGGGATCCCAACAGAAGCCAGCTTTACTGATTCAATCAACGTTGGAACTGCGGAGCTGATCTTCCCAGCGCCACAGGCTTACTTCGACGGATTTTCAACTTCTGTGATTTATTCGGATAATGTGGTTCTGCCACTGTTGATCAAACGCGAGAATGACCGCCGCCCTTCCATCCTGAATGCGCATCTGACCTTTGGCATCTGTAAGGACATCTGCATTCCTGGAGAAGCGGAAGTTTCTCTCGTCTTTCCGACCTCCACAACGCTGGAGGATAAGTCGCGGACAAGCTGATTGATGATGCATTTGCGGCAGTTCCGGTTGCCCAGAACGATTTGCCAAGCCTGTTTCCAGAGATAGAAATTGTCGGAGAAGGCAAGGACCGCGAAGTCAATGTCAGCGCAAGGGTCGCTTCCGACGATGGGTCGCCGGAACTCTTCATTGAGGGTCCAGCAGGTTCCTATCACGGGGTGCCGAAGCTGACGGGTGTGAAAGATGGTCAGGCGCATTGGAGCATGCCGTATAATGGCTGCCGGATGATGTAAGCAACCTTGAGCTTCGACTGACGCTGGTGACCAAGATGGTGCTTTTGAGGAAACCCAAAATGTTCCGGTTCCTCCAGCCGGTGCTTCACAGTAGGTTTGATTTTATGGGCTCAGGTTGTCTTTGCGAACGCGAGAGCGCTGGCTGCCCCACCAGAGCCCGTTTCTTTTACGGTACTGACCTTAGACCGTGACTTCTGCTATGCAGTCATCCAGAATAATGCGTGTGTTTTACTTCGAACTTCGCTCAGCACTTTCGGAGATACGCAACAGGTAAGAGAATTGGGGAGATTTTCAATGGGAATTCAAGTCGGCGACAAACTGCCATCTGCCACATTTAAGTCCCTGACCATAGACGGGCCCGTCAATGTCAGCAGTGACGAACTGTTTGCAGGCAAGACCGTGGTGCTGTTTGCTGTTCCGGGAGCTTTTACGCCAACCTGTCACCTGAACCACCTACCCGGTTTCATCGACAATGCAGAGGCTATCAAGGCCAAGGGCGTTGATACGATTGCCGTTGTTTCTGTAAATGATGCATTCGTGATGGGAGCCTGGGCGCGGGACTCGCGTGCGGATGACAAGATCCAGTTCCTTGCAGACGGCAGTGCTGAATTTACAAAGGCGATCGGTCTTGAGCTTGATGCAAGCGCTTTTGGTATGGGCATCCGCTCCAAGCGCTATTCCATGATCATCAAGGATGGGGTTCTGACGTCCTTGAATATTGAAGAAACTCCGGGAGAAGCAACAATCTCCTCAGCAGAAAATATCCTTACTCAGCTTTAAGGCTATCTATCAAAAGAGGTTAAAGGGGAGCGAGGCTCCCCTTTTTTGTGATCTACACCTAAGAGTTATCGCCGTTTGGAGCGGGCTGCGTCGGAGATCTTCTTGAATCGGGCTGCTTTGCGTTTTTCTTCTTCAGCATCAAAGTCATCGTCTTCCTCATCATCTTCAATGCCAGAGGCAACCCTGCCTGATCACGCCATGCCTTGATCAGGAAAGCGAGATAGACACCGACCAGCGTGAGAGCAAGACCTGCCCATGTGAATGCATATTGCAAGTGGTTATTGGAGAACGTCATGCGCGTCTCCCCCGCCTGCGGCAGGTTACCGGCAACGCTCAGTGTTTGCTGAAGGTCAATCGTGTAAGGTGCAGCCTGATCAGTCGGCAAGCCCAGAGCATCCGCCATGGCGACGGGCTCGCGTACGTACCATTCGTTGGTCTCCAGATTGGCGTCTGCAGAGAACATGCTTGCCACTTCCGCGCGCCGCGCAAGGCCGGTAATGGTTATTTCTCCGCGTGGCGGGGCTGAGCCAAGGCGCGTGCTAAAATCTTTGCGGTCGATTGGGATAAAGCCGCGATTGACCAAGACGCTCCAGCGCATCAGTGATGAAGGGTGAATAGACAAAGTAACCCTGCCCGCCCAGCTGGCCCTTGGGGTTGGTCAGGGTGTCGAAGTAGAACAGCTCACCCATGATGAACTGGCCAGAGACCTCAACAGGCATGTAGTCGATTTCGTCGCTGGTGAGGCCTTCCCATGTAGCCGGTCCCGGAGCGGCGACAGGTGGTTCGCTGGCACGCACCTCGGCCCGCTCGATCAGCGCCACCTTCTCATCCAGACGGCTGAACTGCCACATACTCAGATTGACCAAGATAGCCAGCCCCAAGGCGGCACACAGGTGCAAAAACCAGAAGCGCTTGAGGAATGCTATCAGCCCGGACTTCGCGCTGGTTGCTTCTCCAGCATCTTCCTGTTCTGTTTGATCATCAGTCACGGCATTATCTTTATCTGTTTGAATGTTGTGATGGCTGGTTTGCGGAACCGGGTCCGAATCGCTGCGCCACTGGACATCATGGTCATGCACAGGCGTTGTATCAAGTGAAGCCTCGCCAACCTGCCTTTCAGCGATCATCAAGTTCTCCTGGCGCAGCATTGTTCCGATACTGCAGTGCGATCAAAAAGCCCTTGAGGACACGCAAGAGTGCGACACTCAACACCACGGTGACGGGCACCCAAATAGTCAAATGCAGCCAGAGTGGTGGTTCGTATTTAAACTCAACAAACAGAACACCACCAAGAATAAGGAACCCCAGAATAAGAGTGGAAAAGACAGCTGGCCCATCTCCAGAATCTGCGAAGTCGTAGGCCAGACCACAGCTGGAGCAAGATTTGCGCAGCTTCAGCAGGCCTTGGAACAACGGCCCCTTCCCGCATCTGGGGCACTTTCCACGCAGACCGGCGGAAAATGCATTGGCGGGAAGGCCCAGATAGGGCCTTGTCTTTTTCATCTCACCCATGTGGAGCCTCGCTTGCACCTGTGTCGTTAAACGCTCACACAGCACCTTGGCACATAAATATAGAAAAGGCGGCTTACGCCGCCCTTATCTTTTTCGCTTTTCCGGTCCGGGTTGCAGACCCACTCCCGACAAATGCCAGTGCGGTTAGCCGCCCCAGATGTAAACTGCGGCAAACAGGAACAGCCAGACCACATCCACAAAGTGCCAGTACCATGCAGCAGCTTCAAAGCCGAAGTGCTTGGTGGTGGAGAAGTGACCAGACAGTGCGCGGAACAAACACACAGCCAGGAAGATGGTGCCCACGATGACGTGGAAGCCATGGAACCTGTGGCCATGAAGAAGGTTGCGCCGTAGATGTTGTCAGAGAAACCAAATGCAGCGTGAGAGTATTCGTAGGCCTGACAGATGGTGAAGATGACACCAAGGACTACGGTTGCAATCAGACCCCACTTGAGACCTTCACGGTCACCGTGAACCATTGCGTGGTGTGCCCATGTCACCGTGGTGCCGGAAAGCAGCAGGATCAGGGTGTTCAGCAGTGGCAGGTGCATGGATCGAAGGTTTCGATGCCCTGCGGAGGCCATACGCCGCCTGTGTGTTCTACACGGCCAAACTGCGCGGCTTCACCAGCAAACAGAGACGCATCGAAGAAGGCCCAGAACCATGCCACGAAGAACATAACTTCGGACAGGATGAACAGCAGCATGCCGTAGCGCAGGTGCAAGGACACGACGCGGGTGTGATGCCCCTCATGGGACTCCTTCACGTGTCGCGCCACCACATGAACATGGTGTACAGCACGATTGCCAGGCCGATGGCAAACAGGCCCCAACCGGTCAGGTCGATGCCATAAACCAGCTGCCCATCAGAGTTGGTGTATGGCAAAAAGCCAAGCTCATCACCATTGCTGGCGCGCATAAAGGCAATAGTGCCGATTGCCAGAATAAATGCCCCGACTGACCCGATAAATGGCCACGGGCTTGGCTCGATAATGTGATAATCGTGGTTTTTTGAACCAGCCATATCTTTCTCCCCATTTCAAAAAGGTCGCTCCTGCCGAGGCAGATCCGTCTCGCGACCTAAAGCTTATCAGTGGCCGCGTCGCTTGGAGTAGCCACTGCAGCTGTTTCTTCTTCGCCGTTCTTCGGCATTTCAAAGAAGGTGTAGGACAAGGTGATTTCCTTGATATTCTTCAGGCTCTCGTCCTTGTCCATTTCCGGGTCGATGAAAAACACGACCGGCATATCGATTGACTCTCCTGCCTCAAGAGGTTGCTCGGTAAAGCAGAAGCAATCAATTTTGTTGAAGTAGCCCCCTAATTCGAAAGGGGCTACATTGAACGTGGAAGTCCCGGTGGAGACCTGCTTGGCAAGGCTTTTGGCCTCGTACATGATCTCGGTCATCTGACCCAGCTTCACGCGGACTTTCTTTTGTTTCGGTTTAAAATCCCAATCCAGACCCGGAGCGACGTTTGCGTCAAAGCTCACGATGATCTCGCGATCAAGAATTGTGTCGGAAGCCTCTTCCGCACGCTGTGTTGTGCCGCCATAGCCTGTCACCTGACAGAATAGCTCATAAAGCGGAACAGCTGCGAAGGACAAACCGACCATTCCAAAGAACACGCCAACACAAATCACGGCAACCGTTGCGTTGCTGCGCTTCATTCTTTGCTGTTCTTCTGTCTCAGTTTTACGTTCGGTCATGTGCGCCTCTTACAGTGGACGGTCAACAATGCCCGGGCCAAGCTTCACGATAGTGATCACGTAAAACATTGCGACCAGACGCCGAGGGTGACTGCCAGAGCCACAGAGCGACCACGCCGGGTCTTGACTTGCTCATCAGAAAGAATTGCTTTTTGTTTGCTCATTTTCTTCTCTTTCAAGTTTAGCGTTAGACCAGACCAATCATGTTCTCAATGAGCAACCCAGCAAAGATCAGCATGAGGTAGAACAGTGAGAACTTAAACAGAGACATTGCCGTTTTCTTGGCAGCGTCTCCTTCGCGAACTCTCCAGACGCGGATTGCATAACCAAGGAACACCAGACCAAGAATGGCGGAGCCAACACCGTAAAAGACCGAGCAAAGCCGAGGAAATAGGGTGCCATGCCAACTGGAAGGAGCAGCAGGGAGTACAGGACAATCTGATGGCGGGTCGCGGTTTCTCCGGCGACAACCGGCAGCATTGGTACGCCCGCATCCTGATAGTCGCCGTTTTTAACCAGCGCCAAAGCCCAGAAGTGAGGCGGTGTCCAGGTGAAGGTGATCATGAACAGCGCAATGCTGACCAGAGTGACGTCACCAGTGACAGCTGCCCAGCCAACCATTGGCGGGAGCGCGCCAGCTGCACCACCAATAACGATGTTCTGCGGTGTACTGCGCTTGAGCCACATTGTGTAGATGACAACGTAGAAGAAGATGGTGAATGCGAGCAGGCCAGCTGCCATCCAGTTCGCGACCAGACCGAGTGTGAGGACGGAACCGAAAGAAAGCACCATGCCGAATGCAAAGGCTTCCTGGCGCGTGATTTTGCCTGCCGGGATCGGGCGCTTTTTGGTACGGGACATGACAGCGTCGATATCTGCATCCCACCACATGTTCAGCGCACCGGATGCACCGCCGCCAACGGCGATGCAGAGAATGGAAATAAAGCTGAGGAACGGGTGCTGGTTGCCCGGTGCCATGACCAGACCAACTGCTGCTGTGAACACAACAAGGGACATGACGCGAGGCTTGAGCAGCGCGATGTAATCAGAAACGCTTCCACGACCTCCCAGGTCGGTTGCGTTTTCATGAAGCCCTTGTGTCTGATCCAGCATTGTCATGCCTGTACCTCTATCGCGATTTCGAAACCTCTGTCGCTGTGCAACATTTCTGGTTTCATTCCCGGAACATGCAGCACTTCCGGGTCTTGTGCTTCGGCTGGAACCGAGGGCGCAGTCACGCCCCCGGTCAATCGCATACAGTTACTTGATCTTTGGAAGGATCTCGACTGGTGGAATGGAGGAGGTGAAGACAGCGTCCATTCCAGAGTGGTTGCGCCCTGCCCCCACGGGTTGTCACCTGCCACACGCTTTCTGGCGAATGCGTCGATAACGCACCACAGGAAGATGAGCACTGCAAAACCAGAGAGGTAGGAACCGTAAGAGGAAACCATGTTCCAGCCTGCATAGGCATCCGGATAGTCAGCGTAACGACGTGGCATACCAGCAAGACCAAGGAAGTGCTGTGGGAAGAACACGAGGTTTACGCCGATAAACATGAGCGCAAAGTGCAGGTTGCCGAGGAACTCGGAGTACATGTAACCCGAGATCTTAGGGAACCAGTAGTACCAGGCCGCAAAGATCGCGAACACAGCACCCAGAGACAGAACGTAGTGGAAGTGAGCCACAACGTAGTAGGTGTCATGCAGTGCGCGGTCGAGGCCTGCGTTTGCCAGCTGAACACCGGTTACGCCACCAACGGTGAACAGGAAGATGAAGCCAATCGCCCAGATCATCGGTGTACGGAACTCGATGGAACCGCCCCACATGGTCGCGATCCATGAGAAGATCTTGATGCCGGTTGGGACAGCAATCACCATGGTCGCAAACAGGAAGTAAGCCTGCGTGTCTGCGGACAGACCAACGGTGAACATGTGGTGCGCCCACACGACGAAGCCAACAACACCAATTGCCACCATTGCGTAGGCCATGCCGATGTAACCGAACACTGGCTTATGCGAGAAGGTGGAGATGATGTGGGAGATGATGCCAAATGCAGGCAAGATCAGGATGTACACTTCAGGGTGACCGAAGAACCAGAACAGGTGCTGGAACAGGATCGGGTCACCGCCACCGGCAGCATCAAAGAAGGTGGTGCCGAAGTTACGGTCTGTCAGCAGCATGGTGATCGCGCCAGCCAGAACAGGCAGGGAGATCAGCAGCAGGAAGACTGTTACCAGTACGGACCAAACGAACAGCGGCATCTTGTGCAAGGTCATGCCAGGCGCGCGCATGTTGAAGATGGTGGTGATGAAGTTGATGGCGCCGAGAATGGAAGATGCACCGGCCACGTGAAGCGCCAGAATTGCAAAGTCCATGGCCGGACCGGGCTGACCGGACGTGGACAGCGGAGGATAGATGGTCCAGCCGCCGCCGACACCGTTTGCGCCTGGAGGACCTGGCACGAACAGTGACAGGATCAACAGAATGAACGCTGGTGGCAGGAGCCAGAATGAAATGTTGTTCATGCGCGGGAACGCCATGTCAGGCGCACCGATCATGATCGGAACAAAGTAGTTCGCAAAGCCACCAATGAGCGCTGGCATAACCATGAAGAAGATCATGATCAGCGCATGCGCCGTGGTGAACACGTTGAACATGTGCGGGTCTGAGAAATACTGCATTCCCGGCTCTTGCAGTTCCATACGCATTGCGATGGAAAGAAGACCGCCGACGATGCCAGCCATGATCGCGAAGATCAGGTAAAGGATACCAATATCCTTGTGGTTGGTGGAGTAAACCCACCGCACCCATCCGGTTGGATGGTCATGTGCATGCGTTTCAGACGCAGCCATAGTTGTGCTCCCTCATATAGTTCTTGCTTCATATGCGCAGCAGCCCTTGGCGCGCGCATACTCGGCTAAATCAGTGGCCCCGCTCAGCGGGATGCAACCTTCTTCTCATCAGCAATCAGTTTCGCGAGAAGTGTGTTTGCGTCGTCAACGTCAGACTTCGCAGCTTCGGCCCAGGCCGCATACTGCTCTTTTGTCACGACCTGCACGGCGATTGGCATGAACGCATGGTCGCGACCGCAAAGCTCTGAACACTGGCCGTAGAACATGCCGGTGTTATCAGCACGGAACCAGGTTTCGTTGAGGCGGAATGGGACGGCGTCGATTTTGATACCAAATGCAGGAACAGCAAATGCGTGGATTACGTCTGCAGCAGTGACCTGAACGCGCACCGTTGTATCAACTGGAACAACAAGATTGTAATCAGTTGCAAGAAGGCGAGGAAGCTCAGCATCCGTCAGGCCTTTTTCGGCCATAATTTCCGGGCGCTCATCGTTCTGAATCATGAGTGCTTCGAACGCAACATCTTCCATGCCCTCATCCGCGTACTCGTACCCCCAATACCACTGGTAGCCAGTTGCCTTGATGGTCATTTCGTATTCGGGGATATCAAGCTGCTTGAAGAGCAAACGGAAAGACGGAACTGAGATCATTACCAGAATGAGGATCGGAACCACTGTCCAGACAACCTCAATCGTGGTGTTGTGTGACGTGCGAGATGGCGTTGGATTAGCCTTCTTGCGGAACCGGAAAATCACGATGATTAGCAGTGCCGCTACAAAAACCGTCACGCCGGTCATAATTATCAGGGTAAAATCGTTAAACCAGCGAATGTCTTCCATCACTGTCGTCGCCGCAGGCTGCATACCCATTTGCCACGGCGTTGGCTGTGCCGCACTGGCTGCACTTGCCATAAAACCCAACAACCCAGTTGCCACGATTGTGGCAATGGTCGCCAGGTGATGCTTCAAGAGCTTCATCACGTCTTGCGCTCCCTGTCCCTCTTAATGCCGCCGAAACGACAATCCTCTTATTGTCCACACACGTGGAGTGCCCGCCTTGGTCCGTCCGACCAATCCTCACACCTGCGTGAAAACCTGCGACATAATAACCCAATACGGTTTTTACGCGATTCACCTTAGGTTATAGCGACTATCGGTCGCAGTATCATTTGACTTGAATCAATGTGGTCGACAAAAAAACATAAGAAATCCGTATATGCAATTGTATTTTCGACCACTGCGGGTGTTTTCACCTAGTTACTTTCCCTTATTTAAAAATAGATTATTTTCAACATTCAACCAAAATTCACATATCAAATCGCCACTTTATGGGCCAAAAGCAGCGTTAACTGGTCGTAAACAGAGTTGGTCGAATCCCTCCTTCTTGGTCAGTGACGTGGACAGCGAATAATGCCAGTTTGCGCTTTGACATCAGGAGCGGTATTCCAATAATTTATGGAAACACCCCACGCTGGCTCATCGGGATAACAACAGGTCCTGTACAGCTGGTGAACTGGAGGAAGGGTTTTTGAAGCAGTTTTTACGCGCACTGGCTTTAACAGTTGCGACGACAGTGGCGGGCACCGCTGGGTTTTCCGGAGTAAGCTATGCGCAACAAGCACTTGGCGAGCTAACCGGCGAGTACGGTGACTGGCAACAGCGTTGCGCCACATCTCCGGGATCGAACGTAGAACAGTGTGCTCTTATTCAAAGTGTGACAGATTCTGCGCGTGATACTGTCGGTCTGACAGCGATTATCCTGAAAACAGCTGACGATCAGGCAACGGTTTTACGTGTTCTTTCACCACTTGGCGTTTTGCTGCCGATGCAGCTTGGCCTGAATGTTGATGGCAAGGATGTGGCAGAATGCCATTTGTGCGCTGTCTGCCAGCGCCGAGCGGCTGTGTTTCTGAAGCGATTCTGGAAGCAGATCTGATCGAACAGCTGACAAATGGTGAGACCGCGACCTTCATCATCTTCGAGACCCCAGAGGAAGGTATTGGTATTCCAATTTCTCTGACAGGTTTGAAAGATGCGATTGCGGCATTGCCGTAAGTCTGGTCGCTTAATACGTTCTTTTTTTGTAAGCCGAAGCGGGATTATCGCTTCGGCGTTTTATTTTGCAGCTTGCTGTGCCCCGCAGAGATTATGCTGATTGCATGGGCCAGATGTCTTCCTCAGAGAACCCGAGAGCGGCAAAATCATCTTTTCGGGCTTTCTGTTCCATCTCATTGCCCAGAAAAAACTCATCGAGCTGGGGCGGTGCGACCGAGGTTCCGCTCAACATGGCGTGGACCTGCCCACGGTGGTGGGTCTGATGCTGGAAAAGATGCAAAAGCAGTCTGTCAGCTTGCTCCCTCAGCGGCTTATCCAAGCGCAAGGTATGCATCCTTGACAGGTCCGCAGGCTCGTAGGACTCGATTAGTTTGATCAGTTTCTGATCTGATGTTCTTTGCGCTTCGGAAAGCGGGGCAAGTTCCTCATAAGGGTATTCAGGGTCAAATGCCTTGATTCCAAGCGGCTTTCCTTGCAGAGCGCTGACGTAGAACCAATCCACCGTGACGATGTGATTGAGGGTCATTAGGATGGAGGGAAAGAAGCTGGTTCTTTCGGCCACCAGTTCATCTTGAGAAAGGGCTGCACAGCTGGAAAGCAGCCTATAGTTTGCCCAGGCATTGTTTCTTGCCTGCGCTTTAAAATATTGAAGTATCGTCATTTTATCTTCTGGCACACTTAGATCAAAGAGCTTTACGAAGGGCGGTCCTCCCTAGTATTCCCCGAAAGATGCAGGCGAAGCAATGGGGTTTTGCACCCCTCCAGATCGACAAGGTGTCTTGGCGAGTACTCTGGCTGCGCCGGTTTGGAGCTCGCCTTTCTGGCATGACCCTCAAATACTTGGGAGCGATGGCCCTCCTTCCCCCTTTATTGACGAGTAAGCCTTGAAAGTGCACAGATTGTTCGCCACAAAAGAGCAAATCCATCATTTCGGAGTTTTACCCATGAGCGATAAACCTATTGATCTTCTCCAGACTTCAGGACTGGACGAGGAGACAGCGCGCCAGATTACTGCGGCAGCGCTGAAAGGCGCCGATGATGGGGAACTCTATCTGGAGTACAGCCAGAACGAAGGACTGGTGTTTGATAACGGACGCTTGAAGTCTCCAGCTTCAGCACCGGTCAGGGCTTTGGCCTGCGCGCTGTTGTTGGGGAAGCCTCCGGTTACGCTCACTCCGACGATATCTCCGAGGCAGCACTTAAGCGTGCCGCTGATGCTGTGGCCTCCGTGCAGGGCGGTCATTCCGGCACCTATGCTGCCCCTCCAGCGCGCACCAATCAGAAGCTCTATACGGATGAGAATCCGATTGGCAGCCCAAGCTTTGCTGAAAAAGTCCAGCTGTTGCAGGAGATTGATGCGTATGCTCGTGCGAAAGACCCGCGCGTTCAGCAGGTCACTGTTTCACTGGCAGGAAGCTGGAAGACAGTTGATATTCTACGGGCCGACGGGCACCGCATTCGGGATGTGCGCCCTCTTGTGCGCCTGAACGTTTCCATTGTTGCTGGCGATGGTGACAAGCAGGAAAGCGGGTCGTATGGCTCTGGTGGCCGCGAAGGGTTTGGTGAGTTCGTTGCCGAAACCAGCTGGCAGCATGCGGTTGATGAAGCACTGCGTCAGGCTCTGGTTAATCTGGAAGCGATCCCTGCCCCTGCCGGTACCTTTGATGTTGTTCTTGGCAACGGCTGGCCGGGTATTTTGCTGCATGAAGCCGTAGGCCATGGCCTTGAAGGGGACTTCAACCGCAAGAAAACCTCAGCATTTGCGGGTCTGATGGGCCAGCAGGTTGCGGCTAAAGGCGTGACCATTGTTGATGATGGCACAATCTCCAAGCGACGTGGTTCTCTTTCCGTTGATGATGAAGGCACACCGACTGGCCGGACCACTCTTATCGAGGATGGTATTCTTGTTGGCTACATGCAGGACCGCCAAAACGCGCGCTTGATGGGCGTTGAGCCAACCGGGAATGGTCGCCGCGAGTCCTTCTCACACCAACCACTTCCACGCATGACCAACACCATTATGGAGAATGGCGATAAGGACCCCAAAGAGATCATCGAGGGCCTTGAAGACGGCATCTATGCTGTTTCCTTTGGTGGCGGTCAGGTGGACATTACTTCCGGCAAGTTTGTGTTCTCCTGCACGGAAGCGTATCGGGTGCAGAACGGCAAGATTGGTGCTCCTGTGAAAGGGGCGATGCTGATTGGCAACGGGCCGGATGCGCTCACTCGTGTAACCATGATTGGTAATGACATGAAGCTGGATCCGGGTATTGGAACCTGCGGCAAAGCTGGTCAGGGCGTACCAGTGGGCGTTGGACAGCCAACGATGCGCATCAACGAAATGACCATTGGTGGGACGGCGACCTGATAGGTCTCAACCCTTTCTGCAGAATTGCGAAGGGGCAGCGATGCCCCTTTTTCTTTGCTGCGCTTAGTCTGAAAGCGGAATTTTAGGCACTTTTCCCGCGCGGATACGGTCGGTGCGCCGGTTCATTACGTGACGGATCACATTTTCATAAAGCAGTTTTGTGAATGGTGAAAAGGCCTGCATATGCTCTGTGTAGAACTCATCAGGGCTGTTGTAGGTTCCGAAATCGTTGTTGATACCGGTTTTCTGGATGTAGGTATCCTGCCCTTTCCAGTTGACCTGAGGGGCGCTCAGGCAGGTGGTACCAACGCCATAGCCACATAGGGATTGGCGGTTTAAGGCAAATTCCTTTTGCAACGCTGAGAGGAAGCTCATCGAGAATGAAACCTTCCAGATTGATCCAACGATCCTCAAGATAGATCTCGACCCATGAGTGCAGGATGTTTTCCGGAGCGATCCGGTAGATCAGTTCGGGCACAACACCGCGCTGCAGCTGTTTATGGATCGTGAAGCCGTGCAAGCGGCAAGGAATGCCGACAGCTCTCATCAACGCCATGAGTAGGGTTCCCTTAGTGTTGCACTGCCCTATTCCATCAGTAACTACCTGACTTGCCGGGATATTATCGGCTTTGTTGTAGCCGAACTTTATCTCATTACGCACGAAGTCATAGACCGCTCCGGCACGGTCAAATAGCGGTAAGTCCATCCATTTGCGCTGTTCAACGAGCTGCCGGATATTCGGTGCACGGAAGTCGAGAAGTGGGGTTTCCTTAAGCAGGAACTCTAATTGTGTGTTGGGTTGATCCAGCATTTTGTGCCTCCAGTCGAGAATGAATCGACTGTAAAGGCTCTAGTCACTGTAGGTTCAAGCACTAATTTCTCCTTTGTTTTCCTGCAACCTCGTACACCCAGTTGAATCCTGTAGGTTTTGAGTCCTGAAGATTTATCATAGCTTGTCTTTAATGCGTTCAAGCCGATTTTACGGTGGGTCTGTAGCTTCTCTTTTCAGGAATTGCCGCGCGTATCCCGTTTCCAAAGCCCAATGCCATTCTTCGGAGATATGCAGCAAGAAACAAGAATGAGCCATATTCTTTCATGATCACACTCCACGAACTGGACTTTGTGACAGACATTATGCTGTTTCTAAGCATGGCGATCCTAGTGGTTCCATTTGCCAAGCTGATCCGTGTTGGAACAATTGTCGGATATCTGATTGCCGGAGTGATCCTTGGGCCCTGGGGGTTTGGCCAGTATCTTGGAAGCCATTCAGCACACCGGATGAACTGCGCCCCATCGGTGATCTGGGCGTGGTTATGCTGCTGTTTCTGATCGGGCTAGAGCTTAATCCCAGTCGGCTTTGGTCTTTACGCAAAGAAATTTTTGGGTCCGGTGCCGCGCAGGTCGCCTTCTCTGCTTTGCTGATCGGGTGCGCAATCTATCTGGCCGGACTGTCCTGGCAGAAGTCTGTCATTATCGGTCTCACTTTAGCGCTATCCTCAACGGCGCTTGCCCTGCATATCCTACAAGGCCGTGGGGACAGAACCACGCCGATGGGGCAAACATCCGTGGCGATTCTGCTGTTTCAAGATATGATGATCGTTCCCATATTGGCGCTTATGGCGATTGTTGCCCCATCTCTATTGAGATCGGGCACCGAGCGGGCTGGGAAACCGCACTCATCATGGCGTCAACAGTTCTTCTGCTGGTTGCGATCGGGCGTTTTCTGCTCACGCCGTTATTTAAATTATTTGCGCGCATCGGTGCCAGAGAATGATGACAGCCTCTGCGCTGCTCACAGTGCTGGGGGCTGCTGCGCTAATGAAAGCGGTGGGGCTTTCCAGTGCGCTGGGGGCGTTTATTGCAGGCGTTATGCTGGCAGAAAGCTCGTTTCGGCATGAGCTTGAAGCGGATCTGGAGCCATTTCGCGGACTGTTGCTCGGTTTCTTCTTCATCACGGTTGGCATGACCATTGACCTAGACTTTGTCGCTCAACACTGGGTGACAGTGCTGGCCTGTAGCTTGGGCTGATGCTTGTGAAGTGCCTGAGTATTTTCTCAGTTGCACGGATTTCCGGCCACTCTTCGGACAACAGTCTGCAAATCGGCGGTTTACTGGCGCAGGCCGGGGAGTTCGGGTTTGTGATCTTTTCGGCATCGGTCGCAGTTGCTCTGATCACCCCGCAACAAAACAGCCTGCTTTCTGCGATTATTTCCTTAACCATGGCCCTGACTTTGTTCAGTGTCCGGCTCACGCAATGGTTTGGCACCAAACTTACGCCTGAGCCGGTTGAACCGGATATTCCCAACTCGGAGGGCGAGCGCACCAATGTGCTTGTGATCGGGTTCGGACGTTTTGGGCAAACGGCCTGTCAAATGCTGATTGCGCAAGGTTCCACGGTGACCGTTCTGGATACGGACCCGCAACACATTCGCGAGGCCTCCCGCTTTGGCTACCGGATCTACTACGGAGACGGGCGCCGCCTGAATGTGTTGCGGGCGGCAGGCGCGGATAATGCCAGTGTGATTGCTGTGTGTACCGAGCGGGCGGCGATCACAAGCCAGATCGTGCGGATGGCAAAAACACAGTTCCCTCTGGCGAAGATCTTTGCCCGCGCTCATGATCGCCGTCATGCCATTCAACTTGTGACCGAAGGTGCAGACTACCAATTACGCGAGATGTTGGAATCCGCCTTTCAGTTTGGGCGGGAAATACTGGAGGAACTTGGAGAGGACGAAGACCGGGCCCGCGAGATCCTGCAGGATGTACGCCGTAGAGATGCCGAGCTTCTCGCGCTACAGCAGGTTGGTGGACTTTATGCCGGCTACAATAAATTCAAGCTGCCGGACGTACCCGTTAAGCCCTATACAAGCCAAAGGCAGAATCGACTGCATTGAACGAGCCCGCCCGTCGCTTGGCCGAAGCGGACAAGGAGGCGACGAAGGAGAAAACGGCCAAATCTAAAAAAAAATCAACACCCAAGCACAGTTCAGATTAGCTTTTCAGAGGAAACGTGTTTCCTCTCAGAGACAATTAAGGTATTTCCCTCAGTCACGACGTAAATCGGCAAAAATTTCTTTGGTGATTTGAATTAGGTTTCAGGGTCTCAATGGCAGAAGCTCACATACCCCCGTTTTTTATCGAAACTATTGTGGTCCTTTCTGCGGCTGTTGTTGCCGTGCCGATCACCAAGAGACTTGGTCTTGGGGCTGTGGTGGGCTTTCTTGCCGCCGGGGTGGCTATTGGACCTTTTGGCATCGGTTTTTTCAATGAACCGGAACGTATATTGGGCTTTGCCGAACTTGGTGTCGTTCTGCTGCTGTTTGTGATTGGGCTGGAACTGGAACCGGCTCGCTTATGGATCATGCGACGAGACATTTTTGGTTTGGGGACAGCTCAGGTCCTTATATCCGGTTTCGTGCTAACCCTGTGCGCTATGCTGTTTGGTATGACCTGGCAGGTGGCGCTGATCGCCGGTCTTGGTCTGGCCTTGTCTTCGACGGCGTTTGCCTTGCAGATGCTGCAAGAGCGTGGGCACCTGAGCACCAAGTATGGTCAACGGGCTTTCGGAATCCTATTACTTCAAGACATTGCCATTGTGCCGCTGCTTGCGATGGTCAGCATTCTGGCCCCTGCCGATTCAGATGTGCAAGGGTCCTCCATCGTCATACAAGTGGTTACGGTGATCGCTGCCGTCGGCTTTGTGATCTTTGCCGGACGTTATCTTCTTTCCCCTTTGTTCCGCCTCTTAACCGCATCCGGTGGCCGCGAGCTGATGATTGCAGCCGCCTTGCTGGTTGCATTGGGCAGTGCTGGCTTATGAGTCTGGTTGGGCTTTCCATGGCGCTTGGCGCCTTCCTGTCTGGCGTGATGCTGGCAGAATCCAGCTATCGCCATACACTGGAAGCAGACATCGAGCCTTCCGCTCCATGCTCATGGGGCTCTTTTTCATGACCGTGGGTATGGAACTGGAGCTTGATCTGATCGTTGCCAACTGGCAGCGCGTTGTGCTGGCTGTGGTCGTGCTAATGCTTGCCAAAGGTATCTTGCTGTGGGGTCTTTCCCGGTTGTTCGGTTCTTCAAACTCTGATGCGCTTCGCGTTGCCGTGACACTCCCGCAGGGCGGTGAATTTGCCTTTGTGCTGTTCGCGACCGCTACGGCGGCGTCGATCCTGCCACAAGAGACCGCAAACGTCCTAAGTGCTATTGTTATCCTGACCATGCTGCTAACCCCCCTTGGTGCCGTTGGTCTGGACTTCATTGCAGAGCGCATGAAGAAGCACGGGCATACGACCAATACGATCGAGACTTTTGAGGACGCCTGTCCAAGCGTGTTGATCATCGGGTTTGGGCGCTTCGGACAAACAGCCAGCCAGATGTTGATCTCCGAGGGTGTTTCGGTGACCGCACTCGACAACAACCCTGAGCGCATCCGACGGGCGAAGCAGTATGGTTACAAGGTCTATTATGGCGATGCGACACGACCTGACGTTCTTAAGGCAGCAGGCGGCGAAAACGCTACACTGATCGCGCTATGCATTGAAAATGATCAAGTGATGAAGCAGGCTATCCCGCAGATCAGATCTGCCTTTCCAAATGCTGCGCTTTATTGCCGTGCAACAGACCGTGCACATGCGCTGGATCTTACCCGACTGGGTGTTGATTACCAGATTCGCGAGACGTTCGAATCCAGTCTAACGTTTGGACGCAAGGCACTTGAGTATCTTGGATTGCCCGCTGACCGTATTGATGAAGTTGAGAGTGATGTTCGCAAGCGGGACGACGAACGCCTTGCAATGCAGCTGGCTGGCGGCGAAATGGCAGGCTCTGACATGCTGCTTCAACGCACCCCGCGCGACAAAGACAAGCCAGACAACCCTGAATGAGCACATCAGGATATGGGTCGCTACACTTGACGAGAACTCATTTGAAGCACATGTAAGGCGGAGGGTGTACCCACCCTCTTTTTACAGATTTCGTGATTTACGGCACTGCTTTCTTGCCGGGTCCACATTAAATCAAATGGTTCCAAATGGCTGGTGAATACTCAATCGGTGATCTTGCGGTGAAGGCTGGTGTTAAAGTCCAGACCATTCGCTTTTACGAACAGAAGAAGCTGCTTCCTGAGCCTCCGCGCACGAGTGGCGGCCAGCGTCGTTACAGCGAAGAGCACCTGAACCGATTGTCCTTCATCCGCCATGGTCGTGACCTGGGGTTTTCCTTGGAGATGATTGAGAGCCTTATGCTTCTCAAGGAACACCCCGAAGACGACTGTGCGGGGGCAGACCAAATTGCACGGGCTCATCTTGTTGAGGTTGAAGACAAAATTGTGCGCCTGAAAAGCCTGCAAACCGAACTCAAAAAGATGCTGGTGCATTGTTCCACCGGAAAGATACATGATTGCAGGGTCATTGAGGCCCTCTCCTGCGATTGCTATCAGCATCGCAAAAAGTGAGTTTCAATGTCCAGACCATCCACTGCCGGCACGCGCAATGCGAAGTTCACCTATGGCTCGACCATGCGCCATGTTCTGGTGATGACGTCTACCGGCTCTGTCGGATTGATTGCTATCTTCCTCGTTGATTTTGCAAACCTTTTTTTTACGTTGCTCAGCTAGGTATTGAAGAGTTGGCGGCTGCTATCGGGTACGCTGGCACGGTCATGTTCTTCAATTCCGCCATCGGTATCGGGCTTTCCATCGCAGCCAGTGCGTCGGTCTCCCGGCGCATCGGGCAAGGCGATACGAAAGCCGCGTACCGCCTTGCCAGTATGTCCCTGATCATCTCGACCCTGATTTCCCTAGTGGTTGTCGCTGGCAGTCTACCGTTTCTCGATGACTTTGCGATGCTGCTGGGTGCAACCGGGCCAACGCTAGAATACACGGTGCACTTCCTTTACATCGTCGTGCCTTCCATGCCGTTCCTTGTGGGCGCCATGGTGCTTTCTGCCTTGCTGAGGTCAGTTGGCGATGCACGCGGGGCCATGCTTGTTACGCTCTCCAGTGGATTTGTGACAGCAATCCTCGATCCGATCCTGATTTTTGGATTTGACATGGGCCTCACTGGTGCCGCGTTTGCTTCTGTCACCTCACGTGTGGTGATGGTTGTGGCGGGATTTTATCTGCTGATCGTCAAGCACCGCATGTTCGGCAAGCCGGAGATCTCAAAGGCTGTCAGAGATACGGTTGATCTGTTCAAGGTGGCAGTGCCTGCCATGCTGACCAACCTTGCCACGCCTGCGGGGAGCGCCTGGATCATCTCCGAAATGGCGCAGTTTGGTGATGGTGCCGTTGCAGGCTTTGCAATTGTGGGACGGATAATTCCAGTTGCCTTTGGCGCGCTCTTTGCCCTTTCCGGCGCGGTTGGCCCGATTATTGGCCAGAACTTGGGCGCATTGGAGTTTGATCGCCTGAGCAAGGTGGTTAGAGATTCACTGGTGTTGATCGTGGTCTACACACTCGCAGCGTGGGGCTTGCTGTTTGTTTTGCAAGAGCAACTGGTACAGTTCTTCAACGCGGAAGGAGACAGCGCGTCCCTGATCTTCTTCTTCTGCACATTCGCAGCGGCGGGCTTTTTGTTCAATGCAGCGCTGTTCGTTACCAACGCTGTCTTTAATAATCTCGGTTTCCCGGTTTACTCCATGCTGTTCAACTGGGGTAGAGCGACACTGGGCACCATCCCCTTCACGATTGCCGGGGCCTATTTCTATCAGGCAAATGGTGTTTTGGCGGGTCAGGCTATTGGCGGTATTCTCTTTGCTTTTCTGGCACAATATGTGTGCTGGCGAACGATTGAGAAAATCCGCCGCGAGAAGCTGGCCGTCGCTTAATCCCCTTCGGATTTAGCTGGCTAAGACAGCCATTCTTGACATTACAGAGATTGTGGGAGGCGTTTTTTTGATGGAAAATCGCTTTCCACTTTTCGGTGATATGCAGTAGCCTTTTTAGCGTTTGGACGGTAAGAAGGAAAAAATGAAACAACTCTGGACGCAGAACTAATGAACCGTTTTGAACAACCGCGCATTCCAACAGAAGCACGTATCCGCTACATGGATGGTGATTATCAGGTGAAATCACCGGGTAACTTCGTGAAGTGTGCGATCACTGGCAAAACGATTATGCTTGAAGAGCTCAAGTACTGGAGTGTTTCGCGTCAGGAGCTTATGTGGACGCGGACGCTGCCCTCAAAGCCTATGAGGACAACGGGCAAAAGGCTTAAGCCGTCGCCGTTTCAAGCACATGTGTCAGACGCTCGAGCAGAGCGTCTGGGTCTTCGATCTTCATTTCCACTTCCAGAACACTCGTCAGATTTGCCAGCCGTGCGATGGACTGCTCTTCGCGGCCATTGAGACGCACATAGTCCTTGGTGGTGGTGATTGGCAGTAGGTCCTGTTCCTCTGCAACACGTAGGATCCGGCGCGCATCTTCCTTGGTGAAATAGTGATGATCCGGAAAAGCCATGGTTTCCACGACCGTTGCCCCTGCCTCCTTCAGACTGGCGAAGAGTTTTTCGGGCCGTCCAATACCTGCAAACGCCAAAACACGTTCACCTTCCAAAGCATCAGCCGAGACAGGCCGGATTGCGGCGTGCATCAGGTCAATACCGGCTTGCTGAGCTTGCTCCTGCTGCTTAGCACTCGCCTCACCGTCCCCGACAACCATCAACAAGCCAACCCGCTGCAACTGCTTCTTAAAGGGCATCCTCAAAGGGCCTGCGGGAATGCATCTGGAATTGCCAACGCCGGTCTTGGCGTCCAGCAGGACGATGGAAAAATCCTTATGCAGGGACGGGTTTTGAAAGCCGTCATCCATAATGATGACTGAGATGTCCTCTTGCTCCAATAGCTTAGCACCAGCGGTGCGGTCAGCGGAGATCACTGTCGGGCCGCGGCGCGCCAGTAAAAGAGCTTCGTCACCAACTTCCATGGCGGCGTGTTTGGTCGGTTCAACAAGCAGCGGGCCTTTGTGGGTTCCACCATACCCACGCAGGAGAAAGCCGGGTTTATGCCCTGCATCCTTTAGCAATGTGTTCAGCGCGAGCGCAAAAGGTGTTTTGCCGGTACCTCCGGCAGTGAAATTGCCGATGCAGATGACAGGCTTGCGGGCTTTGTACCTTGGGATGTATCTGAAGCGCCTCGTTGCCAAGTAGCCATAGAGGGCACCGAACGGCTTAGGAGTTTGGATTGCCATGTTCCGTTTTGCGTCCACCAGAAGTCAGGAGCGTTCATGGTTCACGCCTCCCCGCCTTCAACGCGGGCTACTGGCAGGTAGGGCTGCAGCTCGAGTTGGGTTGCAGCGAGGGCTCCGCGGCCGGATTCCACGAGTGCTTTTGCGGCGTCAGCGCGCTTTTGAACTTCATCTGTATTTTGCAACAGGCTCTCAATCTGAGCTGCCAACTCGGCTGCGTTGTGCACGAGGAGCACTCCGCCTTCTTTCGCAAAGTGGCGGTAGATCCATGCGAAGTTATGGGTATGAACTCCGGAAAGGATCGCACAGCCGACCTGAGCTGGTTCCAAAAGGTTATGCCCACCAACTGCCGTGAAGGAGCCGCCCATGAAAACAATTGGCGACACACGGTAAAACAATCCCAACTCGCCAAGCGTATCCGCGATATAGATATCAGTGCTATTGGTCAGGGCTTCGTCTCTGGAGCGCTGCGCGCAGACGAGGCCCATTAGCTCCAACTCACTACGAATTTCCTGAGCGCGAACCGGATGTCGGGGCACAATGATTGTGAGCAGGCGATCAAACTTCTGCTTCAGCTCCAGATGAGCCTTGCCGACTTCGACTTCTTCCTCCGGGTGGGTGCTGGCTGCCAGCCATCTTGGGCGACCTTCTAGCTGATCTTTAAAGGCAGCAAGTTCCAACGGATCACAGCTTGGGATATTGCCATCGAACTTGATGTTACCTGTGGCTCTGACACGCACTGCGCCCAGTTGCTTGAACCGAACGGCATCCTCATCAGACTGGGCCAAAACACAGTCAACAGTTCCGAATACGGAGCGTGCGAAGGACGGCACGCGGTTCCAGTTTGCATAAGAGCTTTCGGACATGCGCGCGTTAACAATGATCAGTGGGATCTGGCGCTTTTCCAGCTCGTGAAATGTTGCGGGCCATATTTCGGATTCCACTGTGATTGCCAAGCAAGGCGACCAGTGGTTTAAAAATCGTTTGATGTTGCCGCGAGTGTCGTAGGGCACGAATTGATGGATCACGCCGTCAGGCTGATGCCTCGACAACCTGTGCGGACGTGAGTGTGGCTGTTGTCAGAAGGACTTTTGACCCTGCCTCAACCACCTGTCTTGCCAGTGGCAGAACAGCGTTGGCTTCGCCCACACTTGCAGCGTGGATCCAGATCACGTTTCCAGCAGGACGCGCTTTGGAGGAAACCCCGAACCGTTCGCCTTTGCGACTTTGATCTTCTTTGCCCTGACGCGCGCGTAGCTTGTACAAACCAACAAGCAGCGGTGCAGCCAGACGACCGAGACCCTGATAGACTCTGAAGATCACTGAACTCATGGGACCCAGTTCTGCCAGTGTTTATTTTTTTGCCCGACTTGGCGATTGCGTAAGCTCTTTCAGTCACTTCGTTCATCTGATCTTCCAGATGCTGACGAAGTTCCTCAAGCTTTTCATCGTCTGCATCAGGCGGCACGGTGATAAGATCGCCTAAACATAGCGCAATCCGGCTGAACGGCAAATTGATAGAAGCCTTATCCCAAGTATCAAGGTCGTAATGACGACTAGTGGCTACCGCGATGGTAGAATTGGCCGACCGGAATGTTTGGCAAGCTGGATGATGCCTTTCCCGACCTTGCGCGCAGGGCCTTTGGGAACGTCTGCGGTCAGTGCAACGCAGGCACCTTCTTTGAGTGCACGCAAAGCTTCGATAAAGCCACGCATACCCCCACGCTTTCTGATCTGTGAGGCCCGTTGCGCACCGGAGGCGCGGATCAGACCGATCCCCAGTTTTTTTTACGCAAACTGCCTGCATTTCACCATCAGCGCTACGGGAAATCATAACCCGCACGTCCCAGCCTTTCGGGACGCCAAAGGGGCACATGAAATGTTGACCGTGCCACATGGACGCGATGTAGGGAACCTGATCCTTGGTGTCCTCAAAGAAGTTAGGAGGGTCTTGCGTAAAACTACTCGTTTTACGCACCAAGAGCAGGTAATACGCCATAGCATACCCCACCAGCTTAATGGCCAGCGGATGTTTGCCTAGTTTTTTCAACATTTCACAGGCCCATATTGTTGCGGGCAAAACTCCGCGAGGCGCAGTACTTACTTGGTTTCTGAGCAGGGATCAAGCAAGCGGTGCATGTGCACGATAAAGTAACGCATCAGAGCATTATCAACGGTGCCTTGCGCCTTTGCTTTCCACGCAACATGCGCTTCTGCATAGTTCGGGTAAATCCCTACAATGTCCAGATCTTTGAGATCCTTGAAGCGAACATTACTGATATCTTCTAATTCGCCACCAAACACGAGATGAAGTAGCTGTTGATTTTCTTCTTGAGCACTCATGGTGTTCGCTCACCTTCTTCACAAACAGTCCGACCGGAACCCCGTAAGGATTAGCCCCCTTCGGAGATTCCCTGAAGCCTTTTAAACAATTTGGCAGAAGATGCCACTAGTCCGGGGTGATTTGTTTTCGTTTTATTGTAGTAGAGGGTTGATCCGGACAGGTCTACCAATTGCCCACCCGCCTCGCTGATTATTAAATCCGCAGCGGCAAGATCCCAGTCCCGCGCTCTGGCACGTGCCAGACCAGCATCCAATTTCCCACAGGCGACCAGTGCAAAACGGTAGGCCAGTGACCCCAGATAGGGCTAAAGCGAATCTGCTCGCGCTTGACGCCTTCTTTTTCGAGAAAGCTGGTGGGGCCTGCGATGTACGCTCCCGTTACATCTGTACGGCCTGAAATACCAATTTTTTCCTGATTGAGGGCGCTACCTCCACCAATCACTGCCGTATAGAGCTCATCGCGAATGGGGCAAAAAAATTACGCCAACTGTCGGGCGACCGTTTTTTACAACGGCGAGAGACAGACACCACTCATCACGGCCATTTAAGAACGCACGTGTTCCGTCAATCGGATCGACAATAAAGACGGTTTCGTGATCCTTCCGCGTAAGGTCATCCTCGGTTTCTTCGGAGAGCCAGCCATATTCGGGGCGTGCTTTGCGTAGCTGGAAGCGAGGTACTGATCAACCTCGATATCTGCCACAGACACCGGAGAGTCGCCTTCTTTGGTCCAGCTTTTTGGTGAGTTTCCAAAATAAGACAGGGCGATCTTGCCACCCTTCTGAGCTGCTGCGACCAGCAGCTCCAGATCTTCCTGCAGGCTATATGTATTAGCTTCCGGCAATCGTCAGTCCTTCGATAACCACGGTTGGTGTCGCCACTGCGTAGCGTTCGTCCAAATCAGACGCAGGTGTCAGGTTCAGGAACATGTCCTTGAGATTGCCCGCAATGGTAATTTCGCTCACCGGATAGGCGATTTCGCCGTTCTCTACCAGTAGCCGGAGGCTCCACGGGAGTAGTCACCTGTCACGCCATTGGCACCATGGCCGATCAAATCGGTTACCAGCAGACATTCACCGAGATCCTTCAAGATCTCTTCAGGTGTTTTTTCACCGGCATGAAGGGTCAGGTTAGTTGCTCCCGGCGAGGTGGACGATCCGGACCGGCGCGCGCGGCCATTGGAGGTCAGGCCCAACTCGCGAGCGGAGTATCCATCCAGAAACCAGTGACCTAAAATACCATCCTCAATCATATTGAGGTATTCAGCACCAGTGCCTTCTGCATCAAATGGAGCGGTTCCGCCGCCACGTGCCTTGAATGGATCGTCAGAAATGGCGATGCCTTTTCCAAAGACCTGTTTGCCCATTTTGTCTTTCAGGAAACTTGTTCCGCGGGCAATGGATGCGCCGTTGATTGCACCGGCAAAGTGGCCGAGCAAGGATCGTGCAGTGCGAGGTTCATAAACTACCGGTGCCTTGCGGGTCTCCAGCTGGCGCGGGTTGAGGCGGCGTATGGTGCGTTCACCAGCAAGCCTGCCAACTTCTTCCGCAGACATCAGGTCGTCCCAGTAGGTACGGGAATCAAATTCATAATCGCGCTCCATGCCGGTGCCTTCTCCGGCAATAGCCGTCATGGAGAAACCGGAGCGGGAGCGCTGGTAGGCGCCAACAAAGCCGTGGCTTGTGGCAAGCACGATACCAGAGAGGCCCCAGCTTGCGCCTGCCCCACCAGATTTGGAGATGCCGTCTACGGCCAATGCAGCAGCTTCAGCTTCCAGCGCTGTTCTGGTCAACTCATCCGCACTGACTTCGCGCGGGTCAATCAGGTCCAGCTGCGGAATTTCTTTCAGGAGGCGTTCAGGCTCGGCAAGACCGGCATATGGGTCTTCCGGTGTGACTTTCGCCATCTCAACTGCACGCGCTGCAAGTTCAGCCGGATCATCACTGGCGTTGGAGGAGATGCTGGCAACTTGCTTGCCGATGAACACACGCAGTGTGACTTCGTTGCCCTCTGCACGGTCGGTGCCTTCCACCTTGCCTTCGCGCACGGACGCAGAAAGCGACATCCCCGTGACGGCGATCGCGTCTGCGGCATCGGCGCCGCTGCTTTTGCGGCTTCCACCAAGCTTAGTGCCTGCTCTTCAAGCTTCGGGTTGGCAATAGCGTCAGACATTCGCACGGACCTCCTGTTATCTTACTCTTCCGTGTTTAGGGGTTGCCTGTCTTTAGAGCAAGTATACCCGCCAATAAACGCAGGGCTGTACGCAGAAATTGCAATTCTTGGACTGGTCGAACCTGACCGACAAATGCGCCCGCAAAATGATAGTTAGAATTTTATCTAGTTTAGCAAAGGTTCGCTAAGCCTTTTTAAAAACAGGGTTTCTTAACCATTCAAGTTAAGGAGTTACGCAGATTTTACATTGTAATTATCATTTAGTTTGAAAAGAAAATGACTTGAAACTTCCACATTTGTGGAGGGAGGGGCAGTTCTGTGATCAACTACAAATCGCAGTTTTTGGGAAATGCTAATAACGACAATCGCCTTAATCGTGTGCGTGTGTCCTTACCATTTCGCATGCAAGCGGACCTGCCTAATGACCTTCTCGAAACGCCGGGTGTTAACAGGTCGGATATTCGCATTGATCCTGACAAAGTCTGATCCGCCGGGAGATGGGCGGTCTTCCGCTCACCCTGACAGTTCCGCTTGGCTCTTATTCAGGTATCGCTGCCAAGGTAAGCGTGAATGAGATGAGTGGTGATCTTGATTATCAGGTCATCTTACTGCACCGCGACCATGCCTTAAGTATCCCGCTTTATGCGAGCACAGACATGGAGCTCACGGCTGATCACTGGGAGGCGTGGTCAAATGCTCTGGTGCTTCCGCTGTTGACGCTAGACGGCGACGGCACCTGCAAGCTGGCCCGGCTTGGGTTGAATACCTGTTCTAAAGGGGACGCGCTTCCGCGCAGAAAACTGCGTGCGCTAACAGGACGGCGCCCGCGTTTTCTTGTCATGCGCCAAACGGGTAAGCCGACTCCCTTGCAAAGGTTTTTTTGCCAGTTCCCGTCGTTTCACGTCCCTGCGGCGTCGGGATACCTAAAGGAAGTAAGTGACAAGGCCGTCGAGCACCAGTCCAACAAACAGGATCATACCGAAGGTGGAGTTGGACTTGAACAGTTCAAGGCATTGATCACCGTCATTAATATCCAAAGTACGGATCTGGTTGAGTAAGTGGAACGCACCTAACGCCAATCCTGCATAGGCAAGCGGACCACTGCCTGCAAGGATGAATGCCCCAGCAAACAGAAGCACTGTCGCCCCGTAAAGGATGACCAGAGCCTGACGGGTCTTTTCTCCAAACAAACGCGCTGTTGAGCGAACACCGACCAGAGCGTCGTCCTCTTTGTCCTGATGGGCGTAGATGGTGTCGTAGCCAATGGTCCAGAGGATACCGCCGCAGTACAGCAACACTGGTGTCAGCGACAGGCTGCCAAAGACGCAGCCCAGCCCATCAGAGCCCCCCATGAGAACGCCAGACCAAGCACAAACTGCGGCCAGTCGGTGATGCGTTTCATGAATGGGTAGGCGGCGACAATCGCAAGCGAAGAGATACCCAATATAATGGTGAAGGTGTTGAACTGCAGCAGCACGACGAGGCCCACGAGCGCCTGTAGGACCATAAAGATTTTGGCTTGTTTGCTGGTAACCTGACCGGATGGAATTGGGCGCGAGCGTGTGCGCTCGACCTTGTCGTCTATGTCCTTGTCGACAATGTCGTTATAGGTGCAGCCAGCGCCGCGCATTGCAACGGCACCAATAAACATCAGCACGGCGTACCAGATGTTGAGGATCGCAGAACCTGCCACATTGGAGGCTAGCGCGAGAGACCACAGACACGGCCACATCAGCAGGTACCAGCCGATTGGCCGCTCCCACCTTGCCAGACGGGCAAAGGGGCGCAGACTTGCAGGCAGGCGCGTATCAACCCAATGACGCTTTACCGCATCTGCAACTGGTCCAGTGTCTTTGGTCTTGAACATTGCCACCTCACCGTGTGTTCTGAAGCCTGCATGCGTGCATTCGCATTTTCGCAGCTGGTTCCAAACTGGCTCTAAAAACTGAGAGGAAATTCCTCATCGTATGGAATGGTCTTTTCCAACAGATCGACACTTTGCGTCAAGAAGCCAAACTCCTCGAAGAACCGTTTTCTGGTCTTGCCCTCCGGTCTCTTTAAAGAAACTTCCATCTTTACGACGGATTTGCGCGCCAGATCATCCTCCAGCTCGTGCAGGACCGAGGGTAATAGCCGTTCAATGCCCTCCACAGGCGCGAGTGCAATCTGTTCAAGAAACCCGACCTTGCCCCCTGCCCGCACGCTGTAGCGATAGCTCACGAGCACAAAGCCGCAGCTTTTGCCCCCGCTCCTGATCAACCATGCCTGCCCGGCGCTTGGATCAACCAGCAGACGACGGGCAGTTTCTTCCAGCGAGCGGACCGGCTCAGAGAGTGTGTCCTGCTCTCCCCATTTTGCCAGCAGCCCGAAGAATTCATTCATGAACATTGGCGTGACCAGCAAGAGTTCGACTGATGGACGGGGCATTTTGGTTTCTCCGGGCGGTTGTTCGTTTACTGTCAGGGTGACTCATGTTACAGGCTGCATCACACTCTAGACGCACAACCTGGGAACCTGTTCCCTTCTTATTTTCAGGGTCTACTTCAATGAATATTCTGCTGATCGGTTCTGGCGGGCGTGAGCATGCGCTGGCATGGTCTTTGGCGAAATCACCTGTGCTCAACGAGCTGTATGTTGCTCCGGGCAACGCGGGCATCGAACAATTTGCCAAATGTATCGCGTTAGACCCGACTGATCATCGCGGCATTATCGAGTTCTGCCGCCTGCATGACATCCATTTTGTTGTGATTGGTCCCGAAGCGCCACTGGTTGATGGCCTGGCTGACAGTCTTGAACATGCTGATATCCGCGTGTTTGGTCCTTCTGCTGCAGCGGCGCAGCTGGAAGGGTCCAAAGGCTTTACCAAGGACATGTGCGCACGGGCCAAGGTGCCGACTGCTGCCTATGGCCGGTTTGACACTGCGGAAGCTGCCAAGGCCTATATTCGCGAGCAAGGCGCGCCGATTGTTGTCAAAGCTGATGGACTTGCGGCTGGTAAAGGCGTGATCATGGCCATGACCGAGCAGGACGCGCTCGATGCTGTCGACAGCTGCTTTGACGGGGCCTTTGGTGATGCTGGCGCAGAGGTTGTCGTTGAAGAGTTTCTTGAAGGTGAAGAAGCCAGCTTCTTCGTTCTTTCTGACGGCGTCCATGCGCTTCCACTGGCGACCGCACAGGACCACAAGCGGGCGTTTGATGGTGATGAAGGGCCGAACACAGGCGGCATGGGGGCTTACTCTCCAGCGCCTGTCATGACCCGCGAAATGGAAGAGCGGGTGATGAAGGAGATCATCCACCCGACCATCGCGGATATGAAGGCGCAGGGCTCTCCTTTCAAAGGTGTGTTTTATGCTGGTCTGATGATCACCAAGGACGGACCAAAGCTGATTGAATACAACGTGCGCTTTGGCGATCCGGAATGTCAGGTGCTGATGATGCGTCTGAAGACCGATCTGCTGCCGATCCTTCTTGGCTGTGCGGAAGGGACGCTCGATCAGGTTGACGCGGAATGGCACAAGGATCCTGCGATCACGGTTGTTATGGCCTCCAAAGGCTATCCCGGTTCCTATGAGAAGCTTACCGAGATCAAAGGCCTTGCTGAGGCTGGTGCTGACCCTGATGTGGAGATTTTCCATGCAGGTACAGTTTCGACAGGTGAAAAACTACTGTCAAACGGTGGGCGAGTTTTGAACATCACCGCACGGGCACCAACGGTTTCTGAAGCGCGAGAGAAGGCTTATGCGGCTATTGAGAAGATCGACTGGCCGGAAGGGTTCTACCGCAAGGATATCGGCTGGCGTGCTGTTGAGCGTGAGCAACAAGGCTGAGTGAACCAGCGACATAATAAGATTACAGAGAGCGGCTTACATGGCCGCTCTTTTTGTATGATCTGGGTTGCAAATAAAAAAAATCCTCCGAAGCAAGCTTCGGAGGAGTTGAATTTATCTACACTATTCAGCCGGGCCACGACAGCCTGTACCCGACCAACAGATCAAATCGATAAACTACCACAAACAACTGCATGAAGCGCAATGGGTGTCATGCAGGGGCTAAAGTGCAACCTCCAGCGACTAGAAGTATGCATAGATGCCTAACTCCGAACAATGGGGGATTTTCCCTCATACCTTTTAGTCGCATGGGCTTAGTGTGAAAGCAGCTGGAAGGTCATTGCGCGGGCGACAGCGTGCGTGCGGTTGGTCACCTGCAGTCTTTGACAGGCGCGCTTGATATGGTGCTCTACGGTCTTTTCCGAGAGATTGAGGATATGCGCGATCTCTTTGTTTGCCCTACCTGCGGTCAACCAAAGCAGACATTCATGCTCTCTGGGCGTAAATCCGAAGAACTCACTCAGAGTTTCAGGTTCCTGCACATAGGAATGGAACAGCTGCACCGCACCCTTCAGGATGGGATAGCTCTCCGCCATCTGCCCGTCAAAGGCAGCTTGCGTACGTTCGCAGGAGGCGAAGCTGGCACCGCCGACAAGTTGCTTGTTGGAGCAGTCGAGCGGCATGGTCACGCCGAACTTCAATCCAGCTGATCTGACATCGTTGAAAAACCCGTCATCAACCTGATCCGTTGGCTTGATGGTGTAATCGGTCCAAAGCTGGTCAACCGGGTTGCCGCTGAGCAGATGGTTCATGCCAGGATCTTTGAAGTAATAGCGGTTGATGTTGTAGTGATCGACCCAATCACGTGTATGGTTGGACAGGCAGATGGGCTGGCGGTCCTCTACACGGCCCTCAATTTTGGGAACAATGATGTAAGCGCCTTTTTCAAATCCCAGCTTTTCGGCAAAGAGAGTTAGCTCTTTCCAACGGGCTTGCACAGTGGAACAATTCCATAGCTTTTGCGAAAACTGAAGCAAGTTTCGATCAAAGCCTGCCGGATAGCCCATAGAATAATTCACCATTTACACCGCAAGATTGGAGCAGTGCAGCATATCAGCCAATTAAACCGTTGGTTTAACTGTCAACACCACAACAATCGATATGTTTGCCCCAACGCCCATCTATCGTTTATCTATGTTCGTCACCTACGATTATCATGGTATTTCTTCCGGTTTTCAATTGGAAAGCAAGGGAGAACACCTATATTTTTGAATAATAGTAACTCAAGGAACACGCTTTCGATGAGCACTCCCAAGATAGGTCTCGCCCTTGGTGGCGGAGGTGCCCGTGGGCTCTCCCATATTGTTGTCTTGCAAGCGCTTGATGACATGGGACTGACCCCGCACGCCATTACCGGCACCTCCATCGGCGCTTTGGTTGGCGCTGGATACGCGGGCGGCATGAGTGGGGATCAGCTGGAAGCATACACGCTGGAAACGCTCGGCGAGTGGAAGAAGGTGCTGGGCAAGCTGGTTGAGGTAAGTATGCCCAAGCGCTTTGCAGACTTGCTGGGCACAGGCAGTAATTTTGGCCAGTTCAATTCCAAACGTGTGCTTGAGTCTTTGTAGGCGATGTGCTGAAAAACGACTTTTCAGAACTTTCCATCCCGTTCCAAGCGATTGCTGCTGACTACTACAAAGCCGAGGAAGTGCGTTTCTCAAAAGGTAGTCTGGTTGATGCGGTTGCTGCCAGTATTGCTATTCCATTTGTCTTCAAGCCCGTACACCTTAACAACACGGTGCTCATTGATGGCGGCGTTGTGAACCCGTTGCCCTTTGATGTGTTGCCCAGTGATTGTGACATCGTCATTGCTGTGGATGTGGTCGGCACGCCCAGAAAGCCCGAAAAGCGTAAGTCACCCAGTGCAACCGAGAGTGTATTTGGTGCAACCCAAATCCTGATGCAGACTATTTCTCAGGAAAAACTGAAAATGCGGCCACCGGATCTCTCGATTTTTCCGAATATTAAGCAATATCAAGTACTTGATTTTTTTAAAGGCGCGTGAGATTCTGGAAGATAGCGCAGGACTTCGTGAAGAGGTAAAGGTTGAGCTTGACCGAAAGATCGAGAACTACCTAATCTCATAGGAAGAACAGAAAGAAGTGGAGTCCGGGTTGCCTATTTTGGACCCTGAGTGGCAAGCACCAATTGCCGATGACAGAAAGCTTCCTCCCGAAGTGCCCGTTGCGGTGACACTGAATGGAGAAGGCTTTGCTGTGTTTATGGCAACGCCGCGAGACCTAGAGGACTTCGCCGTTGGTTTCGCCATTAGCGAGACGATTGTTTCGGGCATTCAGGATGTTCAGGGCCTCACCTTGCACGAGCATGGTAAGGAAGGGATCAGTGTCAATCTGGATATCGACGATGAACAGTTCTTCACCGCCATCAAGCGCAAGCGCTTGCTAACCGGAACGTCTGGTTGCGGCCTGTGCGGCTTGATAGTATCCGCGCTGCCTTACGCACGCTCACGCCACTGCCTCGGCAACCTGCTCCTAAAACGGAGAGCATCAGCACCACGTTTGAGGCTATGCAGTCCAAGCAAACGCTCAATGGCATCTATGGTGGTGGCTTGCATGCGTCTGCCGTGTGCAGCGGGGATCAAATTCTGGCGGTGCGGGAAGATATTGGCCGTCACAATGCTATGGACAAGGCACTTGGCGCAGGCGCGCGGAGTGGTGAACCGGTTGATCTGGTGATCACAACAAGCCGGTGCAGCTCCGATTTGGTGCAAAAGGCCGTAAGTGCCCGTGTGGGCACCCTTGCAGTCATGGCAACGCCCAGCGATCTGGCTGTTAAATTGGCACGAGAGAACTGCTTAAACCTATTTAGCTGCAACCGCGGATACAGCTTCACCCGCTACAGCTAAGGCCCCGTCAAGTTCATGGTGCTTCAAGAGCTGGAGGATTTGGGCAGACTCACGGCCCCCTGCGGTATTACAGACTTACGGACCGCCACTGTGAGATCACATGGTCAGAAGCCTTTGAGGAAATCGGACAGGTCTCAGCCAGCATGAGCATTCGAGGGATCATGATTTTGGCGGGTTTTCTGCCCTTTTGCAGGTGCCTTCGATCTCGGCAAAACCAATCAGCTTGTGCATGTAGGTAGGAGATCAAGTTTTTTTGCTGGTGACCCACTCGTCGTTGTAAAGCGTGTCCAGATAGCGCTCTCCACTGTCGCAAATGAGGGTGACGATGGAACCTTGTTCATGGTTTTGCATCATTTCCTTTGCCAGTGCCAGTGCACCATAAAGGTTCGTTCCGGTAGAACCTCCGCATTTGCGCAAGATAACCCCTTCCAGCCACCTGATCGTAGCGATGCTCGCTGCGTCGGGGATGTCGATCATCCGGTCGATCACGTCGGGTATGAAAGATGGCTCAACTCTTGGCCTGCCGATGCCTTCAATCAGGGAGGGCTTGTTTCTGGTGATGCTGGGGTCTCTGGTGCGGTAATACTCGTGAAACACCGAGTTTTCCGGATCAACCACGCAGAGCTCCGTGTTGGCATAGTCTTCCGTATGGACCTGATGTAACGGCCAATGGTGGCGGTCGTGCCTCCTGTGCCAGCGCTCATGACAACCCATCTGGGGGACGGAAAACGCTCAAGCTTCATCTGCGAGAACAGGCTTTGCGCGATGTTGTTGTTGCCACGCCAGTCGGTGGCCCGCTCGGCATAAGTGAACTGGTCCACGTAATGACCGCCAATTTCCGCTGCAAGCCGCTCCGCTTCCCTGTAGATCTGACAGGGTTCCACCAGATGCACCTTTCCGCCCAGCGCTTCAACCTCGCGGATTTTTTTGGTTGCGGTTGCCTTGGGGGCGACGGCGACAAACGGGTTTCCAACAAGCTGCGCAAAGTAGGCTTCCGAAATCGCCGTTGAGCCGGAGGAGGCTTCCACAATCGGCATGCCTTCCCGGATCCATCCGTTACAGATGCCGTAAAGAATGAGAGAGCGGGCCAGCCGGTGTTTGAGGCTGCCGCTTGGGTGGGTGCTTTCGTCCTTGAGGTAGAGGTCAATACCCGCATTGGTGAGCTTGGGAATATTCAGCTTTATCAGGTGGGTGTCCGCAGAGCGCCGGTAGTCGGCCTCGATGTTCTTGATGGCCTGCAGCGCCCACGCCCTTCCCGAGGGGTTTTGGTGATTTGTGTGGCTGTTGCATTCAAGCATAGACGTACCTGATCCGCTGTTGCTTTTTTTCTCAGCAAGTATACCCGCTGCGTTGCCAGTGAGATGGATCGATCTTTCCGTTACAAAACAGAGAGTTAAGCAGAGCGTGCAAATGGGAGGGTTTGGGTAAAAGAAATGTAGGGCAATGGCTGCGTGTGGGTTAGTTCCGCACTCCCTCAGCAGCCCTGCATTGAGCGCGGTATTGCGAGGGTGTCAGGCCGAAGTGTTTTTTTGAAGATGTTTGTGAAGGAGGATGCGTTTTCGTAGCCAACCTGAAAGCTGATGGATGCGATGGATTGACTGGAAGATCTGAGCAGGCCCAGTGCTTTGTCCAGACGCATTTCCAGCTGCAGTTGTTTCGGGGATTTACCGAAGGATGCTTTCAGTTTCTTTTGCAGGCTGCTGACCGAATACCCTCCTCCCTTGCAAGCTCCGAGATCCTGGTGCGTGCGGTGAGCTGCGCTTTGATGTTGTGTAGCCTTTCGCCAGTGGCACTCGGCTCAGTGCCTCGGCCTGTTGCCAGTTCGAGGGCTGTGTTCAGAATGGAGGAAGCACCACTTGCATCCGTCTTGAACGTATCAGTGAGCGAGGCGACGAAGTTCAGGTAGTTGAGCGCCAGAGGGGACAGATCAAGTTGGCTGTCGTGGGCATTGCGGAAGAAGCGGGAGACGGCTGCTTTGTCGCTGACGTCGATAATGAGAAAACGGCTGCCGGATGTGGTTTCGCTGTCGTGCAGGGTTTCGGGCGCGATGAGACCAACGGAGCCCACCTTCAGCTCCTTGAAGCGGCCACCGATCTCGATATGCATCTCGCCCCGAAGCGGAATAACGGCCTGTGCGAACCCGTGGCGGTGCCCGAGTTCCAACCGGTCATATTCGCGGATAACAGCTTGAAACGACATGTTCTGCTTCCAGATCTCAACTCATCGTGCGTTTGCTTGTTACGTGGACTGATCCATAAGGGATACAGCGTAGGCGTATAAATCTCAAAAAGAAAATCAGTTTCCTGATTTGCCTAAGTGCAAATGGTTGGAGATAGGGCATGATCTGTCGTGCTTTACCGGAAGCTTCGGCAAAGCAGTGGCATCTTTGGGGCTCCTTACTCCTCGTTTGTTCAGGTGGACTTTTTACATGTTACAGAACCAGACAGCTGGGAAAACAAGCGCGGCGACCATGATCGGGAGTATCTCTGTTGTTTTATGGGGCACCCTTGCGGTCCTCACCAAACTTACGGGAGATCAGTTTCCCCCATTCCAGCTGCTCGCCATGACGTTTACGGTCGCAACCATAACGCTTTCCGGAAAATTGCTGAGCGGGAGGCTAATCTGCGGTCGGCTTTCAAGTTGCCCTTCTCCGCCTGGTTGTTGGGTGTGGGCGGCCTGTTTGGTTTCCATGCACTTTATTTCGTTGCTCTGCAGAATGCACCTGCGGTTGAGGCCGGCTGATCGCCTATATCTGGCCGCTGCTTATTGTGCTCTTTTCAGCGTTCTTGCCCGGTGAGATGATCAGCAAATGGCACATTTCAGGAGCATTTGTCGCGCTGGCTGGCTATTGGGTTCTGCTGGGATGGGACACATCTTCGGGCAATCTGCGGTGGGAGTATTTGATCGGTTATCTGGCCGCTGCAGGGTGTGCATTGATCTGGTCCAGCTACTCCGTGCTGAGCCGTTTGATCAAGAACACCTCCTCTGATGCGGTGATTGGTTATTGTGCTTTGACCGCCGTATTTGGTTGGCTCTCTCATTTCCTCTGGGAGACAACAGCAGTTCCTGCCGATCTCACACAAGTCATTGCTGTGATTGGCTTGGGTTTGGGTCCCGTGGGGATCGCGTTTTATACGTGGGATTTTGGAGTGAAACACGGCAATGTGCAGCTGCTCGGCGTGCTTGCCTATGGTGCGCCGTTGATCTCGACACTCCTGCTGATCGTGTTTGGTGAAGGCACTCTTGCAACCAATATTGTGATCGCTGCGCTGGCTATCGCAGGTGGGTCCTTGATTGCCGCAAAGCCGACGGCTTAGGAGGGTTGTGAAGCAAGAGCCTCATTTGTTTTTCATCTTTATGATCAGTGTTGCGGCTTCTATCTTTGCAAGGCTCAACTGCTCAGTTGTCAGAGCTTGAGCGACTTCCTCTCGCCTTTGCAATGCCGTTGCGCTTCCAGATGTTGCAGCGAGCGAAAGCCAAGCGTAGGCGGCTTTGTAATCCTGCGGCATTCCCATGCCGCTTGCATGGAGTGCTCCCAGATTAATCTGCGCTGCACGTGCCCCTGCGCCGCAGCCATGCGCAACCATATTGCAGCTTCCTGATAATCTTGCTCCACCCCCTGCCCATTGGCGAGCATGATGCCAAGATTAAGCTGGCTGGTGCATTCCCTTGTTCAGCTGAAAGGCGATACCACTTTGCAGCTTCGGCGAAATCCTGCGGCACACCGTTGCCCTTCTGGTACAAAAAAAACCAAGGCTAAGTTGAGCGGCTTCAAAACCTTGCTCTGCGGCGAGGCGATAAAGGTTTGCGGCCTCACGGTAATTTTGTGGTACGCCCCGGCCCTCGGCGTACATGGTTCCAAGATTGGTTTGGGCAGTCACATGACCTTGCTTCGCAGCTAACTGATAGAATCTTACCGCCTCAGCATTGTCTTGAAGAAAGCCAAATCCCTTTTCGTGCATGAGACCGAGATTGTATTGTGCCTCAGCTAGACCCTGCCCTGCTGCCAACCGAAACCATTTTGCTGCTTCTGCATAATTCTGCGGCCTGCCATCTCCGCGGAAGTTCAGAGTTCCCAGGCTGTTTTGTGCTCTGGCGTGCCGCTTATCTGCAGCAAGGCGATACCACTCGCTGGCTTCAGTCAGGTCTTTCTCAAAAACTACTCCATGCGCGTACAGGCTTCCCATGATAAAATAGAAGCCGGTCCGCGCACGCCCCATCTCCTCCTCCATCCTTTGAAGGTGAGGCTCTGGTATATGGAACACCGAAAGCCCCAACAAAGAGGCTAAGACGGCACCAAATACCAATATCAGATAGCGCGCTGCATGTTCTCTTCCTGAATCAAACATTTGAAATGCGACCAGACTCAACAAGAGCAATAGTAAACACCGCACGTGGGAGCGCTATCTGAGGAAAGGTAGGGCCGAAATTGACATTGTTAATCCCGCTTCCCCTGAAAAAAAACGCCTTCAGCATTGCGGCGGAATCGGCTTCGGCCAGGCCGGAGTAGACGTCGGGGGTGTGGTGGCAAGTGGGGGAGGAGTAGAAGCGGACGCCGTGGTCTACGCCGCCGCCTTTGGCATCCCCTGCTCCGTAGTAGAGCCTGCGGATGCGGGCGAAGGAGATTGCGGCGGCACACATTGGGCATGGTTCCAGCGTCACGTACAGATCGCAGCCTTCCAAGCGCTGGGAGGCAAGTTGCTTTCCCGCTTCGCGGATAGCCAGCACTTCTGCGTGGGCGGTGGGATCGTTCAGCTCCAGCGTGCGGTTGCCGGCGGATGACAGAACTTTTCCATCCTTGACGACAACGCAGCCGATGGGGACTTCGCCGCGTGTTTCTGCTGCGCGGCTTCCTCCAGCGCCAGATCCATGTAATTGGACTTCAATGTGGGTGTCTTCATGTGCGTCAAGCTAGTGCGTCTCACTGAGAAGTGGAAGCCGATTTTTCCGAAAAAGACATGCAAAACCGTAGATAACACGGTGCATCACGCAGGGTTTGCCTGTCTGCTGCGTTTGGATTGCCGCCAAGCAGTGCTCCTTTGTCAATGCAGTTGTGTGGTTGATTTAGCAAATTTGAAAAAAAATCCCACCATCTGCTTTTGCCCCTTTGCCAACGGACGCTGCTTAGGTTATGACCGTGCCTAGAACACGAGCGCGTTTTGAAAGCATTCACGCGGCGTGGGTAGACTTCTTTTTTGAGCGAATTCTTGTCGTCTGATTGTTTCCAATCAAACCGAGCGCGCTCTAACGACATTCGAATATTGTGTGGCATCTGGCAGACTGCTGGGCAGCCAAGGCGGTGACGCCTATGCGAGCTCATCCAGTGTATCTGATCAGAGTGTAGAAAGTTAAAGGCCCCGGTTCGCCGGGCAAGAGCCAATGAAAAACAGCGGTAAAAAAAACCAACTAGCTCCCCCCGCAAATCCGGCGAGCAGACCAAAAAAATCCTCCGGCGAAAAAAAAGCAGAATCAGACAGTGACCGTTTCGGGCGAACGCATTGCCAAGGCAATGGCGCGTGCTGGTCTGTGCTCTCGCCGTGAAGCAGAAGGCTGGATTGAAGCAGGCCGTGTCAGCGTTAATGGCACTGTGCTGGAAACCCCAGCCTTTACCGTGACCCAGAAAGACAAGGTTATCGTTGACGGCAAGCCTTTGCCGACCCGCGAGCGGACCCGTCTGTGGCTCCTCCACAAACCACGGGGCACAGTCACCACCAACAAAGACCCTGAGGGTCGTAAGACTGTCTTTGACATTCTGCCATCTGACATGCCGCGCGTTGTGACTGTTGGTCGTCTGGATATCAACACCGAAGGTCTGCTGCTGCTGACCAATGATGGTGGCCTTTCCCGCGTGATTGAATTGCCTGCCACTGGCTGGCTGCGCCGCTACCGCGTGCGCGCCTATGGTAAAGTGACTCAAGAGCAGCTGGATGCCTGAAAGACGGTGTTGCCATTGACGGTGTTCTTTACGGCGCTATTGAAGCGACGCTGGACACAGAAAAAGGTGATAACGTTTGGCTGACCATTGGCCTGCGTGAAGGTAAGAACCGCGAAGTTAAGCGTATTCTTGAGCATCTCGATCTTTCCGTGAACCGTTTGATCCGTATTTCCTTTGGCCCATTCCAGCTTGGCGACCTCGGTGATAGTGAGGTGCAGGAAATTCGTGGCCGTGTGCTGCGTGATCAGCTGGGCGAACGCCTCGTTACCGAAGCAGATCTGGACTTTGACGCGCCTATCGTCAATCAGATGGATACACGGACGAGCAAACAAAACGAGCAGAAGAAGAAAAGAAAGTCTTCTGGTGGGGCTGGTGCTGGCTGGATCAGCGCCAAGGATGCGGCAGCTGTTCTTGCCAAGAACAAAAGCAAGCCGGTTCGTCAGGACAGAGACAAGAAGGATGGCGAGGGCTCCGAGCAGAACCCGTTTGGCGACCGCAAGCGCATTGGCGTGAAGCCACCTTTGGTGACCGCAAACCAGCTGAAGGCCGCGGCGAGCGCAAGTCCTTTGGTGATCGGGACCGTGGTGAGCGCAAGCCATTCGGTGATCGGGATCGTGGTGAGCGTAAGCCATTTGGTGACCGGGATCGCGGTGAGCGCAAGTCATTCGGTGACCGGGATCGTCAGGCTGGACCATCGCGTTATGGCAGCAACGAACGTGGTGCTTATGGCAAACCCCGCCGTGTCTTCAGTGCAGATGGCAGCGTAGATACCTACACTCCAAGTTTTGACGATGACGATAGCAGGCAGAACGCTGCGAAGCGCAAGCCGGAAGAGCGTCGTTTTGGAACCCGCACCAAACGCGGTGATTTCGACCTTGCTCATGGTGGCAAGAAACGCACCACTGAGCAGATGCTCCTAAACGTGACGACCGTCGCGGTGGTGGCTTCAACCCGGCAGACAATGCCGGCTATTCTGGCGATACTGGCCCGACACAGGGTGAACGTCGCTTCTCCAACCGTCGCCCTCGCGATGAGGCGCAGTCCGATGAAAAGCGCGGTGGTTTCAA
>BAXV01000020.1 GCA_001310715.1 Pseudovibrio sp. JCM 19062
GGTTCATAAAGAGCGCAAACCATTTCTTCCCGGGACTAAATATTTTAGGCTATCAATAGCCAATCGCATTCGAGAGAAAGAGAAGGAACATTGAGCAAAAGGCTCTCCACTTTTTTTAAGGCCAGTTCACTGAAAAAGGCGGCCCCTCGTTAGGTCGCCTTCACCGAATGCTTGTGTTTTAACTGAGCAGGCAAGTCACTGTTGAAGGCATCGTGAGCTTGCCATTTATTCGATTTATCTGCTTCAAATCTATGAAGCAAACTCTTCATGTTGTCGAACTGGTTTCTTTTCAAATACTTCATTGCAATTTTGCGGGCGACAAACGGTACGTAATCACATATTGGGAGAAAAAAACCGATGTCCGAAGCCATCAATTACCTTCAACGAAATACTTCCATTGAGCAGTCTCTGCGCACAAATATTCCAAGGGCGGAGGTCCCTAACAATAATTGGGTCGTGACACATTTGGTGCTTCAATCGGATTAATGCAGTATCGATTTCATCTTCCAGATCTGTTGGTTGATCATTACGTTTAATAGTGTTTCAGAAACCTTACCGGTGTCTTCATGGCGAATTAAATCGTAAATGGAGCCTATGCCAAAATTAGTATCCACTAGGCTATAATAATTGCTGATATACTCAAAAAAACTGGCCTTTCCGAATACGATAGATTCTTTGAAAGTAAGCCGCTTCAATGAGTGTTGCTGGCTTATGGCTCCTCGGCTTATCTACTTTAATGCACTTGGCAGAATCCTTAGGGTGCACGAAACAATCGCGCATATCTCCTGAGGCCAATAAATCTGCTTTTGAAAGTTCGATATATTCTCGTGCCATTAAAATACCGTCTCAGACTTCCAACTCATTTATTAAATCGGTCCACTCGTGTAACACCGTCTCAGGACAATACTCACGCGCTGCTTCTAACGCTTTACGTCCAAGCTGGTCTCGCATTTTGTCATCTTCAATAATGGCCGAGAGCTTCACAGATAAATCATCGTTCCTGTCTTCCGCATCGGCCAAAACTCCACCATCTCTTAAAAGGTGCACAACGCCTTCGCAATCATTATATCCGACGCAAGCTAGTCCAGCGCTCATTGCTTCTCCAAGGGCTCTGGGAAATCCTTCAAATTTGCTCGGGAAACACATGATCTGAGCATCATTAAGATGATCACTCACATCCTTTTGAACTCCAAGAAGTTCAGTCTGATTTTCAAGCTCATAGCGCTGAATATACTCAGATAATTCAACTTGCTGAGAACCGTCGCCGATAATTTTTAATTTCCAGTCCGGGTATTTTTTTTGCAGATCAACCTCCAAGCGCTCAGAAGATGGGCAGGACGCTTTGATTCAATTAACCGGCCAACAAAGAGGATCGTTTTTGACCTACTTAGAAGCGGCTTGTGTGCAGTATCAGCTTCGGAAAAGAAAATCGGGTTTGGAATGTATTTCACCCGATCCTTAATACTCTGATCAAGTTTATCCCGATACGCGGGGATTAGCACCGTAATTGCGTCATATTCTCCTAACACATCATGTAAATGCAGGCCGCTCAGATGCAGGTTCGAACCAATTGTGCCAAATTTAAACTCATATTCTGGTGTTTTTCTAAAAGAATAAATCTTTTTAGTATCTTTGAGTTCCTTAGACATCGCTATTGGAATGCCCATTCCATTCATAAATGCGATAGCAAGGTCGGGTCTGCGTAACTCTGCATATCTATCAATTGCGCGAGTCATTTTTCGTTGACGCATGCGCCGCTGTAAAGCACGGGCCTTTGAAGATCTTAATAAGATCCGGTTCTTCAACCTCGTAGTAGGCCGAATTTCCTCTTTTTTCAATCCAGACTTACTCACCATTGAGGAGGAATTGCAACGCGTCTTAGCCCTGGGATTAATATTGACGAGCCTTACACTCGGGGACTGAATAGAAAGGAACTCCCAGTTCCTTGTCCATGGTGACGACTTCAACTTGATGAGATGCAGAAGCCAAAGCCAAAGCCAAGTCCAGAATTGAACGCTCGGCACCGCCGGTAATGCCATTAATTCCTTTGATAAACAGTGATATTTTCATCTAATTGAAACCTGCTGGTTTATTTTCTCAAATAGAACTGTAACTGAAAGGCATGCCAAACACGATGACAAACCTTTGAGTTTCCTCGAAGGAATTGTTTCCAAAGTTCATTTAGAAGTTCAGGTTCAAATATCCCAAGGTCTGTTAGGCTCTGGACCGAAATCGTTTGAGGAGCCCTTTAACCATGCTGTACATGGAATGCCGGATAAACGGAATGTGGATTAGAAAAATCTACAATTAAACACAATCATATGTAGTGATATTGAATGAAACCGATTGGTTTGTTACTAGCATATTTAGTTGAAATCTCGGAAATTTTGCACCGTAGCTTGGTCGAGTTTTCCTATTAAGGGTCTGAGTATCTATGAAGATTGTCCAGTTCAAGATCGGAAGTTTCGGTGGAGCCGAAACTTTTTTTTTCAAAACGATTAGAGCATTTAATGAACTCGGCATAGATCAACATATTATTCATAACGAGCACCCTCGTATGCGAGAAGAGGCCCGGTTAACGGGGCTTCCCAGATCAGAAATTCCATTTCCCAAAAAAAGCGATTGCTCTCAGATCCAGAATTGCACTACGGAAGAAAGTATTTTCTGAAAAGCCAGATATTTTTTTTCTGCTGGGCTAACCGTGCTGGTCGACGAGCATTTCGGTCAAACGAATTTCCAAACCTTGCTCGCCTAGGTGGTTTTTATAAAGCGAAGTTCTACCGGTCGTGCCAACACCTTGTATGCAACACGCCAGCAATCGTTGATCATATGGTTCAACAGGGTTGGAACAAGAAACACATATCGATGATCAGTAATTTTGGTGAGCTTACTGCTGAACCTCCCGTTGAACGCGCAAGTTTGGGTGTACCAGACGATGCTTTTCTCATGCTCTCTTTGGGACGGTTTGATGAATGGAAAGGTTTTCAAGACGTCATAGTGGCACTTAGAGAGCTTCCAGATAATGTCTACTACTGCATTGCTGGAGATGGCGAAAACAGACGCAACTGGGAACTGCTTGCAGAAGAAGTGGGGGTGTCGAACAGAGTGCGGTTTTTGGGGTGGCGTTCTGATCAGCCGCTTTACTTGGTGCGGCAGACATATGTGTAGTTCCTTCTCGCCACGAACCTTTGAGCAATGTAATTATTGAAGCTTGGAGCCTCGGCGTTCCAGTGCTCGCGGCCAACTCTGAAGGCCCAAGCTGGCTCATTGACCACGGAGAGACTGGTTTTTGGTTCCAATTGCAGATCCAGAGGCAATCGCCTCAAACATCAAGGAACTACTTGCTGATCGATCGTCACTAAGCGGTGTCGGGCAGAATGGAAAGCGGAAGTGGCAGGGCAATTTCTCAAAAGGCGAGATATGCCAACAGTATGTAACTTTGTTTGAGGATCTAATCCGCGCTAATCACAAAAGAAAATTATTCTCTCTTAAATTGGGGCGGTAACGGTGTTGTGCTTGTTGGTCTACCCTGCGAGCTATTCTGTCAGTAAGTATTTGGAATATGTGGTCTCCCCAATTCTGCATCAAGCATGAGTTGGGGAGAGGGCAAAGAGGACCAAACACAGAAAACATTAGAAGAGCCATTTCTCCTTATTCCGCAACATGAAAGGAAATATTCTGTCACAAAGTGCAGATGAGATATCTTTGCTTGCCACTTCGCTTATTGCGCTCGGTGCATTATTCACAAGAAGGTATTTTCTACCGAGAACACTTGAAAATGGCCTATGAACGGGCTGATATTGTGTTCCCTCAATTGCGTTGCCCGCATCAGCAGCTGCATCTATGAGTAGTACGCTAGCTTTCGTGCGCAATAAAGTTTCTTTGTCAATTATTTTTAAGTTTGGTGTGTCAACTTCAATTCCGTTAATGATGACATCATAGGTGTCTACAAGAGAGCGGAAGATATGCAGTGTTTTCCGATAGAACAATCTCGGTTTATATCCGAGCTGTGACATTTTAAAGAATGCACCTTGTGAAACAGAACCGCTGCCAAGAATACAAACATTCGTCGATGGGTCTGAGGGCAGGCTGGGAATAGCGAGCTCAACACTAGCTATTCCTGCATTGTAAGAGTTCTTCCAGAAAAGATGCGGAGGTAAGTAATCCATCTCCACTGTCTTGTCTTTGCAATATACACGGGGGTAGACGCTATCCAGATCTACAATCCTAATATCCAACTCGTGGCAAGTATTTTCAAAAAAATGGCTTCCCTGATCCATTCGGGTGAGTCCACCCTATGATTGTTTGCTGCTGTTTTAAATTTGGATAGTCAACTTCTTGGGTCAGCTTGAGATTAAATACAACTCGTTGCGATGAGAGTATGGATCAAAAGTAATGAGTCTACGCCCTAAGGCTTACCGCTTTGACCCTGTTTGAAAGGCACCCATTAGCCCAAAGAATTACCGCGTTATGATTATTCAGGACAAGAAACCCTTAGTAGCATCTCCGCAACACCTGTTACGCTAGTTTTTTCGTGTGCGATCCTGTGTGCGGTTCTGCCTATGTTTTGACGAAGCTCATCGTTCTCGCGGAGTTCAATCATTTTGCCGAGTAAATCATCACGATCTTTGTACTCGACCAAACCATCCTCGTAGAGATCGGAGAGTTTACTCTGTGCCGGGCTCAACGTTGTAATACCTTGACCCAACAATTGCGCAATACGATCTGATGAATAGAGATGCGGCATCAAATCCGCACGCGTATCATCAAGAGGCAGATTGAGAGAGACAGGTGCGTCGGTTAGCCTAGAGAAAAACTCGGTACTGGTCAGTCGTTCAGAACCAAATGCACGACCTCCATGTGTAAAGCGATACTCTTTTGGGAGATGTTCTTGAATAAAGGACAGCTGCTCCTCACGCTTACCAATTCCGGTGCCGAGAAACTGACCATCGAAAGACATCTCCGTTCTTGGAATCTCAAATACGCGAGCCGTTTCTATGCTGTTATCCACCGGGTTCGGCATGAAATGCAGTTTCTCACGCGGAATATCCAAGGAGGCCAATGCGCGTTCATCGGCAGTGGTGATAAAGGCCGCATCGCATTTTGCTGCACGTTTCCTGAAGGACGTCATAGCTTGTTCTCGAAACACTGCATCGACACAAAATGTCGCCAGTCGAACACCCTTCACTTCTTCCCTGATCCGGTCGTAGGTGTCAGACTCAATAAGGTCCGAATGGCCAAACAACACCAAATGCGGTTGATAATGCTCTGCGGTTTCAACCAGCTTGGCAGACATTTTGGATGCACCAAATTTCTGAGATCCAAAAACAGTAGCTTCTCGTGCGTGGTCACGATCAGAAAAACAGATGACGTGATGGCCTGCTCGGATAAATCCATTCGAAAGCTTACTTTCGGTGTTGTAGTAGGTTCGAAATAGACTACTGCGATGGAAGTACCCGACGATTAAGATGCGGAGCGATATCATTTTAGTTCTCCAATATACGCCGCACGTTTGCCACCTGTGACATCTGGCTGGTATAGATGGCTAGCTGCTTTCTCGAGGGAGTTAACGAGAAAACTCTATTTGCTAAATAACTAAAGAACGGAGTCGACAGATAGGCGAGGTCATATTTTTCTCTTGCCAGTTTCCAACGAGCCGAAACAAGTTGGCTGAAGAGTTCTTTCTTAGCATGCGGTGAGATGAACTGATCTTCGAGCTGATAGAGCATAGAAAAGAACCGGTCGTGGTGTTGCTGAGTTTTGTTGGAGCTTAGATTTGTTTCAATCGGCGCACGAAGCCAATACACCACATCGTGAATATAAGCCACCCTATGAGCATTTGCGCACAATCTCAAAGGTAATGACTGGTCTTGAATAAAAATGCGCTCATCAGCACCGTTTGCTCGCTCCCACAAACGACGTTCAGCCATAAAACCCATACGTACAATCCGCTTTCGCGCGCAATAGGCCAACGGGTCATTTGCTACTGTGACCCGGGCATCTGCAGAGATTTTAGGTGGGGGAAACGCCCCTCGTTTCGAATCTCCAAATACAACAGGCCCCGGTATCTCGCATGGTATTCAAGAACAATCTGGTCGCATTGCATGGCAAATAGTCGTCCGCATCCAGAGGTACATAAAAGCTTCCTGAGGACCTCGCAGCGGCCTGATTAATACGAATTGACGGGCCTTTATTTTCTAAATTAGAGATTACCTTAATACGTGGATCATTCTTAGCTTCGTCGAGCAAAAAAAGAGAGGGATCCATCGGTAGACAAATCATCAGCAAAGACAAACTCAACTTCAGCCCCATCAAGATCGGACTGTGTTCTCAAGCTTTGTAATAGATTTGGTAGGTCCGCGCGTTTATTAAAAACGGTAATCAAATAGCTTATAAGAGGCGCCATGGACTTAGTCTTCTACCAGTATTCTTTGATCCAAGTAGCTGGGCGCAAGCCTTTGTACCATTTCCCTGGCCAAACCCCATCTAGGCTTCGTTAGGGTTTGGGTGACCATGGAACACACAAACGCTTGCCCCTTCAGGCAAAACGGATGGCTTCACTCGATTGAGCAAAATACCGGGAAAGCGCCATCCTCCAGGAAGGCATGTTGCTTTGAATGATACGCACCAGTCTGCAGGCCAATAAGAGAGCTTGTCTTGTTTAGCTAGCTCATGAGAAAGATAAGTCTGTTCAATACGGTATTTCTCAATCCAGTATTGCGATGGTTTACTTTGGAAGAGGTCGTAAAGGTCGGGATGTGCACCAGCATTAAACCGAAACACACTGGTGTTACCGACAATTTGTTTAGGCTGGGTCCAGTTATGTATGACGACATATTCTCCTGGGTGTTCAAAGAACCTATCCAGAGGACCAGTGATAACTAGATCCAGATCAAAGAACAGGGTTGGACCTTCTAAATCTCCCAGTTCAGGATGGTAAAGAGCCAGTTTACGCCATGGAGTATTTTCAAATGGAGTGTCAATTTTAATCGGCGGGATCGGCATAACCTCAATCTCAGGCCGCAATCCACGATGATCATCGGTGAAACAGACAAACCGGAATGGTAGAGACAGATTACGGGCTGTCATAGCATAAAGCTTATTTGCATATTCTGGACCGTACAGCGTGCCCCATTTCATACACACAACGTTAACCGGTGTTTTATCGTTATTGGACATGTCGCGCCTTTTGCCAATTTTCCCCTTATTATTTACTTCTGATAAACCATAGTCGTTTGCAGAGCAATATGGTAATCCCCCCGCTGATTGAGCGAGTTTAAAAGTAGAAATATTGTGTAAGCGCTGTTGTTCTCATACCTTGACGGTGTAATTCCACGGCAGGAGCTGGTTGAGCTTTCTCTGCTTGTGGCCTTGAGCGGTTCTCATAAGGGTGTGAGCCAGATAGCCATGTGGGTTGGTGAGTGGGTAGCTTAATGCTTTGGTAATGCTGCTTAAGGTTTTCGGTCAAGGATCGTCTCAGGAATACAACCTGTATTTCCACATTTTAGCTACCTACTTTCATGGGGACAAATTTGAGGCTCTTTTGGGGACATATGAATATCAAGAATGTAGTTCAATATTTTCATGCTTTGAGCTAAAATGTTGTATTATATGATTTTATTTCCTGTATTAGGCTGTGATTTGGCTTTTAATCTGATTGATTAGCGACTTAAAATCTGCCGCCTCTGGCTTGCGGGTTCGAGTCCCGCCGTTCGCACCAACTTTTCTTTCTTTTAAAATTTAGACACTGAACAGGTATCGACCTTTTTGCGTTGAGACGGTTGGCGGGCTACGGTTTTGTTCGAAGAGGTCGTAGCCTTGTTTGAGGTTGCGCCAGAAGTCCTGGCAGTTTGAGTCAGCGTGTTTGCTGAGGTTTTTCTGCGCCATTTCGAAGGGGAAGATGTGAACCGGGACGTTGTCTTGTCCGTTCTGCAAGGCAGCTTCGACGAGCAGGTAGATTTCTTCGACATTGTGGTTGGTCATGGCGTAACAGCCCACGGAGAGGCAATTGCCGTGGACCATCAGGTGAGAGCCTGTGCGCCCGAGTGACTGGTCGAAGGGGTTCGGGAAGCCGAGGTTGAAGGACAGGTGGTAGTTGCTGTTGGGGTTGAGCTGTTTTGCGGAGACATTGTAAAAACCTTCAGGAGACTGGCCGTCCCCTTCTTTGAGTTTCGACCGAGATTGCCTGAGTATTTGCAGACCTCCCATGACTTGTAGAGCTTATAAGTGTCGCCAGACCTGAGCCACGCTTCCAACCGGCTTTCTTCCTTAAATATACGCAGGAATACAGGGCTTCCCAGCTCCATGCCTTTGAAGGTCAGCTCTGCGCGCAGGGCTGGCAAGCGCTCTTCCTTCACCTTTGTTATATCAGCGGTGCCGGGCAGGTCATAGGGTAGGAGAAGGTAGGTGGCGGAAACTGCCAGCGTTACGAGAAAAGCCGGGGCGAGGGCCCAAAGGAGCGCGCGTGAAATAGATTTTGCCATGGAGCGTCCGATTGAAAATCACGAAAGCAGTCAGTCACTCTGCTTTGGCCTCGTTTGTTTTACGTCGGTATTGCTCGCAAATAAGGTAGGTATTGTGGCCAGGTGATGTTTTCCGGTTTAAACACTGTGAAATGACAACTTTAAGGTTCGTTCGAGTTACGAATGCAGTCCGGTTGTCTTGTTTTTGTGTCGCTTTGTCTGGAAAACTTCCTTCAATTGCAGGCGATACAAGATAGTGCTGGTGACCGTTCTGAATTGATTGCTCTCTTGTGTTATAGAGCATTGCTATTATGCGTTGTGTGAAGGGAAAGCTCCTTGGATATACGGCAGTTACAATACCTTGTTACATTGGCTCAGGAGCGGCATTTCACGCGTGCTGCTGCGGCTTGTAATGTGACACAGCCGACGCTATCAGGCCGTATTCGCCAGCTGGAGATTGAGCTGGGCGTTCCAATCATCGAACGGGGCAAGAAGTTTCATGGACTGACGCCGGAAGGGGAGCGTATTCTTGTTTGGGCGAAGAAGGTGCTTGCGGACTGCAACAGTTTGCGCAACGAGGTCGTGGGTAAAAGCACCGAGATGTTTGGCAAGGTCAATATCGGTGTCATTCCTTCTGCAGATGTTGCGATTGCTTCTCTCATCTTGGACCTGAAGAAGAGACACCCACACGCGCATGCAACAATCCATCTAATGAGCCATGGTGAGATCCATAAGGCTCTGGAGGATTATCAGATTGATGCAGGCATCACTTACACCCAGTTTAGCGATGCGAAGAGGCACAGCAGTTTCACGCTTTATGAAGAGAACTATCGCTTGTTCGTGCCTGCCGGGCATCATCTTCAAGGCTGATGCTGTGGAGTGGGAGTCTGCCGTGAATGCGGGACAAATGGTGGCGGTGTCTCCCAACATGCAGAACCGGATGATGGTGGACAGCACGCTCCGGTTCCTGGGTGTGGAACTGGATCCGGATATTGAAGCGGAGACTATTCCGGCGCTGGGTGGTTTTATCCGCGCTGGTTATTGCGCGATCCTGCCAGAGCTTTCGGCTCTATCTTTGGGGGCGGGAATTGCGTCGGTGCCGCTGATCAAGCCAGCTGTTTCGCACAGTGTTGGCATGGTGATGACAAAGCGTGAGTTAAAGCCTGCGATTATTACCTCTCTTGTGGAATGTGCGGCCCAGTATAAGAAACCATTGCTTTCTAGGCAGGCTGATTAGAGCCGTAAGAACTTCTTTGAGGTTTCAGGTTTACGCATGAAAAAAGCCCGCGAAGTTCGCGGGCTTAGTTGTGTGGGTTTGCTTGTTTATTCGGCAGGCATCGGCACAGGTGCTTTTTTTTGCCAGGTGCTGCCGGTTTTGTTGTTGTTGCTTCCCCTTCGCCCAGTGCATCCTCTGCCATGTGGTACTTCGGATTGACTGGTTTCATGAGAAGATTGGAGACAAGTGCTGCGACGAGCAAACCAGCCATCACATACATTGTTGTGTTGTAGAGGCTCGGGGTTGGATCAACTGTTCCTTCCGGAGCCACTTCCATCAGTCTGGAAACAGAGATGGATTTTGCGGTGATGAGTTCGGCCAGTTTGTCTTTGCCTTCCCCGAAGGTCTGCAGGAACAGGGCCGGATCAACTTTATCTGCCAGCTCATGGATCTTGGCGTTTACAGAGCGTTCGCGCAGGAAGGTGATGAGGAAGGGACCTGCCACACCAGCTGCTGACCATGCGGTGAGCAGACGGCCATGGATGCCTCCAACGAACTTGGTGCCGAAGATATCTGCCAGATACGCAGGGATTGTTGCAAAACCACCGCCGTACATGGTGAAGATGGTCATGGTTGCTGCGTAGAACATCACCAGCCACATCATAGATGGGCTTGCGCCGGCTTCTGCTGCGATGAGCGGAATGGACAGATACAGGAATGAGCCCAGTACGAAGAAGACAGTGTAGGTGTTCTTACGGCCAATATAATCAGAAAGGGTAGACCATCCGAGGCGGCCCATGGCGTTGAAGACAGAGATCATCAAGACATAGGTTGCGGTGAAGGCTCCGTCTACGATGGTTGGCATGCCGTTCCCGAAGATCTCGTAGATCATGGTTTTGGAGACGGAGATGACGCCGATACCAGCGGTCACGTTGAAGCAGAGCACGATCCAAAGCTGATAGAACTGTGGTGTACGCAGTGCTGTATCAATATGCACGTGGTTGCGGGTGATAAGGCCCTGTTTGGCTGGGTCTTCTTGTGGTGGTTCCCAGCCTTCTGGCTTCCAGCCCGGTGCCGGAATGCGGTAGGCGAAAGATGCCAGGATCATCACGAAGAAGTAGACAATGCCCAGTGTGAGGAAGGTGGATGCTGCGCCAGTGTTACCTGTGCCTGCAATATAAACACCTGCCTGAGCGCTTCGAAGGTGGCTTCTGCCTGAGAGGCGCTGACAACGATGGCTTCCAGCTTCTGGCCTGCGACCTGTACGTAGCGGATGCCGTTTTCTACGGTTGTCTGTACGTCAGCGAGTGGGCCGAGATAGTCAGGTGCTTTAGCGTAAAGGCCTAAAAGCCAGCTTTTGAGTGGCACTGCGATGATTGCGCCGCCACCAAAGCCCATGATAGCCATGCCGGTCGCCAGACCACGGCGGTCAGGATACCAGCGGATTAGGGTGGACACCGGTGAGACGTAGCCAAGGCCCAGACCGCAGCCGCCGATGACGCCGTAGCCGAGGTACAGCAGCCAGAGCTGGTGGGTCATGATGCCGATGGAGCCGATGATGTAACCGCCCCCCCAGCAGAAGGCTGCGGTTGTGCCAACGCAGCGTGGGCCAACTTTTTCAAGCCATTTGCCTGCGACAGCGGCAGACAGACCAAGGAACAGGATGGCGACTGAGAAGATCCATACGACGGAACTGAGAGACCAGTCTTCAGCAGCCGGTGCGATGCCGCCAATCTCTCTAATGAGCGCCGGGTTGTAGATACTCCATGCATAGGCTGAGCCGATGCACAGGTGAATTGCAATGGAAGCCGGTGGTACGAGCCAACGATTAAAGCCCGGCTTGGCTACAATCGCGTCTTTCAGCATAAAGCTTGGTATTTTAAACATCAGCAAACCCCTAGAGCGATCAAAACTGTTTGCATTTCTTTGCCCAGCAAACTGTCCTGATCTTTTGTTGCGATCACATTCGTGTTTTCCGAAAACTAAGCCCCGTTTCGGGAATGTGTCTGGGAGGCAGGCGGGAGGAATAAGCCTGTATCCGTAAGGTGAGTTTGCGCTTGTTCCGCGTACGGTTGAAATCGTCAGACTCTATGGTGTTATAGATGTAATCTATAAACGAGAGGGCTGATTAGGAGAGGTGAGGGGCGATAAGGTGCTGTTCGGTATGATTTATTGCTAAAAATCAAAACGTTAGTGCCGGAAATTGCCTTTTACTATCGCGGTCCATAACATTTTGCCATGCGTACTGGAGGTTACGGGTCTGGATTTTACTCAGGTGCGTATTGTCGCAGTGGTTGTAGACACGAAAAAAGCGCACCGCTGGGCGATGCGCTTTCCTCATAGTTGGTCAGACTCGGCTTAAAGGAGCGCCGGAATGCCCGGCAGCATGCCAACAGCTGCCATTGCCAGAGTACAGATGATGACTGCACCAGATGGAATGATGATACGGTCAGCAAAGCTCAGGCGTTTTGCACGTTCCTTGTCGCCAATCAGGCCGTTGTTGTCGAGGAACATGGTGACAGCCCATGCAAGCACAGGGTTGGTTACCAGTGCTGCGAAGATGCAGATACCAGCTGAGTTGGTATCGTTGTTGGACTTTACCATTTGCAGGCCAGCTTCCAGAAGCGGGAGGAACACACCTACGAGCAGGGCGACAGACATCACCGGCTGCCATACGGCCACGTCCATTGGGTAGCCGATGGTTGCGATGATGATGGTCAACGCGCCGAGCAGGATGGCACCTGCCGGAATCGGGCGCTTGGCGATCGCAGCCGGGATCATGTAGGTGCCCCATGAGGAGGTGATGTTACCACCGCCGAAGAAGGTACCGGTGAACTGGCGCAGGGAGCAGCAAGTCATGGTGTCATCAACGTCCATCAGAACCTTATCAGTGTTCTTAGGGTAGTTGAGTTCCTGAAAGATCCGGTGTCCGAGGAAGTCCGGGGACCACATTGCCACCGCCAGAATTGCCCAAGGCAAGGAGGCTACGAAGTGGCTGAAGTTTGGAATGCCAAGCTGCCAGCCGGTTTCTGTGGAGCCCCACCAGTACCAAGGGTTCATGTTTGGCAGGCCGGGGGCTGTGGTGAACTGGAGGTCTACACCAGCGCCAAGAGCAAGCGCCAGGACCACTGCAACGATAGAGCAGGCCGGAATTGCGAGCCAGCGTTTGCCGACTTTTGCGAGGAATGCGTAAAGCAGAATGTTGACTGCAAAGATCGCCAGAGCAACGTAGGAGAGACTGTAAGCAAGATCATGCTTGTCTTGCAGGCCGCCAGCCCACGAGAACAGGGAGGTGATTTGGCCCTTCGCCCCCATGAAGCCGAGGAAGACCAGCAAACCACCGGCAACGCCTGACTGGTCAAATTCACCAGACGAGAGCCGCCTTTGAAGTAGCTGAGGAGCAGGCCAAAGATACACACCAGCGCTGCCAGTGCCAACGGATGAGCACCTGCAAGGGCGATGGAGCCAATGAGTGGGATCATCGGGCCGTGGTTGCCTGCAAGGTTGGCGCGTGGGTTCAGGAAGCCGGACCCGATGATGCAGAAGATCAGGCCGGGATGAGCATCTCAACGCGGACCACTTCGATGATCCATTCTGCGCCCAGATTAACGTGAGGCCACTTAGCAGTTAGCCCGCTCGCCCAAGCCGTCATTACTGCTGAGTACATCACGGAGATGCCGATGGTGCCTGCGATTGCCGGAACCAAGTCTTCCATTTCAAAGCGGAAGTCGCGGCCCGGCAGGTTAAGACCCCAACGGCGGGGTTTCATGATCTGGAGTTCGTGGTCGAGATAATCGGAACGTGTTTCGAACTCGCTGGCAGGCTTGTGTGCCTCACTGTAGGATTCGTCGTATTTGTCTGTCTGCTGCAGCATAACAGCCATTCTCCATAAAACTGACAGAGGAAAGGAGAGTTTGGCTCCACGATGCTTGCTGACAGAGCGAAGCTGATGAAGGCATCCCGTTACATGATCTTGAGTTGTGGTTTGCGGAGAAGCCTCAGAATTTTCAGGTTTTGAGCTGCATCTTTTGGGGAGGTGTTAAAGAGCAACCGTGCCAGCGGAAATATACTCGCTGGGCCTTTCCTTCCGGGCGCGCGGGCCTTTTGAGACCTTGCAAACCACAAATCTAGATCATGCCGACCCTTCCCCTGTTCTTCAGTTCCGCAAGGCTCCCGGTGCGTCTGACGCTAGGAGACTTGCGGTGTTCAGCGAGAACTTGCAGAAGGTTGCAGATTAAATAAAATCGTATGAGTCTATTGCGTCATAGACAAAACCTATAATGCGAAAAACTGCGACAATATGGTCTATCTAATTGATTTTGCTGGATTGATGCGATTTCTGGCGCAGTGAAATTTCAGTTTGCAATAGTGTATTTAAAACAAAGATATAACAAAACTCGTTCATTTTGGGCTGGCGCGTCCCTTGATTTAGATCATGACCTATAGGTCACATCCTGTCGCGGTAGAATGACTTATCGGTAGTATTGTCGCAGCGCTGTGGGAATGTGCCGAGCAAGTGATTTTGCGGCTTTGAAGTGGCTGCGAAGGCGCCAGTCCGGCCTTGTATTTGCTGAGAGAGCTTCGCCCAAGTCTTGCTCTTTGGCGAGGTGCCACGGGCTGAATGAAAGAAAAAAAACTTGGCTGTGTGATACTTTTGGCGTAGATATGCGCACCATTCGGCTAGGGCTTGTTATAGATCCGGCCCATAGTTTCTGATTTTCACTTCCCAGTAACCTCGAAAATCAACAGACCAATTTCTTAGGCTTACTTGCTGAGAAGCTTAACCGAGTTTCTGTAGGATTTGAGATTAAAACTTGTTGGAGTATTCGCCCTAGGGCGAAACCCATCTTGAGATGAGAGATATTATGACACTGGTGGGTCCCGTATTGCGGGTACTTGGATACTTTATGGTTGGTCTGGCCATTTTGATGCTGGCACCTGCATTTGTGGATATCTACTTTAGCAATCCTGACTGGATTGCATTTGCGCTTTCCTCCTTGTTTATCGGCCTGTTCGGTCTGCTGCTTGCTGTTTCAACGGGCAACTATGAAGTCACCCACCTAACTATTCGTCAGGCATTTTTGCTGACCACGGCATCCTGGTTCGTGATTCCAATCTGCGGGGCTCTGCCGTTTCTCAGCCTTGGCGTCGGGTTTGAGAATGCGTTTTTTGAGAGTGTGTCGGGCTTTACGACAACAGGCTCCACTGTTTTGATTGGTCTGGATGGTATGCCGCCGGGGCTGTTGTTCTGGCGCTCGCTGACCCAATGGGTTGGCGGAGTTGGCATTATTGTTATGGCAATGCTGCTCATGCCGCTGCTGCGTATTGGTGGTATGCAGCTGTTCCGGACGGAAAGTTCTGACCGGGGTGAGAAGATTGTCGCGCGGGCAACTGATCTAACGCGCCTGATCAGTGGCGTTTACATCATGCTGACGCTGACCTGCGCTGTGCTTTATGTCTTTTCTGGTATGACGCCGTTTGATGCGGTGAACCACGCGATGACCACCTTGTCATCCGGTGGTTTTTCTACTCACGATGCGTCCTTCGCCTTCTTTGAGAACCCGGCTGCGAGGGCATCGCGATTGTCTTTATGATTGCCTCCGGGTTGCCGTTCGTGGTTCTGATCAAGTCTTTGACGAAGAATCCAATGGCGCTTTTTCAGGATCCGCAAGCACGCGCGTTTCTTTATTTGCTCGTTATCCTGTCCTCTCTGACGGCGCTTTATCTGGGGGTCGAGAACAACTTCACGTTTACGCGCGCAGTTGTTGAGGCGATGTTTGTGGTGGTTTCCATCATAACGACGACCGGTTACGGCCTTGGTGATTATACCGCGTGGGGCCCTCCGATGATGGGCTTCTTCCTGATGATAACCTTTATCGGCGGCTGTACGGGGTCAACCAGCGGCGGAATCAAGATCTTCCGGTTTATCGTCTTTTTTTGGCACGGTACGGGCGTACATGAACAAGATGATCCGGCCGGATCAGGTGGTTCCTGTGCGGTATGGGGACACAAACATTACGCCGGATCTGGCGTTCTCGGTTCTTGCCTTTCTGGTGGTCTATATGGCGACTGTGGGACTTATTACGGTTCTCTTAGGGGGACTGGGGCTGGATCTGATCACTGCGATGAGTGCTGCGACGACGGCGGTTTCGAATGTGGGGCCAGGTCTTGGAGATGTGGTTGGGCCGGTCGGAAACTTCGCCGACCTCCCAAGCAGCGCCAAGGTTGTGCTTGCCGGGGCAATGCTGCTCGGGCGGTTGGAACTGTTCACCGTGCTGGTGTTGTTTAATCCGGGATTTTGGCGCTAACGCTTCTTTACCCACAAACATGGGAGATCGCGCTGCGTCAACATATTCAAATGTTTGGCCGCAATCTTACTGTGTGAGTAAGTTTTTACCCGATTAATTCAATTGCCAGATATCACCAAGTGCCCTAAAACCAGTCTCCAAAAGATATTTAAGAGTACGCCGTTCCAATCTCGTCCGTGACGGGACACTATGTGACTAGCGGGCGGGCTAATTTGGGTTTCATGTCGGCGGTATAGATGTTGGTTTCAATACGACCGGTTTTAAGTGTGCTTGGGTACCTTTATGTCGGCCTTGCTGCTGCTATGCTCATCCCGGCCTTAGTGGATGTTGTATCGCGCAACGCTGACTGGCAAGCTTTTATCATTTCATCGCTCATTACCGGTCTCGTCGGCATGTTATTCATTGTCGCTATGGGTGGTGCGCTGCGAGATGGGCTGGACACACGCCAGACTTTTATTCTGACAACATTGTGCTGGGTTACGCTGCCTGCCTTTGGAGCACTGCCGTTTTTGTGGCTTGGTATTGCCTACGTGGATGCGGCGTTCGAGGCTGTGTCCGGGTTCACCACCACTGGCTCAACTGTGCTGACAGGGCTTGACGGGCTTCCTCCGGGATTGCTGGTCTGGCGCTCGCTGATGCAATGGATGGGTGGTGTTGGTATTGTTGTTATGGCGATTGTGCTTTTGCCATTCCTGCGCATTGGCGGAATGCAGTTGTTTCAGACTGAAAGCTCCGACCAAAGCGAGAAGATTGTCAGCCGTTCTGTAGAGTTGATCCGCCTGATTGGCCTGACTTATTTGCTGCTGACCAGCATTTGCATTGTGCTCTTCTGGTTCTCCGGCATGACTATGTTTGATGCGGTCAATCACGGCATGACCACGATCGCGACGGGTGGCTACTCCACTCATGACGATTCCTTTGGCTACTTCACAAATCCGGTGACCGGGTGGATTGCCGTGGTTTTCATGATTGTCGGTGCGCTGCCGTTTGTTCTGATCATTCAGTCCTTGCGTGGTCAACCGATGAGGCTGTGGCTGGATCCGCAGGTGCGGGCGTTTTTGTGGCTGGTTGGACTGATTTCTCTTGCTCTGACGATCTATCTTGGAACCTCCGGGAATGCTGATAGTTTTGGCAGTGCGCTTTTGCAGTCGGCGTTCAACGTGACTTCTGTGATCACCGGTACCGGCTATGCCATGGGGGATTATACTGCGTGGGGCGCGCCGGTGATTGGTCTTGCGTTCCTGCTCAAGTTTGTGGGCGGGTGCACCGGTTCGACGACGGGCGGCATCAAGATTTTCCGCTTTCTTGTCTTCTTTGGCACTGTGATCGCGCATATGCGCCGTATGGTCCGCCCTAACCGGGTGATCACAGTGAGCTATGGAAATACGCGTCTGACGCCGGAACTGACGTTTTCTGTTCTCGCGTTCCTTGTGGTCTATATAGGTACCGTTGGTATTCTCACGCTGATCCTGTCGCTGTTCCATCTGGATCTGGTGACCGCTGTTTCTGCTGCAGCAACATCCGTTGGTAATGTGGGACCGGGTCTTGGCTCCACGATTGGGCCTTCCGGTAACTTTGCAGCGCTGCCTGATCCAGTGAAATGGATTTTGTGTGCGGCTATGTTGCTGGGACGTCTGGAGCTGTTTACAGTGCTGATCCTGCTGGACCCTGATTTCTGGTCCAAATAATCTAAAGAATGTTGGAAGGTCGCTATGCGATTTGATGTGCCGCTGGTCACGGGCCAGCTGATTAAGCGTTACAAACGTTTTCTGGCGGATGTGACACTGGATGACGGCGGGGCTGAAGTGACCGCGCATTGTGCCAATTCCGGTTCCATGATGGGGCTCAAAGAGCCGGGCATCAAAGTGTGGCTGACGCCAAATGACGACCCCAAGCGCAAGCTGAAATACTCTTGGGAAATGCTTGAGATTGATGGCGCGATGGTGGGCATCAACACCAGTCGCCCGAATGGCCTTGTTGAAGAGGCGATTGAGGCGGGTCGTATTCCCGAGCTGGTGGGTTATGAGAAGCTGCGCCGCGAAGTGAAGTACGGCAAGAACTCACGTATCGATATTCTGCTGGAAGGCGAGGGTGACACTCGCACCTATGTTGAGGTGAAGAACGTTACGCTGGCTCGTGAAGATGGCGTTGCAGAATTTCCTGATGCGGTGACTGCTCGTGGTGCAAAGCACTTGGATGAGCTAGCGGATATGTCCGTGAAGGTCATCGCTCGGCTATGGTGTTCCTGATCCAACGCGATGATTGCGACGTGCTCGTACTAGCGCGTGATATCGACCCGAAATATGGTGCAGCGTTTGATGCTGCTGTGAAGGCTGGTGTTGAAGTCTACGCGATTGGGTGTCGTTTGAGCGCTGACGAGATCGTTGCAGACCGGCTGATCGAGGTGCGGTGTTGAGCACACCGTATCGCTCTATGATACTCAAGTCTGAAATATCGGCGTAAACCTACAAAAAAGCCCCGGCTGTTAGGCCGAGGCTTTTGAAACTTTTCCAGAACTCCAACGAGCTGGTTAGCCTGCGGTATCCTTGGAGATTGGTGGCTGGAACTGCATGCCCAGGTCCCATGGGAAGTAAACCCAGGTGTCCTGTGAGACTTCAGTTACGATGGTATCAGCCAGATCGCGGCCCATTGGTTTGGCGTAGACGGTTGCAAAGTGTGCCTTTGGCAACATTTCGCGAACGACTCTTGCTGTCTTGCCGGTGTCGACCAAATCGTCGATGATGAGAATGCCTTCGCCGCCTTCAGAGCCGATCACTTTTGGATCGATAGGCTTGATGACTTTCAATTCACCCTGATCGTCGTAGTCGTGGTAAGAGGCAATGCAAACGGTTTCAATGGTGCGAACGCCCAATTCGCGCGCAATAATGCCAGCTGGAACGAGGCCACCACGGGTGATGGCTACAATAGCTGTAAATTCGCCTTTGTCGGCGAGGCGCCAAGAGAGGGCACGGCAATCGCGGTGGAATTGGTCCCAAGAGACCGGGAATGCTTTGGATTGCGGCTGATTATCCATGTGTCTTTCTTTCAAAGAAATTTTGTCTTTGCTGCTTCTACGGCAGCTCGGACGGCTTCACTGGCCTGTTCCAGTACATCATTTGACCTTGATCGCACAACAACCTGTGTGGAAAATACTCCATCTTTTGACTGCGGATACGAGCCAATTGACGTTTGGGGGAAGTTTTTCTGGATTTCCCCTAGGTCTGCGGCGATGCGGCTCTCGCCAAGCGGGACCGGAATAGTTACCGAAAGCATCTTTTGACTGGTTTTTAGCGTTGGTGCGATTGCATCGAACATAGCCTGCATGATCGCCGGAACGCCTGCCATGACATACACGTTTTCCATTCGGAAGCCTGGAGCGATGGAGACCCTGTTTTCTATCAGGTCCGCACCATCGGGAATGCGGGCCATGCGTTTGCGGGCTGGGGTGAACGCTTCTGCTCCGTAATAATCTTCCAGCAGTTTATAGGCACGCGGGTCCAGATCAATGGGCACGTCAAAGGCTTTGGCGATTGCATCTGCTGTGATGTCATCGTGGGTGGGGCCGATACCGCCGGAGGTGAAGACGTAGGTGTATTCGGCGCGCAGTGCGTTGACGGCCTCGACGATCTTCTCCTGAACGTCAGGGACCACGCGCACCTCACAAAGGTCGATGCCAATGTCGGTCAGGTAGGACGCCAAGAAACCGATGTTCTTGTCTTTGGTTCGGCCCGAAAGGATCTCGTCGCCAATAACGACAAACGCAGCTGTGATGATTTCATTGGTCATGGCGTTTTGCATTCCTGACTAAATGGGCTCTGACAGTTTGTTTTAGCCGATGGTGTCTTCCGGTGTCCATTCATAGACCCAGTTCAAGCGATCTAGAAGCTGGCTTGGTGTGCTGGATCTCATAACAAGGTCGCGTGCAATGCGGAGTGGGAAGCCCATGTGGTAGACCCAATCGTTTTTCTTGACGAGCTTGGTCATCTTTTCGATGCGCGGACGGCGTGCGCTCTCGTAGGCCTGCAGGGCTTGAGGCGTAGCGCCGTGTTTGTCGATCATCTTGGACAGGACTGCTGCATCCTCGATTGCCATAGCGGCCCCTTGGGCGGAGAATGGCAGGATGGCGTGGGCTGCATCGCCAATGAGGGTGACGGGGCCTTTGGTCCATGCAGGGCGGGTGTCCACCTCGCACAGGGACCAGCGGGTCCATGTTTCCGGCAGGTAGACAAGGCGCAGAGCGTCCGGCGTCCAGTTGCGGAAGTGTTTGCGCACATGATCGCGTCCAACCGGGTGGGACCAGGTGTCTTCCTCCCATTTCTCTTTGGCGATGGCGACGATGTTGAGCAGCTTGCCGTTCTTTATGGGATATTGGACCAGATGAGCGTCGCGTGCCAACCAGAGGCCAGAGGTGCTGAGCAGGTGTTCCAGATCAAATGGCGGTTCTACTGTTGCTCTGTAGGCGACAAAGCCCGTGTGTTTGGCTGGTGCTCCACCCACAGTGTTCTGGCGGATCTTGGAGCGGACACCGTCGGCTCCAATGAGCAGGTCAAACTGTTCCGGCGTGCCGGGTCGTGCTTGTGAGAATGCCGGGCGATCGAGCTTGACTTTATCACCGCTGATTTCAGCGCTCTCAATGGGGGTGCCCAGATGTAACGTGATTTCCGGTGTGTTTAGAACAGCTTCCAGAAGAAGCTGTTGCAGGTCTGCGCGGTGGATCACGTAATAGGGGGCGCCGTAGCGGTCTTCGGCAATGCGCCGAGCGGGACTGTGGCGAGCTGTGAGCGTCATGACCGGAGCGAATGTTGACGCTGGCGGGGGAGACGGATCTGGACATGAGGCAGGGCCGAGACCGAGCGCCTGCAAACACCTCATTGCATTGGGCGATAACTGAAGTCCCGCGCCGACTTCGGAAAGCTCTGGAGCCGCGTCGAACAAGAAAACACTGTGGCCCTTACGGGCAAGGTATAGCGCAGCTGTAAGTCCGGCGATCCCGGCTCCTGCGATAGCGATATTTTTGAGTATCATTGCGCAGCTTGCCTGCCGCGCTTTGCCCGAGTTGTCGGATTTCAGGCAAAGCAGCGAGATTACTGATTATCTGATTTATCGTTCAATTGATGGAGCTGTTAAGCCGCATCAGGTGTCCAGAGACAATCAGCCGGATTGGATTCTTTGGAACCCAGTTTTGGATCGTAGTTGTAAAGGGTAGAGCAATAAGGGCAAATCACGTTGTCATCTGCGCCCATATCAAGGAAAATGTGCGGGTGGTCCAGTGGTGGTTTTGCACCGATGCACATGAACTCTTTGGCGCCAATCTTTATGGCATCAACGCCAACGGTGTTGTGAAAGTGAGGTACGACATTATCGGCCATTGTTTCGCCAAGCTCCATGAAACAGAAATTTGTCGCCGACAATAAATTGGTTCTGTGCAAAAAAAACAGGTTTTCCAGAAAAATGATTGCGTTAGAACGTGTGCGGTCCACAACTGTACCGTTGTTCTTTGCGTTGGATTGCGTTTTTTTAGGTGGATTTAGCGTTGTTTTGTTCTGTGTGAATAGGTGAGGGACTAATCCAAATTGATAGGCCTTTGGTCTTTTCTTTCTTGATGGTTACATTTACGCTCCCTTGATCCCATAGTTTTCCTTTACGTAAACGTTAGGTAATATGCCAATATTCAACAATAACGATCATCCTATCGCTTATCTTGATGAAGGAGAGGGCGATCCAATCCTACTGATCCATGGATTCGCATCCAACAAGTTCGTCAACTGGGTGTATCCTGGTTGGGTCGATCTGCTGGTGAAGGATGGCCGCCGTGTGATTGCGATTGATAATCGCGGGCATGGCGAGAGCCACAAATATTACAAGGCCGAGGACTATGGCGCGCCGGTCATGGCGGAAGATGCTCTGAAACTGCTCGATCATCTCCATATCCACCAAGCGGATCTGCTTGGTTATTCCATGGGTACCCGCATCTCCGCGTTTTGTGCGTTGCAGGCTCCGGATCGAGTGCGCTCGCTGACACTCGGCGGGATGGGATATGGTTTGATTTCCGGTGTTGGAAATCCTGAGCCGATCATTGATGCACTGTTGGCCGACAAAATCTCCGATGTGACAGACCGGGGAGCGCGTATGTTTAGAGCTTTTGCTGAACAGACCAAGTCTGACCGACATGCGCTGGCTGCCTGTATGCAATCTGCGCGGAAGCCAATCTCTGAGGAAATGGTGTCTACTATCACTGCACCAACTCTTATTGCTGTCGGCAGTAAAGACGACGTGGCGGGCGATCCTCAGGCACTTGCTGATCTTATGCCGAATGCCACATATCTTGAGATTACCAGTCGGGATCACATGACGGCTGTTGGCGATAAGATATTTAAAAAAGGTACTCTAGATTTCTTGGAGCAATTTTCATGAAGAGAGGCATCCACGAATTTATCGGAGCTGATGGAAACTGCATAATTGCAGACCGGTTTGGCACAGAAGGCCAAGTGGTCATGATGTTGCATGGCGGTGGGCAGACGAGGCATTCGTGGGGCAAGACGGCTGAGCGGATTGCCGATGCAGGGATGCAGGCTTTCTGTCTTGATATGCGCGGGCATGGCGATAGTGCGTGGGTTGATGGAGACAAGTACTTCTTCTCTGATTTCGGCGCTGATGTTGCTGCTGTTGCCACGCAGATCCTTGAGGAAACCGGTGTCAAGCCAGTTGCCATTGGCGCTTCTCTGGGGGGATTGCGTCCCTTCTGGCAGAGGGCGCTGTGCGTCCTGGTGTGCTGGCGGGGGTTATCTTGGTTGATGTGACGCCTCGTCTGGACGAGGGCGGCGTGAATAAGATCGTCTCCTTCATGAGCGAGAAGGTAGAAGACGGGTTTGGCAGTATTGAAGAAGCTGCTGATATGATTGCGTCTTATCTGCCTCACCGGAAGCGCCCGAAGACATTGGACGGGCTTTCCAAAAATCTGCGGCTGCGGGAAGATGGTCGCTACCGCTGGCATTGGGATCCGCGTTTCATCACGCAACATGCTGATCGTGCTCATATGAAAGACAAGGTGCAAGGTGAGCTTTTGCAGGCTGCCGCCAACCTGAAAGTGCCGAGCATGCTTGTGCGCGGGGCGGCTTCAGAGCTTGTGAAGCAGCGTCATGTGGATGAGTTTCTTGAACTGGTGCCGCATGCCAAGTTCACAGATGTGAAAGAAGCAGGTCATATGGTTGCAGGTGATGTGAATGATGCATTTACTGCCGCGATCATGCCATTTCTAAAAGAGTACCAAGTCGCGGCATAAATTTAGAACCAGTTTCGTATATACGGCAGGGAAGTAGTTTCACTTTCTATTTATGCAGGATGGTTTGGTACATACTTCCTCTAATGGCAATACTGCGTGATGTACTATAGGCGGATCATTCATTGTGATAAGGTGGGGTGTGTTTTAATAGCATCAGCACCTATGTAGATTTGAGTAGGTCCTCTCTATAAAGGAACATTCTTTTATGGTGCAATTAACTTCAAGTAGCCCTAAGGAGCTTCCGTCGCATGATCCGGTTTGGGATCGTGTTAAGGCCGAGGCTCAGGCGATGGCCAGCTCAGAGCCTGCGCTTGCGTCTTTCGTCTATGAGACGGTGCTGAACCATTCTTCCCTTGAAGAAGCGATCGTTCATCGTGTGGCTGACCGATTGGGCCATGTGGTTGTTTCCTCTTCTCTTATTCGTCAGACCTATCTGGATGCGCTGGAGCAGTCTCCTGAGATCAGTCAGGCGTTCCGCGTTGATCTTTCTGCTGTTTTTGATCGTGACCCTGTGTGCGACCGGTTTCTGGAGCCTCTGCTTTATTTCAAGGGCTTCCATGCGTTGCAGACGCACCGGTTGGCAAACTGGCTGTGGGAGCGGGGCCGTGAGGATTTTGCGCTGTACCTGCAAAGCCGCAGTTCTGAAGTGTTCCAGATGGATATCCATCCGCAGGTTCCGATGGGGCGCGGTGTGTTCTTCGATCATGGTACCGGTATTGTGATTGGCGGAACGGCAATTATTGAAGATGATGTCTCCATCTTGCAGGGTGTAACGCTTGGCGGGACTGGCAAGCTTCCGGTGATCGCCATCCAAAGATCCGTCAGGGTGTATTGATTGGTGCCGGTGCCAAGGTCCTCGGCAATCTGGAGATCGGGCGGTGCTCGCGTATTGCAGCTGGATCTGTTGTCTTGAAAGACGTTGAGCCTTGCACCACAGTGGCAGGGGTTCCTGCTAAGGTTGTTGGGGAGGCCGGCTGCGACCAGCCCGCTCGGGCCATGGATCAGATGATAGGGCAAGGTCAAGGACTTTCCTCACAAAACAAACAAGGATAAGCTGGTTTCCGTGGGTTGGCACGGGGAGAAACTTGTATAGTTTGTGCTCCAAGTTTGAAGCAAGACTGGTAAGGAGATGGCTGTGAAGCCTGATGAAATTCGTAAGGTGCAAACCTACATGCGCAACACTTTCAAGTCACCAGAACTTGAAGTGCGCGCGCGCCCTCGTAAAGATGACTCTGCAGAAGTTATATCAACGATGAGTTTCTCGGCGTTATCTTCCGCGATGATGAAGATGGCGAACTGAGCTGGAATTTCCAGATGGCTATCCTTGATATTGACGTGGAAGGCCTCTAAGGCTCCGCGTAAAATCAGTGAGATTTGAAAGGGCTCCGTTTCGGGGCCCTTTTTGCATCAAAATGAGACTCGGAGGGCGTGACTGTCTTCAATTGACACTGGTGAAGGTCAGCGTATCCCCGTTAACTCACCAAGTCCTTTTCTGAATGTAAGTTCTATCAATAGGTTAACTGAGGATAGCGAGCGGCACAGGATTTGCTTTCAACTGCACTGTAACGGGTTTGAGCTGGTGGGAGCCAGCTGAGAGGGGAGTGCATGATGGGCGATTTGTTTATAGCTGCATTTGTAGCGTCTTCTGGTTTTGTGGCTGCGGGTGTTCTAGGCAGTTTCTATCATCTGGTGACAGGGGAGCCTCCGAGGTTTTTCGCGGAGATGACGGGACCTGCTTCCTTGCTAGTCGCTGTTGGGTTGTGGCTCCTTGCGGGGCCGTTTATTTTTATGCGCAATGCGATTCAGGGGTATTACCGGGAAACATTCAGCCCCAAGATGCTGGCGGCTGCGGGTGGGCTAGCTGCTATGTGGAGTATTCTGTCCGGTACCTTTGTCCTGAGTTTTCTCTTGGCACTTTAAGCCAGTGCTATGCTAGATTGACCGAGCTTTGATTTGTTAATCTAGGAGATTCCGGTGCCCTTTTATAAGCTTGGAGACAGAAGCCCCAAGGTTCCAGAAAGTGGAAACTATTGGGTTGCTCCATGTGCAAGTTTGATAGGCCATATACAGCTGGATGAAGAGGCCAGTGTTTGGTTTGGTGCCGTTTTGCGCGGTGACAACGAGCTTATTCATATTGGCGCACGGTCCAACATACAGGATGGGTCTGTTTTACACACGGACCTGGATACCCGCTTGTTGTGGGGCCGAACTGCACAGTTGGCCACAAGGCGATTTTGCACGGGTGCACGGTGGGGGAAGGCTCGCTGATTGGTATGGGAGCGACAATCCTGAACGGCGCGAGGATTGGCAAGGGTTGCATCATTGGTGCAAACGCGCTTATTCCAGAGGGCAAGGTTATTCCTGATGGTTCTTTGGTGGTTGGCATGCCGGGCAAGGTTGTGCGTGAGCTGGATGAGAACGCGCAAGCGATGCTTGTCCGCTCAGCAGATGGCTATGTGATGAATGCGCAGCGCTTCAAAGACCAGTTGGTTGAAATATAGCGGCTACGGGCTGCTTCAAGATTAAAGAAGCTGCGGGGACTCTCCGTGGCTTTGTTTGTCCTGAACCCAGATGTTTCAATCCGGAATGCTTGCCACTGTGGTGATGCGCTTGTCGGAAATGGCTGACCATGCTGCTGCGTGGTGGGCGGACTGTCGTTTTACATAGCGGTATGGGGTTGAATACCACGGCAGGATTGAGGAGATCTGATTGTCGAGAATGAGATCTCCCTGATCAGTGCGCACGCTCAAGACAGCGTGGCCGCCATTATTCAGATCTTTGACAACCGTGATGAGCAGGGCGCTTGGAGGCCACCCAAGCGAGATGAGCTGACGCTGCTTTTCCAGAACGTACTCTTCACAATCGCCGGCGCCTTGCGGGTATGTCCAATATTCTGCCACGCCGAACAATTGTGCATCGGTGAAGGGGCGAACCTGTTTGTTGACAGAGACGTTGACGTCCAGCAGCTCCTGCCAGCGCTCTTTGTTTAAGCGAACAACCAGCGGCGTATTAGTGCCATAGCTGCATTGCTCGGGGTAATTCTGGCAAAATTCGATATGACCAATAGGGGCGCTGGTTTGACCGGTCACCGGCATGAAGCGTCCTGGAACCTGCTCCGCATTTGCATGAGACAGGCTGACCAGCGTAATCAACGCGAGACCCAAAACACTTTTCGTGACCAGCTTATACTCAAACACAAGTTGTGCCCTCCAATCATGGCTGGCTCCACTTTCGGACCTGTGCTTTTATTTGGTTATAAGCTTTAGATGTAGTATTAAATTAAATTCAACTCAAATTTAAGTTGTAGTTTAGGTAAAATATAACGAAATATTAACTGAAGTTAATTTGGATTATGATTTAATAAAAGCGCCGCAGAATTCCGAGCTTTTTGAATGATGTATCGCGTCAGTATTATGGTTTAAATACAATTAATCAAACAGAAATCGCGTGTTCTTGTGCTTGATGCATGTAATTTCTGCCGAAAATATTTTTTCGCGAATTAGCTGAAAATCCGATGTTCTGCTACCGAGAAAACAGGAAGCGCTGTGCTTCTGACTTAGCGCTTTTCTGCGGTAGAGATCTGGTGCTCCAGCAGCTCTTGATTCTGGATGGCGGCGAACTCGACGGCAATGCCGCCGTCAAAGTGACGGACGATCCGCGCGCGCATCTTCCCAAGTTTAACTGGAGTACCCATTGCCGGGCGCACATCTGTCTTAAGGGCTGCGCCAGAGAGTGAGACATCGACGATGCGGCAGGCGTATTCGCGCCCATCCTCAAGGACTATTCTGGTCAGTGGGTTCTTTGGCACGAAGCGATCAAATCTGCGATCTTCCGGTAGGTTGAGCTCGTCTTTGTTTGCCAGCCAGGTCAGGATGGAAGCCAGCTTGTCACGCTTACGGGCGCTAGCATTGATCGTCATGGCGAAGCCGCCATCGATTTCGCGCGTGATCTGCCTTCGACGCGACCAATGTGGTCGAGATAAGCAACAACGCGTTCGCCGACCTCACCGATAACGGGAGAAATCAATGCGGCGCTGCCGGGCGACATGTTGATCACCTGACAGGGGTACTCGCGTCGGTTCTCCAGCATGAACCGGCCCAGAACGTTGATTTCCACGCGAGAAAAACGGCGTCTATCAGGTTCTTTTGCTGCCAGTGCGGCGATTCTGTTGGTCGCTGAGCGCCCTGCCATTTTCCTAGGAATCCCGAATACGCGATTATTGACTAATAAGAAATTTGGCTCTCACCCTAGGAATACAAGGTTAACAGAACGGTAACTGAGGGAGGGCCTGACAGGTTATATTTTGCCTCCATCAACAACTCTAAGGTGTGCTACCTGTCTGCTGTTTGGAATGCTGACGGTTTTCGCGGTCGCTCTGGGAGTTTGGTGTGTGCCGCGGGTTACTCTTGGTTCCATTGGGCCAACCGTACGATGGGTTGGTGTGCCGAAGTGTGGAACGTAGTCTTTATCGTCACTGAAAAGAGGGGCGTCTTCATCTGGCCAGATCAGGCGTAGGCTGTTGATTTTCTGCCGGGAAATAGCCTGCACACCGAGCCAGAACGGGCGCTTGAGTGGTGCCATGCAGCCAAGAATGCGCGTGCAGCCTTCGCCCTGTACGCGGATTGGGAGGAGTAGAAGCTCCAGATCCACTGATTGGCCCAGTTCCGTTGTGCCGTTGAAACTGATCACAGCTGCGGCGCCGTCTTGGGTGATGGCGGAAAGCATAGCGGTGACGGCTTGCTGGTCTTTCTCGTCCCAGCCATCAAGGAAACTGCGGCCCTTCAGCTCACGGCAAAATAAGGAGCACAATCTTGTGCCTGCGAGCCGGAAGCGGAAAGTGCTTTGATGTGTCAGTTCCAGAATAAAGGTATCGCCCAGAACACTTTTGATCGCAGAAGGCTGAATGTCGCCGCGCTCTGGTGCTGGACGTGCGGCTCGAATTTCGTCCCAATATTCAAAGAGTATCCGTGATGCGCCGTGTTTCATGTTCCTACCTACCCACTCCACTTATTGGGCTTCCCAGAGGGTAGTGTCCATTTTATGGACAACTTTAACTATCCGCTGGTCTATGGTAGGGAATAAGCAGGGATCATGCCAAGCGAGATGAAACATAAAAGTTTAATAAAATATTAACCTTAACAAAGGGTTTAGGTTGTGGTTCCTGCTGACATATATCATCTTGTTTGCAGATGCCTCGCCGCAGAGTTTGAGGCCCTGAGAATTGAGCAATATTTGGTAGAAAACCTGAGAGTTCAGCGCTTTTGTGCTGAGACAAATTCGGGAAACACGAAGCCAAACAGGGAGATGCTCCAAAAAACCGCTGGCACTGGGGGAGTGCTGGCGGTTTATTGTTTTCAATTGATCCTTACATTGTGTTGTAAACCTTGCGAACTGTGCCAAGGTGACCTAGTTCAAATTGGGACAACAACTTTCGGATCTGTAGTGAAATGAACCAATCCAATGAAGACCATCAGGAGCCTCGCGATCCCTACGTTCAAAGACCAGCGCGGGAGCCGATGTTCAATCTGCCGCCTGTGGTTGTCGGACTTTCTCTGATCTTTATTGGGATACATCTGGTTCGCGTTTATGTTTTGTCCCCTTATGCAGATGAGCAAACTTTACGATTGTTTGCCTTCTGGCCGGTTCGGTATGTGAGCGATCTTTCAACGCAGTACTCCTGGCCGGGAGAGAGCTTTTCAGCGGTTTGGAGTTTCCTGACCTACGGTTTCTTGCATGGTAGTGCCCAGCACATTGGTTTTAACATCCTCTGGATGGCTGTGTTTGGAAGCGCGGTTGCACGGCGTTTTGGTGCGATGCGTTTCTTGTTGCTATCTGCGGTTTGCGCTGTTGCGGGAGCTGGAGCGCATCTTGCCACGAACTGGGGGGAAAGCATTCCGGTGATTGGTGCTTCTGCAGCTGTTTCAGGACAGATGGCGGCGTCCCTACGCTTTATCTTTGAGGCTGGCGGACCAATGAGTGCGTTCCGACGACACGACAGTGTAGCCTATTCCGTGCCAGCGCGTCCGTTGATGGAGGCGCTGAGTGACAGCCGTGTTCTTACCTTTATTCTGGTTTGGTTTGGACTTAACGCCCTCTTTGGTATCTGGTCTGCGCCAATTGCAGGTGAGGGAGCAAATATTGCATGGCAAGCCCACGTGGGTGGCTTTATTGCGGGTCTGGTTTTGTTCCCGCTGCTGGATCCGGTTAAAGCTCGTAGAACTTAGAAGTTTAGTAGTCAGCTACCTACATATGTTAACAGCACGTGAGTTGGTGACTAGGCAAGCATTGTTTTTTTTGTGCCATGATACCGCTGGGTTAGATTTGTTCTCTTCCTCTTTTTTCACAAGAAGAAGGTTGGCATAGCATATGAGGAGGTCGCCATGACAGTTGCTGCCATATTAAACAGCAAAGGGCGGGATGTTTATACGGAGCCTAGCACACGTAGTTTGAGCGAGATATGCGCAAGTCTTGGAGGACGGCGTATCGGTGCGATTGTGCTTTGTGATGAACCAGGTGTAATTGTTGGGATCGCGTCGGAACGTGACGTGGTTCGGGCGATTGCGATGGAAGGACCTGACTCGCTTGCCCAACCTGTTAGCGAATACATGACCAAAGAAGTAGCCGTTTGCGGTGAAACGGATTCCGTGAACGGCGTCATGGCTCGCATGACTGAAGGTCGGTTCCGCCATATGCCTGTCGTGGAAGACGGCAAGCTTATTGGCCTTGTTTCAATCGGTGATATCGTGAAGTTCCGAATTGCCCAGGTTGAACGCGAAGCAGACGACATGCGGAGCTATATTCAGGCTGTTTAGACTGATAGTTTGCTGCTGTGCTGTTAAGGTACAGCAGCCATGCTCACCACAGAGCAACCCTCCCAAATATGCATAGGTTGAGTGGGTCACTGCGTGATCTCGCTGTGTTTGATTATGGCCGTATTTCCGCCAGCTGTTTAATGTCGGGAAGCGCGCGGCAGGTGGTTTCATAGCCCACGCGAATTGCTTCTTCACCGCGGTGGAAATCGAAAAGACCAAATGGGACAGCCGAAGTGTCAGGATTGTATCGGGTGGGTCTCCGGCGAGCCTTGAGCGGCCAATCCGGTCCTGAATGATGTTGTAGCTGTCCATCATGACACCAGAGATACCGGGCAACCCTTTGGCTTTGCGCCAAAGATCTGCCGACGCAACATGCGTTTAATTGGGCCGCCAGGTTCGTTTTGAAGTTTGTTGCCAATCTCCGGAATCATGTCCTTAGGGATCGGGGGAAGCTCGTGCACGACAGTGGACCCGCGCCCAAAGGTGTCGGAGTTCAGGTTGATCGCAATGACGGCTCTTGCGCCATGGCCCGGCAGACCGAGACGGGGATTGGGTTGACCAGCGCGCCGTCGACCAGCCAGCGGCCTCCGTATGCGACTGGTTCGAAGACACCGGGAAGTGAAGTGGAGCAGCGCATGGCTTGTGTGAGCAGGCCCTTCTTGAGCCAGATTTCGTGACCTGTCCCGAGTTCGGTTGCAACAGCTGCAAACGGTCGGTCAAGGTCTTCGATCATGATCCCGCCGAAGTGGTCTTCGAACAATGCCAGAAGCTTCTTGCCGGAGATCAGGCCGGAGCCGCCGAAGGAGAGGTCGACCATGCCGAAGACGCGGCGACGGGAGAGGGAAACAACCCATTCTTCCAGTTGGTCAAGCTTGCCGCAAAGATAACAGCCACCGACGACTGCGCCAATTGACGTGCCTGCGATGAAGTCGAGCTGAATACCGGCTTCCGAGAGGGCTTTGAGGACGCCAATGTGGGCCCAGCCGCGAGCTGCGCCACCACCAAGTGCCAAACCAATACCGGGTGTTATTTCCGGTTCAGGAATGGCGACCGGTGTTTCAGGCTCGGTTTCAACGGGTTGTTTGCTGTTTGGCCACAGACTGAGATTTTGCAGCACTGGCTTCTCCCCGGTTGTCTTCAGGTCAAATTAGTCCATATTACCCTTAGGGAATTATGGGGCTTAAACCTATAAAAAGACTGAATCAGGGCGCAGCGAAACCTAGGGTTTATTCCCGTAGACTTCTTGGGGGTCATAAACCGGAGCTGCTTCGGCCTTTTCAAGCCAGACTTCGCCAGTGTCGTTTGAGTTCACTTTGCGGAAGAAGCACGAGCGGTATCCGACGTGGCAGGTTGCCCCGTTGCCCTGGACTTTGACCCGGAGCCAGATAGCATCCTGATCGCAATCTGTACGGATCTCGAGGACTTCCTGCACCTGACCCGATGTGCCACCCTTTTTCCAGTATTCCTGACGGGAGCGGCTCCAGTACCAGGCTTCGCCTGTTTCGATTGTACGGCGCAGGCTCTCGGCGTTCATATAGCCCACCATGAGCAGTTCGCCGCTATCAAAATCAGTTACAGCAGCAGCAATCAAACCGTGTTCGTCAAATTTCGGGCAGAGTTCATCGCCCAGCTCAACTGCTTTTTTTGTCAGCACGCGGCGCGAAGCCGTCGGCTTTTATATTCGTTGACATGAAATGCTCGAATTTTCTAGTGAATGGCCCGTAACTACGAACGGACCATTGTCATAAAGCGGACCTGCTCAGGCACGTTGTCTTCAAAAACGCCGGAGAACCGGTTGGTGAGTGTTGATACACCTTGTTTTTGAATGCCGCGCATGGACATGCACTGATGTTCGGCTTCGATCATGACGGCAACGCCACGAGGAGCCAGATACTTTTCCAGTGCCGTTGCGATCTGAACGGTCAGGTGTTCCTGTGTCTGAAGACGGCGTGCGTAAATCTCTACGACACGTGCGATCTTGGACAGGCCGACGACGGCATGATCGGGATAGTATGCGATGTGTGCTCTACCTGTGAACGGCAGCACATGGTGCTCACAGAAAGAGGTGAAAGAGATATCTTTCACCAGAACGATATCGTTGTATCCACCGACTTCTTCAAAAGTACGTTCCAGATGCTCGCGAGGATCTTCGTTGTATCCAGAAAAAAAGATCTTCGTAGGCTTTGATGACGCGCTTGGGTGTATCCAGCAAGCCTTCACGCTCAGGATCGTCGCCAATCCATTGGAGAAGTACGCGCGCAGCAGCCTCAGCTTCAGCCCGGCTAGGGCGGTTGGGGAGCTTGTTGTCTTCTGTAGCCGTGGGATCGGTTTCCGTAACCGGTCTCAAAACAGCGTCCATATTATGTCTCCAACAATACGCAGGCGATAAGTGTCATTCAGAACATACTTCTCTTAAAAAAAACACTGAACCCGCCATAGGTTCCTGCGCAACAACTATTTTCGTTGGCCTGTTTTACGTTCAGGCTCTTCCCATTGTGATACGCAAATCCAGGACTTACCTTTAGAAACGGGAGTATGGAGCAGGGTATATTCTGCGACAACCCGTTTAGATAGCCAATGAATTGGCCCCTATGGTTTCTTCTAGGTAATGTGTGCTAGATTGCGATATTCCGCTTTTGACCTCTAGCAAGGTCTCCGCAGCAGCCCCTATATAAGATAGATGTCTTGGTTAGGAAAGGGTCTTCCCTTATTAGAGTGAGCCAAGGTTGCTTTAGGTTAAGAAGCAGATTTCAAAATAGTAGCCAGAGTTTTGCATGTTGGACGACATTTACAATAGTAAGATCCTTGAGTTTGCAGGGAATATTCCTCTCTTGGGACACTTAGATGCCCCGCAGGCTCAGGCAAAAGCGCATTCGCGACTGTGTGGTTCGACGGTGAGTGTAGAGGTCTGTCTAGCCGATGGTCTAATCTCTTCTTTTGCCCAGGACGTCAAAGCATGTGCACTTGGACAGGCATCTGCGTCCATTTTGGGCCGACACGTGATTGGTGCCACACCCGTAGAAATTCGGGAGGCGTACGCGCAACTTCACGCGATGTTGAAGGAGAATGGTCCGCCGCCAACGGGGCGCTTTGCTGATCTGTCTTTCCTTGAGCCGGTGCGTGACTACAAGGCGCGTCATGCCTCCACCATGCTTGCTTTTGAGGCTTTGGTGAATGCGCTTGATGATATCGAAGCTGAAGTTGCTTAAGGCATTTTGCAATGTGTAAGCGTGAACCGCTCCCATCTCATAGGCCTGCCAGCTTGATGGCGCGCTTCGGGATCGGGCTTATCTGGATCTACCAGCACAGTTTATCCTTGATATTGGGGCGGGCCTGTCGCTATCAGCCGTCCTGCTCTCATTATACAGCAGAGGCTATGGCTCAGTTTGGTTTCTGGCGCGGTGGTTGGATCGGGTTGTCGCGGATCGTGCGCTGCAATCCTTACGGGGCGAGCGGGTATGATCCTGTTCCGGTCCGTCTGCCCGAGAATTCAAGATGGTATATGCCATGGCGCTATGCACTGGACTGGTGACCACATTGATCCCAAAACCCGTTTTGATTTGAAAGACTAAAGGCCGTGCCTGCACCTGTTACGGGCAGGCGAAGTTGCTTTCTTGTTCTTCGGTTGGCACCGGGAGAACTGCAAACTCACCCATGATGGAAAGGTTCTCGTAGGCTGCGAGTTCACGACCACGCCATAGGCCTTGCCGCTGGTGGTATCCAGCGTCCAGATCCAGCCCAGATTGGATTCCTGCGGATCGTCCTTCCATGAGATCTGAATGACATCTGGGTGATCTGTTGCACAGTGTATCTTGCCGAGCCTTTGCTGCTGCCAAGTTCCGAGGTTGTGTTCCACGCGAGGGCTTCTGTATTGCAAATGAAGGCTGTAAATTTCTCCTCCATGGCTCCGGCACCTTCCTTCATTGCTGACCAGGCGAAATTCAGCGATTGGCCAAGCCATTGTTCTGCTGCCTGATCAGGAGGAGTGGTGCCATTGTCTGCTTGTGCGTGGGTGCTGAGGTTCTTGCTCACAGGGACAGGTGGGCCGTCAGCGGCGCTCTTAGCGTGCGGCTGTGCTGCTGTCAGACCTGCTGACTGGATCAGGAACATCGTGCTGGCACTCAGGATTGCTATGGTTTTCATTGTGGTATCCTGTTTCAACTCAACCGGTTTGTGACTGGGGCAGGGGGTTAGGGAAGAAATCGTGACCAGAAGCTATCCCCTTCTTCCGAAGGTTGCTCTTCATCTTTGATTTCGGGCTCTTCACCCATGGCGGAAGGGGCAGACACATGTGGTGCCGGGCTTAATTCGAAATTTGAGTTATCATCCATCATGGCAGGGTCGCTCTGTTCAACGGGAGGATCTGGTTCGTCGCCATCGCTTGATCCGAGTGACGGCTCGACGGCAATTTGGGCAAGGGCAGGCGGTGAGAAGGACGCGAAAACCAGTCCAGCGACTAAAAGGTGCGGTAAAATGGTTTGCCTGCTCATTTGGGTGCCTTGTGATGGTTATTGTTCTGTTCACTCCAAAGCAGAAACTCATAATTTCGATTAAAGATAATGGCTTAATGTAGAATTGCTGCCAGTAACCAGAGGTGGTTCCCGGTTCTTGGCTTAATAAATTGCTACTTTCCGGCGCTGGAATTCGTGAAATTTTTGGGATGGGGCCACGTGGAAATGCTTAGGAAAGGCCTGTGCTGTGCGATGTTGTTCACAGATTGGCGGCCAAAAAGTGTTTTTCCCTATATTTTTCAATCGAATTTTCAAACGAGCGTTGACAAGAGGGGTCCAAATGAAGATAACCCGTCCTCACACGGCGCGGCCAACTTGGCCAATGCGACGGAGGAGTGCCCGAGTGGCTAAAGGGGGCGGACTGTAAATCCGCTGGCTATGCCTACGTTGGTTCGAATCCAACCTCCTCCACCATTTTTCTTTCATAAAATCAATTCGTTAAGATGGACGCGCATGTCTTCGCAAGATTTCGAACATCTCCCTAGTTTTGCCTTTGGTGACAGTCCTGAGCTTGCTGATCGTTTGCTTGAGCTTGTTCTGAATGGAACAAAGACGGCAACCTGTAGCGACCTGCTTTCGTTTGAAAAAGAAGGTGAGCCGCTACCTCAGCTGGGTGATCAGTTTGTTGTGGTTGATGGTAAAGGGCAGGCTGCGTGCATTATTGAGCTGGTTACCGTTGATGTGCGTCGGTTTGACGAGATTGATGAGTCTGGGCCGTTCTGGAAGGCGAGGGTGACCTGAGCCTTGAGTTCTGGCGGGACGCGCACCGCGACTATTTCGAGCGCAATGGCGTTTTCTCTCCGGACATGAAGCTGGTTTGTGAATACTTTCAGCTGGTGAAGATCTTCAAGCGCGATCAGGCGGCGTCTAAGCCGAACTAAATTTCCTCCAGTTTCTGCGCTCTACCCTGCAATCCAGATGGTCGCTTGTCCGTGGGTGTGCTGTTGCTCTGAATAATCTGCCAGATATCCTCCTGAACATCTTTCCAGCGCCGAAGCTCGGCGCGTGTGGGCAGTTCAGCGCGTAAAGCTTCTTTTGATTTCAGTGTAGACAGGATTAAGTCTGCAAGTTCCTGCGCGTTGTGCGGGTCAAAGTACTGGCAATGAGCGCCGCCGACTTCCGGAATGGACGTTGCGTTGGAGGCCAGCACGGGTGTTCCCATCCAGAGAGCCTCGCCAACCGGGAGGCCGTATCCTTCGAACAAGCTGGGGTACACAAGTGCAATGGCTTCTTTGTAAAGTGCGGTGAGCTCCGCTTGCGTCGGGGAGTGGACGATCGTCACGTATTTGCCGATGGACGTGTATCTTTCGTCTTTGTTGAGGCTGGAAAAGGCGCCGTTTGGAATTGCGCCTGCGCATACCAGTTGCGGGAGTTCGGCGTCCGGGTCTTGCTCCAGTATATGAAGGTATGCCTCAAAGGCCAGTTTTGCGTTTTTGCGATAGCGGATATCTCCGAGAAGCAGAAAGAAGCCGTTCGTGGGGCGATGTCGTAACGGATAGACTGGCGGCTTCTCCTGAAACTCGTGTGCTAGGTGAACAATGCTGGTGCTTTGCGGGGAGGGGAGCTTCTGTTCGGCAAGGAATGCCAGAAGGTCGTTCCTCGTGTATTCGGAGTTGGCAAGAACGTGCGGCCTTGTTGTGACGGTTCGCCTTAGATGCTCCAGCCAGAGTTTTGCTCCAAGATCCTCCTCAAAATCGTTGAGGCGGAGCGGTGAGATGTCATGGATCATCACGTAAACGGGCACATAAGGTGCGCGGCTCTTTACATATTCCGTCAGGTGCCTTGCCTCTTCCAGATTGCCGAGTGAGAGGAAGGGGGCGTCGATGTTTTTGAGCGGTTTTCCCAGTGCGTCGCCGTCATAAGCGCCTGCACTCTGTTTTGCTTTGGACTGCAACGCATGCCTTATCTTGTGAAACAGGCCTTTGAACTTGCGCTTCCTGTACTTTTCCGAGTGGAATTTTTTTTACAGGGGCACCGAGTAGGTTTGGTAGGTGGGTTGGGTCCAGCTCATCAGAGGCAAACAGGGCTTCTGCCTTAACGCTCACATATTCATTCTTTCGCACGTCATGGCAGATGAATGTGACTTGGATGTCGTCCTGAAAAAAGCGTTTGGCGGTCTCGTAAAGCGTTCTGGTGACGCCATTGGCCTGTAATGAGGAGGAGCGGTTCTGCCTCAAGGTGGTCAGATCAAAATAGAGCTTTGGCTTTGGCGTCTTCATGCTCAGCTCCTGATGGCTGGAATAGTGTGCGTCATGCATTCCTTGTGATGGTGGTTACGAATCCTACTCTAGCGGGCAGTATGGGGAGCCTCATGGGGAATATCTAGCCAAACCGGTGCTTACCCCTTGTTAGCCCGTAACAATTCAAGGTGTGTAACCTGTCGATGAGGTGTATCCAGCCATGGAAAACCAAGGTGGTCGCCCTGAATTTCGTCTGGACGCCTGAGAGAGAATTGTTTATTCAGGCTCTTCATGATTAACACCAAACCGCTTACCTGCCTTGTTTGCAGGAGTGAGCTGGAGACTTGATATGCTGCAATTTACCTTCCCTGATGAATCTGTTCGCGAATATGACGCTGGTGCAACCGGTGCTGATGTTGCAGGGAGCATTTCCAAATCTCTTTTGAAAAAAGCTGTCGCCGTTGCTGTTGACGGCGAGCTGCGTGATCTTTCTGATCCGATTGAAACGAATGCTGCGATTGAAATCGTGACCCGTGATGACCCGCGTGCGCTGGAGTTGATCCGCCACGATGCGGCACACGTGATGGCGGAAGCGGTGCAGGAGCTGTGGCCTGAAACCCAGGTTACAATTGGCCCTGTTATCGAGAACGGCTTTTACTACGACTTCAAGCGCGATACGCCGTTTACCACTGAAGACCTGCCGAAAATCGAAAAGAAGATGCAGCAGATCATTCAGCGGAACGCCAAGTTCACCAAAGAGATCTGGAGCCGCAACGAAGCAAAAGAATACTTTGCTTCTAAAGGGGAAGACTACAAGGTTGAGCTTGTTGACGCGATCCCTGAGGACGAAACCGTAAAGATCTACAAGCAGGGTGAATGGCTCGACCTTTGTCGCGGTCCGCATATGGCGTCTACCGGTCAGATTGGTCAGGCCTTCAAACTGATGAAAGTTGCTGGTGCTTACTGGCGCGGCGATTCCAACAATGAGATGCTGACCCGCATTTATGGTACTGCCTGGTCCAATGATAAGGATCTGAAAGCCTACCTTAATATGCTTGAGGAAGCGGAAAAGCGTGACCACCGTAAGCTTGGCCGCGAAATGGACCTCTATCACTTCCAAGAGGAAGGTCCGGGTGTTGTCTTCTGGCACCACAAGCTGGCAGCTGTTCCAGAACCTGACCAACTACATGCGTCGCCGTCTTGCTGATGACTATCAGGAAGTGAACGCACCGCAGATCCTGGACAAAGCTCTTTGGGAAACTTCCGGTCACTGGGAATGGTACCGCGAGAACATGTTTGCCACTGAGACCGAAGACCACCGCGTCTTTGCGATCAAGCCGATGAACTGTCCCGGTCACGTGCAGATCTTCAAGCACGGCCTGAAGTCCTACCGTGATCTGCCACTTCGTATGGCCGAGTTTGGTGCGGTCTCCCGCTACGAGCCATCGGGTGCGCTGCATGGTCTGATGCGCGTTCGTGCGTTTACTCAGGATGATGCGCACATCTTCTGTACTGAAGAGCAGATGGCTGCGGAATGTCATAAGATCAATGATCTGATCCTGTCCGTTTACAAGGACTTTGGGTTTGAGGAGATCGTTGTGAAGCTCTCAACCGTCCTGAAAAGCGTGTTGGTTCTGATGAAGTCTGGGATCATGCCGAAGCTGTTATGGCGGAAGTGCTGAAAGAGATTGAGGCGAACTCCGGCGGCAAGATCAAGACTGGCATTCTGGAAGGCGAAGGCGCGTTCTACGGTCCTAAGTTTGAGTACACCCTGCGTGATGCGATTGGTCGTGAGTGGCAGTGTGGTACTACTCAGGTAGACTTTACACTGCCAGAGCGTTTTGGTGCGTTCTACGTTGACAGCGATGGCGAGAAGAAGCAGCCGGTGATGATCCACCGCGCGATCTGCGGGTCTCTGGAACGCTTCCTTGGTATCCTCATCGAAAACTTTGCGGGTCACTTCCCACTGTGGCTGACACCTCAGCACTTTGTTGTTGCTGCAATCACGTCTGATGCTGATGATTATGCAAAAGAGGTGCATGCGGCTTTGAAGAAAGCCGGATTGCGTGGTGAGCTGGATCTTCGCAATGAGAAGATCAACTACAAGGTTCGTGAGCACTCACATGCCAAGATTCCGGTGATCATTGCGGTTGGTAAGCGTGAGGCAGAAGAGAATACGGTCAGCATTCGTCGTCTTGGTTCGCGTGCGCAGACATCCATGACCTTGGATGAGGCTGTTGCAAGCCTGACAGAGGAAGCAACTGCACCTGATCTGAAGGAGCAGGCTTCCTAGTCTTTCCAAACAGCGCAAGTTTTTTTGAAGGCTGGCAGTACGTTTGTGCTGCCAGCCTTTTTCTTTGCGGTCTCACTGTCGTCAAAACTTTATGCAAATTTGAGATATCTTAGGCAGGTCAGCCGGAAGTAAAAACAAGGGCGAGTGAGGTTAGCAGTGAACCATGCGGAATTGAGTTATGCCAATGACGACCATCCTTTCCTTAAGCGGTGGCTCATTCGTAGCGTTGAGGGACTTTCCGGCAGAAAGAAATTGCTGGGTTATTACGAAGCCTGGCGTGCGAGTGTTGCCGAGTCTGATCATGCGCAGTGGCGTAACCTGCTCGACCTTGTTGATCTGCGTGTCTCTTGCTCCGGGTATAGCTGGCCGCCGGCTGTCCGTGATGATGAACCGCTGGTTTTGATTGCGAACCACCCTTATGGGATTGCTGACGGCGTTGCGATCCTTTCGCTTGCAGAGCAACTAAAGCGGCCTTACCGCATACTTATCAATAAGGAGCTGCTGAAGGTGCCTGAGGTCAGGCCCATTGCGTTGCCCGTGGATTTTGAAGAAACGGAAGAGGCGCTACGGACCAACCTGAAAACGCGGCAAGAGGCGCTCAAATTGTTGGGGGAAGGGGTAACGATCGTGATCTTCCCCAGTGGCGGTGTTGCAACAGCTTCCAAAGTGTTTGGCCGTGCCCAAGAGTTGCCGTGGAAGACCTTCAGCGCCAAACTTATCCGAAGTGCCAGAGCGACGGTTTTGCCAGTCTACTTTGAGGGGCAGAATTCCCTCCTGTTTCATCTGGTCAGTCGCTTCTCGCTGAGTTTGCGTGTGTCACTGCTTATGCGCGAGTTCCGGACCATTCTTGGCCGGACAATCCTTGCCCGTATCGGTAAGCCTATTCGTTTTGAGGATATTGAAGGCGCGAAGTGTAAACGGGAGATGATGGACCAGCTTCAGTCTGCTGTAATGGACCTTCAGGGGCGAGGGAAGGCTTGATGTCCTCTTGCTGCCTGAGAGCGTATTCCCGAAAAGTGGGTCCGGTTTTCGGAGAAGAATACGCGTAAAAATAGTCGCTTAGAGCTTGGTGCGTGAATTCATATGAACGCGGCATGCTCTAAGAGCAGTTTCGTGATAATTTGTTCAGCAAATAAGAAAGGCGCCTTTTATGGCGCCTTTGTCGTCTCCGGTGAACGGTGGGCTTACAGAGGGTTTTGTGCAAGCACTTCAACTTCAACGTTGTTTACGCTTGGGCTTACGGTGAACTCATCGCGGTACATCTCACCCTTATTGCGTGCCATGACCGTGTAGGTTCCGGCAGCGAGAGTAAGGTCAAGGAATGCGCCGTTGCCGCTGGCTACTGTATCTCCGCCCGGAGACAGGATGGTCCAAGAGGTGTTTGCCAGAGATGTTTTGTTCTTCGCGCTCACCAGCTTTAGCGTGATGTTGCCTGCCTGATGATAAAGAGTCGCTTCTGTCAGTTTGCCCGCCTGGACATGGATATCTGCGCGTACAACGGCATTGACGTTGCCGTAGCGGCTTTCCACGTGGTAGGTGCCGGCGCTGACTGGAACAAGTTCGCCTGCTTTGACGCCGGAAGCTATGAGGCTACGGTTGCCTGTTGCGTCGTAGGTCATGTCGTAGATGTTGAACCGGACGTCCTCGCGGGGCATCTTTTGCTCGTTGCCCAGTGCAGCGTCCAGACGAATGCCACCTGCGTTTAAGATGATTGTGCCGGTCTTTACACCACTTTTGAGTTCGTAGCGTGTGGTCGCTGTGACTTTACCAAAGGAGGTGTGAACCAGATAGGTGCCCGGATCGAGTCGGAATTCCGCGTCCTGATCCTTGGAGGAGGCGACCAGATTCAAGGAACCGTCCTCGTTTTCCTTGGAAGAATAGACACGCCATTTAAGGCCGCGTGTTAGGTTCGGTGTCCCTTCAGCCAGTTTCGCCACAAGGTAAAGGACAGGCTTGGCGCCAATCGGTGCCCGCTCTGCACCTACAGACGGTGGTGCGTATGGCAGGAAGCTGGTGCCCATAGTGGGGGCAAGAGATTGGCCTTGATATCCGCTCAGGGGATCATAACTGATGGGAGGGGCAACGGTTGGCTTTGCTGACAGGTCCAACACTTCTTTAGAGAACGGTAATGTGGGCTTGGCGACAGGGATAGGACCTGCGGCCTGAGCTGCATTTGCAAGCAAGGACAGCCCAGCTAAAAGAGCCGTTGCGGCTGCTGCGCGTTGTAGCGCTTTGTTGAACGTTGATATCCGCTCTAACTTCACGTTTGCTCTCGCTGCTACTTCAGAAAGTGTTACCCGCGTGCGACAGTAAATACAAAACCGACACCCGATCGATAAAATTAGATTACAGTGACAAACTGAGTTTTGGAAGTGTTTTATAAATTTTTAAAGACTGGGTTGGGGATTGGTAATGAATGTGTCAACAATAGGGCAAGGCCATCCTTTAATTGACACACTTGATATTCTGTATAGGACTATTGCTTAGCTTTAAACGTTGAAATCCTGAAAAGAATTGAGACCGTGGAAACTAAAGACCTCCCTGAACTGAAGAGTTTTCTAAAAAAACCGTCGCTCCCATCTGGCTGCAACACTCATGCATCCCGGTCCAGATCAAGCCCAGATTTCCGAGTTGCTTGAGATGGCGTGCCGTGTACCTGATCACGGAAAAATTTCTCCTTGGCGGTTTATTATCTACGATAATTCACAGGCTGAAGCGATCGGTGTGAAGCTTGCTGAGATAGCAGAAAAACGGCAGGGGCCGCTTGGCGATAATACCAGAGCGATGGAGCTGGAGCGCTTCTCGCGTGCGCCTTTGGTGATTGGGGTTTTGTCCTCCCCAAATCGGGAACACAAAGTTCCTGTATGGGAGCAGGAGCTGGCGGTTGGTGCTGTTTGCATTACGCTGCTTAATGCCTGTTTTTCTATAGGATTTGTGGCACAGTGGCTGACCGAGTGGTATGCGTTTGATGACGAGGCTGCGGCCTATCTTGGGGCGCGCGATGGCGAGCGGTTTGCGGGTTTCATTCATATCGGAAGTCCGAGCGTGGTTCCCAAGGAGCGTCCGCGGCCTGATGTGGCCCAACTGACCGAGTATTTTAAGCACACTCCTGCCGACGCTGATGCGTAGAATCTGAGGCAAGTATATGTTTTATGAAGCAAATAAGCCGCATGGATTGCCCCATAATCCATTCAAAGCCATCGTTGCGCCGCGTCCTATTGGCTGGGTTTCGACAGTCTCCAGCAACGGCCAGCGTAATCTGGCGCCCTACAGCTTCTTCAATGCGGTTTGCGACGCGCCTCCCATGGTGGCGTTCGGGTCCACCGGCTATAAGGATTCTGTTCGCAATATCGAAGAGACCGGCGAGTTTGTGTGTAATCAGGCCACATTAGATCTGGCGGAGGCCATGAACCATTCCTCTGCAATGGTTGGTTCTGACGTGGATGAATTCCAACTCTCCGGATTGACTGCCGTTGCCTCTAATCTGGTCAAAGCTCCGCGCGTTCTGGAAGCAAAAACAGCGCTGGAATGTAAGCTGATCAATGTGCAGCGTCTGGTTGATCTTGATGGAAATGAGACCAATAGCTGGCTTATACTGGGCCAGGTGATTGGCGTGCATATAGACGAAAGTGTGCTGGAGAACGGCTTGCTGAATGTGGCGAAAATGAAGCCATTGGCCCGGCTCGGGTATATGGATTACTCGGTGGTCGACAAAGTTTTCCAGATGAAACGACCGAGCCTGCCGGAAAAATCATAAGTGTGGGCGCTTCGGCGCCCCTTTTTATCCCGCGATTCGCCGTGGTTATGTGGCAAATACCTGCTGAATCTGGCGCGCTTCTGCCAGCGTGTTTGCGGCCATACCGGTAAAGCCATAGCCTGCTGACGTTTCCGGATCGGCAGGCATAACAGGTGCTGCATCCAATGCTATCAGCTGCGCAGCCTTTGCCATAAACAGGATCTGTGTTTGTGCATGTTGAAACGGCGGTAGCAGCTTTCCCTTATCATCTCTGGAGCGCTTTGCGCCAAGGGCGTGATTGAGTGCCTCTTCATTCCATGTCAGCGCAGTCAGCCGCGTGCTGATTCCGGAAAGATTGATAAGCTTGTGAAATGCTGATGGATACCTGCCGAGCTCAGGAATGATTTTCAAGGTTCCATCTTGCAGCGCGTGCTCTGCTTCGGCCACAGACAGGATTGTGTGCAGGCGTTCAATGTCAGCGCGGGACTTTATGAATGTGGGAATGACACCGCTTACACCGATTTTTGCATAAGGAGCCAGCACTGACAGGATCGTGTGTTCGGATGGCTCATGCATTACTAGATAGATATGGTGGTGCTTGGCCAGCTCGGACAGGCTGTGTGCGGTGCCATAGAGCTCCAGCCTGTTGAACGGTTTTTCAGGCAGGATGGCGAGGGACAGTGTCTTCAGAGCCTCTAGCTCTTTGATCTTGTCAAATGTTGAGCTCGTCATGGTCAACAAGCAGTTCATTGGTTCTCTCCCGATCCATTCAGAGATAGCAGTGTAATGCATAACCGATTTAGGGCGGGATATGCGAAACTTCACTATGAATCAAAAACTAAGAATTAAAATAACGCAGTGATTTCAGTGGTGATAAATAAACTATTAACTTATTCTTAATTTATGTTAAGTCATATTAACTAGCTATATTATAGGGGCAGATTCTAATGAAGGTTGCGGGCGATCCTTCTATTGCTGGGCGTATTGAGCTGGCTTTTCATAAGGCCAGTTCTAAAACAGGTACGTCCTTTGATTTCCTGTTGCAAGCTGCTGCCCGTGAATCTTCCTTTGATCCCAACGCTAAAGCCAAAACCTCCTCTGCATCGGGTCTGTTTCAGTTCATTGAAAGTACCTGGCTTGAGACACTCAAGAAAAACGGCGAGGAACTGGGGCTTGAAGATTACGCGCAGCATATTCGCGCAGATGCCAGTGGTAAGTATCGGGTGGACAATAAACACCTGAAGAAACAGATTTTGGATCTGCGTCACGACCCTGAAGTTTCCGCACTTGTGGCTGGCGCGCTGGCGAAGGACAACGCCTCCGGCTTATCCTCAAATCTGGGACGTGACCCATCTGCTGGTGAGCTGTATCTTGCGCATTTCCTTGGAGTGAATGGCAGCCTTCGGCTTTTGAATGCAGTTCAGGACAGGCCCGAACATCCCGCGGCAGATCTCTTTCCGCTACAGGCGCGGGCCAATAAGGCCGTCTTCTTCCACAGTGACGGGCAGGCGCGGACCGTTGGCGACGTTCATGGGCGGTTGGTTGGTCAATTTAACGAAACAATCGCTGGGGCAGAGCGTCCGGCTGTTGGATACCGTAAAGGGCCGATTTCCAAGCCGATTGATAGTCACCGCGTTGAAAGCCGAATCCTGACCGCGTGGCGATCTACAACCGCTGATAAAGTGGAGCAACCGTTCCAGTCCCTGTTTCGGACAGATGAGCCGACAGCTGTAGCTGCGTCCAAAGCTGTGAGTGATGCGAAGCGGTCGGGTGTTGAGCTGCAGGAATCAATCAGCCAGCAGTTTGTTGCGCCCAAACCTGTTGCGCGTCCTTCTGGTTCTCCATTGGACCTGACCAAGTTCTTGGCTCCTGCCCAAGCCAGCGGAAAGTCGCTTAGTAAGAAGGTTTAGAGCCCTACCTTCCAGCTGGTTTCTGCTTCCCCATACAATTAAAAATTGAACTATTTTCCGAAACTGCTGGTGCGGTGAACGAAGCCTTAAGAATTATAATTAATTATTTCTACCAGTAGTTGGTGGATACAGGTTTCTGGGTGCCATGATTATCAAGAGTTTTCTAAATTGGGTGCAGTATGCGCCAAGTGGAAGTCGCGCACAGGCGCTGGTGCTTTGGCTCGTGCTTTTCTTTACTCTGACCTTGATAGTTCTGAGCAGAGCGAGGCAGAGGCGGCGCTGACGTTCCTGCTTGATGACCATGATGTTGCAGTCCGGGTTGCTCTTGCGCAGGTCTTTGGTGCTGCAAAGATTGTGCCTGCTCATATCCTTTCCGCTTTGTTGGTGGACGAAGACGAAGTCGGGCTGCCCTTGCTTTCAGGTGCTACGGCTATTCCGGAAGGTGAGCTGGTTGATCTTGTCGCGACGGGGTCTGTTGAACGCTGCGTGGCAGTCGCTAGCCGTGCGGAGATCTCCGTGGGCCTTTCTGCTGCCATTTGTGAGGTTGCAGGCAAAGAGGCTTGCGCCGCTTTGTTGGCTAACAAGACGGCGCAGATCACATCCGGCAGCATGGAGCGTATTGTCGGGCGGTTTGGTGGAAGTCGCGATGTCAAAGATGCTCTGATGTCTCGTGATGATGTTCCGTTGCAAATTCGCCATATGATGCTGCGCCGTTATACGGAAAGCCTTCGAGAGCATCCGCAGGTGCTTGGGGCAAGAAACATGCGAGCACCGGAGCAGTTGGTGGCTGATGCGCAGGACCGCTCTACCATCTCATTGGCATGGAGTGCTTCTGATCGGGAGCTTCCCGGCCTTGTGGAGCACTTGGTGGTTTCCGCCAGATGACGAGTGTCTTGTTGCTGCGTGCTGCTGTGACTGGTTGTTTTAACTTGCTGACAAGCTCACTGGCGCGTCTGTCGGAATATGATGAAGAGCAGGTGTTTAATGCGCTTGCTAAACCGTTTGGGGCGGCGCTGCCTCGTATTTTGTCAGCGGCTGGATTGCCAGATCGCACGCATGCGCTGTTTCAGGAGTGTATCGCCAGCTGGCAGCGGGTCGAGAGCATGGAAATTGACCACTGGTCCAAGTCACGGTTGGTGGTTGGTGATCTGATTGCGCTGGAAGATGATCTGGGTATTGAGGATCTGGGCGATCTGCAGGATTTGCTGCATCGGCTTTCCAACGAAGCGGCCCGTGAAAGTGCGCGTTCCCGCGTTGCTTTGATGCTGAGTGACGTGGCTGATCTGCCCAGTATGCTTTTCTGATTAGCTGTCGCTGCGCTGTGTGAGCGGTTTGCTGGCTTCTTCCAGTCGTTCGACCAGTGCAACGCCCAGCTGATTTGTGTCGTCTCTGGCATCTTCAGAAACCATTGCGTTGATTGCGTCTACGTGCTGAGAGATGAGTTCTTTTGGATAGGTCTCTTGTTCTCTGGCTGCGACGAGTAGCAGTGTCAGGTTGTTTGCGACGCGGCCAATCAGCGGGAAGCCGAGGGTTTCCGCCTGACCTTTGATGTCATGCGCACAGCGGAACAGGGCGTCGTAGCTTTCCTCAGCAAAGTCAGAGATTTGTGCGGCCTGATTGGCTTTCTTCAGGGAGTCGACTTCAGAGCTCATCCAGCTTTCAAACTTGACAGAGAGCTTGTGGACGGCTTCTTCTGCTGCTTTGACCGGATCGAACTTGGCGGCTTCAACGGCTGTCAGCTTCCGTACCTTTTTGGAAAGGTCTTTCGGGACGCGGATGTGTTCCTGAGAAGCTTTGTCTGAACCGGATAAAAAAGCCATATTCTGCGCAATTCCTGAGCCTGCATTCCTATGGCTGCTATTATATTTCGAATTAGCAATAATATCTAACGATTTTATCGGTAATCGCAGCCGAACCTGTGTCTTGTGGCAGATTGGGTCAGGGTTGCCTTAGGAATAGGCTGTTGCTCAGTACTTAAACATCTCAGAGAGGATACGTTCGTCCCAGCTGTGTTCGTTATCAAACATGATGCAGCTGTGGGCTGTGGCGTCCTGATAGATGGTGGTGCTGATAACATCGCGGAATTCGCGGTGATCAGCTGCTGCGTTGACCGGGCGCTTGTCAGCTTCAAGTACCTCAATCTTCACCGTATTTTGTGTAGAGAGCAGAGCTCCGCGCCAGCGTCTTGGGCGGAAGGCGCTGATGGGAGTAAGTGCCATCAGAGGCGAGTCGATTGGCAGGATGGGTCCATGAGCTGACAGGTTGTAAGCTGTGCTGCCTTGGGGGGTAGAGATAATGATACCATCACAGGCCAGCTCTTCCATGCGGACCCGTCCATCAACGGAGATGCGAAGTTTTGCAGCCTGATGGGATTTGCGCAGGAAAGAGACTTCGTTGATCGCGCGGGCGGTGAACTCGTTTCCGTTCTTGTCGACAGCTTCAATATTGAGTGGGTGCAGAGGGTTATCTCTGCTTTTTCAAGCCGTTCGATCAGGTTCTCGGTCTTGTATTCGTTCATGAGAAAGCCGACTGAACCGCGGTTCATGCCGTAAATGGGCATGTCGGTGTTCATAAACTTATGTAGACAAGAGAGCATAACTCCGTCACCACCAAGCACGACGATGACTTCCGCATCATCTTGTGAGGCAGATCCGTACATCTTTTCAAGAGCTTGGCGTGCTGCAAGTGCTTCTGGCGTATCGCTGGAAACAAAAGCGATGCGGTTGATAGTTCTTCTCTTCAAAGACGGCTCCTCCCTTAAAAAGGAGGTAGCATGACTTTCTGAAAATTCAAACTACCTTTATGTCGCTTCTCGTCTGTTTGCCGAGGGAACTGGCTCTGTGGGGTCAATTCAAGCTGTGAAAACTGCCGAGTTACACTAAGTATTGTGTTGTGTTTTTGCACAATACTGCTTGTTTGTATTCGAATAAACATCAAGGTACTGAATTGCAACAGTTGTTCAATTGGTTGTTTGTAGGGGTTTTGGCTCGAACAACTTTCTAGTATGTTGGTTGTGTTGTAGGTTGTTGAAATTCTTTCGTGAAATCAATTAACTACAACGTTGCGACTGGAGTATACTTCTTACCTTTTCTTATCGATATTTTTCGAGGACCTTTTGAACCTTAAGCAAGGGGATGGTGGGAGCGTTTGCGCGGCGGCAAAGGCTCCCACCTTTTTATGCGTTGGGCTTTGGGTTAGGTGGTATTCTGGCGTGGTACTGCTTGGTGCCGCCTGACATGGCGGTTGGGACGCCTGTGTTCCCGGAAACTGATGGGTAGGTTGCGGTTGCATCTGGCGGCGAGGAAGGCGAAGCATTCTGCCTCGACGGCATCACCGCGCCAGCCAAGTTCTTCTGCGGGAAGGATTTTTACGTTTGCCCGTGCTTCAATCTCTTTCAAAAGCTGTGGGTTCTTTCTTCCGCCTCCGCAAGCGACCAAGCGGGCAGGGTGTTTTGGTAGCATATCCAAGGCTTTGCCAACTGCGCTGGCGGAAAAAGCTGTTAGCGTTGCTGCGCCGTTTTGCAGAGAAAGACCGGTTGCCATTTCTTTGGTGAAGCTGTTTCGGTCGAGGGATTTGGGGAAGGGTTCTGTCAGATACGGGTGTTTGAGGAGATTTTGCAGGCGGGCTTCATCGACTTGTCCACGTGCGGCGATGAGGCCGTCGCGGTCCATGTCGCCCTGATTATGTGCGCTGATCCAGTCGTTTATGGGGGCGTTGGCTGGTCCGGTGTCGAACGCGATCAGGGTGTTATGCCCGTCCCACCAGGAGATATTGGCGACGCCGCCGAGGTTGAGAATTGCGGTGTCTGTCGGATCTTCGGAAAGGCCGGCACTGCGCAGAAGGGCCTGATGATAGATTGCGGCGAGGGGCGCGCCTTGGCCACCAGCCTCAATGTCCTGCGTTCTAAAATCGTAAATCACTGGAATTCCGAGCATATCGGCGATGATTTGCCCATCACCGAGCTGGCGTGTGGCCCCTTTTTGCCCATCCTTAGGTGCTCGGTGGAGTACGGTTTGTCCGTGAAAGCCGATTAAGGAGATGCTTTGCGTTGAAATGGAGTTTTTTGCGATGAATTGTGAAATGGCATGAGCCTGCCCCTCGCTGAGCGCTTTTTCTGCACGAGCGAAAATCTCCGGCTCTTGTTCTGCGAAGTTCCAGTCCTGAGCTGCTGCCATTGCCTCGGCGATCAGCTGGTTGGTTTCGGGGGGATAACTTGCGAGTGTGTAGGGGCCGAACTCCTCGATGGTTTCGCCATCGGTTTTGAGCAGAGCAATATCAACGTTGCCATCCATCACTGTTCCGGTCATGAGACCGATGCACCATTGTGCTGCCATTTATTCCCCCACTCATAAAACCCGGTACGCTTAAAATGAAAAGACTTCGCCGATGCTGCGGTTTTGCAAGGATGCGTGTGCGTTGCGGAAAAACATTTGCGAAGCGTTCACTTCATAACTTGTTCCGGCTTTGGTGACAAACACCGGCTCCCATCAGTGACTAAGCCGAAGGGCTAGGTTGCCCAATAGGGGAAGTGGAAATAACTTCTTTAAACGAAGTTAAATTGGTGGAGGCGGGAGCCGGGATGAGTGGAGCGCGACGAAGCTTTGCAGGAATTGACTGTGCGGTTGCCCAAGCGATTGAGCAGATGGGTGATCCATGGATCCTGCTTATCCTGAGATGCCAGTTTCAGGGCATCAAGCGCTTTGATGACTTTCAGGGGCATTTGCAGATCTCGACCAGTGTGCTGACAGATCGTCTGCGGCGCTTGGTGAAGGCGGGGTTGCTGCGCAAGGAGCAGGACCAGCAGGATAAACGCGGTACTGTCTATCTGCTCACCGAAAAGGGAATGGATTTTTATCCGGTCATGATTGCGTTGCACCAATGGAGTGAGCGCTGGGAGGCCCGCGAAGATGGGCCGCGGCTGGAGTTGCTGGATAAGCAGAGCAGGGAGCCCGTGCGTACGGTGCGTGTGCTTTCGCAGGATTACAGAGAGTTAAGTGCAAAGGATGTTCTGGCTCTGGTTGATGACCGGAGCGGCGAGATGATGCAGGACATTCAGGAGAGATTAAAACGTCGCAGAGGTGATGCTGCCTGATTTTAAGATCAGTCAGGTGGCTTGTTGAATTGTTAGGGAGTGTATCTGAAATGGCTTTGCCAGATATTTTGAAAAATAAGCTTCGTCTGCCGGTTGTTGGCAGCCCTTTGTTTATTATCAGCAATCCGGAGCTTGTGATTGCACAGTGTAAAGCGGGTATTGTTGGTTCCTTTCCGGCGCTGAATGCACGGCCAAAGGAGAAGCTGGAAGAATGGCTGATCCAGATTACCGAGGAACTTGCTGCTTATGATGCAGCAAATCCAGACAAGCCGTCAGCACCGTTTGCGGTCAACCAGATTGTGCACCGCTCTAATGATCGTCTGCAGCATGATGTTGAGCTTTGCGTTAAATACAAGGTGCCGATTGTGATCACCTCTCTTGGTGCGCGTCCTGAGGTGTTTGATGCGGTTCACTCCTATGGTGGTATCGTTTTGCATGACATCATTAACAACACCTACGCCCGCAAGGCGATTGAAAAGGGTGCTGATGGTCTGATTGCAGTTGCTGCCGGTGCAGGTGGGCACGCAGGTACGACATCGCCATTTGCGCTTATTCAGGAGATCCGTGAGTGGTTTGACGGGCCGCTTCTACTCTCTGGCTCCATCGCCTCTGGTCAGGCGGTTCTGGCTTCTCAGGTCATGGGGGCAGATCTGGCCTATATCGGGTCTGCGTTTATCGCGACCGAGGAAGCAAATGCCGAGCAAGCGTACAAGCAGATGATCGTGGACAGCGGTGCTGAGGACATTGTCTACTCCAACCTGTTTACCGGTGTGCATGGTAACTACTTGAAGCAGTCCATTGAGAATGCGGGTATGGACCCGAGTAATCTGGCTGAGGGCAATCTGAAGACCATGGACTTTAACAGTGGTGCAGATAAGCCGAAGAGCTGGAAAGAAATCTGGGGCTGTGGTCAGGGCGTTGGTGCTGTGAAGTCCATTGGTACGGCTGGTGATCTTGTTGCGCGCCTTTCTGATGAGTATGCCACGGCTCAAAGAGCTGTCGCGGGTACGGTGCCGTCTTTACAAGCCGCTGAGTAAGCCGTTTTGGCGCACTTTTGCGCCGTGCTTCGGGTTTCCGACGATATGAGGGGACCTTTCAGACCGCCCGGTGTGTGCCTGGCGGTCTTTTCTTTCACAGAGACCAGACTTTTCGTCTTATCAGTGTCCTGCCATCAATGGGTTTTGGCGGGACCAACAAAAAGGGAAGAAAAATGCGAATGTTTTGGTGTCTCGGCCTTATGATGGCCGGTAGTTTTATGATGGCCTCTGAAGGTTATGCTCAGGCAAGTTCAAATAAGGTTTCCCCTCCGGTTACGCAGTATTGTAATCGCGGCACAGCAGTTTATGCGGACGGGTCCACTACAGATGGTCCATTGCCTATGATCAAGTGTGGTCAGACCTCTATGACTTACCAGCGCAGCAACACCAGCTTCCCGCTGTCTGTGGTGCGTAACGGCAAGCTTTCGGTCCCTAATGCCAATGGTGCCTGCCGGAGTGCAAAAGCTGTAGGGCAGATGCTATTGTGAGCAGTATCCAGTCTCTTTGCAATTCAACGCTGTGGCCCTCTTCTTGTTCCTCTTGCGATTGAGGCTAAAATATATCAGTAGTGGTATTGATTGCTGGGCTCTTAAAGTAATCAATATACTTACCTTGTTGAGCTAATCTCATCTTATTACGCGGAGTACTCAGTATTACGCTTTTATTGGTATCGTGACTTCCAATAGTTAGATATGAGAAACTCTGTTGCATGAAAGTGGTGGATGTCTTGCGTAATATTGCTAGACTCGGGCAACTTGCGAAAGTTGATTTCAATAAAACCATTAATCAAAATCAACAAGAATGGCTTAGGTCACATGCAACGAGAGCATTGGGGAAGTCGTGTAGGCTTCATTCTGGCTGCTGCAGGTTCAGCAGTCGGGTTAGGTAATATCTGGAAATTTCCATATTTGGTTGGTGCAGAAGGCGGCGGGGTGTTCCTCGTGGTCTACGTTGCGTTTTTGATCGCCATCGGTTTTTGCGTCATGATCGCTGAGATCGCACTGGGTCGTCACGCTCAGGCCAATCCATTCAGGGCATACCTGCGTGTGGGTAGTAGGCGCTGGTCGATCTTCGGTCTTCTGGCAGTCGTGACTGCGTTTACGATCCTTTCCTTCTATTCAATCGTTGGTGGTTGGACCATCGCGTATGTGGTGAAGACAATCACCGGCGGGTTCTCAGGGTATTCCGGCGCGGAATTTGAGAGCCACTTTGGTGAGCTGGTCAGCAGTCCGATTGAACCAATTGTGTATCATGCCGTGTTCATGCGGTCGGTGTGTTGATCGTGATCAACGGTATCACCAGCGGGATTGAAAGAGCGGCCAAGATCATGATGCCGTTGCTGTTCATCCTTCTGGCATTGCTGGTTGTGCGTTCTCTGACACTTGACGGGGCGATGGCAGGGGTTCGGTATTTCCTCGTTCCTGACTGGTCACATCTGGATGCGGATATGGTCGCAGCTGCACTGGGGCAGGCGTTCTTCTCGCTGTCTCTGGGTATGGGTGCGCTGATCACCTACGGTTCTTATCTGGGTGAAAAAGAGAGCATTCCGAATGCTGCTGCCTGGGTTGTTTCCCTTGACCTGCTGGTTGCTGTTCTGGCTGGCTTCCTGATCCTGCCAGCGGTGTTTGCGTTTAATATGGACCGGCTGCGGGACCTGGACTGACCTTTATTACGCTGCCTGGCATCTTTGCAGAGCTGCCATTTGGTATCTTTGTTCAGCTGTGTTTCTTCCTGCTGCTGTTCGTGGCTGCGATCACTTCGGCAATCTCACTGTTGCAGGTTGTGGTTTCGTTTGTTGGCGAGGAGTTCAACGTTTGCCGTCAATGGACGACAGTCTGGGTTGGCGTTGCGATCTTCCTGTTTGGTGTTCCAAGCTCTTTGGCGCTGGGCGTATGGGGAGACATCACATTCTACGGCATGAACATCTTCGACCTTCTCGGCTATATCTCTGACACCTTCTTCCTGCCAATTGGCGCGATTGCGACCTGTCTGGTTGCCGGTTGGGTGGGCTATGACAAGTTCGCTGGAGAATTGACCAATGAAGGCGAGCGTCCGTTCAAATATCTGGTTGCATGGAAGTGGATGTGCCGCGTGGTGGCACCGCTTGCAATTCTTTGGGTGATGATTGACGCGATCTTCGGCGCTTAAATCTTCGCTCAACACTAATGAAAAGGCCGCCGGTTCCGGTGGCCTTTTTTAATGCTGTTCAGTAGTGGCTCTGATTTGACTTTTTCTGGTCCGGATGAGGGGGGAGTATAGCACCTGCGGGTGAGGTCTCTTCACCCGAGACGGACTTGATAAGGAATGACATTATGTTGCTACAGCTGAAGCGCTATTGGGTGGTCTCTATGAATACCAGATTGCCGCGAGCGATGGCTTGTCTGGGCGAGGAAAAGCAAACCAGATATCGGCAAGTAAGGGAGAGATGGCCTGAAGCATGAGGCTGGTCCCGACATAAACTGGAACTGCGGAGCACCGTTTTGACGGTGCTTTTTTGTGACTGAAATGTGTTGGCTGGGGGCTTTGGAGGTGCCTGCGACAAAAAAAACTTGTGGGCTGCACATAAGGACAGGAAATTGCGTTGCTGTGCGCTGGTTAATTCCAAACTTGGCTTGATCATCTAATTAAGATTGATAAGTTAAAACAATCATCCATTATTCTGTGAAATATAAGTGCATGTGACTAGTTTTCTGATTCATGCACCAATTGCGCTCGTGAAAATTACATATTTTTTTGAGGTAGGTATAAATACCTGTGACAATCTGTCAGGTCAACAAGGCTAAAAATATCATCAAAACAGCCTCAATAACGATTTCATTTCAAGCGTTAGCGTTTGATTGAAACAAACCATCACATGTTGATTGGCAAATAATAAAAATGAAACGTGAGCAATGGGGAAGCCGCTTCGGCTTCATTATGGCTGCTGCAGGATCTGCAGTTGGCTGGGTAATATCTGGAAATTTCCATATCTGGCAGGGACGCAAGGCGGGGGCGCTTTTCTGGTTGTCTATCTTGTCATCATGGCAACGATCGGCGCTGGCCTGATCATGGCGGAAATCGCCATTGGTCGTGCGGCAAAGAGAAACCCTGTGGGGGCTTTCCGTCTGCTGGGTAACAACATCTGGTCCAAAACTGGGGTGCTGGGCGTGATCACCGGATTCATGATCCTGTCGTTCTACTCCGTTGTTGGCGGTTGGACGATTGCGTATCTGGTGAAGAGTATTGCAGGCACCGTAGAGTCTGCTCAGCCTGAACTGCTGGAGGCGCAGTTTGGCGGGTTGGTCTCGGCTGTGTGGGAGCCGATCTTCTATCATGCTGCATTCATGGTGCTGACCATGGGTATTGTGATTGCAGGTGTGGCTGAGGGCATCGAGCGTTCCGTGAAGGTTCTGATGCCGCTGCTGTTTATCCTCCTGATGGTTCTGGTGGTTCGCAGTGTAACGCTGCCCGGTTCCTGGGAAGGTATCGAGTTCTTCCTCGTGCCGGACTGGTCTCAGCTGGATGGCGAGATGGTGCGTGCTGCGCTGGGTCAGGCGTTCTTCAGCCTGTCGCTGGGTATGGGTGCGATGATCACTTACGGCTCTTATCTGGATAAGGGCGCGAATATTCCGAACGCATCGCTCTGGGTTGTCTTCCTGGCCGCAATGGTTGGCGTGCTGGGTGGTCTTCTGGTTCTGCCTGCGGTGTTTGCCTTTGGCATGGATCCAGGGGCTGGACCGGGTCTGACCTTCATCACGCTGCCAGCTGTGTTTGGTGAGATGATGGGTGGTTACATCTTCCAGATCATCTTCTTTGCCATGCTGCTGATTGCGGCGCTGACCTCTTCCATCTCCTTGCTGGCAATTCCGGTTGCATTCTTTGCAGAAGAGTATGGCATTGAGCGTAAATGGTCTGCTGTCGTGGTGAGTATCGTGATCTTCCTGATCGGTGTGCCGTGTTCTCTGGCACTGGGCGTTTGGGGCGATTACCAGCTGTTTGGCATGAACTTCTTCGACCTGATGGTCTATGCCGTTGACAACTACACTCTGCCGATTGGCGGCATTCTGACGGCACTGTTTGCTGGTTGGGTTGTGCTTGAGAAGCTTGGCAGCGAGCTGAACAACGACGGTACCATCAGTTTTAAATGGATGGGTGCCTTCACCTGGATCATGCGGATCGTGGCTCCGCTGGCCGTCGTCTGGGTGATGCTGAGCGGTCTGTTAGGCTAACAGTTCTGGCAGTTTAAACTTTGAAAACAAAAACACCCCGGTCAGAAATGGTCGGGGTGTTTTTTGTAGGCATGTTAGTAATGAGGCTCTAGTGCATGCCTTTTCTGTGATGCGCGCGGGTATGTTCTTTGTGGTTGTGCATCTTGTTATGATGGTGGCCGTTATCTGAATGGCCTTTGCCGGCGCGGTGTTTGCGCGGGTGCTTGTGTCCTTCAGGGTCACCACCATGCTGGGTCGCCGGATGACTTTTGCGGCCACGTTCAAATTCCAAATGGTCTTTATTGTGCTTGTGCGCGTGTCCGTCGCCGTAGCGGCGGGCCATCTTCTCTTGCGTATGGGCTGATGTGATTTGTTGTTTTTCTGTCATCGGTTCCCCGCTGCATAAATGCGGTTTTGGTTCCAACCGCTTTGTTTTTCCCGCCTTTGCTTGATAGGACGTTAGTTCAGATAGCGGGATCTAAAGGCGCTCAAGGCGTCCATAAGGGTTTCCTGCTCATCCAGATGCCGGTTTGTTTCGGCCTCATGGAGGTCCAGCTGAGGGCTCTCTTCCGTCATGCGGAGATGGTCTGCAGAATTTTCCCGTAGTTCGTCAAGGATATGTTCAAGGACCTGTCGGCGCTCTTTGAGCGTATGCTGGCTGCTGTGCTGCAGATAATCTTTCAGCTTGGTCAGTTCTGCCTGCAAAATGGCGTTGTCTTTTATTTCCGAGTGATGCGTGCTCATGATCCCCTCAAGAGCATTGACGCCTTCACCAGTGTTGGTGTTTTTTTTGACTCATTGCAGATCTCCTCATCCTTGGGGGAGCGTACCTACCTGTTTCTGGCATTGTTTAATTATGATCTAGTCATAAAACGGGTTGATCGACCTTCCTATTGGAAATGAGGTAAGCTGGCCCCTAAACTCGAGATGATAGTTCTATGAGAATTTTCAAGGCTGGTGATTGCTGGCTGTGACGCCGGTTACTTGTTTGTGTTGTTGGCGTTTTCTTAACCATCTTCCAAGCAGGCCCTTGTTCATTTTCACGCTGACGCAGCGTTCTCGTCATCCCTCATATGGCGCTCTTAAGCAGTTATCGTGAGGATTTTGGCGTGAAAAAAAACAATAAAAGCAGATGAGCTTGATCCGGCAACTTTGGAGTTTGGTCTTCTTGTGGGCCTGCTTCTTCCTGCAGGCAAAGACCCTGCAGAATACAAACTCAATAAAGACTGGCTGAAAGACCCTGTTGCCCAATTGCGCAAGCACTTGAAGACGATCAATAAGGATCTCAACAGCTGCCTGAAGGATGCCTTGCACGCTGTGAAAACAGCTGATGCTGGCGCGATGTCAGATTCCGGGAATGAGCTTGGCAAATGGAACCCGCTGCTCTTCCCAGCCCTCGGATTTGGCGGTCATGTGGCCGATCTGGGCGAGGTACCTGCAATTGACTGGCTCTCACTGATCTCGAACGGTGGCAACGTGCCGGAGACAATTGATCAATGGATCCAGACGATCGCCACTAACAGCAAACTTCTAAAAGCATGGGGCGCCGCACTTATCGGCCTGGTGAGCGGACAGGTCCAGCACCAACTGGCCAGGGAACCCCAGCCGATCCCTACCTCTATGTGATCACTGAAGTAGGCTCCATGGGAACCTTATATCTGTCGCTGGCAGGGAAAAAGGAAAAGGATGGAACTGCCGTTCTCGTCCCAGGCCTGTCATTCGACAGCGACCCGGTTGATCTTGCCCCGAAGAAGTGAAGGGATGGTGTGACCACGCGCACTTAAGACCTGATCCGCAACAGCCCACAAAAGCAAAAAGCCTCCCGGAGGAGGCTTTGAAATTCTCTTGATAAATCAAGTAGAAGAGTGGTGCCGGCAGCAGGGATCGAACCCGCGACCCCCTGATTACAAGTCAGGTGCTCTACCATCTGAGCTATACCGGCGTCGTCTTCGTTGGAGGGGTATTTACGGGCGCTGGCGGGGTTTGTAAATCCCAAAAATGCAAAAAAAATGGAAGAATTCACAGAGGAAGGAATTTTTGCGTCGATTTGGGTCTAGAAAGGGGCTGGTGGTGTTTCTTTTCCACATATGGGTGCCTCAGCCCATTGATATTGATGAAAGAATTCGTGGTTTTGCGTTTGCGTCGGTTTGTGCGTTCTAATGCGTCGCGGTGAGCTGAACGGGGAAAGTGTGACTTTTAGGTCTGGATGCTTGCGCTCTAACGACGAAGTTGGAGTCCAGCGCGTGAATGCAGGTGAACGCAACGTGCTCTAAAGCGTGTTGCATGCAAGTTTTGTTGTTGGAGATGGTCGCTACAGGCGCGTGTCGATGTGAGAGCGGAGGAAGGGCTTACTGTTGTCTTTTTACACAAGCCTTCTTTTGCGACTGGCGCATCGCGGAGCTGAACGGGGAGGGCTTCTTCTCTCATAGAGTGAGGAGCCTGAGGCTGTCAGGTTATGACAGCCCCATTTTTGTGCGTGCTACGTATAGTGAGAGGATGGCCGCGTTGGAGACATTCAGGGATTTGATCGGGCCTGGCATGTCGAGGCGGGCGAGGGTGTCGCAGTTTTTGCGGACGCCTTCACGGACGCCTTTTCCTTCAGAGCCCAGAACAAGCAGGGTCTTATCGGTGAAGGCGGTGTTTTCGACGGAATCGGGGCCTTCACTGTCCAGTGCGATTGCCTGATAGCCTTCCTCTCTCATTTCAGTGACAAAGCGGGACATGTTGGGGACGCGGACGTGTTTGATCATGTCCAGTGCGCCGCTTGCTGTTTTTGCAAGGACCGGGCCTTCTTCCGGCGCGTGTCGGCGCGTGGTGACAACGGCGTCGGCATTCAAGGCAACGGCAGAGCGGAGAATGGCGCCTACGTTGTGCGGGTCGGTGACCTGATCGAGCGCCAGAACGAGTTGGCCGTCCTTTAGCTCTTCGGGGCCATATTCCGGTAAGACGTCAACCAGCAGGGCGGCTCCCTGGTGAACAGCGTCTTTGCCAACCAGTTTGTCGATGTCGCGCGGGCTTGCTTCTTCAACAGGCACGTCGATCTTCAGATCACGCTCTTCTAATCGGCGTAATGCGTTTTGCGTTACCAGGAGTTTGTGGCGCTTGCGCTCGGGGTTGTTGAAGGCCGCTTCAATGGTGTGAAGGCCATATATATAGAAGGGGCCTTCTTGTGCCTCTGATTTTTTTAGCCAAGGCTTGCCCTTTGAAGATCCGCCCGACGGTTTTCCGTCACTGCGTGTCTTCTTATTGGGTCGGTCTTCACCCTGTGCCGGGCTCCACCGATTTCCACCTGTGCTTTTTTGATTTTTAAAATTGCTCATAGCCACTCGATACTCCGGTGCCCATTGCGCTTCAAGAAAATTAAAGAGGGCAAGTCAAATATTCCTCTTTGATCTATCTGATCATGGTTCATACGAGGGGAGTTGACGTTCCTTGCCTGCCTTATCCAATCGCCTTCAAACATCATCTTGCAGATGCAATGCAACCAATCTGAATGGTAGCTTGATTAGGCAGTCTATATGCAAAATAATAAAATCTTAAATCAATACAGAATAAATAACAGGTATGACTCAAGACCGTCATCTCTGTGGCGTAGCCAATGCTTTGCGGGCAACAGTAATTTTTGTTGCTTGCGTCATTGCGTTGATTGGGTGTGCGTCCCGACCAGCAATAGACGTGCCTGCTGTGGCACCTCCTCCTCCTCCCATTGCCTCTCCCCAACTGGCTTTGGTTCTGGGCAGTGGCGGGGCCAGAGGCTATGCACATCTGGGGGTTCTTCAGGCATTTGAAGAGGCGAATATTCCAATTGATTTGATTGTCGGTTCCAGTGCCGGCAGCATTATCGGTGTCTTTTATGCGGATAAAGCCAATAGTGAAGAAGTCAACGAAATCATGCTCAATACGGGCTTTTCTGACTTTGTAGATCTGGATTCCTTTTTCCTTCCGCGCGGTTTCATTGGTGGCTCCAGTTTGCAGCGGTTTATTGCCATGCATATGGACGCCAAAACCTTCGATGAACTCAAAATCCCCTTTATTGCAACCGGCACTGATCTGGAAACAGGTGAAGCTGTAGAGCTGAACAGTGGTCCTATACCTCCTGCCATTAATGCTTCTGTTGCATTGCCGGGTCTGCTCAAGCCGGTGGATCTTTATGGGCATGAGCTAATCGACGGGGGAGTGGCCGAGCCAAATCCGGTCCGAATTGCCAAACGCTATAACCCTCAAATCACTGTGGCAGTGGACCTTGCGCAAGATCTGTCTGAAACAATGCCCAGAACTGCAAGGGGTGTGTATTCAAGAGCCATTGATATTATATGGGCGCAGTTGAACGAACGAACTCTGGAAGGTGCCGATGTTATCATTCGTCCAACCAGAGGCGGCAACTACGGGACGTTTGCCATTGGCTCGCAAGAGGCGCTGTATCAGTCGGGGCTGGAAGCGGGCAGAGCTAGTGTGCCGGCTATAAGGGCGCTTCTGGGAAGGAGGGGCAACGTTGATCGGGGCGGGGAGGTTGTTTCCATCAATCCATAGTGCGTGCGCATGGCAGGGGGTATTCGATCAAGCGCAGTTCGCTAAGTTGCTGCGAGTCTGGTTTTGGTCTTCTACAGGGGCTTTCAGCTGGATTCTGTTCCCTCTTTTGAAAAAGAGAATTTGCACCAAAAATATTGGAGCCAGTGTGAAGAGCTGTGCTTTCGCAAGGTCATACGTGGATTTTGCGAGTTTGCTCAGCCAGAAAAAAAGGGGGAAAACTAACTGCCTTGTTGATTTTGCACAGGCACATGCAAAAGAGGCGTTGACAGATGGCGTTCCCGGCGGCATAAACCGCGCCACAGGACGCGGCGCAACTGCTTGCGGTTAAGCGGCGTGTTCGGCAAAACGAGTTTCAAAAAATTCTCTATCAGAGAATTTTGGTCGATCTCGGAGGAGTGCCCGAGTGGCTAAAGGGGGCGGACTGTAAATCCGCTGGCTATGCCTACGTTGGTTCGAATCCAACCTCCTCCACCATCGATCTGAAATTGGTAATGCGGGTGTAGCTCAATGGTAGAGCAGCAGCCTTCCAAGCTGAATACGAGGGTTCGATTCCCTTCACCCGCTCCAACTTCTCTCTCGCTTCGCCGAAGGTGTCCTAAAAGAATTCTTGAGATCTATTTTTAGATTTCGAGCCCTGATCGACGGAACTACGATTAAATAGAGAGCTGCGCCCATGGCGAAGGAAAAATTTGAACGTAATAAGCCGCACGTCAACATCGGCACAATCGGCCACGTTGATCACGGCAAGACTACGTTGACCGCTGCGATTACCAAATCCTTCGGTGACTTTAAAGCATATGATGAGATTGATGGCGCTCCTGAAGAGCGTGCTCGCGGTATCACCATTTCAACGG
>BAXV01000021.1 GCA_001310715.1 Pseudovibrio sp. JCM 19062
CGATGAGGAAGGCCTCCACACCGCCTGCCCCTTGCACCAGATTGGCGTAATGCAGGATGAAGCGGCGAAACCGCCAATCCGAGCCAGCTCCGATAAAGGCGTCGATCTGGGGGATAATGGCGCTGGTTCCCTGCTGTGATCCGGGTTGGCCTGCTGCAATGTCCGAGGTGATGCGCCCCCGCCACGGGTAGCTGGCTGTCGGGCCGCGCCATAAGGGTCAGGCAATTGGTTGGTCTCGCAAATGTCCATCATCACGAAGGGATAGAACATCACTTTCAGGCCCCGGCGTTTGAGTTCCTTGATGGCGGCGATGACCGAGGCGTCTGATGGGGTGCCACCGTAGGCTGGTCTGTCGTTGATGCGGGAGACCTCTGGCACCTCGGTCCGGTTTAGGCCGGCTACACTCCAGTTTTCCGGCAGGTGGTGGGTGGTCTGGAAGGTGACCTTTGGCCTGATGGAGCACTGGGACGCACGCAGGTCATCACCAAACCACGAGACCACAAGCGCTACGCTTTGCAGGTTGGGGCATAGGGCCTGAAGTTCGTCCAGCGAGCGGACAAGGTCGGTTTCCTCGCCTTTGCCGTGGCGGTTAACGCTGCGGGTATTGCCGGGGGAGATGTCTTCGATGATCTCCTGCGGATGGTAGGCGAACTCGCCTGCACCGGGGATAAGCGTGACGGCTTTGATCTGTTGTTCCAGCGGCTCTATGGCACGCAGCACCTCGAACGCAAGTTGCGGTATGCGGTTGCCGAACTCAGCCAGAGCCAGACGCTCGAACACAACATAGGCGGTTCCTTTGTAGGCGGGGGCTGTGCCTTGCTTGGCTTCGATCAGGGGATCAGCCTGCTGGTCCTCATTGCCCAGATAAACACGCATATTGAGGGCGCTGACATCCAATTCCTTGCCGTTGGCCCAGACACGGCGGACAGCGGTGATGGGGCCTTCGCACAGGGCGACGGCGAAGTTGGCGAAGTAGCTGTAGCTGGTGACGGTCACGGAGGAGCCGGTGGCTTTGCCGCCCTGCTTCTCCTCGGAGACCACTTCTTCCAGCCGCGTTGCCCAGATGATGTTGCCGGTCACGCGCACGCGGCCATAGACAAAGGGGAGCGATGCGCCTTCTGCTGCGGTTTGCAATTGCAGGTTGCCCAGTTTACCAACGGAGGCCTCTCGTGTTTCGCCAAAGATCTGCTGGTCGACCCACGCTCCGGCTGCTGCCCCCAGCGCCTGTCCGACGATAGCGCCAACAGGGCCGCCGATGGCACCCCCAACAGCGGCACCAACGCTTGAAAGTACCATTGTAGCCATGGTCCTGTCCTTTTAAGCTCAATCAGTTGGAAAGAAGGAAAAACATCCGGCAATCTTGTTGCGCCACATGGGCACCAGCGGGCTTTCCACCACACCCACCGCCTCGTAGGCGTGAATGAAGCGGTCATGCGCACTCATGAGACCCAGATGCTTGCACGGGTAATGGGGCGCCCAGCGAAACAGGATCACCTGTGCAGGCTGCGGTGAGGTTTCCGGCACTTCATGAAGATACAGCCGTGCAGCGCTGAGCAGCTGGTCCGCATTGTTCAAGTCCGCCCATTCGGGCGCGTAGTTGGATGGGGTCTCAGGTTCAGTTGTGCAGGAAACGATAAAGGCCGCGGATGAGGCCGAGGCAATCACAGCCAGCACCTTTGCGGGAGCCTGATGTTTATACGGCGTGCCGATCCAGCTTCGCGCTTCCGCCAGAAGCGCCTGAGGGGTTTGTGTCATCTTCACCCCACCAGCTTTCCGCCGTTGTTGGCGGCAGATTGAGCATCGGGTCCGGCAAGAATGAAGTCGTTGCCGGGGATATGGGGGAAACCACGAAAATTCTGGCTGTTCTGGAATTTGTCCTGACAGGTGCCCCACTTCTTATCGCAGCCAGTGGTGATGGTAGCCTCAAGGGGGTAGCTCAGCTCCATGATCAAAGGTGACCACAGGGTTATCTTGTGCTCGCCATGCTCCAAAATGTGACCGGCGATATGCAGGGTTGATTGGTATAGGGGCCGGTATGAAAGGTGAGTTTGCCGAAGGACCACCAGCCTGCGCTGACATCACTGTTGCCCTCAATGACCAGGCGGTTTCCTGCCTCCTGCCTCAAGACAGTTACCTGCCGCGCATAGGTGGCAGCACTCAGATCGACACCGCATTTTGTATCACCCAGATCTGCATGGCATTGGTGGGAAAGCTCTCTGCCTTTGGGCTCGGAGAGGCGGGCGGCCAGTGAGCGAAACTCGGCGCGGAACACGTTGCCGTCGCGGCTCACCTCCCCCAGAGAGCCGCGTCTTAAAAGCTCGTGCTGCTCCGGTTCTTGCCAGTTGACCAGAAAGACCTCAACATCGGCGTTGTCCCAGAGGCCAGCGGCAAGCTCTTCTTCTTTCAGACTGTCAGCGGAGAGGAAGCCCAGCGCCTCTTCTTGTCCGGCTTGAAAGTTGGATTGCGCCATGGCCTGAGTGCCGTCCAGTCCGATACCGGCTCATAGGCCTTGCCAAGGAGTGTAATCGGGTGATCGTGGGTGGTGAAGCCGAGGCTGAGGCCGGAGGGTGCGGTCAGGCGCCAGCAATAGGCCACAGTTGTCCCTTCACCGTTCAGGTGTTGTTGCAAAGCAGCGTTGAACATGGATTTACTTTCTTAGGTTTTTCGTCAGCTCAGGAGTTCGAGGAGCGGGATGGAGGGTACCTGTCCGGCCTCAAAATGAAGCAGGTTGATTTCCAAATGGTCGCTTTCAAAGCGGGCCGGCGTATCAAACAAAAAACCGGCTGTGACCTGCTGATTGTTTGATGGGATGTGCCCCGCCTGAAACTCAAGCAGACCGGTAGCCGGATCCAGCAAGACGTGGCTGCCGACGGTTTTTTTCCTGTCCGTCAACGGCAACGGAAACAGTTCCCGCAACTGGTTTTGTAATCTTGCGCTGCCACGCTACGCCTACGGTGCCCACAGGTTTGATGAGCTGGAACGATGCGGTATTGCCGTCTCCGGTTCCCAGCAGCACATCGGTTGCCGTAGGCGTTTGGTCGAATGCACAGGATTTGTGATCCATTGGGTCGCGAAAGCGAAATCCACAGAGGCGGCCGCCGACTTTTTCGAAGAAGTTGAGCACGCGGTGCAAGTCTGCTGAAGAGCGTAGTCCGGTGCCTACGTCAAAGTGCCGTTGCGTTCCCTTCCAGATAGCGTTGCGCGTTTCGGCTCCATTGAGTAACCGTGTGACCTGACTACGCTTTTCTACCCTCACAGAAGCCCCTAGGAAATTCCAAGTGGGAACGATTCATCAACAAAACTTGGTGTCATTTCCCTCTCCTGTTTGATTTGGCTCAAGCTGCGAGCGCCGAAAGTCTCTAGTAAGTGTGACATGGGAAAGATGTTTGCGTAATTCTTGCAGGCCCGTTGTTGATGCTCCTCCCTCTTCGCAAGACAACGGTTTTTCTCAAAAAGATTGCTACCACCGTCCGGTAGCAAAGCCACGTCGGCCCTTGAGTCCCTCCTCTTCAATGCCGACGTCATAGCCCGCGTCGCCCCCGTCCGGTGGCGCGGGCCATTATCATCGCAATCTGCCCCTGAGATCGTTCAAAGCTGCGCACATCCTGTGTGGCGACGTTTATGGTCACGCTCGGCTGCGTGCCGCCTGCATTTACGGCAACGCCGAGGCGTCCATCGGCACCGCGCTGCAAGGGCAGGATTGCCTCTGCGCCAGCCTCTCCCATGAGACCCAGACCAGAACTGCCAGCTGCAAACATGGTCGGGCTGGAGACTACCCCACCTTTTGCAAAGGGGGTGACGCCTGTCATACCGCCCACTGCCGAGGAGATGCCTGTTGCGATCAGCTGTTCCAGTGGCTTCATGGCGCTGGAGAGCACCGAGCTTGAAATGCTGAGGGCGACCTGAGAGAGGATTGATTGCAGGTCCTTGCCGGAGGTAACAGCGCTTTGCAGTCCCTTGCTGAGCTGTGAAGAGAACTCTCTGGCTAGGAAGTTGACCTCTTGCATGGTCACCTCCAACGCGCGCGCCTCTTCCATGTTGAGTGGTTCATTGAAATCATCGGTCATGGTGTTGGTGGCTCCTGTTGGTCTGGAAACCGGCGCAGCAGGTCGTCCAGAGTGCTGCGTAAGAGGACATGTGTTGCAGGGCTACCTGGCGGGCTCAGCGCCATTTGCAGTTCTTTTGGGGTTGCCTGCCAGAAGGTGTGCGGTGACCAGCCAAGTTCCCGGCAGGCTTTGTGCATCAGGTCATGCCAGGGAAAGGAAACACGCGCGGTTTGCTGCTCTTTCACGGACCATCGTGCTCCGGTTTGGCGTTTTCCGGCTGCGGAGAAAATGTTGCGACGAGCAGCTCGCCAGCCAGTTTGGCAAGGGCCGCAATGCCGCCATCGTGAGAAAGCTCAGCGACCTCCTCATTTTCGATGATAAGGCCGCCGCCGCGCAGCCCCGCGCCGAGCACTTTGATGATGTCGGCAGCACTTAACTGGCCGGAAGAGAAACGCTCGGTCAGCTCTTGCAGGTTATTGCAGGTGAGTGCCTCCTCCAGCTCTGCCAGTGCGCCGAGGGTGAGCACCAGAATGTGCTTTTGGCCTCCAAGGTCTGCGAGGATTTCACCGCGTTTGCGGTTTGCGCAACGCGTGAAGGTTGTTGCTGTCATGTCAATTCTCTCAGTTCAGCGGTGTAAAGGTGAGCGCACCGGCAGATTCCAGCGAAATCTCGAAGGTGACTTCGGATCGGTAGTCCCCTGCGTATTCCAGCGCCGAGAGGTGGAAGGGGCCTTCCATCCTGCCAAAGGCGGGCAGATGATCTGCCAGTTGTGCAGCTCGCCCGCAAAGAAGGCTGCGCGGACTTTTTCAGCAGACGCCTTGTCGCGAAACAGGCCGCTGCCTGACAGAGACGCGTGACGGGTGGCTGCACCTGCCAGCAGCTCGCGCCAGCGGCCAGTGCTTTCCGCGTCGGTGATGTCAATTGGCGTTGCGTTGAGGGCAAGGCGCCGGCTGCGCAGCCCTGCCACGCTTTCAAAGGTTCCTGTGCCTGCTTCGTCCAGTTTCAAAAGCAGGTCTTTTCCGGCCTGTGCGACCATCTGATTTCCTTTCGGGGGTTCGTCTTAGGCTGAGTTTTGAAGCAGGACGGAGAATTTGATACGCCCGTACCATGTGCGACCATCACTCAAGCGTCTGCAGCTGGTTTCTGTCATGGTCAGACCGGCAACCTGCGTGCCTTCAGGCGGGGTCACGCCCACTTCCAAAAGCTCGTTGAAGATTTGCAGGATCTCCTGCGTTTGCGCCCTGTCGGCATGGCGGGAGTAGATGCCAATGGAGCCAGTGAGCCTGCCGCCCTCTTCCATATGTCCGGTCAGCAGCTGTGTGGTGACTGCTTCCAGCGTGGCATAAGGCAATGCTGCGCCGCGCGGGACACCGTCAAACAGGCGCAGTGGGTCGCCCAGATAGGGTTTCAGGGCTGGCTTGGCGTGCGCGGCCTGAAACAGGGCTTTGCGGAATTCAAGTTCCCCCATCATCACCCTCCTCCTGCTCACAGAGGATCTGCATGAAGGGTCTTGCCCCGCGTGCGGAATAACCGCCCTTACCCTGAGGCTTTGCCCATCCCGCTCAATCCGCCAGCCTTCCGCCACATCCGTGCGGCGGCGGAGGGTGATGGTGAGTGGGTAGGTGCTGGCGATACGGCCCGCTGCCGTGGCCTCAGAGCCGTTGCTGTGCGCACTTGCCCCCAGACCATCGCAACCTGCTCATAGCTCTTGGTGGTGGAGCCATCTGCTGCATGGATGGTATCGGGGCGAAGCAGCAGCAGAGGTTCGCTCAGTGTGCCAGCCGCCCTCATATTCTAAGCACCTTGTAGGGCGAGAGCGCGGCCTCAAAGCCGTGGGGCATGAGGCCTGTGAGGCGGTCTTCTTCCAGCATGGTACGGCGCTCGTACCAGAAGCCCACCAGCATGAGGATTGCTGTTTGCAGGCCAGCGGGGACCGAACTTGCCGCTGATCCATAGCCTGCTTTGAAGTCGATCTCGATGCCGTTGAGGTCCCGCAACGGGCCGATGACACCGGCCTTGATGCGCAGGCGGGCCGGGTTGCCTGCTAAATCCACCTGATAATCGGTTTCAGCCAGCTGACGCTGATTGCCGTCCAGATCATAGGTGTAGACCTGCAGGACCTCGACCACAGGTGCCACGGCAGGCGGATCAGGCGGTCTGGCGGAAGCTCATCGAGCAGGAGCGCCATTGCTGATCTATGAGCGCGCGCCGTGTGAGTGTCTCCACCTGTTCACGCGCGGCTTTGATCAGCCGGTCGATCAGGTCATCCTCGTGGGTGTGGGACACTCTGAGCTGTGCGTGTGCCTGGGCGAGCGAAACCGGCTCCAGAGCCGGTGGCACTGTGAGTATAGCCGTCACGGCGGCCCCTCCTCTAATGATTGATGTTGGTTGGGTATGGCGGAAAGCAGCTCAGTTTTCCGCTGGATCAACTGAGCTGCCTCGCAGGGTCGCTTAGGCGCTGAAGTCGAGCAGTTTGTAGGCGTCATAGTCCATGATGCCGCCGCCGACGCGTTTGGTGATGTAAAACAGCACGTTTGGCTTGCTGGTGTACGGGTCGCGCAAGACAGAGATGCCGACACGGTCCACCACCATGTAGCCGCGATGGAAGTCGCCAAACGCCACGGCATAGGGGGCAGAGCTATCGGACATATCCGGCATGTGCTCAGCTTCTGTGACCGGGAAGCCCATGAGGCTTGGGTCGGCACCGGCTGCAACAGGTGGCTGCCAGAGGTAGTTGCCCTGCCCGTCTTTGAGCTTGCGGATGGCTGCCTGTGTTCTGCGGTTTAAGAGGAAGCGCGCGTTGCGGCGGATCGCGGTTGTAACACCGTAGATCAGCGAGATCAGCAGGTCGCCGCCGTTTGCGGATGGAAAGTTACCAGACTGCCCTGTTTTGATAGACCCGATGGACATGCCCGTATCCTCAAGGCTTTCGTGGACAGGACCTGTGAGCAGGCCCTGCGGTTGGGTGGTGCCATTACCGTTGATGAAGGCGGCGGATTCCTTTTCCGCAAACATGGTTTCCACTTCTTCTGCAAGAATTTCCCCGATATTGACCGCCGCATCATCCAGCAGGGTCTGGGTGACCGCAGGCAGGGCGGAGAGCTCGAAGATCTTCACATCACGCATGGCAAACTTCATGGCATTGGTGGGGGTGTCACGCGGATCAGTCTCTCCCTCCCAGTCCGACGTGGGATTGAGGAGGACCACAGGTCGGCGGTAGGAGGAGCCGGAGATCTTGCGATTTGCGGCGATGGAGCGGATGGGGGACAAAGCGGTGATGCGGCGCAGGATGTCGGTTTCAAGCTGTTGCGGCACCAGATACCCGCCATCAGCAGGCATACCGGAGGACATCGCTTTTTGCTCCAGCACTTTAAGACGCGCTTCCTGCCCCTCACGCATGTAGGTCTCAAACGCGGATTTATGCTCCACGTTGGTTGTGGGTTCGCCCGCGGCTTCCGGTGCCGAGCGCGGCAGGCGCTGGGATTTGAGCTGGAGTTCTGTCAGATGGCGCAGCTGGCCGTCGATGATTTCGTCCAGACGGGAGAGCTTTTCATCGAGCAACACATCTGAACCGGATTTTTGCTCCAGCTCCGACAGGCGGGTGTCGTTGGTCTGGGTATATTCGGCGTAAGCGTGATTGAGCTGGTCAAAACTGGAAGAGGCTTCTGGTGTACCCATTGTAGGCGAAAATTGCGCTGTCGCGCCGCCGGAAATTGTGGGCCCTGCCGATGAGCTGGCAGCTTCCCGTGCGAAGTCTTTGGTTTCCAGTGCTGGGTTACATGTGTTTTTCATAGGATTATTTTCCTTAAAGCGCATAAAAAAAACTGCGGCACCACAAGGACACCACAGGCAGATAAAGTCAGATTGTCTGGTTCCTCAGGAGACCACGGTCAGGCGAGCTGATGGCAACAACGGAAACGTGACCAGCGAGATCTCCCAGAGATCGACTGCCAACACGTCACGGCGTCCGGTTTTGCTGTTGCGTGTTGCACGGCGGGTTTTAAAGCCGATGGACAGCCCATCCAGAATACCCGCCTGCACCATGGCAATGGCTTGCCGTCCCTGTGCGATGCCGGGAAACAGCAGGCCCTTGACGAAGAGGCCCATGTTGTCCTCCTGAATGTGCAGCCACTTGCCGATGGGGTTGGCCGGATCGTGCTGCCAGAGCATTTTCACGTCGTTTAGCTTTTGCGTTTGCAGCGAGCTTTGAAAAGCTCCCTTGCGCATGACATCACCGCCCTGATCGCTCAGCTCGAACCGGCTGGCATAGCCTTCAATGACGATGGGGTGATCTGTATTCAAATCGAGTGCCTCCCTCTTTCAGCTGTGATCTGGTCTGACTGCCGGAGTCTACCGCCCCCTCCTTTGCATCCCGACGCTCGCCCAATGCACCGGCAAGTGCCTGGGTGAAGTTGGCGAAGGTGTGGGCCGGTGGCTCTCTGCGCTTTTCGGAGAACTGCTTTTTGCACTCCTCGGGCGCTGGCTTCATTTTCAAGTCTCTCATCACCACCTCACTCCGGACATTTCAATTTTCCTCAATATTTCAAGATGAGCCTTTTCAGGCTTCCAGTCGCAGCAAGCTGTTCAGTTTTTCCAGCTCACACATGAATTCTTCAAAGCGGCGATTGAAGCGGATGACCTGTTTTAACGCCCACAAAAGCATCGACGTGGAGGTGCCTGCCCATGCGCCAAGCACCACGTGGGCAAGGTCTCCGTTTACCGCCAGCGTTGCCATCAACTCACTCATCTGCGTCCTCCGCTCCGTAACCAACGGCGATGCGCTTTTCATCGCGGGAGAGGAAGTCGGCGGCGGTGATGCGGTCCCACAGCTTTGCGCTCCTGTGCCAAAGCTTCGACGGAATCAAGGTCCAACTCCAGCCTGAGCTGCTCGCCATAGGCGGCGGAGAGCCAGCTCGAAAGTTCGGAAAGAACCCGCGCCGCAAGCGGCACCACAGTGAGACGCCAGAAGGCACGATTGGCTTCCTGATAATTGGCGTAGGTGTTGTCGCCGGGAATACCGAGCAACATGGGTGGCACCCCGAAGGCAAGAGCGATTTCGCGGGCGGCGACGTTCTTCAATTCTATGAAGTCCATGTCCTTTGGCGACATACCCATTTGCTTCCAGTCCAGACCACCTTCCAGCAGCATGGGACGGCCTGCATTTCGTGCGCCCTGATAGGAGCTTTCCAGCTCCTCCTTCAGGCGGTGGAACTGGTCGTCGGTCATGTTCATGGCATCACCTGTGCCATAGACCAGTGCACCTGTCGGGCACGCGGCGTTGTCGAGCAGCGACTTGTTCCAGTCGCCCGCCGCGTTATGGATGTCGAGGGCAATCTGGCTGCCTCGATGGGCGCGAAGCCGTAATGGTCGTTAAGCGGGTTGAAGAGCTTGATGTGCAGCACGGCTGGATCTTATCGCTGGCCTGCTTGCGTAATTCCACCTTGCGGCCTGCCACCTGATACTCGTAGGCCTCCACCCAGCCTGCATCATCCACCAGCACCTTCATGCGGTCCGGTCGCAGCGCATGGAGTTCTTTTGGAACACCTTCCAGCGAGACCGCCTCTATATAGGCATTGCCGGAGACCAACAGGAAGCCATAGACCTCTTCCAGAAACGAGCGCTGCGTTTGCATGGGGGTGGGCTGGGACAGCAATTCCATCAGGGATGGTCTCCAGCTCCTGCTCACCAGCCTTCAATGTGATGGAAACATTGGCGGCGGCTTCCGAGATCAAGCGCACGCATCTATAGGCGATTGTGTTTCGTAAATATCCCTGATTTATCAAGGCCTCATAGTTGCGCGGAGTCCAGATGGCCCCTTCGCCAAACCGCATGAAGCAACCGATTTGGTTCGTGAGGCTTTACGTTCGGCTGCCGGGGAAAAAAAACTGTATCAAGAAGTTGGCGTAACCCCATGACTTTAATGTCCTTTTCTCACTACCTAATGTTATGATAAAAGTATTCAGGCGTGCAGGCCCAGCCCTCACAAACAACTTAAGGTTTGCGTCCTAAGCCTTGATATGGAAAGGCTTTTTACACCTTAAGGTGGTTAGGAATTTATTCTTACCACCTCAAGATGCATGTAGATTCTTTGGCTTAAAGCTTGCGCAGGCGTGGTTTTCCGGCCGGACGGCGGCTGAGTTCCGTGATGGCCCAGACCAGTGCGTCGAGCCGGTCGGGTGATTTGCCATTGCTCAATCCACCGGAACCAAAGTCGGCAAGTTCGTCTTCCAGCTCTGGAAACACGCCGCAATGATGGACACGGCCCTGCTCGTAAAGCAGAGCAACCGGCTCTGCTCTGCGGCGTTTGCACCTTGTTGCGTGGACCGACTTTACCGGCACGCTGGCATCCACCCCTTCGATCACCTCACGAACCATTTCGCCGCCCTGATTGACTTCCGCCAGCAGGCAGTCGGCCTCTAACTCATGATAGAGTTTGATGGCCTGCTCCGCCCATGCAGCAGGTCGCAGGCCCTGCGCGGTCCTGTCTCTCAAGACAAACAGGTCGCTGCCTCGCTGATCCCTGCGGCGATGATACCGCATGCATCTGCAGACTTGCCGGATGTGGCGGGCGGGTCGATGGCAACCACGATGCGCTTTAACTCAGGCACCTGTCGCAGCCTGCCTGCCTCAAACCATTTGCGGGCAAACAGAGCATCCTCACGGTCCTCGATCAGCTCTCCATCCAGCTCCTGACGACCCAAACGAGTGCCACCATATCGCTCTGCCATTTGCTCCAGAAAGGCCTCCGCCAGAAAGGCAGCATTGGCTTTGGTACCGGCCTTTGTCACGACGGTTCTTTTGTCCTGTAACAGCTGCTTCAGGAGCGGTGTGGACTTTGGTGTCGTGGTCACCAATTGCTGTGGCCGAGTGCCGAGACGCAAGCCAAACTGGAGCATGTCAAACGTCTCTGTTGCGTTGCTCCACTTACCGGCTTCATCGCACCAGGCGGCATCAAATTGCGGCCCACGCAGCGCTTCCGGATCCTCGGAAGAGAAGGCACGGGCGACTGCTCCATTGGGCCATTCCAGTCGGCGGCGCGATGGGTTCCATTGCGGCTTTTGTCCGGGCGGATGGACCGCTAGCAGACCGGATATGCCTCAATCATCACCTCGCGCACATCGGCGTAGGTTTGTCCGACCAGTGCAATATTTCGCGCTAACGGCCCTGCCCAGCCCTCTCCGTGCACCTTGGCGCGGACCCACTCTGCCCCTGCTCTGGTTTTGCCAGCACCACGTCCACCCATGAGCAACCACGTGCTCCAGTCTCCAGCCGGTGGTTGCTGATGGGCGTGAGCAAACACCTGCCAGTTATATTGAAGAAACCTCAGTTCAGATCTGGTCAGTGAGGCGATGAAGTCATTCAATTTGCCCTGTGCTACACAAGTTTGCAATGCGCTGCGAAAGCTGTTGTCGCATCTGGTCATCACTCACCTCTTCCGAGTTATCCGCAGCGTGGGTGTCCTGCAGGTCGATCAACATATCCAGTGTCTTGGCGAGACTGGTGATGGCCTTGGCGGTGGCGTCCATCTCCCCTGCTGCGGATTGCGGATCACCGCTCAGCTTTTTCAGCTTCGCTTCCAAAGCGCTAATCTGCTTTTCGAAGGCAGCGTAAAGGCGGGCGATCATGCGTTTGCGTTCTTCCGGCTTAGAGCTGGCAAGCTCCTGTGCCAGTTGCCATTTGCGCAACCAGCCTTCACGCTTGATTTTGGTGGAGACTGTGCTTGCCGGCAGGCCGGTTTGCCGTGCAATCTCGGCTATGGAGAACGGCTCCTCTTCCACCATGCGGCGGACGACTTGCCAGACTTCAACGGGCACACGCAGACGCATGGCCTGCCCGTCTTCCTGCTGGGGGTCTTGCTGTTCTGACATCTCCCCTCCTGTCATTCAGGCACAAAAAAAAGCTGCCCGTTGAAACAAGGGACAGCTGGTCAAATGATTTAGAATGTTGTGCAATCAGAAAGGCTCAAGTTGCCTTTTCAGGCTCTCTCACACTTTCTCTAGCATGCCAAAACACTATCAAACAGCGTTGCGATGTCAAGATTATATTCCTAGGTATTGGCACCCAAAAGCGCATGGACACTTATCCCCGTTCCGCGTTAGGATCGAGATAAATTCAATTTTGAATAAAGAAAGAAGTAAAGCTTTGATGGGACACTAAAAAAGCGCAGAGCGATGTGGCCCTGCGCTGGTTGTGCTGCATTGAAAGATTTGAGTTATACCCGCCTCTCCCCTGTGGAGAAGCCCCTGAAATTACACATAATTGCAGGATCAGTCCTTGGTATATTCCTCATCCGGCCAGTCGACGAGGAAGTTTTCGTAGTCCTCTGGCTCCATGCCATCTTCACTGATGGTTTTGTCTTTTGCGGAGATTCCGGCGTCGTGCACGCTCTGCGGATCTTTTGAGACAAGAGGATGCCACCAGTACAGGTCCTTGCCATCACGGATCAGACGATACGCACATGTTGGCGGTAACCATTTCAAAGTTCTTACTGTTTCTGGCGAAAGCTGTACGCAATCGGGCACAGTCTCAAAGCGCCGTTCATAGTTTTTGCACCTACATGTGGTTCCATCGAGCAGAGTGCATGCGACGCTTGTCCAGTAGATTGCGCCAGTGTCCCAATCTTCCAGCTTGTTCAGGCAGCAGCGTCCACAACCATCACAGAGTGACTCCCATTCTTCAGGGTCATCTCTTCAAGGGTTTTCGTCTGCCAAAAAGGGCGGTGACTCTCAGAGTTTACGGATACCATTTATGTCGTTCTCATTGCAAAATCCGATGGGAATATCGCGAGTGGGCCGTTGCAAGTTTTTCGGTTTGGTTCATAGTCCCCCTTGGCGTCATCAGGGGTGTGACCGTACTACGGGTAATCAGTTTGGAAGAGAACTCTGATAACAGCGAAAAGCAGAATGTCACGGAAAATTCTGCTGATACTGTGAAAAAAAAGGGAAAGGGGCGATCTTTTTCGCTCCATGATCTGTCTCAGCGCATGCTTGCAACTGATGCATGGCTGGATTCTGCCCTTTTTCACACCTCACAGTGGCTTGGTGCCTTTTTTTCGGGAATACTCCGCCTTCATGCGCCGCTTCGCACCGCGCGGGGCTACCAAGTTCATCGCGGGGCTCGCTTCTGAAGGGCTGACCTATTGCGCGTTCGGTTCTTTGATCTTCCTGGCCTTCGCACAGCCCGCTTTTAAAGAGACGGAACGGACGGACTGGAAAACCACCTCCGACTTCTCCGTGAGCTTTTTTGACCGTTTCGGAAACCCGATCGGCAAGCGCGGTATTTTGCTGAACGACAAAATTCCACTGGATGAGATTCCTGATCATGTGATCCAGGCCACCCTTGCTACCGAGGACAGACGTTTCTTTGCTCATCTGGGAATTGACTTTGTTGGCACCTTCCGCGCCATGGTGGCGAACGTAAAAGCGCGCTCTGTTGTGCAGGGTGGGTCGTCAATCACACAGCAGCTCGCGAAAAACCTGTTTCTTTCAAACGAACGCACATTACAACGCAAAATCAAGGAGGCTTATCTCGCCCTGTGGCTTGAGATGAACCTGACGAAGCGGGAAATCCTCAAACTGTACCTCGATCGCGCATACATGGGCGCGGGGACATTTGGCGTGGCGGCGGCCTCTGAATTTTACTTTGGCAAAGACGTTCGCGAGATCTCGCTGGCAGAAGCTGCAATGCTGGCAGGGCTTTACAAGGCACCTTCCAAGTATGCCCCACACAAAAACCTGCCTGCTGCCCGTGCCCGTGCCAATGAGGTCCTGACGAATATCGTTCAGGCCGGCTTCATGACAGAAGGACAAGTTATTGGCGCGCGACGGAACCCTGCGGACCCTATTGACCGGACAAAGAGTCAGGCACCGGACCATTACCTCGATTGGGCCTATGAAAAGGTGAAAGAGCTTGCCGCGCAATACCCAGAGCTTAGTAATGACAGGGTAATTTCCGTTCGCACGACCCTTGACCCGGGCTTACAGCGGGAGGCCGTTGACCAGATCGAGAGCACCTTGCGCCAATACAGCGGTCGCTACGGCGTAGAAGAAGCGGCCATGACAGTTATCACCATTGATGGCGCAGTGCGTGCCATGGTGGGTGGGCGCGACTATGATGAAAGCCAGTTCAACAGAGCGACAGATGCGCTGCGCCAGCCGGGCTCGTCCTTCAAGCCGTTCGTTTACATGACAGCCTTCCTGAACGGCTATGAGACCGAGAGTGTTGTTCGGGATCGGCCCATCAACATTGGCGGATGGAGCCCGCGCAATTATACCCGCGGCTACGCTGGTCCGGTCACCCTAAAGACGGCGCTTACAAAGTCAATCAACACCATCCCCGTACAGCTGGCACAGGCGATCGGCCGGGATAAAATTGCAACCACGGCCTATATGATGGGCATTAACAGCGAGCTAAAGATCACCCGCGCCATGCCGCTTGGTGTCGCCGAGGTGACAGTTCTTGATATGACCAGCTCCTACGCCTCCTTTGCTTCTGGCGGGGTAAAAGTTGACCCTTATGCTGTGCTTGAGCTGCGCGATTCCAAAGGTGATTTGCTTTACAGTCATGACCGTGATGCGGCGCCAGCCTAAGGATTCTGCCTTTTGATAAGGTAGCCATGATGAACGAGATACTGGTCAACGTGGTGGAGCGTGGCACGGGCCGCCGTGCACAGCTGGATGGGATTACTGCCGCAGGCAAGACCGGGACGACACAGGCCTACCGGGATGCATGGTATGTGGGCTATACGGGTAACCTTGCCGCAGCAGTCTGGTTTGGCAATGATGACTTTTCCTCCACGCGCCGCATGACCGGTGGTAGCTTGCCTGCGATGACCTGGGGCAACTTCATGAAGGTTGCACACCAGGGGTTGGAGCTGAAAGCTATGCCCGGTGTGGAGGCGCCTCCTGGCAAAGATGTAATTGCCGCCAACGGCCTCACTGATCATGAAGAGACAGGCCCGCCGGAGCAGCTTAATAAGACGTCGCAACAAGTGCTGGATGCGCTCGGAAAACGGTTGCGTTCGCTTCCATTCAATACAATTCCTCAGTCAAACGTACAGGCCCAATTGGGCTCTGACGCTCAGGCGGATATGACTTATACCCGATGACACATACCCCGCACATGCCTTTGGTGGCTGTTCCTGAACCGGAAACCACCCAGATTTATGACGGAGAAACCTCCTGGCAAAAGCCTTGGCCACGCATTTCGCCATTGCTTTACAAGGCTCCGTTTTTCTCGTTCGGGCCATTCTTACTCGCGGTCTGCATCGCGTTGATTGTGGGGATAGCAGCGCGTATCTTTCACTCAACCGCGGTTCCCCGTTCAACGCTCTTGAAAGCGGTGTCTGGGTTGCACATCCGTATGCTGGGACAATTGATAGTGATCCTTACAGTACGGCGATCTTTGCGCGGACGGGCCGCGTTCCACTGGGGAGCGGTGAAGGGATTGCGTTTTACGCGGCTTTCGATGATAGCGGACGGGCGCTAGACCCCCAATGTCACTACAGAATTTCCGGCCGGGTGCCTTCCACGCGGCTTTGGACAATCACGGCGCTGAACAATGCTTTGGAGCTGCTTGCGACTGATGCGGGGAGAGCCTCATTGCACAGCCATGGTATGCTCATGGACACACCGGGGCGTTCTCGATCGAGGTTGCTCCAGAAGCACGTCCGGGAAACTGGCTTCCAACCGGGGGGAATAGCGGGCTTGTGTTTGCCATGCGGCTCTATGATATCCCCTATACCACGGGTGCCGGTTTGAGCGCTCCTGTGATGCCTGCTGTTGAATTGGTGAGCTGCAAATGAACAACCTTCTCAAAAAAAATTGCAGGACTTTTACATCTCGCCACGCTGGATCCTTTGGGGCATCGGCGGATTGCTGGTCGCGGGGATAATTCATGTGTCGATCATCTTAAGCGTTCCCGCTTATGTTCCTGACTCCCCCTATGATCGGTTGGTGGTTTTGGTGCGGACCGGAATTTTCAGGTGCTTCCGCCAATCCTTCCACGAAGTGAGCCGCTGCCTGATCTTGATCCATCTATGCGCCATGCGATCTGCCGTTATTCCCTCGAGAACGGCCCGCTGATCATCAACACCTTTGCTCCCACGCCGTTCTGGTCGCTTGGGCTGTTTAATGAAAATGGACAGGTGACTTACAGCCTCAATGACAAGACCTCGGAGGGCGAGGCCGTCCGTATGCTGGTGCTGACGCCGCAACAACTTTCCATCTTGCGCGAAAACCCGCCGGACGATCTGGAAGAGATGATTGTTGTGGAGACGGATGAGCTGAAGGGCTTTGCGCTGTTCCGGGCCTTTGCGCCATCCAACGCGTATCTGCCACAGATCTCGCAGGCTTTACGTTCAGCTACTTGTTCCGATCTGCCACAGATTTAGAGCGGGCTTCCTGCTATTTCTGCGGTGCCGGTCTTTCCAGTCCCCATCCTGTAAAGATGCGGGATGTTTTGGCGACCTGTTCTTCGCGAGGTTTCTCAGGTGCATAACATTTTGAGGGTAGCTCTTCATAGGTCCTGCGGAGCTGCTCGTAACCTTGCTGGCGTCCCACTGCCGCCCCGCTGACGGGGTTTCCACCTCCAAGGCGTTGAGAGCAATCTGGTAGGCTTGCAGGCGGCGTCCGGTTGCACCCAACACCCAGTCCACAAAGGACTTATTCTCGCTCACTCTCGCCTTTACTCCCGTTGCGAACTGCGGATTGACGTCCTGTTGGCGTTCCAGAGCAGCCAGACGTTCTTGATCCGTAATGAGCACCTGCTGTGCAATCTTACAAAACGGCAGCAGTAGCTTTTGATCCGACTTCATATCGTTGATCAGGCGGTTATAGCGCGTTTCGCTGGAGCGGTATTTATCTGAACGCAGATAAACGTAATAAATTGAGGGGTTTATGGTAGCGTATGGATCATTCAGGAGCCCCTGCCGTTTCAGCTGGGCCTTGCTGGCCCCAACCCAGTCTTCAGAGTTGGGCGGAACAACCAAGGCCCAGCCACGATCCCTCAGCTCTTTTTCCTGATCTGTCTGATTGAGATTGGAGACATCCTGCTTTTGGGAATATCGGTAGAGCATCCCCACATCTTCAGCAACTCGGTCATGCAGAACATTTGGTTCTGCGCGCCCGAAGTCTCCGGTTGGTCTGGAACAAGCGCCGAGCAACATAACGGTTGAGGAGACGATCAGAAGAGACGCCATTAGGTGACGCTTTGAAGTGGGCGTTCTTGAAGGCCAAGATCCATCGCGAATTGTGCACGCAAAGGCATCACCTTTGTCGATCAATTCTGATTTCGTGATTTCGCCCATAACTCTCGATCCCAATACCTCAGTACTGGGATACAGGCATTGAACGCAGGATGCTAGTCCCTCTCGTATTCCGAGTATTCTTCTACAACGCGAATAATACCAATACGATTACTGCTGGTCCTTCCGGTAGGCAGGTGCTGGACCCCTGGAAACATGTGGATTTGCGCAGATGGAGCCTGTAGATCATAAGCGCGGCGTATCTGTAAAGGCTGCCTTCGTGACCGCTCAGTCACAAGATCATGAAGTGTACCCATCGTTCCGTCCTCTGATGCATTTGCTGGTCGATTTGCTGGCTCCTCTCCCCACAGTTAAGCTGAGTTTAGGTTAATGAGATGTAAAGTATTTGATCCTAAATCTAGCTAGTAATTCTGCTCGATGTCAGATGCACCGCCTTTATTTCTGGCGAGAACACGCACCATCGATGGATTTTTTTTTGCGAATACAGGTTCCTTCAATGATGGAAGACAGGTCTCAACTCCTAATTGCAGCGACAGAGGCTTTTGCTCAGTCCCGCCACTCTCACGCAAGCTCACATATGTATGAGGAGTTGGCACTGCAGCAGCTGTCATCGGTGTCGGCAGCCAGTCGCTTGAAGGTTGCCCACCTGCTGTGCCCGATTTCCCATGCTCCGGAGGCCGTGTTGAAAGCACTTGCAAATGACCATGACCAGATCGTCGGTGACTACGTGAATTCCACGGGCGACAGTGCACCTCAACTCCGTGCTAATCACTCAGAGCAGTCGCAAGGTGATTTGGTGGGCCTCTTTTTGGAGGCTGCTCCGATTTCTTCCCGCAACAACCTTGCTGCAAGTCTAATGGAACCGCCCCTATTAAAAGACACAGTGGAGCTTCTTTCAGAGGATGAAATCCGGGAGCTTGTACGCCGTGGTCTTAAGTACGGGCACACAAGTATGGTTGGCCAACTGGCACAAGCTTGCGGGCTGACGGCAGATCAGGTTCATCAGTGCTGCGCCCATACTTCTCCGGATGGGTTCATTGTTATGCTTGTCGCGCTTGGCGTTCCTGCCCGTTTTGTGGATCAGTTGCTGGTGCGGTTTTGGGGTACTCTCATCGATCTAAATACCATGAGGGACCTGCAAGAGACCGCAGCTGGTATTGACCGGAAGGTTGCTGGTCAATTGATCCGTGATTGGAGCAAGACGGGAGTAGATGCCAGCTATCACAGTGTTTTTGAGAGGACGGAGACAGCGACAGATTACCTAAAAACACAGGGTGCGTCTCTCACACGGCCGGCGCATAATCATGTGGAACTGGCAAGGTTAAAAGCGTGAGAACAGGTCCTCAGGCCCCGGTTCTTTTGGAAGAGACAAGAAGCTTCGGGCGTCTTTATCCTCAACCTCAACTACCCAGAAGTCAGGATCCATACGCTCTTCACGGGTAAGCTTGGCGTCAATGTCCTCACGGGACACCTTCTCCAACAAACATTCGAATTCGCGGTCCAACGGCTTCTCTTCATCAAAAAAAGGATTGCGGTGCAGGGCCATAGAAGTCGTAGGTCGTATCCAGCCGATCAACAATGATAAAAATGGCACCTGCCTCTTGAGCACCTTTGCGGCGTATGCCCGCAAACGCACCTTCTGCAAAGCAGCGGCGTGTATACGCGGCGACCCAGAATTCGGAGGTTACTCGCATCCTACTATCTTTCTTACTGAAATTATTTGGCACTCAGATCCGGGTGCCACTGATAACGGCGAGCCTTGAGAAAAGTGCGTCGCTCATTTGTCCGTCCACTTTCAAGGCATTATCGCGCTGAAATGCGGCAATTGCAGAGGCTGTCTGGCCACCGGGAATACCATCAATGGTCAAAGGGCCGTATCCCAGATCCGCCAGAGTCTTCTGCAATCGCTTGATGCGCTCAGTCATTGCTTCTGTCTGGGCACCTGACTGGCTGGAAACCTGAGTGAGATTTGAGGTGCGCCGGGTGAGTGCTTCAATCTCGTCAGGACTTGCCCGCGGTATGGGAACCTCGGCTCGCGCAATCGAAGCTGTGTTTGTCGGGGCAGCAAAGGCCACAAAGTCCATCGTAAGGCGGGCCAACAAAGCTTCTGTCACCTGCCCGGTCTCACTCATCCCACGCTGTCTTTGATAAGCGCGCACGGCCCGCTCTGTGGCGGGGCCAAACTGACCATCAAGGCTGCCGGGGTATACGCCCAAGCGCCGCAGCTCTCTTTGTACCTCTGCAACCAGTTCCTGACGCTTCAAGCGCTGTGTTGCTCTGACAAGCGCTGAGCTATCCAACTGGTCATGAGAGGTCCGCGTGGCGAGGATTGGAGATGGGTGTTTGCTGTCCTGCAAAAAGGCGGCGTTGACCGCGATGAGCGAAGCCATAGCGCTGAACCCAAGCAGCACCAGTGTGAAGCGTTTGTTCAGACCAGATGATTTCTTGGAAGCGGCTTGTGCAACAGCTGCGTGATCGACTTCGCCATCCTCATAGAAAACGCCATCGTCATCGTAGTGCACATGCATTTGGTAATCGCCATCAGGCCGAGCGCGCGCAGAACCCGAGCGGGTCCCAGCTTTTCTCGCATTTTTGCCGTTTGGCTTTCGCCCCACCATCAAGCACTACCTCTTTTACTACACACTATATGTTACCCGAGTACCAGCCATTACCAAGCCAAGCTGGTGTCTTCCTGAGGAGGTTAGAGATATCGCCCTCCTCTGACCAAGTCCACGTTGAATAGACCACTGCCCACCGAGAACCTCCAAATTCCTTGGGTAAAATCAGGGGGCGTCTCCGTTTTCCAGATCGCCCGTTTGTACCAAGGTATACTTAAAAAAAAGCCTTATGTGCAGCTGCGGGTTGAGACCACAATAGATGCCAGACGCAAATTTCTTTCGCCAACACCGGCCTTTTGGATCTTTCCTTTACACTCTATTCATTATGTCTGACCATCCTGAAAACTGTGAGGAGCAGAAAATTGCTATACATATCATATGGTTCTCAGTTTCAATAAAATTTGACTTAAATTTAGTGAGAACAATATATGTTATATTTGAGTGTAAAGCCTATGGTTTCAATAGGTTAATCGACTATTTAAAAGTTGCCGAGCGTTCGGCATGACTGATACCCACGAGCGAAACCAATGTTCTTTCTGCTTAGAACTACATTCTGGATCGGACTTGTCCTGCTTCTGCTTCCCATCGGAACCGGAGGTGATGAGGATGCGCCCTCTATCGGGATCGTCCAAGTTTATCTTGCAGCTCAGTCCACCGTTCAGGATCTGGGCGGTTTTTGCGAGCGCAACCCCAATGCCTGTCAAATGGGAAGCTCTGTGGTCACGTTGGTGGGTTTGAAGGCAAAAGAAGCGGTCCGGCTGGTCTACGATTATCTGAATGATAGTGAAACAGACGACTTGCAGCCAGTGAATTCTACAGCTCTGCCTTCTGCTCAGGATCTGATTGAAACTTTACCGTTTGACGAGGTTGTGGCAGGGCAGCTACTGCCAAGCTTGGGGCGTTCTGCTAAGGAACCTATTCACTCCGGCACACTCAGCTCTGAGGACCGGGATATTCCATGGCAGCTCAGAGGCAACCAAGCAAGCGGGCAAGCTGCGCCGCAAAGCTCTGCAGAACGGGGATTGTTTGCTGGGGCCCATCCAACCTATGGAACACCTGTTTCAGCTGTTCCATTGCCAAGGCCCAACCCGTTACATTATGGCGGCAATTGAGAATAACTCGCTGGTTTAATCTGTTTTAAGGCCCATACTCTTTTCTGGAGTGTGGGTCGTTTTATATTTTGAATCTAATCATATTGCCCCAAGCCACCTGGCGCGGTAAAAACTCGTCAAAACCATGAGTGAAAGAACAGACCTATGACCACTGCGATCGCTGATATTCTAGAAGGCTTTGAATTCCTCGAAGACTGGGAAGACCGCTATCGCTATGTGATCGAGCTAGGCAGAGAACTCGAGCCGTTGACGGATGAAGAACGCAGTGAGGAAAACCGCGTTCATGGCTGTGTTTCGCAGGTCTGGCTCTCCAAGAGCATCCAGAGCGATTCTGACAAAGGGCCAATCCTGTTTTACAAAGGCGACAGTGACGCTCATATTGTTCGCGGTCTTGTTGCAATTGTGCTTGCGCAGTATTCCGGTGTTTCGGCTCAGGAGATCCTTGAGACCGATATTGAGAGCATATTCAACAAAATCGGCCTCAAAGAACATCTTACACCTCAGCGCTCCAATGGTTTGAGCTCCATGGTTCAACGTATCAAGGATGATGCCTCGGCTGCGCTTGCTCTGAACTAGGCGCGGTCCAGCTTGCCATTAGCGCGGTATCAGGACCGACTGCACAGCTGCGCGAGGAACCGTAGTGCGCGGCAAGGCGATCGAGTGCCAGGCCGAGCACGATTTTTGCGGTCCGTTGCGGCCACTGACGTTCCACTTCTATTTCCTTCAGAGATTTCAAGAAGCAGCAGACATCCATAAGGGGCCCGGATAGCTCTGGGCCAACGGCAGAAAGTGCGTTTTGGAGGCGCTGTCTGGCATCGTAAACGCTATCTGATACGTCATCTATGTTTTTGCTGGATCTTGATGAGCGTTCACTGCGCCAGTTTGATTTCACCGTGCCCCACAGATGTGCATAGGTGAAATCCGCTCGCAAACGCTCGCCTGCCTCGAACTGCTGATCAGAGATGTGGGCCTTGCCGGCTTTATCTTTCCGCTTGTGCAGCCAGGCAAGTGGGCTTTCTGAGCAATCAACATGAACTGCCCTTTTTGTTGATCGAGGCTCGGCCTCTAATCCACCTCGCTTAATCTCTTCTTCAGCCACACCCTCCCTTCTTTGGTCAGCCGGTATCCTTCAGCACCAACAACTACAAACCCTTGGGCGATCGCGTGTGCGACTACAGGCCCCTCTCCAACTGGCACCCCAGCCTTTTGGTGGGAGCTGGCGAGGCGTCGACACAGTTTAATCAAAGGCTCATCATGGCCGCTATACTCAAGCTGTGTGGGCATCTAACAACCCTCCTGTCTCCAAAGGGTAATGCATGCGGGCACTGGCGACCGACGCTGAGAGTTGACCCTCAATTTCTGACAGGACCGCGTCGAACCTGGGATCCTCTCTAAGGTCTTCCACGACTTTGCAGGCATGGGCAGCGGTGGTCCTATCACGACCAAAGACGGCAGCGGCCTGTGAGAGCGTTCTGCCCATGGATACGTGAAGGATGTACATGGAGACCTGCCGGGCTTTTGCTGCTTTCGCATAACCTCGAGAGGCTGAGTGCAGTTCTTCAGGCTTCAATCCAAATGCGAGCGCGACGCGACCTGTTGCCATCCAATCGACTGCGGACAGAGGCATGGTCAACACTGCGGAGTGATGCGAAGGTTTTAAGTGCATCCCCTTGCACCTTTCGCCTTTCTCCCCCTCAGAAAATCTTGGCATATCATTACTCCAATGAACTGATCGGTTATCGTCAAAGAACAGTTGATTGTTGTCCTGCCGAAACTCAGGGGGGATAAGATTGAGGTCTGGTACGTTCAAAACATCAATCTGGCTAAACAACTGGCTGCGATGCACCAGCTTCAAGCGTTGTTTCTGGCTACGGGTCGCGCAGCAGGAACCCAGTTCAAATTAGTTTTTTTTGAACTAGCACCTGAAATTCGCAGTGATATTGAGATCGCAATCTAGGCAAGCGCCTGCACAAATAGAATTTCAGCTCTATTCACACATGAAGAAAACTTACCTATGAGGGCCGTGAATGCAGGATACGCGGCAGGTGTGCATTCCTAAGTGAAATTCACTGATAAATGGGGGATAAAATTTACTGGAACGGGAATAAAAAAAACCAACCTCAGATGAGGTTGGTTTCTTAACAGGATATGTCCTGTGATACTTAGCGCGCTTACGTTGCTGGCCAAGACCCATTTTCTTAGCAAGCTCGGAACGAGCTGCTGCGTAATGAGGTGCAACCATTGGGTAATCTGCAGGCAGGCCCCATTTCTCGCGATATTCCTCTGGAGTCATATCGTAGTGCGTACGCAGGTGACGCTTCAGGGACTTAAACTTCTTACCGTCTTCAAGGCAGACGATGTAGTCATCCGTGACGGACTTCTTAACTGCAATAGCTGGACGCAATGGCTCTGGTTCTGGCTCGGAACGATCGCCGCCAGTTTTCTGCAGAGCCACATAGACGTCGTTGATCAGCACAGGCAAATCAGCGGAAGCCACAGTATTATTACCAACATAGGCCGACACGATATCAGCAGTCAGTTCCATCAAATTGTTGTCTGCAGGGATCTCGCTCATCTCAAACCTGTCATCTTGTGGATCTAAATTTCGAAGGTGTACTTGTTTACTACAGGACTAATACTTCAATTCGAAAATTAAAGGTTCAATCCATACTTATCGCAGCCGAATTTCGACTCTAAACAAGTAAAAACCATAGGGAGCTTTTATAGAGACAAGAAATAAGGATAACAAGTTAAATCCAACCCTTAAAGGCAGATTTACTATGGTTTTTTGTGCATTGTGATTTAGAAGGACCTTACAGACTTCCAACAAACTTGAGAAATCAAAGAAGTGAACTAGATAAACTGCTCGCCCTAGTGTACAGACAAAAGAATGTGACTGTACTATGTGATCCGCTTTTGGCAAGGCGATCTGGATTGAAACTTGGTTTCCTAGTCAATCATCTTCCCAATGAGCATTGTCGATTATTTCTGGGCTCTTGTAGCACTAAAGCCCAGAAACCTTGGCTGAGGCTGACATATTACTACTGCGGTGTTTCAGGGTCCGCAGGTTTCTTCGTCACGCTTAGCGCATCCAACTGGGTCTCTCTACAAGGTTTATAGCCCACCACATAGGCAGCCCTTGCAATGAGGTGTGAAGAAACCGGCGCCGTCAACAGAAAGAAGCAAACGGTTGCAATCGCGCGTATAAAGTCATCCCACTCCTGCGAGTAGATCCCCAGAGCAAGAACCATCAAGCCAGATCCCAGCGTGCCCGCTTTGGCCGCCGCATGCATGCGCATGTAAACATCTGGGAAGCGGTTAATACCCAGTGCTGCACCAGCGGCGAAGATTGCCCCGATAATAAGCATGATGCCAGTCAGGATAGCGATAATTCCTGAAATCATTTCTGCTTCTCCTGCCTTTGAGAGGTTTTGACTTCCTGCATGATAATGAAGTCTTTTGCCTGTCCCCTGTTCAGGATGAAGCGGGCGAAAGCGACTGTTGCAAGGAACCCGACAAGACCGAGGGCCAGCGAGATATCGATATACAGCGTATAGCTGGATCCGACGCCCACGGTGGCAATCAGCCGATGGCAACCACCACCAGCAGGTCCAGACCAACAATACGATCAGGCAGGGTTGGTCCCTTAATGATGCGATACACAATCATAAGGAACGTCACCCCTAAGATGATGAGCGCAATGCTCACACAGACGTACAGAAAACTTGCCGCAAAAGCTTCAAATTCGCTCATCGAAACGCCTCCATAATCTGACGCTCAAAACCATTCTTGATACTATCTATCAATTCGTCCGGATCCGGAACGTCGAGGCAATGGACGAACAGGACTTTCCGGTCTTCTGACACATCCACAGAGAGCGTCCCCGGTGTCAGGGTGACCATGTTTGCTAGCAATGTGATCTCGTAGTCTTCCGTGACAGTGAGCGGCACCGCGATGATGCCGGGACGCAGGTTGATCTTGGGCTTGATGACGATCATCAGCACCCGCCAGGAGGAAACAACCAGCTCCAGAAAGAAACTGCCTGCAAGGATGGCCACTTTGCCTGCCTGGTGGAAGTATTCCCGAGAGGCAATTTGCTCGCGGATCAGGAACAGCGAAATGCTGGCAAGGACAAACCCGAAGACCAGATTGAGCGGTGTGAACGAGCCGGTAACAGCACCCCATGCCACTGCCAGCAGCAGGTTCATGAGCAAGACCATGTTTTTCATCGGATGCCTCCAAATACGGAACCGATATAATCTGTCGGATCAAGCAGCGTTCTCGCTCCCAAGTCAGATATGGACATCAAAGCTTCCGGCATGACTCCAATCACAAGGATCAGCGCTGTCAGTGCCAGCAATGGCAACCAGATGGTCCATGAGATTTCGGAGGCATCAGAGCTGCCTGCAATGGGAAGGGCCTGAATGCCATCCATCGTATGCTCGTTGCCACCCCTCCAGAATGCAAAGATCCAGAGACGTCCCACGGCGATCGTAGTGAGCAGACCCGAGACCAGAACACCTGCAGCAACCCAGCCGCGATCCGCTTCCAGCGCACCTGCGACGAGGAGAAGCTTGGCCCAGAACCCGGTAAATGGCGGCAGGCCGGCAACAGCAAGCAATAGGATCAAACCGATTGCAGCTCCTAATGGTGTACGAATATAGAGACCGCCGATTTCACGAAGGGAAAATGTACCGCTCATTTGGAACATAAACGCGACGAGAAGATAAAGCGCAGTCATGATAAGGACGGAGTGCATGGCGTAGAAGATCGCGCCTGAGATGGCAACTTCATTGCCAACTGCGATCCCTGCCAACATGGCTCCGATCCCTGCAATGACCAGATATCCCATCAACCGGCGGATATCTGTCTGCGCCAGAGCGCCTAGCGATCCGGTCAGCATGGTTGCAATGGCAACCAAGCCAATCAACGAGGCAAGCCAGTCACGGCCTTCCGGCATGAGAAGAACCATAACTCTGAGCAGGGCATAAACGCCGACCTTAGTGAGAAGGCCTGCGAAGATCGCCGCAACGACCAGACGGGGTGTATGGTAAGACGCCGGGAGCCAGAAGTTGACCGGGAAGGCAGCTGCTTTCATGCGAAGGCGAGGAAATACAAGGATGCAATCGCCAGCACAGGTCCTGAGTTATCGAGGGCTTTCACCTTACTTACGATATCTGCCATGTTCAGCGTCCCAACCAGACCATAGAGCAAGCCGGTTGTAGCCAGAAAAAGCGAGGTCGCAATCAGGTTCAGCACTGCATATTTGACTGCACCATCAATCTGGACTTTTTCGTTTCCGAGGATCTGCATGCCGAAAGACGAGATCAGCAGCACTTCAAACCAGACATAAAGGTTGAAGATGTCACCGGTGAGAAATGCCCCGGTCACGCCACACAGCAGCATCAGCAAAAACGGATAGAAGCCGTAGCGTCGTTCGTCTTCTGCAATTGAATTCATTGCAAATATGGCGACGCACAGCGTGGCCACAGAGGCAGTGAGAGCCAGCAGAGCACCCAAAGGATCTGCAGTGAACGCAATTCCAAACGGTGGAAGCCAGCTGCCCATGACCATTGTCACGACGCCATTGGTGAGGACGTGATTAAGCAAGCCAATATTTGAAAGGATCACCAGTGAGATCGTAGTGATCGCAATCAATGGCTGAACAAAGGACTTCTTTCGAAAAATGATCGCAATTGCTCCGCCAGCCATGGTGAGCAGGACTGGTGCAACCAAAAGCCAGTCCGCCAGTGGAACTGCTGCGGTTACCATTGCCGCTGCAGTATCAACGGTTGTTTCTGTTACAGCCATCTAATTAGTACCCCTGCGGCGGTTCAGAGTGTTCTTTTGGTTCTGCGACACGCATTTCCAGCAGGTCATCTGTTCCCAGCTCCTGATAGGTCCGGTACCCGAGGACCAGAAAGAATGTCAGAAACGAGAATGAGATCACGATTGCGGTCAACACCAATGCTTGCGGCAGTGGGTTCGCAGTCGCTTCCAAGGGAAAGTAGCTTTGCTCCGGAATGATTGGAGGCACATCACGTGTCAGCCGGCCTGCGGTGAAGATCAAGAGATTCACAGCATTCCCGAGTATAGCGATACCAAGCAGAATTCTTACCAGTTTGCGCGAGAGCAACAGGTAGATGGAACCGGCAAAAAGGATGCCGATTAAAACAGCGAAAAGTGTTTCCATTAGTCGGCCCTTTCTTCCAGCGAAAGTGCGATAGAAGAAATTGCACCTACCACAACCAGATAAACCCCAATGTCAAAGAAAAGCGGCGTTGAAAGATCAACCACAGTGCCCAGGAAGGGAAGTTCCAACCACTGGCTCGTCATTGCAGGCTGCCTGTAAAAAAATGCTTGGAAGCACCGACAAGACGGCAAGGATCAAGCCTGACGCGGCGATGGATATGGGATGGTACTTCATTGCCCGGCGCACGGCAGACACCCCGCAAGCAATACCGTAGATCGCAAACGCTGACACGGCGATCAGGCCGCCGATGAAGCCACCCCCCGGTTCATTGTGCCCGCGCAGCAGGACGAAGACGGAAAAGAGCATCATCAGCGCGGAGAGATACGGAGCGACCGTTCTGAATATGAGTGTATTCATTAGCGATTATTCTCCGACTTCGAGTTTCCCTCTGATTTAGGTCGCACCCTGATAAGTGCAAGCACCGCGAGGCCTGTTACCATCACAACGGCGATCTCACCGATGGTATCAAAGCCGCGGAAATCAACGAGAATAACGTTCACGATGTTTCGGCCATGGGCGATTGTCCGACTGTACTGAGTAAAGAACTCGGAGATTGTCGGATCAAACGGCAACTGGACAATAGACATGAGCAACATGCTGATGCCCGCACCGCACAACACTGCCAGACTGAGATCAAAGAGCTTGGCTCGGGACGAGCGCGCATCAGTCGGTTTGAGGTTCAGACGGGTCATGACCAGTGCAAGGATGACCACCGAGAGGGTTTCAACCATAAACTGGGTGAATGATAGATCCGGTGCGCCGAACAACAGGAAGATCAGCGCCACTGCGAAGCCCTGAATACCGAGCAGGACAATCGCGGTTACACGGTAGCGTGCGGTCACAACGGCGTAGACACCGATTGCAGCGATTGCTGCGATGAACCACTCATACACATACAGGCTTCCGAACCCTTCCAGTTTGGGCCAGTTTCCGGTGAGGATCATTGGTACATACAACACGAGTGCAATCACGACGAAGGTCGCACGCATGTAGCGGACCATGCTGCCGGTCTGGATGGTATTGGACAGGGTACCTGCGAAACGGACAATGCCTTCAACAACCTGATCAAACCCCTTATCCGGCCCCCAACCAATGGTGCGCAAGATTTCTGCAACAATGAGACGCAGCTTGTCCAGATACATGAAGATGATGATACCGAGGGCGACTGTCACCATGGACAGGTAAAGCGCCGGAGACAGGTATGTGGGGAACAGATGCAGCTCTTCATCAAACGGAGCGCCCAGAACTGCGGAGGTCATAGGCGACAGGATCTGATGTCCGACAGAGACGATAAACCCACCAGTCACCACCCCCAGAACGGCAAGCGTGATTGATCCGGCATACAGCAGGATCGATCCTTCATGAGCCGCTTTCGGAGTTTTCACTTTGGACCCGAAGAACGGCTTGATGGCAACGGTTGCTGCCAGAGCAAACATCATGGCATTTCCAAGCAAGGCAAAACCCGTCCAAAGACCACCATTCATGACGTGCCAGGTTCCATCATAAAGAACCTCTTTTGCAACAAAGCCGATGAGAGGTGGCAGGCCTGCCATGGATAGCGCTGCGAGCACTGCGGCGATGCCGGTGATCGGCATGAGTGAGAACAAGCCCCCTACCCTGTTCAGGTCGCGGGTACCCGCTTCGTGGTCGACGGTTCCGACCACCATAAACAGTGAGCCCTTAAAGAGTGAGTGGGCAAACAGGTAGATAACGGCGCCCTGAATGGCAATTGGATCGGATGTACCCGTTAGCATTACCAGCAAGCCCAATGAGGCCACCGTTGTGTAGGCGAGAACCAGTTTCAGGTCCGTCTGGCGAATACCGAGGATAGTTCCGACAAGCAAGGTGATGCCGCCGAAGATCGGAAGGACGGTCATCCAGAGCTCTGTTCCGCCAAGAGCCGGTTGCATGCGCATAAGCAAGTAAACGCCGGCTTTCACCATGGTAGCAGAGTGCAGGTATGCGGAGACCGGTGTTGGGGCTTCCATGGCATTTGGAAGCCAGAAATGGAACGGGAACTGAGCGGACTTGGTGAAGGCGCCGAGGATAACAAGAATGAAGATCGCGGTGTAATACGGGCTTTCGCGCAGGATATCGCCGGAGTTGAGCAACTCACTCATCTCGAAGCTACCACCCTGATATCCGGCAAGGATGAGACCAGCCATCAGCGCCAGACCACCGCCACCAGTCACAACAAGCGCCTGCACGGCAGCGCGGCGCGAAGCACGGCGCAGGTGGTCAAAGCCGATAAGCAGGAAAGACGTGATTGACGTCAGTTCCCAATAAACGAAGAGTGTGATGATGTTATCTGCAAGAACAACACCGAGCATGGCGCCCATAAACAGGAACAGGTAGGACAGGAACTGCCCCAGGTTCTGGTGGCCTTTCAGGTAGCCGCCTGAGTAAAGCGTTATTAGCGTTCCGATTCCTGAAATCAGGAGCGCAAATACGACAGACAGGCCATCCAGATAGATTGAGAAATTGACATTAAAAGTGGGGACCCACTCCAGACTGGCTCGATAGGTCTGCCCTGCGGCAATACCCGGCACGAATGAGAGAAACTGCAAGAAAGCCAATGCGGGAATGATGCAAGAAGCCATGACGCATTGTGTTTCAGAGTCTTTGCCAGAATAGGACTAAGCGCAGCGGCAACAAACGGGCCCAATAACGCCCAGAACGTTGCCTCGACACCGAATAAAGGCATATAGCACTCCGTAAATTATTAGTGTGGTTGAACCTTAGTTCGAGTCGAATTTGCCAAACACGCTCCCCCGACCACTCTCAAGACATAATCTGCCTACCCATCCGGGGCAAGTTCATCACATTCTAGTTTTGTCAGGTTTCAAAAAAACTCCGACCTCACCTATTTGTAGTTTGCCATTTAGACATCTGCGGTTGTTTATGTCTTGGTAAACTTAACATGGCCCTACCATTGAACGCGTTGAATAAGGATTTCAATCATGTTGAACAAAAAAATCACCCAAGGACATGACCGAGGCGGACTGGCGGGAGCAACTGACCCCTGAGCAATATCGTATCCTTCGTGAAAAAGGTACGGAACGTTCGTTTACCGGCCCTTATTGGAACACCTTTGAAACCGGCACCTATAGCTGCACGGCATGTGGTTCTAAGTTGTTCAAATCAGACACTAAATTCGATGCAGGGTGTGGCTGGCCGAGCTTTTTTTTGAACCAGTTGCACCAGACGTTGTCACGGAGCACAGCGACACCACGCTTGGCATGCTGCGTACAGAGATATGTTGTGCAAATTGTGGTGGCCATCTTGGACACGTTTTCCCTGACGGTCCACCGCCAACAGGACTTCGCTACTGCATGAATGGTACTTCGATGACATTCACGCCGGACAAGTAGTTTTATTTGTCGCTAATCTTAAGTGTTATGGCGATGGATAAGAGCGACGATTTGAAGCTGTGGAAGAAGAACTCAAACTACACTGAAACAATATTATCAGCTCCTCTCGGAAGACGTATGAGCATGAAATTTTTCGGTGTAAAAAGCTTGGGACTCAAAATTATACCTTCGGCAGTACACACATCTTCTGAGGGATAAGGTTTAATCGGGAACTGGCTTTATGTCAGTTCTCGCATAAAATGCCGAACCAACAGGCTACAGTTTCAAAATCATTACAGCAAACACAGTCAGGTATAATGAAAAAAAACCAGTTCCACCTCGCGCTCAAATGCGCACTCATGAGACCAGTCACCACGGTTTTACACGCAACGAGCCTTATGCCTGGCTGCGTGCTGACAACTGGCAAGAGGTTATGCGGGATCCGGGGCTGCTTGATTCTGAGATCCGCTCATATCTGGAAGCTGAAAATGCTTACACAACAAGCGAGATGGCTGAGACTGAAGAGCTGCAAAGCACGCTTTTTGCGGAGATGAAAGGGCGCATCAAGGAAGATGACAGCTCCGTCCCTGCTCCTGATGGGGACTATGCCTACGCTACCAAGTTTGTTGAAGGCGGACAGCACCCGAAATTTGTCCGCAGCAAGCGCGATGGCAGTGATCCTGTGGTTCTGGTTGATGGCGATCTTGAAGCGGAGGCAAAGCCTTCTTCAAGTTTGGTGGCGCCTCCCACAGCGACGATCACAAATATCTTGCCTGGGCCTATGATGACAAAGGCTCCGAATATTACACACTCAAAGTCCGGGAGACTGCGACCGGCAAGGATCTGGAAGACAGCATTCCGGATACCGGCGCTGAAGGAGTGTGGTCCAGTGACGGTCAATATCTTTTTTTATGTTCAGGTGGATGAAAATCATCGCCCGTCCAAGCTGTTCCGCCATAAGCTTGGGACGCCTGTGTCAGAAGATGCTCTGGTCTATGAAGAAGAAGATACCAGCTTCTTTGTTGGTCTGGGCAGAACCCAGTCAGGCCGCTTCATCTGCATTGGGTCTGGCGATCATGAAACAACCGAGGTTTGGCTCATTCCTGCCGATGAACCTTTGGCAAAACCTGTCCTTGTGGCGAAACGGGAAACCGGCGTTGAATACACCGTTGAAGACAATGGTGACCGGCTGCTGATTTTGACCAATGCAGGCGCTGCTGAAGACTTCAAAATCATCAGCGTGCCGCTGGTTGCTCAGCTGGCGATGCCGGGAAAATCCCACTGGGTTGATCTGATCCCCCATAAGCCAGGCCGGTTGATCCTGTCTCACGACGTTTACAAGGATTATATGGTGTGGCTGGAGCGTGTTGACGGATTGCCGCGCATTGTGGTGCACCGTTTCATCGACGGCATATCGTATAGCATCAAGTTTGATGAAGAAGCCTACAGCCTTGGGCTTGCGGGCAGTTTTGAGTACAACACCACCACGATCCGCTTCAGCTACTCTTCCATGACGACGCCAAGCGAGGTCTACGACTACGACCTTGCAACACGTGAGCGTGTGCTGCGCAAGCGACAGGAGGTTCCCTCTGGCCATGATGCTTCAGAGTACATTACCCGTCGTTTGATGGCACCTTCGCAAGACGGCGCGCTGGTTCCGATTACGTTGCTGTACAAGCGATCCACAGTGCTGGATGGAACTGCGCCGTGTCTGCTCTATGGCTATGGCTCCTATGGCATTTCCATTCCGGCCAGCTTCTCAACCAATGCACTGTCCTTGGTGGATCGTGGTTTTGTTTATGCAATCGCTCATATCCGCGGTGGCAAGGACAAGGGCTATGCGTGGTACAAAAACGGTCGCCGGGAGTTTAAGAAAAACACTTTCCACGACTTCATCGCTTCGGCAAAGTTCCTTGCAAACGAGGCTTCACTGCCCACGACAGGATCGTCGCACATGGTGGGTCTGCCGGTGGCATGCTGATGGGTGCGTGCGCCAATATGGCTCCTGAAGCCTTTGCCGCGATGATTGCAGAAGTGCCATTTGTGGATGTGTTGACCACGATGCTGGACGATAGCCTACCGCTGACACCGATTGAATGGCCGGAATGGGGTGACCCTATCCGTGATAAGAACGCTTATGGTTACATTGCTTCTTATTCCCCCATCGACAATGTCGAAGCTAAAGCCTACCCAGCCATCTTCGCGCTCGGCGGTCTAACTGATCCACGGGTGACCTACTGGGAGCCTGCCAAGTGGGTTGCCACGCTGCGCGAGAAGAAGACAAATGACAGCCTTGTTATGCTCCGAACCAACATGGATGCAGGCCATGGCGGCGCTTCAGGAAGATTTGATCGACTGAAAGAGGTGGCATTGGTCTATGCCTTTGCCTTGAAACAGACTGGCAAAGCATGACGTAACCCATTGAAGATTATAAAGGCGCCTTTTCGGGGCGCCTTTTTCTAATAAAGACACCTGTAAGTTTACCTTAAGCTTGTTCTTAGTTCGAACAGCTTCATTAAATTTGCAAGAACCATCAGAGGGCTACGATTTTCCAGTCAAACGGGCGCTAGGCGCGTTTCTGACAGTCTAAGTTAACAACAAAAACAAAGAAGTCTGGAAAATCCTGTGCGTACGCTTCTCATCACCCTGTTCCTACTCGCAATCGTTCCTGGCTATTCAGTTGCTCAAGTCAATAATCAGGAATATCCGTTTAACTCCCTGCTTCCAAATGACCTCCGCTCACCACCGATGATCAGGGGAACCCAGTACGACTGTCAGGTCAGGGTGAGAGAAGATGGGGCCGAGAATGTTTATCAAGCATTTGTAGGCGGGTCTTTTAGTGACCCGGTCCGCAACATCTCCAGTGTCGCTTGCTTTCAGACGGCACAGATGTGCGATGCTTATCTGAATTTCATGCGGGGGTATTTGACGACGACGCGCACTGCAAGCTGCCAGCACGGTTACTACGACGGGCCGCTTAGCCGGTTCTAGCAGGTAGCGCTGACGGAGAGACTGTGAAACTTTGAAAGTGTTGGATATACGAAGACACGAAAGGCGTCTCAATGGAGGCGCCTTTTTTGCGCGCTAGCTAGCGTTGCTGAGATTTGACGTATTCAGTCATCGCAAATTCGTTAACCTTAAAAACAAGCGAAATATCGCCTTTATATGTTCTAAAACCATTCATGACTCATAATGAAGTCAAGCAAACACAATGACAAGGGAGCGAACTCTTGCGTTTTTTTGGTTGTCTTTATCGTCACGCTTTTCTTGTCTGCGGGTTCGGCATCCGCACAGGTCAATAACAAGCTCTACCCGTTTAATTACCTGCTTCCTAACGATTTACGGTCGGCTCCGCGGATCTATGGATCCCAGTATGACTGCCGGATCAGAGTGAAGGAAGATGGACCCGAAAATGTCTATCAGGCCTTTGTGAATGGGTACTTTAGCGATCCAAGCCGCAACGTTTCCAGTGTCGCCTGCTTCCGGACTATGGAGAAGTGCCAAGCTTACCTGAATTTCATGCGCGGGTATCTGGAGCTCACACGTAGTGCCAGTTGTCAGCATGGCTATTACAAAGGGCTGTTCGGCAGGCTTTGGTAAAACATTGACAGAAGAGGCTATTAAGGCCCGAAGGTGTTGAATAAATGAAGATAATTGCCCCTATCGCCAGCCTTGCAGCGGCATCGCTTTTTCTAGGCAGCTGTAGCCAACCACCAAGCACGAACTATCTGGAGCGCCAGCTATTCCCCGCAATGATCCGATCATCCCTCGGGTAAGAGGCACCCAGTATGATTGCAACATTGCGGCAGCAGAATACGGCGCTGCCAACGTGTGGCAGGCGAATGTGGGCGGGCGTGTGTTAAGCAATAACCGGCCTTACAACGTTGCGACGGAGGCTTGCTTTACAACTCAAAACGAGTGTGAAACCTTCCTCTACCTCATGAACGGCAGACTTGAACAGATCATCACATCCCGTTGCCAGTTCGGGTATCAAACCAATTTCCTCAACAGGCTCTTTGGATTGCAACACACAGGCCCTGAGCAGAAAACTCAAGCATGATGGGCTGACAGCGGGTGACACAAAAAGGCGGCCTATGGCCGCCTTAATCATAACATGTCGTTGGAATTAAACAGCTTTAGAGTACAGCTCTTCAACGTATTCCCAGTTGATCAGGTTATCAACGAATGCTTCCAGGTACTTAGGACGCGCGTTGCGGTAATCGATGTAGTAGGAGTGTTCCCAAACATCGCAGCCCAGAATTGGGGTTGCGCCGTGTACGATCGGGTTTTCACCATTAGGTGTTTTCATAACAACCAGCTTGCCGTCTTTCAAAGCCAGCCATGCCCAACCGGAACCGAACTGGGTTAGACCGGCGTTGATGAAGTCAGCGCGGAACTTGTCGAAGCCACCCAGGTCTTCGTCAACTTTCTTTGCAAGACGCCCGGCAGAGAAGAACCGCCACCATTCGGCTTCATCCACTTCCAGAAGTGCAGGTGGTTGAGGTGCTGGCCAGCGTTGTTGAACAGGCCAGCATTGGTGCCGTAGCTTTCCTTGACGATCTCTTCAAGGCTTTTGCCTTCAAGGCCTGAACCTTCGAGCAGCTTGTTACCGTTGGTGACATAAGCCTGATGGTGCTTGTCGTGGTGGAACTCGAGGGTTTCAGCAGACATATAAGGGGCCAGAGCGTCGTATGCGTATGGCAGGTCTTCAAGAGCAAAAGACATGGTATACCTCCATGGGAAAGGAAACTTTGGGCGCAGGCTCCCCAGTCTTTCAACCGACCAGCTCTGCAACTCATGGTGCAAAATAGTGATGTTTTTGCGTATGAGCAACGGGTCAGAAGCATAATTTGCAAATATTTTCTTGTTTTTTTTAGAGGCATAACCTCTAGGTTTAGAAACGCAGAGGCTTTGGGACCAATAAAACGACTGTTTTCTGCGGGTTATAAGGAAACAATCTGTGACAAATGCCTCAGAAAGACTCATGAAAACATCCACCAATCCTCAAAAAGACAGCCTTGCGTTGCGGTCTGCGGTGGGCGGTTGTCTTGCGATGGCTGCGATCATGGGTATTGGAAGATTTGCTTATACTCCGCTGCTCCCGTTTATGTTGCAGGAAGGCGTCCTGAATGAAGTTGATGCCGGATTTGTAGCTTCCTCCAATTACCTTGGTTATCTGATTGGCGCGCTGATGGCCGCCCGTGCTCCCCTGCCCGGTGGTCCCTATAAAGTTTTCATGGTGGCATTGATCGCCAGCACGGTCGTCACCTTTCTTATGGCCTTTAACCTTGGCCTTTACTGGTATGTTATCATCCGGTTTCTGGCAGGTCTGGCGAGTGCCTATGCCTTTGTGTTGGTCGCGAACATCGTGATGCAACGACTGGCGGAAAAGCACAGCCTGCATCTCTTTCCGATCCACTTCACGGGGGTCGGCATCGGGATTGCGGGCTCTTCTCTTATGATTGAATGGTTGGGAGCGAGATTAAACACCTCCGCTGAGCTTTGGATCGCAGGCGGCGTCCTCAGCTTGCTCCTTACAATTTGTGTTCCGCTGCTGCTGCCGCCTCAAAACAAGATCCCTCTCAAAGCTGTACAGACATCCGCACCACCTGCAACACCCACCAAGCCGCTGAACCTGAGTGCGTGGCGGCTCATCGCTGCCTATGGCTGTTTCGGGTTTGGATACGTCATTACGGCTACATTCTTTGGCGCTTGGCGAACTCCACACCTGAGCTGGCTCCGATGAAATCCCTTGGCTGGCTGCTGGTGGGGCTTGCCGTAATTCCTTCGGTCTTCTTCTGGGAGAAGCTAGCCGTTCGTATCGGATATGGTCTTGCAATTGCAATCGCCTGCACACTGGAAGCCATGGGTGTGGCACTCAGCGTTTTAGTGCCAACCGTTGCGGGCCTGTCCATGGCCTCAATCCTGCTCGGCGGAACCTTTGTCGGAATCACCTCGCTCGGCCTTATTGAGGCGCGGCGGATTGCTGGCTCCAACCTCGGCAGATTGTTGGTCTTATGACCGCCGCGTTCGGGGTTGGCCAGATGCTGGGGCCAAGTTTCGCCGGTTATCTGTATGAGTTCAACGGCGATTTCATGCTGGCGTCGCTCGTTGCAGCCGGGATGCTGGTCCTTGCAGCGCTGCTGACCCTTAAGCGCTTCATTGCGACATAAAAAGGGAGGCAGCTGCCCCCCTTTAAAAACTTCAGAATGTTCAAAGCGCGCCTGATTATGCAGGTACTTTTGCGTGGGCAAATTCCCAGTACAGCTCTCGTGCTTTCTTCGCGACCGGCCCGTGGTCCATTCTGTGATCATCCAGCTTATGAACCGGCAGAACCTTGCTGTAGTTGCCGGTTGAGAAAATCTCGTCCGCTTCCAGGAAGTCCTGATAGGTCAGTGTGGTCTCATGGACTTTGTAGCCAACACCTGTGAGCAGCTTGATGACGCGCTGGCGGGTAATGCCATTGAGGAACGTGCCGTTCCAGAACGGAGTCAGAACCTCACCATCCTTGACCATGAAGATGTTGGCGGAAGTCAGCTCTGCACGTTGCCCAGTGCGTCCAGCATAAGTGCGTTGTCGAAACCACGTGACTTTGCTTCGCGGGAGGCGCGCGCATTGTTTGGATACAAGCACCCAGCTTTTGCATTGACGGGCATGTTCTCCATTGTTGGCCGGCGGAATGGAGACAGTGTCAGGCTGGTGGACGCGCCCTTTGGTGGCATTGGCGTTTCAAACAAACACATGCAGAACCGTGTTGATTCTGGATCTGCGTCAATGATGGCCGGGCCGTCATGTTCTGCCCAGTACATGGGGCGGATGTAGACCGCTTCATCAGCCTCAAACTTCTCCATGCCTTCTGTGGCAAGCTCAACCATTTCTTCAAAGCGCATGGTTGGCTTCATGCCAAGGTTCACAGCAGAGCGGTTCAAACGCTCACAATGCAAATCTAGGTCAGGCATAACGCCTTCAAACCCACGTGCCCCATCAAATACATTTGAACCCAACCAAAAAGAATGTGTACGTGGGCCGATCAGTGGTGGATTGCCCTCGTACCATTTGCCATCAACCCATGTGCGAGTCTTCGACATTTCGGCCATATTTATTAACTCCTCAAAAGTCGGTATGTGCGCCAGAAAGGCCCCACCCTTCACCTTTTACAAGTCGACCCGAGAATTCAAATAAGGTCAACCATACTCTCGACAAAGAAGAGAACGCATTAAAGAGCACTTCTCCTGCCCAATAGGGAAGCGCTTAAAGTTATGTCTTGCAGTAATATTAGTCCCAAAACGCAACTAAATGCCGCAGTAGCTGCTATAAATACAAGAATTCGCAATTACATGCCAACATGCAACTTGCTTATATTTCACAGAACTACCGCTTCTTCATTGTTATTTTGCACAGGTTTAACGCATCAGAGGTGCCGCGACTTTTGAGATTGCCGCAACCTTTGAGCGAGCTGGCTAAAGATTCTGGTGTAGCTTGGATACAGGTTACCGATTTTCCGCAAAATCTCTCGTTTTGGGAAAAAAATGTTAGTTTTTTTTCATCCAAAGCAAGGTAACACGTATTTCCCATGCCTTGACGAACCCCCATTACATCGCTTTTTTAGGGGTACTGGAATTACTAATAATAACGCTTGGTGCGCAGCCGGAGAGTAGAAATGAGCCACTCGGTTTTTGTTTTTGACGCCTATGGAACCCTTTTTGACGTGCATGCAGCCGCCAGAAAGCACATGGACGCTGTGGGGCCTGAAGGCGAAAAGCTCTCATACATCTGGAGAGAGAAGCAACTTGAGTATTCCTGGGTGCGCGCGCTGATGGGTCAATACGTGGACTTCTGGGAGCTAACCATCCAAGCACTGGACACAGCTTTCGCGCTCGTTCCGGAAGCCAATAAAGCAGCGCGTGACCAGCTGCTGGCTGCCTATTGGGAGTTGGATTGCTACCCTGAAGTTCCGCAGCTTTTGAAAGATCTGCGTGCACGCGGGTCCAAGCTTGCGATCTTGTCGAATGCTCCTATGAAGATGATGGATGGTGCCCTTAAGAACGCGGGCATTACGGATTCCTTTGACGAGGTTTTCTCAGTTGATCCGGTAAAGACCTATAAGCCCAATCCAGAGGTTTATGATCTGGTCACAACCCATTTCCGTCTTTATCCAGAAGCAATCTCATTCCAGTCCAGCAACCGCTGGGATATTGCTGGCGCCACCAAGTACGGGATGCGAACAGTCTGGGTGAACCGTGCACAGAAGCCTGATGAATACGCGGATCTGTCGCCATTTGCTGTTCTGAAAGATCTAAGCGGGCTGCCTGCTCTTGGGTAACGCTTGAGATTTGCTTGCCGAAATCTAGGCCATTTGGCTTTTGTAAGCCCATTTCTGTGGCCATGTGAGCTTAAACTCACGTGGCTCAGTAAATATACTTGCCCTTATCCCGTGTAGGTTTCATATTTGGAATCAGCAATTTTGAAGAGTGCAAGTAATTGGCGTCACCTGAGTTTCATGTTTCATGGATTTAAAAATAATGGCACAGGCCACGGCCTGGTGAACTGATGGCCCTAGGTCTAGGCGCTGCGTGTTTTGGGAGCATTCCATATTTTGCCAAGGCGGGCTTTGCCGCTGGCATCTCACCGGGGGCTGCTGTTTTCCTTCGCTATATTCTGCCTGCTGTTTTACTTGCCCCCTATCTGCCACAAGCACTTAAGTCTGGCCCAAGCAGTCGGCAATATGTGTTGTTTGGCATGATCATGGGGCTCGGGGCATGGAGTTACTTTTACGCTCTGAGTGAGCTGCCGGTTTATCTGGCAGCAAGCCTGTTCTTCTCCTACCCGGCACTATTGGTGATTTTGAGAGGGATCGGCGGTGCAAGACTACGCAACAGTGACTGGCTTACACTTGGTTTGGTCTTATGTGCGCTGCTGATTATCATCGCTTTGACGCCACTGCCTGACGTTGACCTGACCGCCGTTGCAATCGGACTGATAGGGCCGCTGTCATACGGTGGCCTTCAATTGGTCAGCCGGAGAACACCAAGCTATCTCCCTTCCCTTGCAATTGCTGCATGCATCTTTTCTGGTGCGCTGGTGATGGCGGTTCCGTTTGCGCTGATGGAACTGACGCTCTGGCAAGGAGCAGGCACAGCACCAATGGTGATGCCCATTCTGGGATTGGCGCTGATTGCAGGATTGTTGCCGCAGTTTCTGCTTGCCTTTGGCAGTTCTGACCGGTCTGGCCGGAAGACAGCTTATACAACCGGTTTCATTGAATTTGGCCTTGCGATCCTGACTGGCTATCTGTCTTCGCCGAACCGCTGGGGATCGGGCAAGCGCTTGGCTTTGCCTTTTTGCTTGGCGCACTTTACCTAAGCCACGAGCCATCCCGGCTGCCCAGATATTTGCAGGACTGATCAACAAGTCATCAGCCCTGCTGTGTCTTTTGGTATCAGGTTTCTGCGCGGGTGATCCACTTATAACGTGCAGGCGCTTCATAGGCTTCGATCTGATCAAGCAGTTCTACCGGGTTGTCACCAACGAGCAACATGTCACGGTGGACCTTCTTCATAAAGTCTTCTTCCTGGATGAAATCCAGATAAGCCAGCATGCGTCCGTAAAACCCGTTGGCGTTGTAAAGCGCACATGGCTTTTTGTGGTAGCCCAGTTGCCCCCATGTCCAAACTTCGAAGAGCTCTTCCATAGTACCAAGACCGCCCGGAAGCGCCACAAACGCATCAGACATATCCGCCATCATCGCTTTACGCTCGTGCATGGAGCCAACGATATGAAGACTGGTCAGGGATTTATGAGCTAACTCTTTTACTGCCAAGCTTCCGGCAGGACGCCGACAACTTCACCGCCAGCTTCCAGCGCTGCATTTGCAACAGTGCCCATCAGGCCAACTTCTGCGCCGCCATAAACCAAACGGTTACCGCGCTTGGCAATCTCAGTGCCTAAAAGGCGTGCAGCTGCTTCGTATTCCGGGCGTTTCCCCATTGATGATCCGCAAAAAACGCAGATTGATGCCATTTCAAATCTCCATAGGGCAGAGCAAAAAAACTCGAAAATTCAAAGGATGCTGGCTCCGAACAAATCAACTCGGAGCCAAGTCTCGTGGTTCGCAGATTACTTTGCCAGTTCTTCCAGAACGCGAGCCCAAGAGCGGATCCCCTTATGGAAGCTCTTTAGCTCATATTTCTCGTTTGGCGAATGGATCTGATCCTCATCCAGACCAAAACCGATCAGCAGACTGTCCATGTCGAGGGTGCGCTTGAAGCTGCCGACAATAGGAATGGAGCCTCCACAGCCCACCAGAGCTGCGGGCTTGCCCCACTCAGCGGTAAGCGCGGCGCGGCCTTTTGCCAAAGCTGGTGCATCAAAGTCCATGCGCAGGGCACGGTCCCCGCCATGAGGATGCAGTTCCAGTTCAAAATCTGCTGGTGTTTTGGACTTCAGATAAGCGTGGAAGCTTCTCTGATTTTCGCCGGATCCTGATCACCAACCAAACGGAAGGAGACTTTTGCGTTCGCTTCTGCAGGGATAACGGTTTTGAAGCCAGCGCCGGTGTACCCGCCCCACATGCCGTTGACTTCGCAGGTTGGACGCGCCCAAAGCTGCTCGAGACCAGAACGATCTTTCTCACCGCCCAAATCTTTCAGGCCAATACCGCCAAGGAATTCTTCGGTAGAGAAGCCGAGGTTCTGCCACATCTCCTTGACGTCTTCCGGCAGTTCCAGAACACCGTCATAGAACCCTGGCAGGGTGATGCGGCCATTTTCATCGCGCAGGCCTGCAATCATGTCAGAAAGAACATGAAGCGGGTTGCGTGCTGCACCGCCATACATGCCGGAATGCAGGTCTTTACTCGGGCCTTTCAGGGTGATTTCTTCACCGACCAGACCACGCAACATGACTGAGATCGCTGGGGTGTCCTTGTCCCACATGGACGTATCACAAACGAGGGCAAGATCCTTGGACAGCTCCTCTTTGTTTGCATCAAGAACGGCTGAAGGGATGGCGATCCGCTCTCTTCTTCACCTTCCAACAGGACAGAGATGTTGATTGGAACATCACCGGCTTCTTCAATCCAGGCGCGGACAGCTTCGACAAACGTCATCAACTGACCTTTGTCATCGTTTGCTCCGCGTGCAACGATCATTTTTGAACCGTCTTCACGGGTCACAATTTGCGGGTCAAATGGGTCTGCGTTCCAAAGTTCAATCGGATCAACAGGTTGAACATCGTAGTGACCATAAAACAGCACGTGCGGGCCAGGCTTTCCTTCTGCAACGCGGTGACCAACAACCATCGGATGACCGGTGGTGTCCCTGACTTCTGATGGAATGCCAATTGCGGTTAGTTCGCGGGCCATCCATTCAGCAGCTTGGCGGCAATCTCCCTTATATTCAGGGTCGGTAGAAATACTTTTGATACGCAGTAGTTCAAACAAACGGTCGAGACTTTGATCCAGGTTTTGATCAATACGTTCAAGGACTTTGTCAAGTTTCGACATGCTTCATTCCTTTGTAGGGCAGGCTCGTGTTTATCACCTGTAGGATGGGAAAGTACGCAGTTCACTGCGTAGATATGAGGCTGTTAGAAGCTCTAACATGATTTTTGAAGCCAATGCTATGGCTATGCGTTTCTAACCACTTTTAATTCCGTCTCACTGTTTAATCAGATCGGTTAAACTCTTTTAAGAGGCGTGGGCGATACTTTTAAAAATCAAGGCACACAAGATGCCCTGCGAAGCGGAATTTGGCTGAGCTTCAGGTGGTGGCAGCTGTGGCGTCGCTAAAAGACTGTTCTGCTATCTCTAACATTGCACCTAATGGTCCCTATATGAGTTTCATTAGGACTGGAGATTACGATGCACATACTTGTTGATCGCATTTACGACAAAACAGGGATAGACCCTGAAAAGGTGACGCCTGCTGTGGGGATCATATTGAACTTCATTGCTAAAAATTGCACGCAAACGGAGCTTGAGGCTTTGTTCAAGGCCTTCTCTGCTGCTGAGGGTTTTCTTGCAATTGATGAGTCTACTGAGAATAAGGGCCTTTTAGGTGGCTTGTCAGTAAGATGAATGCAAGCGTTGGCGTACTGGCTGCCTTGAATGAAATGACAAGTCTCGGTCTTTCTGTGGAAGAAATCCACAAGGTTGCCAGGGAGACTATTGAGTACACCCGCGAAAAGATAGGGCCAGAAATGACCGACGAGATTGTGGCTCGGGTCCCCGGCCTTGCTGAAATCGCCTAGACATAACAGTGACGCGTAAAAGTCTAGCTTTAGAAACTAGGCGCTACACCACACAAAAGGCAGACACATTCTTGATGTGTCTGCCTTTTGTGTGAGTATAAAAGACGTCTGGTTAGATCTTAATCTGACCGTAGCGCAACGCTTCAACCACTGTGTGTGTTTTGTTGGAGGCATTGAGCTTGGCACTTGCGTTCTGCAGGTGCGCATGAACCGTTCTTTGTGAGATTTCCAGAAGCTCTGCAATCTCATGTGCCGTTTTGCCCAGCGCGGTCAACTCCAGAACCCGGCGCTCACGGGCGGACAGATCTCCCGGTCTTTGGTCGGAGATGACCCCGAGTTCAAACAAGCGTCTGAACGCTGCGGAACAAACGATCTCCAGCGAAGCCAAGTCATAGGCTTCTGCCGCAATTTGATGACCTGCGCCAACAACCATTGCTTGGAACGGATGAAGTGCATCCACCGGGATCACCATGACCCGCGCACCTTCTCCGATTGCTGCAAAGAGCTCGGAGTTGCCTGTATCTGCATTGGAGACAGGCCAAATCACCGGGCGATTGCCCGATAGTCCCAGCATAAGTGCGTTATCGCCTGCACTCAGTGCTGTCCGCTCGACGCCGCCATTGCGCTCATCAGGCCAGCGGAACCTATGGACCAAACTGTCAATTGTCCTGTTTGGCATAGGAAGCCCCGTAATGAGGATATGGGATGCTCCCAGTCGCCTCAGATAGGATTCAACAATGTCCAGAACGGGCTTTGCTGCCCGTGCTTCTGCAATCGCTCTTACCTTTGCATCGATATCTGAAGTATCGTTCATTTGCCCTGCTTTCCCGTTCCTATCCGCTTGGCACTCGCTCTAGTGCTGCTGGATTGAAGACGCACTTGCCCACCTGACATACCGAAGGCATGCCAACTCAATTTCGCAAACCAATGGTTTGCGCAGGTAAATCCGAAAACTCTCAGTCCTGGATGGCTGTTCAGCGAAAGGCGGTGACAAGGTGGAGTATGGCCAAGACCTTTCTCTCACTCATTAAATGCTATCGCACGCCTGTTAAACGCTCTGTTTTGCAGTTTACGGGCAATTTCTTATGCCGCCTCGCTTCTGCAAGATGTAACCATCTCTTGTATTTCTGCGTATGTTTTTATTGCACTCAGATCACGTGCACTTACAGCAATCTCGGCAATACGGTCATTCCTATTTTCGAAGGCAGGTCAACTGACCTCCAAGTATTCAGAGTACTGACAAACAATACTCTCACTGTTGCCCCATAGAACCCGTAGCTATAACGGCTTTATCCATGAGCTATTTCGCAATAAGTCCGAAATATATAGAGTAAGAGTGCGAGGCTACTTCTCTGCTCTCGGCAATAGTAACAGCGTTACATGCCCTAGGGTCAATTGCGACAAGTTTAGGATAAATTAAGCTAATGCGAAAACTATCCAACTATTGTCACATCAGTAGTTCTGCACTTAACGCAGTGTTTTGGCCGATTGTTATCCAACCTCGTCCTAACGCATAGCTTGAAACCGTTGAAGGTTCCTTCGTATAAAGTTATCAGAAGGACATGGGATGGACATGCAAAACATTGATTTTCCAAGTAATTTCCTAGAAGCCTCGCGAAGCGACTGGGAAGCATCTGCTGCGTGCCCTCAAAGGCGCTGCACTGGATGGACTAAACACACCAATTGCCGGTGGCCTTGAGATTAAACCAATATACCAAGGCCACACCGACAGTGCTCCACTGCAATTGAGGGAGTGCGCTCGCCCTTGGAAGATCATTCAACGTAGTGATCATCCCGTCATTTCCCAAGCCAATGCCCAGATGCTCGAGGACCTTGAGGGAGGTGCCGACGGTATCGAGTTGGTTTTGCCTGCCTCCCCTCGCGTTTTCGCTGGTGGACTGAGCGTTCAGCGCATCGACGGAATGCTGAAGCTGCTTGATGGGGTTAAGCCTGATCTTATCGATATCCGCCTCGACTGTGGCTTTGAAGGGAGTGCAACGCTTGCGCTGCTGGTTGAGACCTGCAAGCGTATGGGTGTTGGTGCAGACCAATTGACCGTACAAGGCGTCTTTGATCCACTTGCTGTGTTCGTCAGTTCGGGGTGCGTACGCGATTCATTTGAACAGCTGGCCCTACGTGCGCAGGACCTTGTGGGGTATGCGCGCAAAAACGGTATTCAAGGCACCTTGCTACGTGCTGACGGGCGCTGTTATCATGATGCTGGCGCCAACAGTGTTCAGGAGCTTGGGCTTACGCTTGCCAGCCTGCTCCACCATATGCGCACGCTGGAAGCAGGTAATCTGCCTGCCGAAGACCTTCCCAAATACGTTTCTGCCAGCCTGAGTGCCAATGCAGACCAGTTCGGGACCATTGTGAAGGCGCGTGCGATGCGTCATTTATGGGCCCGTCTTCTGGATGCTGCACAGCTTCCTGTCGTGCCGCTCCATCTTCATATGGAGACGAGCTGGCGGATGATGACCAAGCGCGATCCGTGGGTGAACATGCTGCGCACGACCGTTGCGGCATTTGCTGCGGGGATTGGCGGCGCTGATAGTGTAACGGTTCTGCCCTTCACAACTCCTCTTGGTTTGCCGAATGCCTTTGCACGCCGAATTGCACGCAACACGCAACTCATTCTGTGCGAAGAAAGCAATCTGGCACAGGTCAGCGACCCGGCAGCGGGCTGCGGGCTGGTCGAAGAGCGCACGCAAGAGCTTGCCAATGCCGCGTGGTCCTATTTCCAGAAGATCGAGCAGGACGGTGGCCTTATTGGAGCGCTGACCTCTGGTGCCGTTTATTCTGATGTTACTGCATCAAAACGGGAAGAGGACAAATCGGTTGCAACGGGCCGTTATCCGTTGACCGGCACAAGCGCCTTCCCGAACCTTGATGAGCTTGATGTTGAGGTTTTGAAAGCTGACACTGATCAGATCGGCGAGATTGCAACCCGCATTGACTTGCCGGAACCTGATAGCAACGGCCAACTGATTGAAGCGGTCGCCAAAGCGCTTATTGATGGTGCTGGCCTCGTTGACATTCAGGCCAGCCGACAGCAAGTGGGCAGCAATGAATGTCAGCGGCTTCCGCTTGCTCGTCTGGCGGCACCTTTTGAGACCCTGCGAGACAAAGCAGATTCATTAAAAGAGGCTCAAGGCACTTTGCCTCAGGTCTTCCTGGCCACGCTTGGCCCAGTCGCTCAGCATACGGCCCGCTCCGCGTTTTCGAGTAATTTTTACGCAACTGGCGGGTTTGCCAGTGACGGTGGCAAGCTGTTTGAGAGCATTGACGAGCTGGTTTCCGGTTTCCAGATCAGCGGTGCCAAGGTTGCCTGCATCTGTTCCTCCGACAAGGTGTATGAGGAGCAGGCGCTTGAAGTTCTGAAGCGGCTGAGGGCAGCAGGTGCCGAGCGCGTTACGCTGGCTGGTCGTCCGAAGGATTTGCTTGCGGAGCTGGTCGAGAATGGCTTGATGGAACCATATACCAGGGCTGTGATATGCTGGTTGAATTGAAGGCGTGTTTTGAAGTGGTAGGCGTTTCGCTCTCTGACCAAGTGGAGGCAATTTGATGAGCTTGTTTCCTGACTACACTAGCGTGGACTACAAGGACTGCGCCGCATCTGCTTCCTCTGACATGCAAGCAACATGGGAAACCCCGGAAGGCATTGCGGTTAAACCCGCCTATGGTCCTCACGATATTGACGGGCTGACGCATCTGAATACATGGCCGGGTCTGCCGCCTTACATGCGCGGGCCGTATCCAACCATGTATGTGCAACAGCCGTGGACCGTGCGCCAGTATGCTGGATTTTCGACCGCTGAAGATTCCAACGCTTTCTATCGCCGCAATCTGGCGGCGGGGCAGAAGGGTCTTTCCATCGCGTTTGATCTGGCGACGCACCGTGGGTACGACAGTGACCACCACGTGTTGCCGGTGACGTGGGCATGGCCGGTGTTGCCATCGATTCCATTTATGACATGCGCACGCTCTTCTCCGGCATTCCGCTGGACAAGATGAGCGTTTCCATGACCATGAATGGCGCTGTTCTGCCTGTCATGGCGCTTTATATTGTTGCAGCCGAGGAGCAAGGCGTTCCTTCCGAAAAGCTGTCGGGGACTATTCAGAATGACATTCTGAAAGAGTTCATGGTTCGTAACACCTATATTTATCCACCAGCACCTTCCATGCGGATTATCTCGGATATCTTCGATTACACCTCGACGCATATGCCGAAGTTCAACTCCATTTCCATTTCCGGCTACCACATGCAGGAAGCGGGGGCGACGGCTGATCTGGAGCTGGCGTTTACCATCGCAGACGGCATTGAATATGCCCGTGCAGGTGTGGCAGCTGGTCTTGATATTGATGCGTTTGCCCCTCGCCTTTCCTTCTTCTGGGCGATTGGCATGAACTTCTTTATGGAAGTTGCCAAACTGCGGGCAGCACGCCTGATCTGGGCCAAGCTGATGCAGGAGAACTTCCAGCCCAAGAACCCGAAGAGCCTGTCGCTGCGCACCCATTCGCAGACCTCTGGCTGGTCTTTGACGGCGCAGGATGTGTTCAACAACGTCATCCGCACGACTGTTGAAGCCATGGCAGCGACACAGGGGCATACGCAGTCTCTGCATACCAATGCGCTGGATGAAGCGTTGGCATTGCCGACCGACTTTTCTGCGCGTATTGCCCGCAACACCCAGTTGTTCCTGCAGCAGGAAAGCGGGACCACCAAAACCATCGATCCGTGGGGTGGCTCTTATTACGTTGAGCGTCTGACGGCTGATCTTGCTGCCAAAGCCCTTGAGCATATTGCGGAGATCGAGAGCCTTGGCGGGATGGCAAAGGCGATTGAGAAGGGCATTCCGAAGCTTCGTATTGAGGAAGCTGCGGCCAAGACACAGGCCCGTATTGATAGTGGGCATCAAACTGTTGTTGGCGTGAACAAGTTCCGTCCTGACCGCGAAGAGGAACTTGACGTTCTGAAAGTGGACAACGAAGATGTTCGTGCCAAGCAGATTGAAAAACTCAGGCGTCTGCGTGCTGAGCGCAACGAAGAGGAGACACAGGCAGCCTTGAAGGCGCTGGAAGAGGCTGCTCGCTCCGGAGACGGCAATCTTCTGGATCTTTGCGTGAAGGCAGCTCGAGTGAAAGCTTCTGTTGGCGAAATGTCTCTGGCGATGGAAAATGCGTTTGGTCGTCACAAGGCCGAGATCAAATCTATTGCTGGCGTTTACAAGCGTGAGGTAGGTGAAATGTCCGAGAGCATCTCCAAGATTGAACGGTTGGTTGAGGCATTTGAAGAAAACGACGGTCGCCGTCCTCGTATTCTTGTTGCCAAGATGGGGCAGGATGGTCATGACCGTGGACAGAAAGTGATCGCCTCTGCCTTTGCCGACCTTGGGTTTGACGTTGACATCGGGCCGTTGTTCGCAACCCCGGAAGAGGCTGCCCGCCAAGCCGTGGAGAACGATGTTCATATTGTTGGCGTTTCCTCTCTTGCTGCGGGCCATCTGACGCTTGTTCCGGCGTTGAAGAAGGCTCTCGCTGATGAGGGCCGTGAAGACATCATGATCGTTGTGGGCGGTGTTGTGCCTCCGCAGGATTATGATGAGCTTTATGCCTCTGGTGCCTCTGCAATCTTCCCTCCGGGCACGGTGATTTCCGAAGCAGCTCAAGGCTTATTCAGGAGCTTAACGAAAAGCTGGGCTACGAGCCAAAGCAGGCCGCTGAATAACGCATCGGAACTGGCTCTAAAGCCGATAACTATAAGTGGCACAACTGGTTGTCACCTCCTCAAAGCGTGACGGCGATACAGCTGCTATCGCCTTCACGCTCGCTCTGCCTGCCCTGCCTGAGCAGGCAGACTGCGATGCATTGTACATTTGGCGAATGATGCTAATATATTAGAGATGAGCGAAGTCATTCTCGTTCCCTATCAAAACTTCCAGAAATCAGGCACATAACAATGTATGAAAAAGCTATTGATCTAGGTGGTTTGGCCGTCGTGACAGGGGCGCAAGTGGTGTTGGCAGGGCATCTGCAATTCGATTTGCGCAGCGTGGGTTAGGTGTGATCCTTGCCGACCTTCCCGGAGCGCGGTTTGAGGAAGCTGTGAAAGACGTAAGTTCTGTCGCTTCCAAATCTGTGACCGTACTTGGCGTCCCAACAGATGTGTCTCAGGAGAACCAGGTTCAAGCACTTGCCGATAAAGCCTTCGAGGTCGGTCAGGTTGCTGTGCTCATGAACAATGCCGGTATCGAGATCCCCTCTTCAAGCTGGGGTGAAATGGATAACTGGCGCAAACTCATCTCAGTCAACCTGTTTGGAGTGATCCACGGCGTTCATGCGTTTTTACCGCGCATGGTAGCGGCGAACCGCCCGGCGGTTGTGGTCAATACAGGCTCCAAACAAGGGATCACCACACCTCCCGGCAATCCGGCTTATAATATGACCAAGGCGGGTGTGAAAGTGATCACCGAGCAGCTCAGTCATGACTTAAGAGAGGTGAATGCGCCAGTTTCTGCCCATCTCTTTGTACCGGGCTTTACGCATACGGGTATTAATATTGCCCAGTACCCAGAAAAGCCCAAGGACGCCTGGACCAGTGAGCAGACGGTTGATTACTTTCTGGAGCGTTTGTCCAAGGATGACTTTTATATCCTTTGTCCAGACAACGCCGTAGGTTCTGAAGTCGACAAGCGACGGGTTTACTGGGCTGCTCATGACATAATTGAAAATCGTCCGGCGCTGTCCCGTTGGCATCCAGATTATGCCGAGACGTTTGCCAATTACCAGAAGACCGGAAAACTCCCATAGGTTTCGTTTGCTGGCCTCTCATAGTCACCAGCAGCTTCCTTGGATCTTGCCTGCCTCAGTTAAGCTGGGGGCAGGAACTACAAGTTCTGGAGGCAAAACTTTATACGCTTCATGGTGAATTGGCTGAGATGCGCCGTGAGGTACAAAAACAAAGAGTATTTTACCTGCATGACTAGCTTTCCTCCCTCTGGCATTTTGCAGAGGTATGCCTACATAAATTGAATACCCATAGGTTTCATGGGTACGGGCACTTCGATCACAGTTTGATGCTTTTGACCGACAGATTTGATGTGCGTCTGGCTGCTGGCCATGACGGTAATTTGAGGATGACACATGCTTACTACGACCACGAACACCATTCAGAACAAAGAGATTTCCGAGTACAAAGGCATTGTGCACGGGGAAGCGATCCTTGGTGCAAACGTCTTTAAGGACCTGTTTGCCGGTATTCGCGACATTGTCGGTGGTCGTTCCGGTGCCTATGAGGATGAGCTGAAGAAGGCTCGTCAGATTGCCCTTCATGAAATGACTGAGGAAGCTGCGCGGTATGGCGCCAACGCCGTTATCGGCATCGACATTGATTATGAGACAGTTGGCAGTAATGGGTCCATGCTGATGGTGACCGCAACGGGAACAGCTGTCAGCTACCGCTAACAGGTTCTTCCGGCCGTCTTTTCTTCGTACAACCGAGGCGCGTTGCAATGCGGGTGCAGGGAACAGCCCTGCCCCACAACTTCTCCAAGTCGCCGACTTGCAAAGGCGCGCCATCTGTTCAAGGTTGGCAGAAGAGATTCTTCTGAACGGACTGACCTTAATGACTGCACGCCCCGCTTCTTCCAGAGACAATGTTGATGAGCTTGCCGAGCGGCTGCTGAACGGGCAGCGGGCAGCGCTTGCACGTGGCATAACGCTTGTTGAATCCAAGAAGCCAGCACACCGAAGACAGGCAGAAGAGCTGCTGACCAAGGTGATGGACGCGACCGGTAACGCCTTCCGCATCGGGGTGACCGGCGTGCCGGGGGTGGGTAAATCCACGATGATCGACACCTTTGGCTCCAACCTGACTGCTGCCGGGCACAAGGTGGCTGTGCTGGCTGTTGATCCCTCTTCCACACGCACGGGTGGTTCCATTTTGGGTGACAAAACCCGCATGGCGCAGCTGGCAGTGGACCCCAATGCATACATCCGTCCCTCCCCCTCAGCCGGTACGCTTGGCGGCGTTGCGGCCAAGACCCGAGAGAGTATGTTGCTTTGTGAGGCAGCGGGGTTTGATGTGATCCTTGTTGAGACCGTTGGGATTGGCCAGTCCGAGACCACCGTTGCACAGATGGTTGATATCTTTCTGGTTTTGATGCTGCCGGGTGCCGGTGATGAACTGCAGGGCATCAAAAAAAGGTGTGCTGGAGATTGCCGACCTTATTGCTGTCAACAAAGCGGAGGGCGACGGGCAGATGCGGGCGCGCTCTGCGGCCTCTGAATATCGTGCTGCCCTGAACATTCTTGCGCCGCGCTCCAAACACTGGTCACCTCCTGTTTTGACAATTTCCGGCCTTGCCAATGAGGGTCTTGATGATCTGTGGGCCCAGCTGGGCATCTTTAAAGAGCGGATGCAGGCCAGTGGGGACTGGGAGAGCAAACGCGCGGAGCAGCAGCTGGCGTGGATGTGGGGGCTGCTTAACGAGAAACTTCAGGCGGCTCTGATGGCAAACCCGGATATCAAGCTGCACTGCCGGATGTTGAGCGCGCGGTTAAGTCTGGCAATCTGCCCGCAACTGCTGCTGCTAGTCAGCTGGCACGCCTTTTCGAGATCTGAACAAAACGATGGGCGAGATGAGCGACGATCAGGAGATACTTTCAAGACGTGCCTACTGGGTGCTGGTGTTGTGGCCGGGGCCGGAGCGCTTGTCGTCTCTCAAGATGCGCAGGCGGAGGTGCCTGCGAAGCCTGTGATTGTTGAGTTTCCTGCCCCTCGTTCTCAGCAGGATGTCTCTGTGGCCTTGCAAGCAGCTATGAACAGGGCTGCTGAAAACGGGCATATTCTGCAGCTTGGGGCTGGCACCTATTCCTGCTCCGGTCTGTCGCTTCCCAATGGGCTGACCATGCGCGGCGTGCCGGGGCAAACCCGTCTGGTGCTTGAAGGCGGTGGATCTCTTCTCAAAGGCAGTGGGGCGGATCATGTGCACCTCAGCATATCACCTTTGACGGTGGACACCTCCCACTTGCAGAGGATGCTTCTGCATTACTGTGGTTGTCGCGGTGTAAGCACCTCACTCTTACCTCCTGTGAGATTACAGGCAGCGCAAAGTCAGGGCTGGTTCTAGAGCAGTGCTCAGGTGTCATTGCTGACAATCATATGCATGAGCTAAAGGAGGTTGCTGTTCTCAGTTACAATGCTACAGCCTTACGGATCGAGGGGAATATTGTTTCTGAGTGCGGTGATGGCGGCATTTTGGTGTATCGCTGGTCAGACGGTCCTGATGGCACGATCATCACGGGAAACCGTATCTCTCAGATTGCGGCCCAAAGCGGGGGGACCGGGCAGAATGGCAATGGCATCAATGTGTTTCGCGCTGATAATGTCACGATCTCCAACAACAAAATCAGCGACTGCGCGTTTTCCGCTATTCGCGCCAATTCTGCGTCCAATGTTCAGATCCTCGGCAATACCTGTCACCGCTCTGGTGAGGTGGCTTTGTTTGTGGAGTTCGGCTTTCAGGGTGCCATTGTCAGCAATAACCTGATTGAAACAGCGGCCAGCGGCATTTCCATTACCAACTTCAACGATGGGGGACGTCTTGCGGTGTGCTCAAACAATGTGCTGCGGGATATCACCGGCACGGGGCCTTATGCGCAGGACAACCCGACCTTTGGCGTCGGCATATCTGTCGAGGCGGATACCAGCGTAACCGGCAATATTGTGGAAGATGCGCGGGTGACAGGCATCAAGTTGGTTGGGGGCCATATATGCGTAATTTGATCGTGGCTCAGAACAGTGTGCGGTCAGCACCTATGGGGATTGCTGTGAGCTTTGCGGCAGATGAGGCCACAGCGCTCATTTCTCAGAATATCATCTCAGGCTGCACCGTGAATATCGCCGGCTTCAAGTGGTATGAGCAGGTGAGCGGCGATCTGGCGCTTTCAGCAGAAGGACTGCGGCGCTCGGTTCGTGTCGCAGACAATCTGGTCAGTGCTGTTTAGAGCAAGATGGCAGGAGATCGATCCCCTGCCCCTCTCAGTTACATTGTTTTCAAAAGACGCTTGAAGTCAGCGACCGGGCGAACTTCACCGACGAGGATATCGCGGCGGTTCTTGAGCTGCTGGTGCCCCCATGAGTGCAGGCCCTTTTCTTCTTCGTCAGAAAGGGGCAGGAGCGATCTGATGATGGATGCCATCATGACTTCTGCTCCACGATCAGTACCATCATCACACTTCAGGGTTATGCCAAAGCCCAGTTCGGGCAGGGCTGCGCAGAACACGCCTTCGGCACCGGTCTTCGCAAACACACGGCCACGGAAAATATCCATGACCTCGGTGCAGAACCGCTGCTTTCCGGCAACCATGTACGGTTCGTTGACACAGGCCTCATAAAGCACTTCAGCAGCTTTTGAGCGTTCCGGATCAAGCCCGACACCTGTTCCAAAGCGAGCAAAAGCCAATGCTGTTTTTTTGTTGCTCCATGGCGTAGGTTGGAATGGAGCATCCGTCCGTACCGCATACATCCCGGCCCAAAATACCGCCGCTCATCTGTTCGATCACATTGCGGATTTCCGCCTGAACCGGGTGATCAAAATCGATGTAGTTCTCGGTTGGAATACCGAGGGTTTTTGCCATTGCCAGAAAGCCCGCGTGCTTGCCAGAGCAGTTGTTGTGCAGCTGGCACGGGGTCTCGTCGGCTTTTATCAGGCTCACGCAATCCTCCATGTGCTTTGGCCATTGCGGGCCGCACATGAGGTTTTCTTCGCTCAGACCAGCCTTGAACAGCATCATGCGCGCAGAGCTGGCGTGCACGTGCTCCCCGTTGTGGGAGGCGCAGGTCAGTGCCAGTTCGGCATCATCAAAATCAAGAGCTTCCGCAGCGCCGGATTCCACCATTGGAATTGCCTGAAGCGCCTTGATCGCCGAGCGTGCAAAGATGCCCTGCTCCACATCACCTGCACTGAACGCCAGTTTGCCATCAGCATCTACGATCGCAATAGAGCCACGGTGACGGCTCTCAACAATGTTGCCTCGTGTTACTTCGACGAGTACGGGATTATCCATTCACATTATCTTTCAGGGTTCAATGAGGCTTTGCAGGCCAGTCTTTTTTTTGGAGCTGTAGCTACAGGTTGTCCTTGCCGGACATTACGCATCGGCGCGTTGCTGTGTTCATAGCCTATTTTTGAGCGAGCGGCTACTTTTGCGATTATGCTCGTGTTTCACGTCTTCTTATGAAGGCACCATTGTGCCCATCCATGTGCGCAGGCGGCCCAATGCCTCGTGCAGGACTTCGCCTTTCTTACAGAAGCAGAAGCGCACCAGTGTCTGCGGGGCGTCTTGTGTGCCGTAGAATGCGGAGATCGGCACAGCGGCAACACCGGCTTCCTCAACCATTTTCTGGCAGAACTCCACGTCAGTGCCATTAAATCCAAGCGAAGAGAAATCACAGGTTACAAAGTATGTGCCCTCACACGGCAATACGCTGAAGCCCATTTCAGCCAATGGCGCGGAGATCAGGTCGCGTTTGGCTTCCAGTTCCTTTTCGAAGGAAACGTAGTAGTCGTCGTCCTTATTCAAGCCATAGGCGACGGCTTTTTGCAGGTTTGGCGGGGTCGTGAAGGTGACGAACTGGTGGGCCTTGGCGATTGGTTCCAGCAGATTATGGGGCGCTGTGATGTAACCAATCTTCCAGCCTGTAAGCGAGAAGGTTTTGCCTGCTGATCCGATTCGAACGCAACGATCACGCATACCCGGAAGGGTCATGAGCGGCTTGTGCTTTGCATCGGAAAAGACGATGTGCTCGTAGACCTCATCACAAATGGCATAGCAATCGAACTCAAGGCAAAGGTCTGCGATGAGTTGCAGCTCTTTTGTGGTGAAGACCTTTGCGTTCGGGTTCATGGGGTTGTTGATCAGGATGGCTTTGGTCTTGCTGGAGAAGGCTTTGCGCAGCTGATCTTCATGCAGCTCCCAGTTGGGCGGGGTCACCTGCACAAAGACCGGTGTTGCTCCGGCGCGTTTGACCAGCGAGAGATAACAATCGTAGAGCGGCTCGATGAGAATGACTCATCGCCCGGCTCGACCAGCGCAAAGATGCTATCTGCGAGCGCTTCGGTGGCACCGGAGGTTACAAGCACTTCGCTCTGCCAATCGATATCCAGATCATAAAAGCGTTTGTTATTGTCCGCCACGGCCTGTCGCAGAGCTGGTACGCCGAGCATGGGCGGGTATTGGTTGGGGTCCTGCATCAGACTATCGGCTGCAACCTGTCGTACATCCTGCGGGCCATCCACATCCGGAAACCCCTGCCCCAGATTAATAGCAGTATGCTCCATAGCCAGACGCGACATGCGCTCAAATACCGTTGTTTCTAATCCGGTAAATACTGTATTTGTCGGTTTCATCTGGGTGTCCCTACCTGACGCATTCTTTTTATTCTCAGGAGGACAAGTAAACGATTTACCCATCACCTGCAAAGTCTGTGAGGGGACGTTATTCTGCGTGTTTCCACATAGGAATTGGAGATGTGCCAAAAGCACCACATGGGATGCCATGCAGTGGTGGAGCGAAATTTCCCGAGATACGGGATGAGCAAGGCGAGCAGGCAGTGCCTGCGCTACTTGTTAGATATGTTTCTTCGGCATTGGCTGCTCGCCTCGCCCGGGCTTTCTTTTGATGAACAACGTCGCCTCTTTTGCCTATAAGGCACGATAGCCGGTTTCCCGGAAAGACAGTGGCTTTTCCGGTCAGGTTTCCCTGCCCGAACAGTTCCTCCATCCTTGGCAATTTGGTTGAGACAAGAGGTTTCCCTCTCACAACGCCCGCATTTGCCACCGCGTGATACCCTATAGTCCTGGGCCCTTCCCCTCAAACCATGCGGCCACGTTTGAAGTTCGGTTCACCGGACCACTGAAAGGTGCGTTACGTCTTCCAACAGCCCCGCCCAACCCACGCCACACTGACGGTCGCTCCGCCAGTAGCCCGTCACGTGGGCATGGGATTAGTATGGAGGGCGTTTTGGTGTGGGGGATAAGTTTTTCAGCTCGCCATCTGCCTCACGCCTCGTCGCGTCATCCCGGGCGAAGCGCGGCGCAGACCCGGGATCCATAGCCACCTCGCGGCAGACAAGACACTCCCAGCATGCAGCAACCGCATCATGGTCCCGGCTCGTGGGCCGGGATGACAGTGAGGAGGCGTGGGCATTGACTCTCGGCACTTTGGGAGATCTTCGCTTCCCACTCACATAGCTATTATGCGTTGGGGGGATGGTGTTTTGGGCGGATTTCGCTTATAAGCGCGTCAAAAGGGAGATAAAAGCCGCTCAAATTTTAGCGGCTTCCTAGCTTTTAAGCTCTTGTCCTTGACCGGAAACAGTTGGTTTCACACGGACTTTAAGGTGCGTGGCTGGGATTCGCCCACTATTCAAAAAAACTAGAGATAACCCATTGGAGGTGCTCCTTGCATTCGTCCACGGAGGCGCTCGCGCCCACAAAACCCGGCTTTTCGGCCAATACTGTTAAAGTAGAACTGCTTTCTGGTCTTACCGTTGCGCTTGCGCTGGTGCCGGAAGCCGTTGCATTCGCATTTGTTGCGCAGGTTGAACCACTTGTTGGCCTGTATGCAGCGTTTATTGTTGGCATCATCACCGCTGTATTTGGTGGTCGTCCGGGCATGATTTCCGGTGCGACCGGCGCTCTTGCTGTTGTGATGGTTTCTCTCGTTGTCCAGCACGGCGTTGAGTATCTGTTTGCTGCTGTCGTATTGATGGGCATTTTGCAGCTCTTCTTTGGCCTTATGCGCTGGGGTAAGTTCATTCGTATGGTGCCGCATCCGGTGATGCTGGGCTTTGTGAACGGTCTGGCTATCGTGATCTTCCTTGCTCAGATGGGACAGTTCCAGAGCGTTGATCCTGTAACAGGTGCTTCCAGCTGGCTGGCTGGTATGGACCTGACGCTGATGCTCGGTCTTGTTGCTCTGACAATGGGCGTGATCTGGTATCTGCCAAAGCTGACCAGCGCCATTCCAGCTCCACTGGCAGGCATTCTGGTGGTTTCCATCATCGTGATCGGCCTTGGTCTGGATGTGCAAACGGTTGGTGATCTGGCTCCGATTGCCGGTGGCCTGCCTGAGTTTCACATCCCAATGGTTCCGCTGAACCTTGACACGCTGATGATCATTCTGCCGTACTCGCTTATTCTTGCAGCGATTGGCTGATTGAAAGCCTTTTGACACTGAACCTCGTTGCTGAAATGACGAACACACGCGGTGGTGCCTCCAAGGAATGTCTGGCGCAGGGTGCTGCAAACGTTGTGACCGGTTTCTTCGGCGGCATGGGTGGCTGTGCATGATTGGACAGTCCATGATCAACGTGAAGTCCGGTGGCCGGACGCGTCTTGCTGCAATTGCAGCGTCGCTGTTCCTGCTGAGCTTCATTTTGTTTGCCTCTCCGCTCATTGAGCAGATCCCGCTGGCGGCGCTGGTTGGCGTGATGTTCATGGTGGTGATTGGCACCTTTGCGTGGAACACCTTCAAGATCCTGCACAAGATCCCGCGTACTGATGCCATCGTAATTGCACTGGTGACCGGTGTGACTGTGTATTCTGACCTTGCGGTTGCTGTTGTGGTTGGCGTGATTGTTTCTGCACTGGCTTATGCATGGAACGCGTCCAAGCGCATTGATGCACACACATCAACGAACGCTGAAGGCCAGAAGATCTACAAGCTGGAAGGCCCGCTGTTCTTTGGTTCTGCGGCTGGTTTTCAGGAAATCTTTGATCCGCAGTCCGATCCGGATGACGTGATTGTTGACTTCATCAACTCCCGCGTGGTGGACCACTCCGGTCTGCAGGCGATTGATGCGCTGGCAACGCGCTATGAGCAGGCAGGTAAGACACTGCATCTGCGTCACCTGTCACCGGACTGTAAGGTCCTGCTACACAAAGCTGGCAATATGGTTGAAGTCTCCGTCATGGAAGACCCGCATTACGGAATCGCGGTGGACTATGACCCCGAGATTCAAGAGGCCAAACCGGCGACGACCTGATAGCGGTTTGACAAGTTGATATAAAAAAGGCGGGGCCCAGTGGCTCCGCCTTTCTTTTTTCCAGAGCAGGTCGCTTTTAAATACCATCGCGTCCCTACTCTAACGACAATTACTGTGCGCGTGGACCTTGTGCCTGTCCGTCGCCACCACGGCCACCTTTGTGACCCTTATGGCCTTTGCGCCCATCTCTCTTCATCTTTGCAAATCTGCTTTGGTGATGACGCCGTCATGGTTGCGGTCAAGACGCTGCATCAACTTTTGAGCCGGAGCCATAAACTCATCCATGGTGATTGTCAGGTCGCCATTCTTATCCAAGCGCTGGAAGGAACGAACGTACATTGGCTCTTTGAACTCTGCGGTGGCTGCTTTGAAGCCGTCCAGATCGAGTGGGCCGTTGGCAAAGAGTTTGTCAGCAAGCTTGCCGAGTTCTTCAGTGGAGATCTTGCCATCACTAGTCCAGATCAACTTGGGCAAAATCCCTCGCATCATGCCGCTGCGCATGCCTTTGCGTGGTGCTTGCCAGCCATCATGCCCTGTTTGCGCGGTCCGTCATTCCAACCGCCTTTGCCCTGTTTGCCGTCACGGGGACCGTCGCCGCGACCCGCCATGCCTTGCATGCCCTCGCCGTTGGGGCCTTTACCATCGCGCATTTTGGCCATTCGGTCACCCCTGCGCTGTTTCATCTTGTCCATACGCGCCGTCATGCGCTCTGCCTGAGCAAGGAAGTCGTCACGGGTGATCTGACCATCACCGTTTGTGTCAAAACGCTGGAACATGCGCACTGTGCGGTCATTGCCGCGTTCGGCTGCACGCTCAGCTGCAAAGACTTTCCATTCTTCAAGGGTGATCATGCCATCACCGGAGGTATTTGCTTTGGTAAAGTCTGCCTTACGCTTGGCTTCGATGTCAGCTGTGGTGACAACGCCGTTGTTATTTGTGTCGTAGGTTTCAAAGAACCGTGACATCTGTTTTCCGGATTTGCCACCAAAGCCCGGAGCAGCCATAGCAGGTGTCAGAGCGGTACCGGCAATCAATGCGGCTACTGAGCCAGCTAAAATCGTTTTGAAATTCAACATATCTAATTCTCCTAATATCAAAGCCTAGATAAAGGGAAGGTTGTGTGATTGAGCTTCGATGACCAGAATGTAGGAAGTAACTGTCGCAGAACTACATCAAAAAATGCCTTGTTTTGTCACAGTATTTGCCAAGAGTGCCAGTTGTGACAGTTTGATACATTTTAGAAAATCGGGTGCCTTTCGCTGGTGCCGGGAATGCGGCATATGTTAGGCATAGCGTAGTGTATATATAGTCTTTCCCCAGTGATCAGAGGAGCGGCTTAAAGCGAGGATGCATGTCTCATAGTACAGCACATATTCTTATCGTCGATGATCATCGTGATATTCGGGAGACCCTTGCCCGATATCTGACGAAGAATAATATGCGTACGACCACAGCAGAAAGTGCATCTGCTGCGCGCAAGGCCTTGAAAAACTCCTCCATTGATCTGGTGGTACTGGACATCATGATGCCGGGTGAAGACGGCCTGTCCCGTTTGCCGTCATCTGGTTGAAACCCA
>BAXV01000022.1 GCA_001310715.1 Pseudovibrio sp. JCM 19062
CCAATACGAGAGGCTGAGACTGCCAGCTCCTGAATTGTTTTGGATGTGTTGACGACAAGATTACCTACTTCATCGGCAATCTCTTTGGAGTTTACTGCCTCAGATGCCACTTCCCTGATGGAGAGAGACATTTCCTCACTGGCGGATGCAACCGTTGCCACAGAGGTCGAGGCATGGCTGACAGCTTCGCCTGCCTTTACAGCTTTGTCCGAGACGCTCTCCACTGTGACATTCAGTGCGAAGGATGCGTCATGCAATGACTGGATCGCGGAATTGAACCCATCGCCTGCTGCTGTTGCTGCCTTTTCAAACTCACGCACCAGAACAGCAACTTTTTGCTCACGCTCCTCACGGCGTTTGTTATCTTGGTCGCGCTCTTCGTTCAACTGGTTTCGCTCAATGGCATTGGCGCGGAACACTTCCAGGATTTTCGCCATTTTCGCGAACTCATCCCGACCGTTCGTGCCCTCAATGTCGATTGAAACGTCGCCCTCGGCCAAAATGCTCATCGCTTTGTGCAGGTTTGCGAGTGGGCGAGAGATGCGCCACGCGATATAGCCCGCAATCATCAGGCCGATAAGGCCCATGGCGGCAGCCTGCAACAAGAATCGCTGCATGCTGGCTGCAGAGGCTTCACTATGAAGGGCTTTCGCCTTGGCCTGTCCTGCTGCGCTATCTCATTCAGCTGCTGGGCGCTGGGATCATTTCGTCCAGTTGTTCTAGAGCGAAAACCATCTCTTCCTGAATATCCGCATTCAGGACTTCAATTTGTTCCAGCGTATCAGTGTAGGTTGCCCAAAGCTTTGTCACGGCTTCAGAGGTCTCTTTTGGCATTTTCGCAGATTGAATAACCATACCGAATTGCTCGATACGGCTTTTGAATGTGCTCTTTTCAGTTTCGTAGCCATCAACACCGATGGTCCACTCCATGGCCTGAAGGTCTTTGAGCAAACCAGCGACACGGTGAGTGTCCTTGCTGACGTTCACCTTCCGACGCGCTTTGTTGATTTCAATCTGCATGGAGGAACTTGCGCGCTGAAGAACCGAAATAAGACCTCCATCCGAACTGGTTCCGCGTTCAATGGTGGCCTCAACCACAGCACCAAAGGTCTCTGAGAAACCGTAGGCGTATCCTTCCAGACTATCGTAGAGTTCATCTTGAATGTCCGGAACCTGCAAGGCGCGAGTTTGCCCAACCAAGACAACGACGCGTTCCCGCTCTGTCGCCGCAATTTCTGCTGCCTCTGCATCTGGATGCAGTAGGAATTCGCCACCAATCGCGCGCATTCGATCCGTCGCCGAGCTGATTGCCAGCGCATTTTGCATTAATTGACTATGGATCTGCGTGTTCTCCTGAAACTCAGCATTATGGCTGTTCATTTGGGAGAGGGAAATCAGAGCCCCACTCAGCACGAGAATTGGCAACAACCCGAGGGCTGTAACTCTGGTCACGACGGAATAGATCCAGGCGAACTTTGGAATGCGCATTTTATGCCCCCCGCACGTATGCGGTTTAAATCAACTGATGACAATAATTGTGAGTTTGTCACATGCAGTCCAAATCGGCGCCTGCCGTCCCCCAGCACCTGTATGGCACATGCACAAATCACATGGGCATGATGTTGGCTTGCGAAGGTTTATCTATCCTTAAACCGATAGTAAAATGAGGCTTAAAACATATCAAACTAAGTGTTTTGACGTAGCAATTAGACCGCTGAATAAGCCTTGCGTAGCAGTAATAGCAAGAATCACTTCTGTAGATCTGCTGGCATTCAAAAGTGAACATCAGCATCATGGTCGAATCTCGCTACATACACTCACTCTTAACGCAGCAATTAGACCAGCATTTTTGTTAGAAGGACGAGGTTTAAAAGCATTGTCACAAACATACGAGTAATCGCGGAGATCTGGAGTTATGGGTCTATGATAGGGATGAGTTTTCATCGGTAGCATGACGAAATACTACTACACCTTTTAAAATCATTCATCTCGAATACTATAGATATATTACTCTGATTACACACAGTGACCAAAGACGCGATATTGTTCATACCTGCAATTTAGGCTAGGTTACCTTACCGATGCGGCATCACAAACTTTTTACGGCCAAATAAAACTAAGAAACGGCCATGAAAGGACATGATATGCCTAAGTTGACACATCTATTGTGCGCCTTGTTCGCAGCAGGTGCATTCATTTTAACTCCCGTCTCGTCTCAGGCTCTTGTCAAGATTATGACGGAAGCAAATACCACTGATCACTACTGGCTCAACATGCGCATGGGACCCTCTACTAACTATAATGTGGTTAGGGTTCTACAGCCTGGTTCCACTGTAATGGTCAGATCCTGCCAAAGCGACTGGAGCTGGTGCCTCGTATCGCACCATGGTATCCAAGGCTACGTGAGTGCACGTTACATCAATAGAGATGGAATCGACGTAAACACAGGCAGTCACGGTGATCTAATACCTGTTAATGATGCCGTAGAGTATCATGAGGCGTACTACCTACGATAATGACTGATAGTTTCTGAGCCGTTCTACGCAAAATTGAACGGCTCAGAGTCGCTGTTAATGGAGACTTGATTTCAACCAGTATTTGCCTTGCTCTCTCCTTCCTAAGTTGCATCCAAACCCATTTGCTCTTCGATAGACTCAACAGCCGCAGAACTCACACTCCTTCCCGGTGCCTAACAACACGTTCAACAAAACGTACTTAGAGATCGCAAGAGTGACGACTGCCATGTTTCTCCTCTCCGCCCGGAATGAGTTGATGCCAACGTGCAGTTGACGAGACAATCTGGAGTTCAACAGCAAAAATGTGTTGACCTAAACCTGGCTGTAGAAAGTGATAAATAAAACTAAACCAGAGAATGTAGATTCTCCGCCTCTATCTTACTTACAAAGAAAATTTTTCAACGCACTATCTGTTTAATTCACGACTAGAAGTATGCGCCCAATCCTACACTACTGACTCTAGTCTAGCTATCGCGAAAAATGGAAAGTGCTATGATAAATCTGGTTCAGACATTTGGTACTTCTGTACTTCTTCTTAATATATTCTTGGCTCAAAGCGTTTTAGCAGAGGACGCAACCCCAAGATACAATACGAAAATCCCTAAAGGCCTTTTAACACCCGATAAGTACAGTACTCGAGCGGGTGACATTGAGTTTTTCGATGGCATACCCACAGCCCCCACTGCGGAAGCTTTATATAACCACCTTGATTATATTCGCGGCGTTCAAACGTTTCTGAATGGCATTCCCGCAGCATCCATGGAAGCTATTCGACGCAGTCAGGAAGTTGACGGAAAAACAAATTCCAATCAGGTTCGCATCTTCGATCAACTGATGGATAGCAATCCACTTTTTCTCACCGGGAACACCGATACCGTCTATCTGAGTGCAGTACTTAATCTGGAAGAAGATGGTCCAACCGTTATCGAAATTCCCCCAGGAACTGGTCCCGGCACAGTAAATGACGCATTCTTCCGCTTTGTGATTGATACAGGCGCCCCCGGTCCAGATGCAGGCAAAGGCGGAAAATATCTAATACTGCCGCCTGATTATGAAGGTGATCTTGATCCACCAGTTGGAGGAATGGAGGCCGAGGTCGACGGTGAAACCTATTTTGTTGCCAAATCACCCAGTTGGATAAACTGGTTTATCGCCCGTGGTTTTTTTTAATGGATGGCAAACCAGACTTTTCCAGCAAGCTATTCCGAGATGGCATAAAAATCTATCCTCTTGCCCAAAAGGATAATCCTCCTGAGATGGAGTTCTACGATGGATCGACTGTGGCTTATAACACCATCCATGCGACCGACTTTGAATTCTTTAAAGAACTCCACGCTGTCATTGACCGTGAACCGGTTGAGATGCTCGACCCGGAACTGCGTGGCCTTTTTGCTTCTGTTGGCATTCAAAAGGGAAAGCCATTTAAGCCAGACTTGCGAATGAAAAACATCCTTATCAAAGCAGCTGAAGTTGCGAATGCGACTGCGCGCACGTTGCTCTGGTATGAACGCAACACAGATGATTTCCTTTATGAAGGAAGCTATTGGAAGATCGGCTTCCCAGGCGGGAACTATGAGTTCCTAAGAGACGACGGTGTAGGCGGGCGCGATCTCGACGCAAGAACCGAGTTCTTTTACTTTGCAACAGTAAACACCCCTGCAATGACTAAGGAGCTGATCGGCAAAGGATCGCAGTATGCTTGGGGCGCTTTGGATGCTGAAGGCAACTATCTGGACGGAAGCAATACCTACAAGCTAAACCTCCCTAATGAGGCCCCTGCAGAAAAGTTTGTGTCAATTGTGCTTTATGATCCCCAGACACGCTCTCAACTGCAAACCAGTCAACCTTTCCCCAGTTACAACAGTGAAAAGCACAAGGATGTGTTCGTTGCAAACGAAGATGGTTCTGTGGATCTCTACTTTGGCCCAGAAGCTCCGGAAGGCAAAGAAAGTAATTGGCTGGAGACAGTTCCCGGCAAGGGATTTTTTGCGGTCCTGCGCCTTTACAGCCCCACTGAGGGTTGGTTTGAAAAAAACCTGGAAACCTGGTGATATAGAGCGGCTGGAATAACCAGAGCAGCACCTCCCTCAAGCAGTCACAGCAGCCCGTCGCAGCGGGCCTGCTGCGACGGGCTCAGTGGCTTAGAGCTGATAGAGTTGTAGAAGACATAAGAGCCAACAGGCGAGCCGAGGCAGCGATAAGCTTCCTTTCAGCTCTCCTGAACTTTTCCTATTTTGCTAAGTTTTCTCTCGCATCAACCACCTAAGTATAGATAAGCGCCTCGCCTGCCTCGGCGGAGGCCTGTGATCTCACCGCCGAATTTCTGATATTATGGGGACATTCTGCGTTGACATTCCAGATTGGCTGCGTATATTCCAGCAGCTCAAAAAAAATTGCGGGATACCCGCTTTTCCGCGCTGTCCGAGGCAAGACATCGAAACCGCCTTCTGGTTTTTTCCAGAGTTTGCGGTCGACTTCCCCCAAATGGGACGTTCCTAGAGCATAAAGGAAACGGTCGACAAAGTTCGCAGGTTACTGCGACGCCAAAGGGTGCGCTAAGATAAGAAGGACATGCGCATGTTCGCAGTCATTAAAACAGGTGGCAAACAGTACACTGTTGCTGCTGACGATCTTCTGAAGATCGAAAAAGTTTCTGCCGAAGCTGGTGAAACCGTCGTATTTGACGAAGTTCTGATGGTTGGTTCCGATGCGGACACCACTATTGGTGCACCAACTGTTGAAGGCGCTTCTGTAACTGCAGAAGTTGTTGAGCAGGGTCGTGATCGTAAGATCATCATCTTCAAAAAGCGTCGTCGTCAGAACTCACGTCGCCGCAACGGTCACCGTCAGGCTTTCACAACCGTGAAAATCACTGACATCCTGACCGGTGGTGCTAAGCCAGCTAAAAAAAGCTGCTGCTCCTAAGAAAGCTGCCGCTGCACCAGCTGCTGAAGGTTCCGACGATCTGAAAAAATTGCAGGGTCTTGGCCCAGCAATTGAGAAAAAGCTGAATGCATCAGGTATCACTACCTACGCACAGATTGCAGCTCTTTCCGCTGAAGACATCGCCCGCGTTGAAGAAGAGCAAGGCATCAAAGGCCGCTTCGAACGCGATAACTGGGTTGAACAGGCTAAGGAACTGGCAGCGAAGTAATTCGCGCAAGTTACTGTCCTAGAGATTAAACGAGGAGTACTTCGTTATGGCTCATAAAAAAGCTGGCGGTTCATCCCGCAACGGTCGCGACTCAGCTGGTCGTCGCCTTGGTATCAAAAAATTCGGCGGTGAAGCTGTAATTCCTGGCAACATTATCGCACGTCAGCGTGGCACTAAGTGGCATCCTGGCGCGGGCGTGGCATGGGTAAAGATCACACCATTTTTGCGACTGTTGAAGGCAAAGTTACCTTCGCAGAAAAACGCAACGGCCGAACATTTATCAACGTGATGCCGGTGGCACTAGCCGCCGAGTAACGCTGACGTGATATTCCAAATCGTCGGCGTCTCATCAGACCCCGACGGATTTAGGAAATCCGGTCAAGATCAATAAGATCAGGATAAGGGGAAGATGGGATGCCATCCTCCCTTTTTCTTTGCCCTGTGGGACGGGCAGCAAGACCGGAGTAAAGACCATGGTAGTTGAATACGAAGAAATCCCAGAAGAAAGCAGTTGCTTCGCGGCCGGGTCGCCGCAGGACACCGCGCGTCTCGTCATCGACCGAGCGCGCAAGGATGATTTGGCCGACATCCTGTTTTTGGCCAACAACCGTCGGATCGCTGAGAAGCTGACGAACATGCCGCATCCCTTTACGCGTGAAGACGCTAAAGCGCTGGTGAAACGGTGTGAGGTTCAGTTCCCAAATCAAGCGACATTCGCGATCCGCATGATGAATACTGGCCGCTTTATTGGCGCTATCGGTTTCAATCCGCTTACCGAGGACTTTGGTGCAGTGCATCTGGGTTACTGGGTGGGCGAGCCATTCTGGAACCAGGGATATGCGACAGAAGCTGTTCAGTCTGTTATTGAATTCGCGTTCGCCAACGGCGTTAAGGAGCTCTCCGCTTCTTGCCGTGTGAGCAACCCTGCCTCGCACCGTGTTCTGACCAAGTGCGGCTTCAAGCAGGACGGAACAACAAAGCTGCATTCTCTCGGCGCAAAGGCCGTGGTGGATGCAACACGCTTTACATTAACCCGCGCCCAATGGATCGCAAATATGCGATGGGGTCATGCTGGTTAAGTGATGCCAGATGAGCAGGTTGCCGTGACAGCAACCTGCTTCCGGCAGCGTGATTGTTGTTTGGCTGTAACGGCTTACCCTCAACCACTTAAAACCAGCAGTCTCCCCCCGTGATCTTGTGGCCAAATCTGGCTTTCTCAGATCACGAGAGCGGCGCTGCGTTTTGCTTTCACTTTTCCATTTCAAGTAACGATTAGAGAAATATGCATTTGATTCACAAGGCTTTTTACAATGTTCACCACAACTATAGATACCAAAAGGCTGCAACTGCGCCCATTCCAATCTGATGATCTTGCGCAGTTTTGGGAGGTCGGACATTCCGACTATGAAATTGCGCGCTGGCTTACAGGCTGGCATGGCCTCCGGTCATGGAAGAAGCCGAAACCTTTATTGAACAGGCTTGCAAAGCAGATCCGAGAACGGATTCATTTCCGTTTGCCATTGAACATGACGACACACTGATTGGTGGCGTCGAAATACAAAAGCCCGGCGATCTCAAGGAGTTCCCCGAGCTACCGACCATTGGCTACTGGCTTAGCGAAGCTATGCAGGGCCATGGTTATATGCTTGAAGCATGTGTTGCTGCGCTGCATTGGGGCTTTGCGCGCGACGCATGTGACACGTTTGCTGCTCGTGTGTTTGCGGCGAACTACCCCTCTCAGAAGCTATTGAAGAAACTAGGGTTTGAGCTGCGGGCTTTTGCACCCGGTACTCCAAACCTTTGCAACAAGACGTTGAGAATATCATCATGCATCTGCCGCGGGATCGGTTTGAGGCATTGCATGGTGATGCGCATATTATGATGGGAGCCGCGCTATGACCACTTTTCCTCGCTTGAGAACAGCCAGCCTGACACTGCGGGAATGGAAGGAAACGGATGCACCTCGCATTCTGGAACTCCTGCAAAACCAGAAGGTTACGCGCATGTTGGCCAGCGCTCCGTATCCCTACACCCAGGCAGATGTGGAGGTTTTTCTTCAAAGGTTTATGCCCGGTGATCTTGGAAAGGCCGTGAATTGGGCTGTTGAGCTTCAGGGAGAAGTGGTTGGTGGTGTTGGCGCTGGTAATCTTTCCACGAAACCGGAGCTCGCTTTTTGGCTTGGGGAGTCTCATTGGCAGAAAGGTATTATGTTTGAAGCAGTTAGCGAGGTCCTTCGCTACTTGCTGTTGGAGCGGGAGCTTCCGTCGATCTTTGCTGACGCCTTTAGTGACAATGCTGGCTCTTTGGGACTGATACGTAAGCTTGGCTTTGTGCATACCGGACAGAATGAGGGCCGCAGTCGGGCGCGTCCTGAGGGCACTTATCCGACAGAAGAATTCCAGATATCCCCGCTTGATTTCATCGGTGCACAGCAGGCCAGAGAGCAGGAGTTAGCCCAATGATCTTTCCGGAATTACAAACCAACCGGTTGATTTTAAGAGCAATTCAGCCAGACGATTATGCTCGGCTGCGTTTCCTGTTCTCCGACTTTGATGTGGCGCGGATGACTGCCAGTTTTCCCCACCCGATCACTGATGACTGGGCAAGGGGGTTCGTCACTCGCAATCATTCCAATGACCTGAATAAGGATGTGGTTTGGGCAATTGATAACGGGACCGGCTTCATCGGATCCATTGGTGCGCACGAGATTGGTGAGACCGCTTCGCTTGGCTATGCGCTTGGAAAATACTACTGGGGCCGTGGTTATATGACCGAGGCAGTGCAAGCCGTTGTAAACTATCTGAAAACCGAGCGTTGCGTTGATAACGTAGAAGCTTGCGTTTTTTTTGGAGAATCCTGCGTCATTTCGCGTTCTTTTGAAGAACGGGTTCACACCAACCACTGTCTGCGTTCGCTCCTCTGCCTCCAGAGGAACGGACGAAGTCGAAGCTCAGGAATTCAAGTTGGATTTAGCGCAGTCCGTTGAGCAACCACAACTTGCCGTAGGGGGGATAAGATAGGATGGATTTTCCAGAGTTAAAAACAGAGCGTTTGCGATTGCGAGTGATTGAGGACCGTGACCTTAGCCGTCTCGTTCAGCTGGCAAACTCTTATGAAGTGACGAGCAGGCTTTCTGGCATGCCGTACCCTTTCACCGAAGAGTACGGCAAGTTCTATATCAATCGCGGTCGAAACAATGATCCAGAGAAGGTGGTGTTGTGGGCCATTGATGATGGTACCGGACTGATTGGCTGTATTTGGGCGCGTTTTGAAGATGCTCAAGGCTGGACCGGATACTGGCTGGGTGAGGCTTATTGGCGGCGCGGCTATATGAGCGAAACGCTTCGAACAGTGCTGCGTTTCGGGTTCGAGCAGCGTTCTGTCATCAGCTTTGAGGCTGACGTTTTCAAGGACAACCCTGCTTCTGCCCGATTGCTCCATAAAATGGGCTTCAGCGAAGTTGGCGAAGAAACTATCCCCTCTGAAGGACGGGGCGGTATGATGGTTTCTTATGTCCGGCTAGCATTGCCCAAAGCCGAATTTGTGGACCTTGCTGAAGCAGAAGGTTGACCGCCATGACGACGCAAATAACCTTCCCTACCCTTCGCAGCGAGCGGCTTGTTTTGCGGGCGATGCGGGAGAGTGACTTGGAACCCCTAACTGCCTATCTGAGTGATTTCGACGTGACGAAGATGCTTTGCAGTGCACCACATCCGTTTTCTCCAGAGGATGGCCGACGGTATTTATTGCAAACGATGGAAAGTGACCCCAATGAGCATGTTCATTGGGCGATCGAAGCCGAGGGACAGTTCTGCGGATACATCAAGGCAAGCTATCTGACCAGTCAGCCGGGTATCGGTTATTGGCTGGGAAAGACACACTGGGGCAAAGGACTGATGAGTGAGGCAGTCCTTTTAGTCCTTACTTACCTGTTTCAGCACCGAGACTTGAGCGCAGTACAAACCGGCGCGTTTCAGTGCAACCCTGCTTCCTTACGCGTGCTGCAAAGATTTGGTTTTATCATCGAAACGCTGCGAACTAACACTTGTGCAGCGAGAGGCGGCGAGGAGCTGAACGAAGCCTTTCTTAAGGTTTCGGCTGACCGCTTCCAACAGGTACTCGAAGAGTGCCCTTTGAGGAAAAAGAGAGTGTTGTTGCAATGAGCCAACAAAATAGCACTTACACCACCTTCCCTACCCTTCGCAGCGAGCGGCTTGTTTTGCGGGCAATGCGGGAGGACGATCTTGAAAGGCTTTGTGCCTATTTGGGGGACTTTGAGGTCTCCAAGTCACTGAGCACTCAACCGTTCCCGTTTTCAGAAGCGGATGGGCGGGCGTACATCATGACGGCTCGCGAGAACGATGCAGCCGAGAATATGACGTGGACGATGGAGTTTGATGGCCAGCTTTGCGGTACCTTCAAAGTCAAAGACCTACAAGGGACACTAATATCGGGTACTGGCTTGGGCAAGAACATTGGGCAAGGGCCTGATGAGCGAGGCTTTGAAGGTGGTTCTTTTTTACCTCTTTGAAGACCGGAAGATATCTGTGGTGCATGGTGGCGTGTTTAAAGAAAATGCGGCCTCCTTGAATGTGCTGACCAAGATTGGCTTCAAGATCACCGGCGAAGGCGAGCGCATTTGTCGTGCACGTAGCAATATTCAATTGGATGAGTTTCAGCTTCAGTTGACACGCGATGATTTTTTTTCGGCTGAACAGCCCAAACACACAACGATGAGCCTTTATGATGTTTCCTGAACTCAACACAAATCGTCTGGTGCTCCGTGAATTAAGGCAGGGTGATCTGGAACCAATTTGTGAGTACATCAACAATTTTGAAGTCAGCAAAATGCTGACTGTGGTTCCCTACCCCTACACAAAAGCGGATGGGGAGTGGTGGTTGAACCACATTCGCGAAACGCCGCTGAGTGAAGAAACAAACTGGGCTATCGAATCCGAACACGGGTTTACAGGCGTCATTGGCATCCGCATCCCGGAAGATGGCCACCCACGTATTGGGTACTGGCTGGCCGAGCCGTTCTGGGGCAAAGGGTATATGAGTGAGGCGGCTGAAGCAGTGGTCGATTACAGCTTTGAGGCACTGGGGGCCTCCAAGGTCACATCCGGCGCATTTGAGGAAAATGACGGGTCGCTAAATGTACTGGCGAAAAACGGGTTCCAGACAGTGGGCTCCCGACCAGACAAAAGCCGCGCTCGCAAGGAGCAGGATGTTACGTTGATTGAAGTGGAGCTGACCCGCGACCTGTGGGAAGCGATGCGCGCGGTGGCTGTTTAAGAATTTTGGACAAAAAAAAGAGCGCATTGCTGCGCTCTTTTTCTCTGAAACAGCTCGAATTAGATAGTTTCGAGGTTTACAGCGCTCTGACGGCCATCACGACCAGCTTCCAGTTCGTAAGTTACTTCCTGGCCATCAGCAGAGTAGACAGACCGGAGCGCTCTACTGCAGAGATGTGAACAAATACGTCTTTGCTTCCATCTTCAGGTGCAATAAAACCGAAACCTTTAGTGCTGTTAAACCATTTCACGGTGCCTTTAGCCATCGTGATATCTCCTAGTTAGTGTGCCGCTGCAACATGCAGATAGCGTGGGGTTGCGTCAAAGCGAAATCGAATGCTCTGACGCCTAAAAAGGAGACAGGGTGTCGATAGTCTTAACGTAAAGACGGAATTCCACAAAATCGCTCGTAAGTAAAGATGCCGCGTTCGTTTAGAGTGCGGAAGAACGCATTTTTTTTATTTCCCTGTGGTTTTCCTGAGTCAATTGCTAATTTATTCCGTCAGCTTTGCACAAAACCTGCCAAAATTACGGAAGGTGCTATTGCCTATACTGATTTTCAATTGTGCGGGAATTCAGGCGAAAACCGAAGTTAAATAATCCTCACCACGTGAAAAAAAATTTCCAATAATGGGCTTGAAGCGCTTGCAATCGGGTGCGGGCCAAGATAGTGACCGCCTCCAAGCTTTTAAAGTTCCTTTCGGATTTTGAAATCTCAAAGATGCTGTTGCCTGCTTTCCCATCTACTTTTTGAAGAAAGATGCAGGTTTCTGTCACCTTCAATTCCCGGTCGCTCTGTGGTTTTCGGGAGATTGATGATGGGTCTTGCACTTCTGTTCTGGCTGGCGCGTCCGTTTGTGCGTTCCCGCGACTTTCAGCAGATGGCAGGATAGGGTTTTGAGCAAGGTTGCGGCAACAGCCTTTTGCTCCCTCGACCATTAGTGATTATGGGGCGGTCCATGTGGCTGCTCAGAGTATCGTGAGTTTCAAAACCTATCAGGACAGAAAGCGTAGTTTGGATAGCACCCAGCGCGTTGCAGACATTAGAACTGACGGGCTTGACGCTATCTTCGTGTCCTTAAGAAAAGAGCGCTGGCAACATCGGGCAAGCGCTCCAAGAAGATAAGAAGAGTTTGTCATGTTCCCGGAGCTGCAATCCGAGCGCTTGATCCTACGTGATTTCTGCGAAACTGATTTTGATATTCATAACGAGTCTTTGAATGATTTCGATGTGAGCAAGATGCTGACCGTGGTGCCGCATCCTTACACCAAGGATGATGGTGCGTGGTGGTTTGACCATTGCCGCACGACACCACGTAGCGAAGAAATCAACTGGGTGATCGATAATGGTGACGGTCTGGTCGGCGTGATCGGCATTCGCAATGTTTCGACAACTCCGCATCTGGGTTACTGGTTGGCGAAATCTCACTGGGGTAAAGGCTATGCCAGTGAAGCGACCAATATGGTTTGCGATTTCGTGTTCAACCAGCTGAATGCGGTTGCGATGAACACCGGTCTGTTCACCATCAATCCGTCGTCTTTGAATGTGCTGAAGAAAAACGGTTTTGTGGTAACGGGTGAGACCATGGAGACGAACCGTGCGCGCGGTGACATCAAGATGGATTACACCACGGTGACACTGACACGGGACCGTTGGGCTTCCATGCAAGCGCTGGCGGCCTAATCTTTTACATTTCTACAGCGGTTTTCCTGTAGGTTGCTTTAGAGCCGCGCTTTGCGTCTCTAACTTTTTTTTAAAAGGCTTGCGGATTAATGTTCGTGAGCCTTTTGGTCGTGCTAAATCAATAAAATCAGCCAGAAATGCCGTTCCGCACTTGGCGGGAGCGTCATAGGGCTTTAAGACGTCCTCCAAAGAACGTCACAGGTGGACGAAAGAGAATAAAATGAAATTCCTCGATCAGGCAAAGATCTTTGTAAAGTCTGGTGATGGTGGCGCAGGTAGCGTCAGCTTCCGCCGTGAAAAATATGTTGCCGAAGGTGGTCCTGACGGCGGTGATGGTGGCCGTGGTGGTGATGTGTGGATTGAGTGTGTTGATGGCCTCAACACGCTGATCGACTATCGCTATGCGCAGCACTACAAGGCAAAAATCGGCATGCACGGCATGGGCCGCAACAGAACCGGCGCCAAGGGCGACGATGTTGTGCTGCGCGTGCCTGTTGGCACCCAGATTCTGGATGAAGACAACGAAGTCGTACTTGCAGACCTGACCGAGATTGGTCAGCGTTTGCTGCTGCTGAAAGGCGGTAACGGCGGTTTTGGTAACGCCCACTTCAAATCCGCCACCAACCAGGCGCCGCGTCGTGCGAACCCGGGTCTTGAGGGTGAAGAAAAGTGGATCTGGCTGCGCTTGAAGCTGATTGCGGATGCGGGCCTTGTGGGACTGCCAAACGCTGGCAAGTCCACGTTCCTGTCTGCTGTTTCTGCGGCGCGTCCGAAGATTGCGGATTATCCGTTCACCACGCTGCATCCGAACCTTGGGGTTTGTGAGCTTGATGGACGTGGCTTCGTGCTGGCAGACATTCCAGGCCTCATTCGTGGTGCACACGAGGGGCATGGTCTGGGTGACCGTTTCCTTGGTCACGTGGAGCGTACCCGTGTGCTGCTGCATCTGGTGGATGGTTCCGGTATTGAAGATCCGGCAGAATCATACCGCACCATTCGCGGCGAGCTGGAAGCTTATGGTCACGGGCTGGATGAGAAGACCGAGATTGTTTGCCTTTCTAAAGCGGATGCGCTGACGGACGAGTTGCGCGAAGAGCGCTACAAAGCACTTGAAGAAGCCTGTGGCCAGAAGCCTTTGGTCATTTCTTCGACCAGCGGCGAAAACATTGATGCTGTTCAACGAATGATCATTCGTGCCATTGACAAGGATAAGCAGGAAGAGGCTAACTCCCTTGCTTCTAACGCAGCTGAGGAGTGGCGCCCATAATGAGCCGGAGTCTGAGCAACTATCAGCGTATCACCGTGAAGATCGGCTCTGCCCTTTTGGTAGAGAATGGCCGGTTGAAGCGTGAATGGCTGGAATCTTTGGCGGATGATCTACAGGCTCTTTCCGAAGCTGGAAAAGAAGTGCTCGTGGTCTCCTCAGGTTCTATTGCTCTAGCCGCTCAGTTCTTGGTTTGCCTGCTGGCCCGCTGAAGCTGGAGCAGGCGCAAGCCGCCGCTTCGGTGGGCCAGATTGCGCTTGCTCAGGCTTACTCTGAGATTCTCGGTGCGCGTGGTTTGACGGCGGGCCAGATTCTGCTGACCCTTGGTGATACGGAAGAGCGCCGCCGTTACCTTAACGCGCGTGAGACGATCAGCACGCTGCTCAAGATGGGGGCTGTGCCGATCATCAACGAGAATGACAGTGTTGCCACCTCGGAAATCCGTTATGGCGACAATGACCGGCTGGGCGCTCGTGTGGCGACCATGGCGAGTGCGGATCTGCTGGTGCTGCTTTCTGACGTGGACGGACTTTACACCGCCGCACCGCAGACGGACCCGAATGCGATCTTCCTGCCTGAGGTTCCTCAGGTGACGCAGGAGATTGAGGCGATGGCTGGTGCGCCGGGTACAGCATTCTCCTCCGGCGGCATGAAGACCAAGATCGACGCGGCCAAGATTGCGCAAAGCGCTGGCACCACCATGATCATCTCCAGCGGCAAGACCATGAACCCGCTGAATGCGATTGAAAATGGCGCACGGGCGACCTGGTTCCCTGCGCCGTCTTCTCCCTCTCGTGCTCGCAAAACATGGATTAGCGGACACCTGAAGCCGCATGGCACCATTCATCTGGATGCTGGAGCACTGAAAGCTGTGAAAGCTGGTAAGAGCCTGCTGCCGGCGGGTGTGACCAAGGTGGAAGGTACCTTCTCGCGCGGAGATGCTGTGCGGATTGTGGACGCAGACGGTCATGATGTGGGCCGCGGCCTTGTTGCCTATGATTATGGTGAGGCCTCGCTCATTATCGGTCGTAACAGCAAGGAAATTGAAGCTATTGTGGGCTATCCGGGACGTGCGGAGATGATCCATACGGATGATCTTGTGCTCTCAACATCTGATTTGGATATTTCATAGATACTGATTAGGTTGACCCGTTCAACCAGTGATGACTCAAGGGTTTTGCAGATGCTGAATACTTCTGAAGTGGCAAATGCGGACAATTCCAATGTTCGCGACTTGATGGCAACAATTGGCAGGAAAGCGCGCGCTGCGGCTCGTCGTCTTGCGATTGCGCCCACGAGCCAGAAGAACAAGGGTCTGGAAGCGATGGCGGCGGCGGTTCGCTCTGCAACCTCTGACATCCTCACAGCAAATGCTGCCGATCTGGAAAGCATGGAAGCCAATGGTCAGCTTGCCTCCTTCATTGATCGCGGAACACTGAACGAAGAGCGCATTGAGGCCATTGCCTGCGCTCTGGAAGACATTGCCAAACTGGATGATCCTGTTGGTTCCTCAGTTGCTGAGTGGACACGCCCGAACGGACTGCAAATCTCCCGCATACGGACCCCGCTTGGTGTGATCGGTGTGATTTATGAGAGCCGTCCGAACGTGACCGCAGACGCAGGCGCTCTGTGCCTCAAGGCTGGTAATGCGGTTATCCTGCGTGGTGGTTCTGATACCATCAATTCCAATCTCGCCATTTATAAAGCTTTGCAGGCCGGCCTTGCTGAAGCGGGACTGCCTGTTGATGCGATCCAGATCGTACCAACAAGGACCGCGCTGCTGTTGGCGAGATGCTGAAGGGGCTTGATGGCAACCTTGATGTGATCATTCCTCGTGGCGGTAAGAGCCTTGTTGCCCGCGTTCAGGAAGAAGCCCGCGTGCCTGTTTTCGCGCATCTGGAAGGGCTGGTTCATATCTTCATCGACAAAAAGGCTGATCTGGATAAGGCGATTGATATTGTCGTCAATTCCAAGATGCGCCGGACCGGCATTTGCGGTGCAGCGGAAACCTTGCTGGTTGATGAAGCTGTGGCGGCGACACTTCTGCCTCCGATTATTGCTGCTCTTCAGGAAAAGCAGTGCCAGATTCGCGGTGATGAAGATGTCCTGATGCTGTGTCCGACCGCTGTTGAGGCCACCGACGAGGATTGGTCCACCGAATATCTGGACGCTATTATCTCTGTAAGGATTGTTGGCGGGCTGGACGAGGCAATCGAGCATATTGCCACGTATGGCTCCAACCACACCGATTGTATTGTCACCGAAGATCCAATTGCAGCTCGCAAATTCCTTGCAGAAGTGGACTCAGCCATTGTTCTTCACAATGCATCCACACAGTTTGCCGATGGCGGCGAGTTTGGAATGGGGGCTGAAATCGGCATCGCAACAGGCCGTATGCATGCCCGTGGTCCGGTTGGTGTGGAGCAGCTGACCAGCTTCAAATACGTGGTCCGCGGGAATGGCCAAACACGTCCATGACACAGACTGATCTGCAAGCCACATATAGCCACAGCACATCTGGCGACACGCATCTGGACTGGATGCGCCTGCCTATGCTGCCCCCGGCAATCGTATTGGTTTGTTTGGCGGATCCTTTAACCCCCCGCATACTGGGCATCTTCTGGTGGCCGAGACGGCTTTGCGGCGTTTGAAACTGCATCAGATCTGGTGGCTGGTGACGCCCGGAAACCCGCTTAAATCTCTTAGCAACCTTGCGCCTCTTGAGGAGCGGGTTGCCGCTGCAAAGGCGTTGGCGTGTCACCCTCAGATGAAAGTGACTGCCTTTGAAAAGGTTCTTGGCACCTCTTACACGGCGAGCACTCTGCAGCAATTAAGAGTGCGCCGACCGCACCTGAATTTTGTCTGGGTCATGGGCGCAGACAATCTCTCCAATTTTCACCATTGGCAAAACTGGCAGAGCATTATAGAAGGGGTGCCGGTGGCAATTGTTGACCGGCCCAAAGCGACCCTTTCGTCGCTTTCCGCTCAAGTTTGCCAACGGTATGCCTTTGCTCAACTAAACGAAAAAAAGTGCAGACCAACTGCCTAAGCGCAAAGCCCCGTGCTGGACCATTTTACGCGGTCCGCTGGATGAAACCTCTTCCACATCACTGAGGAAAAGAGGACACGGTCCAGGGTAACTTTACGCTTTTTGCGGAAACTAGTGTCTTGAAAATGCCATAGGGACCTGAGTATTCTTCTTGACGGAAGGCTTGAGTTTGTGCATTTCAGGCTTTTCAATCGGTAGAATACTGCTTTCTCTAACCATGGCGAGGCTCTTAAGCTGACCATGACAACACAACATGAAGGGACGGACATCATCGCTCCTCTTCAATCGCACGATCCCACCAATGAGGCGGACGTGCTTGCACTGATCCTCAACAGCTTGGAAGATTCCAAGGCTGAGGACATCGTATCACTCGATCTTACCGGAAAGTCTGCTCTGGCTGATCACATGGTTGTGGCTTCTGGCCGCTCTCATCGCCATGTGGGTGCTGTTGCTGACCAACTGCTCCGGACCTTGAAAGATGCTGGCTACGGAAATGCCCGCGTTGAGGGTATGCCGCACTGTGACTGGGTGCTCGTCGATATCGGTGACGCAATCATTCACATTTTTCGCCCAGAAGTCCGCACTTTCTACAACATAGAAAAGATGTGGTCTGCGGATAGCTCTGCACCGACGCAGTTCATCGGATAATAACAGTGCTTCTTTGAGGCACTGATTATTGCAAGTATCCAGCTCTCTGCCCCTCGCGGGAGCCAGAGTGTCTGGGCAATTGCCGCTGATGCAGGTGTCGTTTCATCTGCACGCGATCTTTTGCGGGCAAATACGATTTAGGGCATGTTGCGTTCTCTCCAATTTTCGCTTCACACTCTAAGTCCATGCTTTCATGCGTATATTTTCCTGAAATAGCGGGGCTTTTCGGGATATCGCTTGAATTTCGGGGACCCCAATGAAAGTTACGATTGCCTGCGTTGGCAAAATGAAAGCCGGCGCGGAAAAGGACATGTATGAGCGCTATCTGGACCGCGCCCGCAAAGCAGGTCGTTCCGTTGGCATCACCTCAGTATCCGTAATCGAATTTTCAGAGAGCCGGGCCTCCCGCACGCAAGACAGAAAAGATGAAGAGGCGCAGCTTTTGCTTAATGCGCTTCCTTCGGGTGCGATCCTGATCGCGCTGGATGAGCATGGCAAAGCACTTTCCAGCGAAGTGTTTGCCAAAAAAAAGTTGGCGACTGGGCCGATCAGGCATTTCGGATGTGGTTCTTGCCATCGGCGGGGCTGACGGCCATGGACAGGCTCTGCTGCAACGCGCCGACCTGAAACTCGCTCTGGGCTCCATGACATGGCCCCACCAACTGGTGCGCATCATGTGCGGCGAACAAATCTACCGCGCAATTACGATTTTGACCGGACATCCTTATCATCGCGCGTAAGTGCGAGGGAGTGTTGGAATTACCTTCTCTTTCGCGTCCATCAATCAGGTCTCTGACGTGGCATCGTCCATATGGACTTACTCAAATAAACATCCCGTATATTGATGTTTTTGCCGGAAGTCGGTAAGCCTGCAGCGTGGTTGACACTTCCTTAACGTCGTCTCGAGCATTATCCTTAGTGTGATTTTGAGGCTGCGCGCCTGTTTTGTCAGAATTTGTCTGCGTCACCATTTTGTATGGAAGTCAGCGTTTTTTTCCTCGCTGCGCTTTGGGAGTTCAGTTGTTGCGTTTTAGGGGAAGCCTGATCCTCCGAGTGATAACAAGCCTTGCCTTGTTTCTTACGGCTGCTGTTGTACTGCCGCTGCAAAGCACTGCGCAAAAGCTCACGAATATCTCCGTTAAAATTGAAGATGGTGACATTGACCCTGAAGATCCGGCGGCAACGGCTTTGCGCCAGAAGCAGGAGCGGGAGAGAGAACTCCGCGAGCTGAGCCAGAACATCTCCCTTTCCAAGGAAAAACGCGAGGAAATTCAGCGATCTATTCGAGCGCTAGAGCGGGATGGCGAGAGCCTGAGCGGAGAACTGATCCGCACCGGTGAGCGCATGAAGAAGCTGGAGAACCAGCTGGAAGCCACTGAAGCACGCTTGGGCAGGCACAGAAAAAAACGAGCAATCTGTTCGTGCGTCACTGAATGAACGTAAAGATGTTTTAGCTGAGGTACTCAGCGCGTTACAGAGAATTGGTCACCGTCCTCCACCAGCCATGGTCGTGCGTCCCAGGATGCTCTTGGTGCGGTACGCAGTGCGATTCTGCTGAATTCGATCATGCCGGAAGTGCGTATTGAGGCGCAGGCTCTGGCCAGTGATCTTGCTGAATTGTCCCGCCTTCGAGCAGAAATTGAAGCGGAACGCAACCGGGTTCGAAGTGGTGCAATACAGATGGCGGAAGAGCGCCATCGTGTTGAATTACTTTTAGAAAAGAAGAAGGCGGCACGGCAGGAGAGCCTTGCAGCGCTGGAAGCCGAGAAGCTCGCGCCAGGGAACTTGCCGAAAAGGCAACCTCTTTGAAAGAGTTGCTTGCTAACCTTGAGAGAGAAGTGGAAAGCAGCCGACGTGCAGCGGAAGCAGCACGGCTTGCGGACATTGAACGGCAGAACCGGATTGCCTCCGGTGATCCGTTTGCTGATCCGAGCCGGTTAAAGCCGGCAGCTGCTTTTGGAGATACGCGTGGGCTTTTGCCTGAGCCAGTCTCCGGAACACTTCTGCAGGACTATGGGGTTGCAGATGGATTTGGTAACGTAACAACTGGCCAATCCATTGCGACACGCCCGAATGCCCAGGTCACCTCCCCCACTGATGGATGGGTGGTGTATGCAGGGGATTTCCGCTCTTACGGGCAGATGGTAATTGTTAATGCAGGCGGTGGATACCATGTGCTCTTATCCGGTCTGGATGATGTGATGGTGGAGTTAGGGCAGTTTATACTTGCTGGAGAGCCAATTGCTAAAATGGGCGAAACGCGCCTCGCAAGCGCAAATAACCTTAATTTTAGTTTGGACCAGCCGGTTTTATATGTAGAATTCAGGAAAGACGGCACTGCAATCGACCCCAACCCATGGTGGTCACGCGCCGAAAACGAGAAGGTTCGCGGATGATACGGAAAGCATCGCTTTTGTTGGTTGGCGTGGTCATGGGGGCTACGGCAGTCGTAACATACTCTCAAGCTCCATTCAGATTTACCGAGCGCGCGTCAGCAGCCTCTGCTGATACGTACAATCAACTCAATCTGTTCGGTGACGTGTTTGAGCGTGTGCGCTCGGATTACGTTGAGGAGCCAGCTGACTCCAAGCTGATTGAGACAGCGATCAACGGCATGCTCACAAGTCTTGATCCGCACTCCAGCTATCTACCACCCAAGAGCTTCCGCGATATGCAGGTGCAGACTCGTGGTGAGTTTGGTGGTCTTGGCATTGAAGTGACCATGGAAGACGGCCTTGTGAAGGTTGTTGCTCCGATTGATGACACTCCGGCATTCAAAGCAGGCGTTCAGGCTGGTGATCTGATTACCCATCTTGATGGGGAACAGGTGATGGGCCTTACCCTGAACGAGGCCGTTGAGAAGATGCGCGGTCTGGTAAACACAGACATCGTCATTACGGTGCGCCGGGAAGGTATCAACGAGCCAACCGACATCACCATCACCCGTGACGTGATCCGCATTCGCTCTGTTCGCTGGAATCAGGAAGACGATGTCGGTTACATCCGCATCACCCAGTTTAACGAACAGACCTATGACGGACTGGAAACGGCTGTTGAAGAGCTGACCAACGAGATCGGTAAGGACAAGCTGAAAGGCTTTGTTCTGGATCTGCGCAACAACCCCGGTGGTCTGCTGGATCAGGCGATTGCGGTTTCCGATGCGTTCCTGAACCGTGGCGAGATCGTATCCACCCGTGGCCGGAATGCTGAAGAAACCCAGCGCTACAATGCTCGCGTTGGCGACCTGACTGATGGTGCGCCAGTGATCGTTCTGGTGAATGGCGGTTCAGCGTCTGCTTCCGAGATTGTGGCAGGTGCGCTGCAGGATCACCGTCGTGCGACCATTCTGGGCACGCGGTCCTTCGGTAAGGGTTCTGTTCAGACCATCATTCCACTGGGTGCAAATGGCGCAATCCGCCTGACAACAGCACGCTACTACACGCCATCTGGCAACTCCATTCAGGCAAAGGGTATCCATCCGGATATCGTTTCCCTGCAGGAACTGCCAGAAGAGCTGAAGGGCCGTGCGGAAACCAAAGGTGAGGCCGGTCTGCGTGGTCACCTTGAGGCTGAAGAAGGCGATGAAGCTCAGGCAGTCAGGCTTATGTGCCGCAGGACAAAGACGAAGATGTGCAGCTGAATCTGGCAGAAGCCCTGCTGCGCGGCGAGAAGACTGATACAGCCTTCCCACCAAGTGAAGACAGTGCTGTAAACGCCTCTAAATAAAACACAGCGCCGAGCGGTTTTTCCGGACCGCTCGGTGCTAACTATCTATTTTCAAGCATGTTCCTCTCCGAAAATCGGTAGCCTCCTACCGGGGATATGCTATAAAGTGGTAATGAGCGCCGCGCTAAACCTTCGTTTGGCGCGGCGGCTCTTTGTGACGAAGGTGGGGGCACCAATGGTTAGGAGCGATTTGACGGCTCCGCTTGGAATGAACAAGCGTCGGAGCATCGGGCGATTACCGCTCGGCCTGATTGGTGTCGCCATTATGACCGTGATTTTCACCACCGGTTTCATCTGGATCAGCATTGTTGATGACCCCAATGGCGGCGAGCCCATGGCAACCATCAAGCTGTCCAGTGCGCTCGACGGTGTTGGCCCCAGCGATATCGAGATTGTTGACCTGCCTGATGGGTCTCAGCCAAAGGTTATCGCAGCCGAGCAACCCAGCGCCAGCGGCACGTGGCATGAGAATGATGCTGCCCAGGCTGGCAGTGAGGACCAAAGCAGTGGTGATGGCACCTCCCACCCTCGCAGTGTAGTTTTGAAGGACCCAGCCAGCGGGCCGACCTCACTGGTCGAGCTTGCGCGCCGTGTTGACTATGAAGGGCTGGATGGTGGCTTTTCCAGCGAGTCGCTTTCGACGGAACCCATTGAGCAGCTTCTTGAACCCAGCACGTTTGGGGCACTTCCAGCTATCTCTGCTGAAGGCGTCCGGCCGCTTGATGCCTATGCCCGCCGTCCTAATCCTGCAACGTTGACACAGGCGCGGATTGCCATCCTGATCAACGGGATTGGGTTGAACTCCGACATGACGATGAAGGCGATCGAAGACCTTCCCGCAGATATCTCGCTGGGTCTTTCGCCCTATGGCGATGACATCAACAGCTGGATGAAGTCTGCGCGTTTGTCCGGGCATGAAGTGCTGCTTCAGGCCCCTATGGAGCCATTTGACTATCCTGATAATGATGCGGGGCCGCAGAGCCTGCTGATCAATCTGGACAAAAAGCAGAATGACGAGCGCCTTTCATGGATCCTCGGGCAAACCAGCAATTATGTCGGGCTCGTGAACTTCATGGGTGACCGCTTCACCTCCAACGAGACCCATATGCGCGAGCTTCTCAGCAAGGTTCGGGACCGTGGTCTGATGTATGTTGATGACGGGTCCTCTCCGCGTTCCAAAGCAGGAGAGATTGCCGGAGCACAGGCGGTGCCATTTGTGCAAGCTGATCTGGTTCTGGACAGGAGCCTGAATGCGCAAGCGATTGGCACGCAGTTGCTGGAGCTGGAAACAATTGCCCGTCAACGGGGCATTGCAGTTGCGACGGCAACGGCTTTCCCTGTAACACTGGATGTTCTGGAAACGTGGTCTCAGCGGTTGGAAGAACGTGGCCTCTCTCTCGTCCCAATTAGCTCGGCCATCACGTCCGCACGCTAAACCTTATTGGACTAAACATGACTGATTACAGCGCCCTCCCCTTTCGTCCTTGCGTCGGCATTATGCTTATCAATCGGGATGGTCTTGTCTGGGCTGGCAAGCGTTACGGTGACAAGCAGCCAATTCCTGAAGAATTTGCATGGCAGATGCCGCAGGGTGGTCTGGATAAGGGAGAAGACCCTTTAGAGGCGGCCAAGCGCGAGCTTTATGAAGAGACCTCGGTTAAGTCCATCAGCTTGCTGGCTGAAGCGCCTGACTGGTTCTCCTATGATTTTCCTGAGGAGATTCAGCGTCAGGTTCGCAAGGCGAAGTACCGTGGACAGACCCAGCGTTGGTTTGCCTTCCGCTTTGAGGGCGATGATAGCGAGATCAATATCCTGACCCCACCAGATGGACACGCTCAGGAATTCTCTGAGTGGCGCTGGGAGAAAGCCGAAAATCTTGCCGGTCTGGTGATCCCGTTCAAGCATCAGGTGTATCTTGATGTGGTCGAGGCGTTTTCCGAGTTTACGGCCTGATCCGGTATTCGCTCGGCCTGCCTTCCGCCTGTGCTTTCATGATCTGTCACTCTGCGAGATTTTTAAAGCTCATGACCTGTGCTCATTTTCCTTTGAGATCCTCTGAAAAGCTGTAGGGTAGGAGTAAGAGGAAATGCATAATTTGTCAATTTTATTGACAATAAGTGCAATTAAAGCAAATAAATCAGATGACTAAAAAACCTAGATCCAAAGCCGAACTGCTCTATGCGGGTATTCAGATGACGCGCCCGTTGCTTCGCACGATCAGCAACCGGGTTGAGGCTGATCTTGAAGGGACCGGCCTGACTGTTGGCCAGCGTGCTGTGCTGGAAGCTGTGCTCAATCTGGAGCAGGCAACAGCACCACAGCTTACTAATTTTCTGCAGCTGAAACGGCAGTTCGTGGCCAAGGTTCTTAAAGAGCTGCTTGACAAGCAACAAGTGGAGCAAGTGAGCAACCCACGGCATAAGCGGTCCGTGTTCTATCGTTTGACACCCTCTGGCAAAGTGCTGATTGAAAAGGTTCGCACTGCCGAGATGAAACGTCTGGAAGAGTTCGTAAAGGAGTTTTCCGAGGAAGAGGTAGAAACCTATTATCGCATGCAGTACGTGTTGAACGACGCCTTGGCCAAGCGGTCTTAGGACTTACGGGTGTGAAGGTGTGCTGTTGATGGTTGTCTGTTGGGATTGGAATTGAAACATGAGCAGGTTCTGGAGCCTATTGTTCAAAAACTGGAACCTTATACGCCGGGCGAACAGCCCAACCGCCAACCCATTATCAAGCTGAACACCAACGAGAACCCGTGGGGTCCTTCTCCACGTGCGCTGGAGGCTATCGTTGCGGCCTCAAATGACACCTTGCGCCTTTATCCGGACCCGACTGCCTCTGACTTTCGAAAAGGGATTGCAGCTTCCCTAAATCTGACAAGCGATCACATCTTTGCAGGCAATGGCAGTGATGAGGTACTGGCCCATGCGTTCCATGCCTTTTTCAGCGGCAAAGAGGCTGTTCTGTTTCCCGAGATTACCTACGCCTTCTATCCGACCTATTGTAAACTTTACTCTATAGAACATCGGCTTATTGCGCTTGAGGATAACTTTCACATCAATCCCGATGATTTTCGCGGGCCGTGTGGGGGTATCGTGATTGCGAATCCGAATGCGCCGACCGGTTTGACGATGCCGCTGGACGACATTGAAGCGATCCTAAAGGCAAATCCGGATGTGGTGGTTTTGGTTGATGAGGCCTATGTTGACTTTGGCGGCGAAAGCGCGGTTCAACTGGTGCCGTACTATGACAATCTTCTGATCGTGCAAACCTTTTCCAAATCACGCAGCCTTGCGGGAGTGCGGGTCGGGTTTGCCGTTGGGCAACCCCATCTGATTGAAGGTCTGCACAAGGTCAAGGACAGCTTCAACTCCTACCCACTTGGACGCCTGTCCCTTGCTGCGGGGCTAGCCGCCTGGGAAGATACCGAATGGTTTGAGAAGACGCGCGATCTGATTATTGCTGATCGCGAAACACTCTCAGCAAAGCTGCGAGCGCTTGACTTTGCAGTGCTGCCCTCCTCCGCAAACTTCATTTTTGTCTCTCATGCGAGCATTCCGGCAGAGCAATTGCATGCGGAACTTCGCAAACGCGGTATTCTGGTGCGCCACTTCAAGGCCGGTCAGATCGACAACTGGCTGCGCATTTCCATCGGAACCACGCAGGAGTGCGAGGCATTGGTTAAAGCGCTGGAGGCGATGATAGCAAGATAGGTTGCTACAAACCTGACGCAATCAGGTGAACCCCAGTCAGGTGTTGCAGTACTTCTGCTGGTAAGACCTTCACCTCCTGCGAAATGTGCTCAACCAAAGCGTCGCTAGGAAGAGGTGCCCTGCTCCCACTCAGCTTTCACCAGTTCGCTTGGCTCGTCAGCAAGGGCCGCTGATTTGTGCTTGTCGAACTGAGCAGTTGGAACCAGTTGGGCCAAGGCCCAGACAGCAGATGCGCGGACGGTCTCGTCTTCGTCTTGCAGGTGTTCCTGAACAATCGGGATCAGTTTTTCTTCGGCGCTGTTTCCTGCTGCGATAAGGCAGTTGCGCATGAAGCGGTTGCGGCCAATGCGTTTGACAGGGGAGCCCGAGAAGAACTTGCGGAAGGTTGGGTCGTCCAGTTGCAACAGGTCGGCAAGGGCCGGTTCCATGAGATCTTTGCGCGCCTGTAGTTTGGCTTCACTGGCGGATTGGGCGAACTTGTTCCATGGGCACACAGCGAGACAATCATCACAGCCGTAGATGCGGTTGCCGATTGGCTGGCGGAACTCCAGCGGAATCGGGCCGTGGTGCTCGATAGTCAGGTAAGAGATGCAGCGGTTTGCATCGACCTGATAGGGCGCTGGAAAGGCCTCGGTCGGGCAGACTGTAAGGCAACGGGTGCAGTTGCCGCAGTGGTCCACTTCTGGCTCATCGAGTGGCAGATCCAGCGTTGAGAAGATTGAGCCGAGGAAGAACCATGAACCCAGTTCTCGGGACACAATGTTGGAGTGTTTGCCCTGCCAACCGAGCCCGGCAGAATGCGCGAGCGGCTTTTCCATAACCGGGGCAGTGTCCACGAACACCTTCACATCACCACCGCCTTTGGAAACCAGCAGGCTGGCCAGTTCCTTCAGCTTGCCCTTCATGATGTCGTGGTAATCGCGATTTCGGGCGTAGACGGAGATGTGGGCCTTGTCCGGCTTCTCGCGCATTTCCATCGGGTCGATGTCCGGGCCGTAATTCATGGCCAGCATGATAATGGAGCGGGCTTCCGGCCAGAGTTCCAGCGGACTGGAACGCCTGACTTCGGTTTCGGGCATCCACTCCATCGTCGCGTGGTAGCCCTGCTCGATGTAGTGGTGCAGGCGCTCCGGTGCCAGCGGAATTGCATCTGCTGTTGTTATTCGGATGTCATCGAAGCCGATGGCACGCGCGCGTTTTATGAGGTCAGCCTTAACGCGCGCAGCCTGTTTTTCTGTCAGCTGTGTGTCTGATTGGGGTTTTAGAAGTCGAGATCCGCGTAGGTCTTCGCTGCTGGCATCCCGAGCATCTTGTCCCCCAAAATTGGCGGAAGCTCGGGCGAGACTTCATCCTCGCGTACCAGCTCTTTACGTTTTCGTCCTCGGACCATGGAACTTCACCAAGATAGTCTGCACAGGAGAGAAGACTTGCAGCTGCCAGATCAGCGAAGGTTAGCCGATCTCCAGCCAGCCACTTTCGTGTGGCCGCAAGGTATCCGATGTAGCGCATGTGGTTCACCATATTGATACGAGCGGCCCGAAGGACGCTCGAGTCTGGCTGGCCACCACCTTGGCTATCCGGCATCTCCTGTTTGAAAATGCGTTCTTGCACAATGTAGCCAATAACCTCAGCGAGGAATTTTTGCAAAAACCAAGCGACAAGGCGGCGTGTTTCTGCACGGGCTTCGGGGTGATCGGGCAGCAAACGGTTATTTGGAATGGCATATCCACGAGTTTCGTCCAGATATTCCATGATAACGGTGGCACCGCACACAGCAGGGCCATCATTTTCCTTCAAGACCGGAAGCGTTCCAGCGGGGTTCATCATTAGGAAATCATGACGACGTGCCCAAGGGTACTCCGTCTGACATTCAAACGGAATTCCATATTCTCCTAGCGCCAGACGTACAAAGCGCGATTCAGGAGAGAAAGGGTGATGATAGAGCTTGAGCATTGTTCTGATTTATGAGCAAACCTGTAACCAAAAGGTTGCTATATAAATGTAATTTGTCTCAAAAGAGTCTTGGGGCCGTAAACCATACGAAAACACGGGGACAACCTCACCATTAACAACTGGGGAAATTCGTGGAGACCAACGTTTAATGACAACAGAAAGTATTGTCGGCGCCCTTGTGCTCGGCATCGTTGAAGGATTGACGGAATTTATTCCAGTATCCTCAACCGGGCATCTGCTGCTGATCGGGCATTTTATCGGGTTTAAAAGTGAAGGACGCGCCTTTGAGGTCATGATCCAGCTTGGGGCTATTGCCGCTATCCTGAGTGTTTACTTCACACGCCTCACACGGCTTGCGCGTGCGTTGCCCACAAGTGCAAAAGCACGGCATTTCACCATTGGCGTATTGCTTGCGTTCCTGCCTGCTGCAGCTATTGGCGCGCTGTCCTATGATTTCATCAAGGCGGTGTTGTTCGAGACCCCTGTCCTCGTCTGCGTGACGCTGATCTTCGGCGGCATCATCATGCTGCTGGTGGACAAGATGCCATTACAGGCCCGTTACACCAACGTGGAAGATTATCCGATGTCGCTGTACATCAAGATCGGCTTTGCGCAATGCATGGCGATGATCCCGGTGTATCGCGCAGTGGTGCTACAATTGTATCGGCCTTGCTAATGGGCACGGATAAACGGTCGCGGCGGAGTTTTCCTTCTTCCTTGCCATGCCGACCATGGTTGGTGCGTTTGCGTTCGATTTCATGAAGAACAAGGACGCGCTGGGGCAGGATGAGTGGACCCTGATTATCATCGGGCTGGTCTCGTCCTTCATTGCCGGCGTTTTTGTGGTGCGCAGTTTGCTGGATTATGTCTCCAGACATGGCTTTGCTCTGTTTGGCTGGTGGCGTATCATCGTGGGTGGAATTGGGCTAGTGGGCCTCATCCTCACCCAGAGCTAATTGGACCAACCAAACGGATACCTTTTGAAGCGTCGCAGAAATGCGGCGCTTTTTATTGCAAGCCAAATAAAAACCCCGCCAGAAGCGGGGTTTTATTTCTACATAGCTAAAGAAGCTTATGACTTTATCGGCCGTTTCGCATCGTACTGGCCGTGGGGGCGGAACTTGTCGAGATAGGTCGGCAAAATCGCTTCCATGGAATGTGGCTCGATGCCAAGTCCCTCGAAGGTCCGCTTGTCTGACTGGGCTTCCTTGCTCACCACATTGTCGTGCTTCAGCATGTTGACTGATCTACGGTCAGCATTGGCTTAGGCAGCATCTGCATAAACTTTGCCTGAATACGCGCGATCGGGAACGGCAGATTGACGAGCATGCGTTTGCGATGGGTGATCTTCATCATCAGCTGCAGACACTCTTTGAAGGTGGCAACACCGGGTCCGCCAAGCTCGTAGATTTTGCCAGCTTCCACCTTGTTCTCGGCAGCATTTGCGATTGCGAGCGCGACATCTCCAACGTAAACGGGCTGGAATTTTGTGTTTCCGCCGCCAATCAGAGGCAACGTCGGGAAAATCTGCGCCATACCACCGAAACGGTTGAAGAAATCATCTTCCGGGCCAAACACGATAGATGGGCGGAAAATGACAGCGTTTGGCATGGCATCCAGAACGGCTTTTTCGCCAGCAGCCTTTGTTTTTGCATAAACAGCCGAGCTGTTTGCGTCTGCACCGATTGCAGAGATGTGAACCAGAGTGTCGATGCCCTGCTCTTTACAAACTTCAGCGACTGTTGCCGGACCCTTTGCCTGAACACTTTCAAACTTCTGGGCACCACTTTCATAAAGAATACCCACAAGGTTGATGACGGCGCACGCACCTTCCACAGCACGTTCGACAGATTTTTTGTTTCGCACGCTTGCAGCGACAGGCATGATCTGCCCAACAGCTCCAAGCGGCTGCAAATGTTCTGCAAGTTCAGGATGGCGAACAGCAGCGCGTACACTATATCCGCGCTCCGCTAAGATCCTGATGACGTGACGACCAATAAATCCTGATCCGCCGAAAACGGTGATAAGTTTCCCGTTAAGCGCTTGCGCCATTTTCATCCACCTTTGACAAATTTTGCGGGTCCGCGTATTAGTCCGCATAACCCTCAAAAAAAGCTATAATTCATGGGATGTTAATAGGCCCAAGTTTTAGGGTTGTGAAGGCTCTCTGTGGAGAAATTAAAACTCTTTGCAAATGTGTGATTGACAATCCCAGTCCAGATCACTAGAACCCAGCCTCACAGAGCGGCGCTGCCAAGCAGCAACCCTCTGAAAGAAAAAGATGATATGCCCAGATGGCGGAATTGGTAGACGCGCTAGCTTCAGGTGCTAGTGCCCGCAAGGGCGTGGAGGTTCGAGTCCTCTTCTGGGCACCATCTTTTCTTCACAAAGCTCTCCCAAAAAACTAAGAGTAACTTGACCGTTTGGTGTAGAAGAGACAAAACACGTCTCATCACCCAATCGCGCTTATTCTTCGAGAGCAACAATGACAATCAGATATCACCAGAACGATCTTCCAGACCTTTCCAACTACGCTTCAGCTGAAGCTGTTGCCGTAGACACCGAAACTTTGGGTCTGAATCCACACCGGGATCGGTTGTGCGTTGTACAGCTTTCTTCTGGCGACGGATCTGCCGATGTGGTCCAGATTGAGCGCGGGCAGCTGGTTGCCCCCAATCTGCAAACGCTATTTGAAGACCCGAGCAAACCGAAAATTTTTCACTTTGCCCGCTTTGATGTTGCCATATTGAAGGAGTATCTTGATATTTCTGTTTCTCCGGTCTGGTGCACAAAGATTGCTTCAAAGCTTGTACGCACCTATACGGATCGACACGGATTGAAAGATCTTTGCCGAGAATTAATTGGTGTTGACCTTTCCAAGCAGCAGCAGAGCTCCGATTGGGCCGCTGAAAAGCTGACAGACGCACAGCTGGCCTACGCTGCATCAGATGTTCTGCATCTGCACAAGCTCAAAGCACGCCTTGAATTCATGTTAGAGCGTGAAGAACGCACCGAAATTGCACAAAGGTGCTTCGATTTTCTGCCGACACGTGCACAATTGGACCTTGCCGGATGGCCTGAGAACGATATTTTCGCACATTCTTAAGCGAAACTTTGAGTTTTCTACCAGTATTTGCGGTTTATTGTGCTTCTGCAATTGGATTTTGTTGAAGCGCACCCACTTAGGCAGCTAGTGTGTACTTACCGCTTCCTTTCAGGTGCTACCTGAAATCTGCGTATCCACGGAAGCGCTTTGTGCCTGTAGAATACTGGTCACTCCTTGCGAGAGAAGAGATCGGAAATGGCAACCGGATAGCGATTCGCTATGAGCGTCGCTTCCAGAATGTTCCAGGATAACGAATGACTACAATGGAGAACATGCCAAGGGACTTTGCGGACCACCCGCAAGCACGACTGGATAAGGCGCGTAAGTCTGCCCGCCGCCATTCAATACTCGTGCGTCTCCTTCGATTCACACTTCCTGTCGTTGGCGTACTGATTGCCCTCGGTGTGGTTGGTATGATCGTTCTCCAGAATCTTCTTTCAGGCCTGAGCATTGGGGATATCAGCCTGACAACCGAAGGCTGGTCATGTCCAACCCGCATCTGTCGGGCAATGACGGTGATCGCTCCTACAGCGTGCAGGCGGACCGCGCCATTCAGCGCATTACGAATCCGCAGGTCATTGACTTAGAGAATATTGCGGCTCAAATCACCACAGCTCCGGGGGAAACTCTGAGTGTCACGTCCCGAAACGGCACGTTTGATACGGAGATGGAAACCCTGAAGCTGACAAACGGGATTACAGCTTCCCACAGCAAAGGCTACACAGCGAAATTTGAGTATCTCGATATCGATATGAAAACAGGTACAATGCTGACCAATGATGCGGTTGATGTCACTTCCGATGGTGGCTATATCGATGCTGGATCTATGGAATTTGATCAAAGAAACAATGTTTTGAATTTTCGCCAGGGCGTCAAAATGAAGCTCTTGCCCTGGGCACTGGAGAACGGTCAATGATTAACCGGATAAGGATACTCTCTCTTTCTTGTCTTTTGGCGCTCGGGCTGGCAGGTGCTGGCCATGCGCAGACGTTCTCCGATTCTTTTGCCGGGTTTGGTTCTGACAGCGAGGAACCTATCGAGATTGAAGCGACGAACCTTCAGGTCCGCGATGAAGACAAAAGCGCGATCTTTTCCGGAAATGTTGTCGTCATCCAAGGTGACGCCAAGCTGGAAACCGAACGCCTGATCGTATTTTACGAAGGCTCCATGGCCAATGGCACTGCGGATGGAGAACCCGTCCAGCAGTCCATCTCCCGCCTTGAAGCAAAAGGTAACGTCCTGATTTCCTCCAAGGATCAGGTTGCAACCGGCGATGATGCCAGCTTTGACATGAACGAGCAACTTGTTGTGATGACCGGCGAGCGTGTAGTGTTGAGCCAGGGACCAAACGTGATTGTTGGCAATCGTCTTGTGATCAATCTGGAGACTGGCAGAGCAAATTTGGATTCCACTGCAGCTGGCAGTAATACTGGTCGTGTACGGATGCTTTTGCAACCAAACAGCCTTGAAAATGAGAACTAAACAAAATAGGCGACGCCATTGAGTGCACACCCAATTGATCCTCAGATCCCGACACATCAGCCAGAAGGCATCAAGCACGCTGCTCCCTCAGAAGCGGTGCTGGAAGTTGATAGTATCGGGAAGAGTTATGGACGGCGTCAGGTCGTCAAGCACGTCAGCCTGAATGTCAGGCGTGGTGAAGCCGTTGGGCTCTTAGGGCCAAACGGTGCAGGTAAAACCACCTGCTTTTATATGATCACCGGGCTTATTCGCCCTGACCATGGCGCAATTCGTCTCGATAATTTCGATATGACGCAGCTGCCCATGTACCGTCGTGCGCGTCTGGGCGTTGGTTATCTTCCTCAGGAAGCTTCCATTTTCCGTGGTCTTTCCGTTGAAGACAACATCCGTGCGGTTCTGGAAGTTGTGGAGCCGAATAAGAAGCGTCGTGAGGAGGATCTGAATTCTCTTCTGGCAGAATTCGGTGTGACCCACCTTCGCAAATCACCAAGTATCGCGCTTAGTGGTGGTGAACGCCGCCGCGTGGAGATTGCACGTGCGCTGGCAACGCGCCCCTCTTTCATGCTGCTTGATGAACCATTTGCAGGTATTGACCCGATTGCCGTGGGTGACATTCAGCAGCTTGTGCGCCATCTGACGCAGCGGGGCATTGGTGTTCTGATTACGGACCACAACGTTCGCGAAACACTGGGCTGATTGACCGCGCTTATATTATCGCGGCAGGTGAAGTTTTGACGGAAGGCAAGCCGCATCAGATTGTTGCTGATCCGGATGTACGGCGCTTGTATCTCGGGGAACAGTTCACTCTTTGATTTTCAACCAATGCCGAATTGCGTAGAAGGGTGTTGCAAGCTAGCTTGCAGCACTTGGAGGATGAAATAACTCTATGGCAATCGGTCCCAAACTAGAATTTCGGCAAAGCCAGCAACTTGTTATGACGCCGCAGCTGATGCAGGCGATCAAGCTGCTGCAACTGTCGAATATGGACCTGATTGCACACGTCAACAGCGAGCTGGAAAGCAATCCTTTTCTGGAGCGCGACGAAAGCCCGGATGGAGCGGGACCTGCTGCTGATATCCCCACTACAGAGAACACTTCTGAAACCAACGACAGTGCTGCAGATGCTCAGGAAGGAGACTGGCTCAAAAATGAGCTGGAGATTACCCCTGAAGCAATTTCAAGCAATCTGGATTCAGAACTGTCCAACGTCTTTCCTGATGATAACGGCGAGAACCCATCCGCTGATCCCATTCAGAAGAAGGCTGATAACTGGCAAGCGCCTAGCCATACGACCTCTGGAGGCGGTTCTGACTACAATCTGGAAGCCTTTGTCGCCGCAAAGGTTTCACTGAGCGAACACTTGCAGGAGCAGCTTGGGTTTGTTGTTACCAACACTGCCGATACTCTGGTGGCACACCAACTGATCGACTGCCTTGATGAGAACGGCTACCTGCGCATCGACAGCGCCGAGATGGCAAACAGGCTTGGTGTTTCGGAACAGGAGTTGGAACGGATTGTTCATGCCTTGCAGGGACTTGATCCGGTTGGTGTGTTTGCCCGGAACTTGCATGAGTGCCTTAAGCTGCAGCTGTTAGAGAAGGATCGTTATGATCCTGCCATGCAGGCGCTGGTCGAGAATATTGAGTTGCTGGCCTTGCGTGATCTGGCGAAACTCAAACGCCTGTGCAAAGTTGATGACGAAGATTTGAAGGACATGATCCTTGAGATCAAAGAGCTCAACCAAAGCCCGGCGCAGCCTTCAACACCGAAATTACCCAGCCAGTCGTTCCTGATGCATTTGTTCATCCGGCCTCTGACGGAGGCTGGACAGTGGAACTTAACACGGACAGCCTGCCGAAGGTTCTGGTGAACCAGAGTTACTACTCAGAGATCTCCCAGGCTCCAGAAACGATAAGGATCTGGCCTACTTCACCGACAGCTTGCAGACCGCGAACTGGCTCATCAGGAGCCTTGACCAGCGGGCGCGGACAATTTTGAAAGTGTCCTCAGAAATTGTGCGACAGCAGGACGGTTTTCTTACTTATGGTGTCCAGCATCTGCGGCCAATGAACCTGCGCGTGGTGGCAGATGCGATTGGAATGCATGAATCCACAGTCAGTCGCGTCACCTCCAACAAATACATTGCCACGCCGCGCGGAATTTTTGAGCTGAAATACTTCTTTTCTGCCGCAATTGCGTCTTCTGAAGGTGGTGAATCGCACTCAGCGGAATCAGTCCGATATCGGATCAAGTTGCTAATTGATTCAGAAGATCCCAAGAAGATTCTCTCTGATGACGCCCTTGTGAAAATTCTCAAGAATGATGGTGTGGATATAGCGCGACGTACTGTAGCTAAGTATCGGGAAGCATTAAAGATTTCCAGCTCCGTCCAGCGCCGGAGAGAAAAGAACAATCTTACCTAAACTACTGATATTTCTTATTATTTTAAAGAGAACTAATAGGGTCCTGATCGGTTAATGTCCTCTATAGGATGTTTCACTCTTCTCAAAGAATTTTTCAGGAACTCGAAAACAGTAGCACTTTAAACTCAGCTGGTCCAAACTACATGTGTTAGAGGGTTCTTTTCTCTTTAGCTAAAGAACCTTACAGCGAATAAGTCGACACAACATAAGAGGTTCCCATGACAATTAGAATTTCGGGGAGGAACGTGGACATTGGTGATGCTACCAGAACTCACGTTGAAGACCGGATTTCCGATGCACTGGATAAATATTTCCCAGGCGCATACACGGGTCATGTGACAATCGCGCGCGAAGGCTCCGGCTTCCGTTCCGACTGCACAGTCCACCTCAGTACAGGTGTGGTGCTTCAGGTTTCGGGCGATAGCCAGGATCCGCGCCAGAGTTTCGACAAAGCCGCCGAACGCATTGAGAAAAGGCTAAGGCGCTATAACAGAAAGTTAAACGACCACCATACAAATGGTACCCCTGCTGAATGGCAGACATACGGTGCGACATCGTATGTTCTTGCAGACCCTGAGCAGGAAGATGAGGTACCAGCCGACTACAACCCACTTGTGGTTGCAGAAACCGAGGCGAAAGTGAAGACGCTGACTGTTGGAATGGCAGTTATGGAGCTAGATTTGAGTGAAGCTCCTGTTGTAGTGTTCCGCAACGCTGGTAATGGTGAGGTAAATGTCGTATTCCGTCGTGAAGACGGAAACGTTGGCTGGATTGATCCTAATCTTGCCAACGGGGCTGCCCCTAACTAATAACCACGGTCATAACGACCCTGCACAAAGCCGGTTTACACCGGCTTTGTATTTTGCATGAACACGGATCAAGGAATGGATCTGAACGAACTTCTTCGTCCCGAAGCTGTCATTGCCAATCTCAAGGCAAACAGTAAAAAACAAGCCCTGCAGGAACTTGCAGAACGGGCCTCTGAGATTTGCGGTGAAACTGAGCGCGATATCTTTGATACGCTGCTGCAACGCGAACGTCTCGGCTCTACCGGTGTCGGCAACGGCATTGCAATTCCGCATGGCAAGATCGTGAACCTGGATGGGTTGCACGGCCTGTTTGCGCGACTGGACAAACCGATCGAGTTCGACAGCTTGGATGACCAGCCTGTTGATCTGATCTTCGTCCTGCTTGCGCCTGAGGGCGCTGGTGCTGACCACCTGAAGGCTCTGGCTCGTGTTGCTCGCCTTTTGAGGGATGCTGATATTGCAAGCAAGTTGCGTGCAACAACAGATGCAGATGCGATTTATTCTATTCTGACACAGCCTCAAACCTCGCCAAACGCAGCCTGAGAAGCGCACACAGATTTAAAAATAGAAAAGCCTGGATTGGACAGACACCAATCCAGGCTTTTTCGTTGCCTCATTAGCCGGGCTTAACCAACGCTTTGCGCAGACGCGCAAAACCACTGCTGATTTACCACTCCGGCAAGTCAGGGTATGACTTTAGTGGACGCTTAGAGCTTCCAGATCATTCTCGATTGCATTTGCAATCGCAGCATTGCGGGTGTCTGTCAGAACCAGCGGCGTGCCATCAGCGGCCAAAAGCGCCCATGCCGGTAGATCTGCATCCTGCAACTCTGCATCCGGGAACATTTTTTTTCAGATCTTTTGGAGAAATCCGCCTGACATAGGCAACTTCACCAGCTCCAAGTTCTTCAAAATTCTCGTACGGGTCGTCGGCCAGCACAGAGGGGGCGTGTGTCATCGCCTTCTCCTTGGAAGTTACTAGAGCGTGTCGCGTCATTTTCATGCACACTTCAGGCCCTAAGTCTCTGTTCTATTTTGCGTATCCTTGGTCCCAAAACCGGTTCCCACTTTTCGGGGATACGCGTCAACACTCAGATCAGCGCGTAGCAGGATAACACCTTTGCCTCAATCTCCCGCCGAAATCTCGATCCGGCGAACGATACGCTCTGGCTCAGGACGAGCAAGATCAATAGACAACAGACCATCTCGCAGGTCTGCCCCCAAAATTTCAATGCCCTCTGCCAGAACAAATGCGCGCTGGAACTGGCGGGCAGCTATTCCTCGATGAAGATATTGGCGCGTTTTGTCTTCTTGTTGGCGTCCACGGATCACCAGTTGGCTTTCTTCGACAGAAACGTCCAATTGGTCACGTGTGAAGCCAGCAACCGCAAGTGTGATGCGGATAACCTCACCTTTTTCGTCGGTGGCAGCGAGGCGTTCTATATTGTAGGGCGGGTAGCATCATTGGCTGCTTTGCTCACCCTATCCAATACGCGCTCGATATCATCGAAGCCCAACATAAATGGGCTCGAGAACGCAGATACTCGCGTCATAATCCAAGTCCTTCTTAAAGCGACCCAGCTCCAGACCCTCATTAGGCATCCGGTGTGAGGGCATCTCGCCCTCGGTCTTGCCTCTGGAATATGGCGGTTAGCGACGAAGGTTTCAAGTTAACTTAATGATACTCAATTATTTCTCTCGGATTCTGCTGGTTTTCTCAGGCCCCTACGCAAGCTGAGGTAGTGAAACCGCATGGAGTTCAACAGAACTTCTCCAAACTTCCAGACTTTGAAGAACGCGCACTTCCCTCAACTGCTGCATGGCGTATGACAGGAATGACGGACATGGATCATGCAGAAGTGAATAGCTCGCGAGCCACCTTACTGGTGAAAATCTATCCATTTGCGTTGATTGCTTCTAGTTTGAGCGCACCAGCACTGCGTAGACCATGTGGATCATCTGATGCTGAATTCTATTTGGTCTCCGCAAAAGCGCGCAACGCTTCTTCTCGGGATTTTTTTTAGATCGACGAGTGGTAGAGGATAGTTTCGCCAAGCGTGATGCCTGCGTCTTCCAGGACATCCGCTGGTGCTTCCCAAGGTTTGAAGAGGTATTTATCAGGAAGCTGCCTGAGCTCCGGGAGAAAGCGGCGGGTGTAGTCACCGTGTGCATCGAACTTCTCGCCCTGAATGGCTGGGTTGAAGATGCGGAAATACGGGGCGGCGTCTGCGCCACAGCCAGCGATCCATTGCCAACTGGCAGCGTTGTTGGCAAGATCTGCATCAACCAAACAATCCCAGAACCACGCCTCACCCAAGCGCCAGTCCAGCAACAGGTTCTTGACGAGAAACGAGCCGACAATCATGCGCAAGCGATTGTGCATGTAGCCGGTCTGCCAGAGTTCACGCATACCTGCATCCACGATAGGGATACCCGTTTGCCCGGATTGCCAAGCCAGCAGGCGTTGATCATCTGAGGCCCATGGGAAACTATCGAATTTGGAGTTTAGGTTCTCTTTGGGCAGGGTTGGGTTGTGATAAAGCAGGGAGTAGGAGAATTCGCGCCAGCCCAGTTCGCTGCGGAAGTGATCAATATCGCCTGTCGCCTCGTGCATGGCCAGCGCCCACCAGACTTGGTTAGGCGAGATTTCTCCAAAATGCAGATGGGGTGAGAGTCGTGAGGTGTGGGTCAGTGCCGGGAAGTTGCGACCATCCTTGTAATTGGTGAGGCCATTATCCAGAAATTCATAGAGCCGGTTTTGTGCGGCTTGCTCGCCATGCTGCCAATGATCACTTAGGCGCGTCGACCAAGGGCGGCAATCTAGCAAGTTCAGATCATCAACGCACAGCCCGTCGTTGATGCTTGCCTGATACAGCTGCATTGGTTCAGGAACGGGCAATGGCTTGCACGGTTCTGGTGCTTGTAGGCAGCCTTTGCGGTAGAAGGGCGTGAAGACTTTGTATGGCGTACCATCCGGCTTCTTAACTTGCCACGGCTCCCACAAGAGCGAGCCGTTGAAACTTTTGGCCGTTATGCCGCCAGCTTCTAAAACGGATTTCAGAGAGGCATCGTGCTCGATACGCCATGCTCGTAGCATCTGTTCCAGAAAACACCAGTCGCCCCGGCCTCCTGAACGAGCGTCTTGATGATTGTTGAGGGATCGCCCCGCCTGATAACCAGCTTCCCCTTCAAGCTTGCATTGAGAGCCTTCAAGGAATGGTGAAGCCAGTTCTTCGAGGCTCCACCATACGCACGGGCTCGGGATTCAGCTTCATTCAGGATGAAGAGTGGAATAACCCTCCCCTCCTGACAGGCTGCGGTCAGTGCCGGATTATCACTCAGGCGCAGGTCCTGACGAAACCAATGGATCACGACGGGTACACTCATCGACGACTTTTCCTCAAAAGATCCAGTCCTGCCAAATGTAGAGCAATATCCTTGCCTATCAATGCATGAGAATTCCAGTTCTATCATTGTACAACCTGCTGTGGTTAGCAGGGATAGTCTCGTGATTTTGAAGAGTATCGAGAAGGGAGTGTGATCTCGAAGAAAATGGGAGGCACTTCAGAGGAAGTGAGTTTGGTGGAGCCTAGGAGGATCGAACTCCTGACCTCTTCGCTGCCAGCGAAGCGCTCTCCCAGCTGAGCTAAGGCCCCATACCAATGCAGCTTACGTTGTGTTTTGGGAAAACACATGCCGCTAAATCCAAAGAAAGAATGGTGGAGCTAGGAGGATCGAACTCCTGACCTCTTCGCTGCCAGCGAAGCGCTCTCCCAGCTGAGCTAAGGCCCCACATTTCTTCTTTAAGCACTGAAACTTCAGGTAAGTTTTTAGTGCTGATGGAGGCGGAACATAGATGGACCGCCTCCATATTTCAAGCGAATACTCGCATATCAGCCCGCTGTTTCACAGGCTGTGGAAATTCTAGATTTCTTCGTCATCGCGATTTACGACGATGCCTGGTACGACAGCGTCTTCGTCTTCTTCATCATCAAGGAAGACGTCGCCATCATCAGTGTCAATATCAGCTTCGATACCGTCGTCGTCGATATCTGGGATATCTTCGCTAACAACTTCAGCGTCAGCTTCTTCAAGAGATACAGTTTCGATCTCTTCTTTTGCTGGCACTACTTCAGCTTCTTCTTTCTGAACAGCTTTTACCGCCTTGGCGGTTTTTGCCTGTTTGCCCGGATCAAACATGTCGCCACACTTAGGGCAGATGATTGGGTCACGGTTCAGATCATAGTATTTAGCACCACAGGCCACGCACAGGCGCTTGGTTCCGAGTTCCGGTCTTGCCACGGTTCTCACCTTTATTTGCATCTCGTTGACGGCCCCCTTAGCCTCAGGTTGGCCATCATGTCAAAGATAAATCTTCTGAATCTACCCGAAGTCGTACATTCACTGCTGAAATTTCGCAATAGTGCAATGCGCCCTAGGGTGACTGTGTGTTTCTTCCGTGCTAGGAGGAACTAGTTTTTTTAAGTCTCGCAACCCCGGAAATGAACATGTCCCACAATTCGTCACCGCAAATTGTGACCGCTCACAGCGGCTCACCGCTTAATGGCCATATTAAAGTTCCAGGTGACAAGTCTATCTCCCATCGTTCTTTGATGTTTGGCGCTCTTGCACTTGGCAAAACAACCATCACCGGCCTGCTCGAATCAGAAGATGTGATTGGCACTGCAAACGCAATGAACGCCGTTGGTGCCAAGTGTGTGCGGCAGGAAGACGGCACTTGGACAGTTGACGGTGTTGGACTGGGTGGCCTGCTGGAGCCGGAAGCTCCAATCGACTTCGGAAATGCAGGCACAGGCGTACGTCTGGCAATGGGCATCTTTGCGAGCCATCCGATTGCTGTCACCATGACCGGCGACGCCTCGTTGTCCGGGCGCGATGGGCCGTGTCCTCAATCCTCTGCGCGAAATGGGCGTTCAGGTTGTTGCCCGCAACGGTGATCGTCTGCCAGCCTCTATCCGCGGCAGTGATACTCCAATTCCGATCACCTACGTGTGCCTATGGCATCTGCTCAGGTAAAATCAGCTGTATTGCTTGCTGGTCTGAATACCGCTGGCACCACAACCGTGATTGAGCCCGTTGCGACGCGCGATCATACGGAAAAAAATGCTGGTTGGGTTTGGTGCAGACCTGACAGTGGAAGTGAACGAAAACGGCGAGCGTGTAATCACGTTGCAGGGTCAGCCGAAGCTACAAGCTCAGGACATCATTGTTCCGGGTGATCCGTCTTCAGCAGCCTTCCCGATTGTTGCTGCCCTGATCACTCCAGGTTCTGATATCACCGTTGAAGGCGTGCTTTTGAACGAGCAACGTACTGGACTTATTACTAGTTTGCTTGAAATGGGCGCTGATATTACAATCTCTAATGAACGGGAAAGCGGCGGAGAGAAGATTGGCGACATCCGCGCCAGATATTCCAGACTGAAAGGTATTACGGTTCCTGCGGATCGTGCACCTTCCATGATCGATGAATATCCAATTCTGTCTGTTGCTGCGGCCTTTGCTCAAGGTGACACTGTCATGCTTGGCCTTGAAGAACTGCGCGTTAAGGAGTCTGACCGTCTGGCGGCTGTTGCGCGTGGTCTGGAAGCAAACGGCATTCCGTGCGTCGAAAAGCAGGACAGTCTGACTGTTACTGGTGGAGCTAACAATATTGGCGGTGGTACTGTTACCACACACCTGGATCACAGAATTGCAATGAGCTTCCTTATTTTGGGTCTCGCTGCACACAAGCCGGTTCAAGTTGATGATGCAGCACCAATCGCAACAAGCTTCCCGACCTTCCTCTCCATGTTTGGAGACTTGGGCGGCAAGTTTGAAAATAAAAATGAGGAAGCTGCATGATTATTGCGCTGGATGGACCAGCGGCATCTGGCAAGGGAACGCTTGCACGACAGATCGCTGAACATTTTGGACTTCGCCATCTGGATACCGGTTTGACGTACCGTGCTGTTGCCGCTGCGCTGCTTGCGCGCGGCCTGCCGCTTGGCGACGAAGAGGTTGCCATTTCTGTTGCGCAGAACCTTGATTTGAGCAATCTAGATCGCAACCTGCTCTCGTCTCACGAGATTGGAGAGGTTGCCTCTCGCATAGCCGTTCTTTCCGGTCTTCGTGAAGAGCTTGTGCGCCTTCAACGTGCGTTTGCCGAGAAAGAACCGGGCGCTGTTCTGGATGGCCGTGATATCGGGACTGTTGTGTGTCCGGATGCGACGGCAAAACTGTTTGTGACAGCCTCTCCTGCTGCCCGTGCAAAGCGGCGGACGGACGAGCTGAACAGTAAGGGGATTCCTGCCAATTTCGATGAAATTTTAGTCGATCTGGAGCGTCGGGATGAACGGGATAGCACCCGTAAAGACTCTCCCCTTAAGCCCGCGAAAAATGCCCACTTGCTTGATACGACAGAAATGGATATACACTCCGCATTTCGTGCGGCTGTGGATATCATCGAGCGCGCCCAGAATTCGGCTGTTTCATAACAGCCTTTTCGGAGCCCGCGTTTGTCGTTTCCAGCGACTGTTACGATACCAAATTTGGACAAGTGTGACCGCTTTCGCCGGCCCACTTACTTGTAAGTGGTTGTTTTTCAACGCGAGTTGAGAACCGGAAGCTCTTGTCCTTTAGTGTTCACACAAACCCGCCGGCGAGCGCCATTCTTATGGCACCAGGAGATTTCATGGAAAATCAAAACTTTGCTGCTGAAGATTTTGCAGCTCTGTTGGAAGAATCTTTTGCGACTTCCGACCTTTACGAAGGCACCGTTGTAAAAGGCACCGTTGTTGCTATCGAAAAAGACCTTGCTGTTATTGACGTAGGTCTGAAGGTTGAAGGTCGCGTTCCTTTGAAGGAATTCGGCGCTAAAGGCCGCGACGGTGACATGTCCGTTGGTGACGAAGTAGAAGTTTACCTTGAGCGTGTTGAAAACGCGATGGGTGAAGCTGTTCTGTCCCGCGACAAAGCACGCCGCGAAGAAAGCTGGGTTCGCCTGGAAGTTGCTTTCGAAGCTGGTGAAAAAGTTACTGGTCAGATCTTCAATCAGGTTAAAGGTGGCTTCACCGTTGATCTGGATGGCGCAGTAGCATTCCTGCCACGCTCTCAGGTAGACATCCGTCCAGTACGTGACGTGACTCCTCTGATGCACACTCCACAGCCTTTCCAGATCCTGAAGATGGACAAGCGCCGTGGTAACATCGTTGTTTCCCGTCGTACCGTTCTGGAAGAAACACGCGCAGAACAGCGTTCTGAACTGGTTCTGAGCCTTGAAGAAGGTCAGACAGTTGAGGGTGTTGTTAAGAACATCACCGACTACGGTGCATTCGTTGACCTTGGCGGCATTGATGGCCTCCTGCACGTTACCGACATTGCATGGCGTCGTATCAACCACCCAAGCGAAGTTCTGACAATCGGTCAGACCGTGAAGGTGCAGATCGTTCGTGTGAACCAGGAAACACACCGCATCAGCCTCGGCATGAAGCAGCTGGAAACCGATCCATGGGATGGCATCGAAGCCAAATACCCACTGGATTCCAAGTTCACCGGCCGTGTAACCAACATCACCGACTACGGTGCATTCGTAGAACTGGAGCCAGGCATCGAAGGTCTGATCCACGTCTCCGAAATGTCTTGGACCAAGAAGAACGTACACCCAGGCAAGATCGTTCTACTTCTCAGGAAGTTGAAGTGGTTATCCTTGAAGTGGACGCTTCCAAACGTCGTATCTCCCTGGGCCTCAAGCAGACTCTGCAGAACCCATGGGATGCATTCGCACAGCAGTACCCAATTAACGCCACCGTAGAAGGTGAAGTTAAGAACAAGACTGAATTCGGTCTGTTCATCGGTCTTGAAGGCGATGTTGACGGCATGGTTCACCTGTCCGATCTGGACTGGAACCGTCCGGGCGAGCAGGTCATCGAAGAGTACAAGAAGGGCGACGTTGTTAAAGCCGTTGTTCTTGACGTTGACGTTGAGAAAGAGCGTATCTCTCTCGGCATCAAACAGCTCGACGCTGATCCATTCGAATCCGCTGGCGACGTTCGCAAGGGCGCAATCGTTAAGTGTGAAGTGACTGAAATCAAAGACGGTGGTCTCGACGTTAAACTCGTAGACGGCGACCTCTCTGCATTCATCCGTCGCGCTGACCTGTCCCGTGAGCGTAGTGAGCAGGATCCTTCCCGCTTCAACGTTGGTGACGTGATCGAAGCTCGTATCACTCAGTTCGACAAGAAGACCCGCCGCGTTGGTGTATCCATCAAGGCACTGGAAATCGCTGAAGAAAAAGAAGCGGTTGCACAGTACGGTTCTTCCGATGCTTCCTCTTCTCTCGGCGACATCCTCGCTGCAGCTATGAAGAAGCAGTCCGACGACTAATAGAATCTAGCAATAGGTTCCATGAGAAAGCCCGGTCTTTGACCGGGCTTTTTTTCGTGTCGACGGATGCTTGTCGGTTTCTCAAAAGCATCCATTCGCAAAGAGACCTAGATTGACATGGAGGCTCGCTCTAGCCGCTAGTCCTTTTGAAGGTGGCCATCAGATGTGCTCTTAGGCTCTTGGGTAGGGCCAGTGCGGAGCGTTTGGCGAGAGGCCGCAGGTGTTTAAGCCAGATTCGCGCATAGAGGTGTCCTTTAATAGACAACGGGCTCACCGCATCAAGGACACTTGCAACCTCTGAGGTCCAGGTCATTTTGTAGCGTGAAGCAGGCTTGAGAAAGTCGATCTTTTCAAGCCCCAGAGCAAAACAAGTCTCAATGACGTCCATCTGGTGCAGTTTGCCGGGCTGGATTGCTCATAGTCAGAATTCCAATCGGCCATATACGCGAAGTAACAGCGTTTGAAGAGAAAGCCCATTCGGTGGAGATTGGTACATCGCCGTGTTTCAGCTCAAAGGCGACGAGTTCGCACTCGCTACCTGCTTCCTTGCACAAAGCGAAGAGGAACTGCTGGAAGCCCTCTCCTTCCAAAGCGCGGGAAGAGTAGCCCATGGCCTCAACCCAGTTTTCACGACCTTTCAAGCTTTGCAGAAGTAGGCTCTCAAGCTCCGGGTCTTGCTGACGGATAATGCGATGGGACAGGCCTGCTGACTTGTGCAAGCGGTTTCGCTGGTTACGGATGGTTTTGCGCGTACGTGATGAGATGGATTTCAGATAGTCCTCAAAGCTGGCCCACTGGGTCAGGTCGAGATATGGGGCACCATCAACATCGCCCACTGCCGAAAAATGTTCATTGGCATAGTCATAGAGGGCACTGGCTTCTCTAATCTGGCGCAAGTGGATAATGTCCGCCCCTGTTTCATGCAGGTGCGGCTTTAGAAGCTCCAGAATAGCGGAAGGGTTATAGTTCGGACTGAGCAGCATCTCGGAGTATTGCTGGAAGGGATCTGCTAAGCCCGTCAGCACTCTCAAGACCCCTAGGTTTTCAATACGCAAAGGCATGGCGGCGATCAGCTTCTGCTGGTCGAACACTGCGAAAATCTGGATGCCTTGATCTGCTTCTAAATTTTCCAGCATGGCCATGGTCCATGCGAAGCTTTGGAAAACTGCATTGCTCTTGGAGGACTGCTCCAGCTGTTTCCATTGATCTTTATGTTCAGTAAGGTCTGAGCGTGTTCGCAGCACGCAGACGGAAAGGTTTAGAGGGGCTTTTGTTGTCAGGCGCTGCCGGATAGAGGCGTGTTTGTTCGGTTTGACCTCATCTGCCTGCAACAGACTTTCCTCTCATCAATGCATAAAACAACCGTAATCAAATCACTAAAAATCAAAGCTCGCCAACTGACGATAAGTTTGCCCATTGTTACTTTCAACCATTTAAAAGAAAAGCATTTTCTGCAGGTTTACAGTTTTAAGTATGTCGTATCTCCTAATGGAGTGGGCGGAGCATAGTTTTTGGGCTGGCATGGTCTGTATCAAGATGATGACAAACTGTCATTTGCTTTCGTGATGACCAGAGTATGGAATGCAGCTGAGTAGTTTCAGGAGGATTTCATGAGTGATTTGAAGGTTGCGCTAATTGTTGCCGGTGGCAGTGGCATGGGAGCGGCTGCCGCGCGCAAGCTGGCTGAAGACGGGTACAAGGTTGCTATCCTCTCCTCCTCTGGCAAAGGCGAGACGCTTGCTGAAGAGCTGGGCGGTGTTGGTATTACCGGTTCCAACCTTGAAACTGCGGACCTTCAGCGCCTCGTTGATGTGGCAATGGAGAAGTGGGGCCGCATCGATACGGTTATCAGCAGTGCCGGACACGGGCCAAAGGGGCCAATTCTGGAGCTGACCGATGATGATTGGTCCGTGGGATGGACTATTATTTTTTTTGAACGTGGTGCGTATTACCCGCATTGTGACGCCGATCATGGAAGCACAGGGAAAAGGCAGCTTCGTCAACATTTCCACCTATGCGGTATTCGAGCCTGAGGCGCTTTTCCCCACTTCCGGTGTATTCCGCGCTGGCCTTGCCGCTTTTACCAAGTTGTTTTCGGACAAATATGCCCCTTCCAACATCCGCATGAACAACGTACTTCCCGCTTCATTGATAGTTTGCCAGAGAAAGAGGAGCGTCGGGGTCGCATTCCAATGGGCCGCTACGGGACCTCTGAGGAAGTGGCAAATCTGATTGCCTTTCTTGCCGGAGATACTTCCAGCTATATGACAGGCCAAAACATCCGCATTGACGGTGGGATTACGCGCTCAATTTAGGCTGGGCAGATTGACGAAGGGATCCTTCGCAATTTGTGCAAGGCGAACCGGGCATGATTAATTCTGAAGGTCTTAAAACGGACAGGTTGGAAAGGGGCGGATTGCCCCTTTTTTAACGACAGCAGCCCGATCTCGCGCGATAGACAAAGTAAAACACACACATTTTGGCGTTTACATACTTTCAATTTTAATTAATATAAATATTAATTCACTTTAATCAAAATAAACATAACAAATAATCAATAGTAAATTGCCAGTCTTTTCGTAAATCAACTTTCAATAGACCAATTACTACCTATGATCGAGTGACTTTTCTGCATTTTCTATTTCTGATTTCTATTTATCTTCAAGTAACGTCTGTATATTACATTACATGGCGAGCGAGAGAGTTTCCCATTCTCTCAAGCTCAGCTGTACAAATTGTTTTGGAGACCCGTCGAGGCCAATAATAAAAATAAAGGTCCGGCAGCTTCAAGACTATGGAATGCCCTAGCGGTCCGCCCGAAACCGCAGGGCTATCTGGAAACCCTTTTACGCCGTCCTTGCAGCAATCGGCTTTGGGTTTCCAACAGCGCGCGATGAACTATGCCCCTAGTTCTCGCGTCAAGAATTAAGATCACTGGGTTGTCGGTTTTCAGAGCAATCGACCAAACAGTGGCCCAATAAAGACGAAAAGTCCACCTGGCCCCATGGCCGAATAGATCCCGTTCCGTTCTCAGCTCCCCCCCACCTCCTGATGAACGGAACGGTTTTTTTTATCCAAAAATATAAGCAGGTTGCAGGCTGACGTTTATTTCGGGTATGACCATTCGAAACGTGGCACTTTCCAAGCAATCATAGTTTCCTACAGGCAGCCCCAAAACGAATGAAGAACTCTGCAAGTCAATGTCAAAACATGGCTCAAATCCGTGCGGAAATCGACCGCCTGGACGCCGAGCTGATCTCGCTATTCGCAGAGCGCTGGACTTACATCACACGCGCCGCCGAGATCAAAAAGCCAATTGGACTGGCTGCCCGTATCGAAAGCCGGGTTGAGGAAGTGGCGAGCAACGTCAAAGCTCATGCCGATGAGCACGGCCTGAACCCGCAGACTTATGAAATAATGTGGCGACATCTGATGGAAAGCGCAATTGCGCACGAAGAAGTCCTTATGGAAGCAGAGAAAAACGTGAAATAACACGGTAACTCCATTTTCTCTGGCATCTTAGTGGACTAGCATTGCAAGCAGATTTTCCGAAAATTAGGTGTCTGCCCCCCAAATTAACCAATTGGCAGTGACAAAGCTTGATTTTTGATTGTGTTTTTGCCGCCTACAGAGAAAGAACACTTGGCTTATTCAAAAGCTTAGGTATTGTTTCGCTATAGTCGCTTAAATGAGTGTGACCGGGAAGACCCCATGAGTCTAGACAGTGACGTACTAATTGATCGCAGACGCCTGAGACGCAAAGTTTCGTTTTGGCGTGTCATTAGTTTTTTGGCACTTGCAGCTTTGTTGTTGTGGGGCGGCAGCAAAGTTACCGGCTTTGGTGACCTTGGCCGCTCTGAGCGACATATCGCCCGCATCCAAATCAGCGGACCAATCACATATGATCGCCGGCAACTGAAGATGCTGGAGGAAATCGCAGAGGATGACGCTGTACAAGGTGTTATCGTTTCGATTAACTCCCCAGGCGGCACGACCTCCGGCGGTGAAGCACTCTACAATGCATTGCGCAAAATCGCTGAGGAAAAGCCAGTCACCGCGTCTATCACGACGCTCGGTGCCTCGGCTGCTTACCTATCTGCGATCGCCAGTGACCATCTGGTTGCGCAATACACCTCGCTGACCGGCTCTATCGGTGTTCTCTTCCAGTTTGGGAATGCACAAGGGCTGCTCGAAAAGATTGGCGTGGAAATGGATGCGATCAAAAGCGCTCCATTGAAAGCCGAGCCAAACTTTTATGAGCCAGCCACGCCACAGGTGAGAGAAACCCTGCAGGAAGTGATTGACGATACCTACATGTGGTTCGTTGGGCTTGTTGCAGAACGCAGAGGCCTGTCGACCGAGCGCGCACTTGAGCTTGCAAATGGTCAGGTTTACACCGGAAATCAGGCAATCGACCTTGATCTCATTGACGAGATTGGGGGCGAGGAGGCCGCGCATCAGTGGCTTATTTCCGAGAAAGGGCTTTCCAGTGATCTGGAAATCATCGACTGGGAGCCAGAATCAAACGAACGGTCTCTTCCGTTCCCTGTAAATTTATTAGGCTTTTTGGGTAGTGATAACCAAAATTTCATAGGCTCACTCCTCAAAACAGCAAAAAGTGTCGTAGATTCAAGCCTACCGCTTGACGGTCTCGTGTCTGTTTGGCAGGCTCCAGATGCGGCACCAGTCTCAGCACTAGGGGGGGCAAGGCATGATTAAGTCGGAATTAGTACAGACCATTGCGGAACGTAATCCGCATCTCTATCAACGTGATGTAGAGAATATCGTAAACGCCATTCTTGATGAAGTTACCGAAGCGCTGATGCGCGGTGACCGCGTCGAGCTGCGTGGCTTTGGTGCGTTCTCAGTGAAGAACCGCCCGGCACGCGTTGGACGCAACCCAAGAACTGGCCAGAAAGTTGAAGTTGGCGAAAAGTTCGTTCCGTTTTTCAAAACCGGCAAAGAGATGCGCGAGCGGCTGAACGACGGTACGGATCACGGCGAAGACTGATCCTGGAGTAAAAAAAATTGGCTCGTTTCCTTCGGAACTTGCTGCTTATCCCTATAGCAGCTCTACTTGTTGTGCTTGCGGTTGCGAACCGGCATTCCACGCTGATTTCGCTTAATCCCTTTAACCCAGGGGACCCGATGTTGACCTTCAACATTCCGGTTTTCTGGTTGCTGTTCGGTGCTGTTGGACTGGGCGTATTGCTCGGCGGTGTAGCAACTGGATGCGACAAGGACGATTCCGACAAGAGGCTCGTGTACAACGACGGGAAGCAAACCAGCTCAAGCATGAAGCAGATACGCTGCGGAAAGTGGCTCAGGGTGATGTGGTGCCAAGTCTCCCCTCACCCAACCACAAAAAGGCAGCCTAACCGCTTTACTAGTCTGCCCTAACGTTTATTTGGGGGATCGCGAATGCGGATCATCACTGCTCAGGACATTGAGGGGGTGATGAGCTTTCGCGATCTTCTGGAGACATTGCGACGTGCCTTTCGCGTTGGTGCGGTGGCCCCTTCTCCGCATACACACCAGATTGCACGTCCAACTGGGCATCATGACGGTTCTCTTAGCATTTCATCTGCATGGAACGACTTCGACGCTCAAGGCACGAGCGAGCGCGGGTTTATTGGCACGCGCGTCGAGACTTCCCTGCCCACCTCGGACGAGTACGAGCCTCCCATAGTCAGTGGCGTGTATCTTTTGCAGTCAGGTAAAACCGGTTCGCCTCTTGCACTGCTGGATGGCAAAGCACTTGTTACATGGCGCACGGCGGCAACATCTGCGCTGGCGTCCTCCTACCTTTCCCGCGAAGATTCCTCCCGTTTGTTAATGGTCGGCGCCGGAAGCTTGCGCCTTACCTGATTGAGGCTCATGCTTCTGTACGGCCCATCAAACAGGTGCTGGTCTGGAACCGGAGTCCGGCTGCTGCAGAGGAACTGGTAGAGCGAATGCAGGGCCATCCCTTTGACATCTCCACGACGACGGATCTGGCGGCGCTGTCAGAGGGGCGGATATTGTGTGCTGCGCAACCAGCGCAAACACGCCGATTATCAAGGGGGAATGGCTCCAGCAAGGTACGCATCTGGATCTTGTGGGCTCAATGCATGCAGACCAACGTGAGTGCGATGATGCGGTTCTCTCACAAGCGCGGCTGTTTCTCGACAGCTATGACAATACCCCCACCACTGCGGGCGATCTCAAAGAACCACTGACTGAGGGTGTTTTGAGCGTGCAGGACATCGCATCCGATCTTGCCGAGCTGTGTCAGGGGGACCGTGCGGGCCGTCGCTTTTACGAGCAGATTACGCTTTTCAAATCAACGGGCACCGCGTTAGGTGACCTTGCTGTTGCCGGACATATCTTTCTGCGCGTTTAGAACAGTTTGCGCAGAGCAGAACGATTTAGCCCTACTTATCTGCATCTTTCGTTTCTGGTGGCGCATAACTGGGCAGGTACCAGTCTCTTGCAATAGCTCCGCCGCGCAGGATCAGTGCCATAGCAAAGCCAAGCCCTGCTGCGAGGTTGCTCTCGCCCGTTGTCATAAGCGTTGCAGTGTACGTGATGGCACCAGCAAAAGCTGCTGCCAGATAGATCTCTCTTTGCAGGAGCGCTGATGGCTGACCGGCGATGACATCACGCAGGATTCCGCCAAATGTCGCCGACGCGACACCCATGAGCACAGCAACGGCTACATTATCTCCCAGTGAGAGTGCCTTTGCAGCGCCCATCACCGAGTAGGCTCCAATGCCAATCGCGTCCAGCCATCGTAAAGGCCTGCCCCATGCCTCAACCTTATGTGCAAAGAACCACATGGCAATGGAGACAACGAAACACACATAGAGGTAGGTCTCGTTCACGGTCCAGAACACAGGCACATTGAGAAGCAGGTCTCGCAGAGTTCCACCGCCAATGCCGGTTAACAGGCAAAAGAACAGGAAGGCGATAAAATCCTGACGCAACCGTGCTGCGACCAGCCCACCGGTTACGGCAAAAACAGCCACTCCCAAAAAGTCCAGATACTGCCAGATCTCAGAAGGCATCTACGTCACATCCACAAGTTCGTTGAAATCAAGTTTGGTGGTTTTAGCCAGCAAATTTAAAAAAGCAACAGGAGAACTACACTACTGCAATTGTGAGGCTCAAATAGTCGTGAACCCTGTGTCGCATTGGGGACATGTCATGCGGAGAAGGCAAGGGAAGAGCTTTGGATGGATCATATAGCCAAAAATGCTATCTGACACACCTGATTACTTCGTGGAATTTTGCTGCACAGGACACCTATGCCCAGCCCTCAGCCTTTATATTTCTGGACCCCACCCCGAGTGGACCCATTGAATCTGGACTGCAAAAGTCTTTCCGGCGGAGGTGCGTGCCCTACTCAGTTCTACGGCACAACACATGATGGTTATAAGATTTATTGCCGATATCGTGGCGGCTATTTGTCAATCAAACTCAGTAATGAACCCGGTGGCGATGCGATCCGTAATGGGAGACAAATCCTTGGGGTCGATCTTGGGCCGCCATTGGATGGAGCGATATCACTCGGTCAGCTCTGTACTATTGCGGGGATATCACTCAACGGCGAAAAACCACCAGTTCCCAAGCCTTCAGAGATGCGAGAAGAGAGGTGGTTAGATCTCAGTGGTGCGACGAGCTTTTTCGATTTGCGCTACAAAAGCACTAAGAAAACCGCACGGGCCGTCGTCGACACTATACTTAGGGCACATGACGAAGCGTATTTGGTTGAGTACATGCAGGAGGACAAATGTCATCGGGTTGGGTCCACTCTGCGTCGTGATGCCTCATTGCTCAACACTCTATGCCCAACAATCCTAATTGGAAGGAAGCCGACCTCAGGTGACCTTTCAGCAGTTTCTGACATTCATGATCTTCAGGAGCTGTTTCCAACCTCGCTGATCTTGGAGATGGCTTATACTGGTTTTCAGTTTCCTCTGCGCCTTTACTCAATAGCCCATCTTGCCAAAGAACTTTCAGAAGCAGGCCGTAACATAAAAATCGCCGGACACGATACTGCGTGCTTATATGACACGCTTTCATTCAGGCAGCATTTCCTAGCGACGACAGCCAAAAGATGAATAAGCTCAATCACATCGCAGAGCAGATAACTTCCTTCTTTCCAGAGTTTCGAATAGAGGCGAACGATCTCAGGAGTGGTAGAAGGCTCCCAGAACTCGACACAACAGAGCGCGTCGATCGGGCGATTGCGAATTGGGTTCAACCCGATGATCAAACTGGCTTCGCGTTTCTATAGAAAACATCGGCGGCGAGCGCAGTGTTGTGGGCTTTAGGCCTCTGCTTTGCAGAGCTAAACAAAAAACGGAGGCCGGTGAAGGGCCTCCGTTTTGAATTTGTTTGCGAAGCATCACTCCCATGATGGCTTTTGTATTTAGGCTTCTTTGTCGACTGTGGAGCCTGGCTCGACGTTTTTGTCGGCGACTGGTGCGATTTTTGGGCCGCCTTTGGAAACGCCAACCATGGCAGGGCGCAGGACGCGCTCGCCGATGACGTAGCCAGCCTGAACAACCTGAACAACGGTGTTGTTTGGCACTTCCGTGTTCGGCACTTCAAACATTGCCTGATGGAAATGCGGGTTGAACTTTTCGCCTTCCGGAGAAAGGCGCTTCACGCCGTGCTTTTCCAAGTGGTTGAGCATTTCGCGCTCTACCAACTCAACGCCTTCAACCAGCGCCTTCAAGTTGTCGTCGCTCTCGCGCGCATCATCCGGCAGCGCCTCAATCGCACGGCCAAGGTTGTCGTTTACAACCAGCATATCGCGCGCGAAGCTTGCAACTGCGTAAACCTTTGCGTCTTTGACTTCTTTTTCTGTCCGACGACGCAGATTTTCCATTTCCGCCATGGTGCGCAGTGCACGGTCTTTCAGGGCAGCGTTTTCTTCTCTCAGTGCCTCGATCGGATCTACTTCCGCTGCAGCCTCTGCCTGCATAGTTTCATTTGCAGTTTCCTCAACCACAGCTTCCGGATTTACCTGCTCTTCTGCCTGCGGAGTTTTGTCTTGATCGCTCATCGTTATCCCGTCTCTTAAAACCTGCTCTTATTCCTGAAGAACAAAGCAATGCAGGGCCACCAAAGGTGCCCGTACAAAAATCTATTCGGTCCTTATTTAGTCACTGTTTGCCAAAAACAAAAGACCTCCGGCCACTTCCATGACCGGAGATCCTCAGAATGCCTGAATTTACTCAGTATTTCGTTGCAGATACCCTCAAAATTAAGAGTACTGCTTGATCCAATCGGCAATTTTGCCTTAGGCTGTGCACCAACGAGTGTTGCAGCCGGCTGACCGTCCTTAAACAGGATCATGGTTGGGATAGAACGCACACCGTAGTTCATTGCGCTCTGCTGGTTGCTGTCGATGTCCAGCTTGGCAACCTTAACCTGACCAGCCAATTCCTCGGAGATTTCTTCCAGGGATGGCGCAATCATCTTACAAGGACCACACCAAGTCGCCCAGAAGTCAACGAGAACAGGGGTAGAGCTCTGGAGTACTTCAGATTCGAAGTTACCGTCTTCAACATTAACAGTGGCCATTTGTGCCTCTTTTCATAATTCAGCTTGAGTTGCCCCCGACTGAGCAAACTCTGTTGCACTGAAAGTAAGAACGCAAGTGCCGAGCGTCAAGCGAACGAAATCTCAACATTCGGCTAGAATTTAAAAGATTTCATCAGTTCCACTGGTATTTCTATCAAATGCGGTCCTGCTGTATAGAGGAGCAGCGCTCTAATTCTGCGATCCGGATAAAGCTCGGAAAGCAGTTTTCTGTAAACGGCCAGCTGCGCAATATATGTTTCAGAGACATTTTGGACGCTTTTTGGAACAAATGCATTTGTCTTGAAATCGAGAATGATCACTTCTTCGTCATTGACCAGCAGGCGGTCGATGAGGCCGAAGATTTCAACCGGTTTGCCGTCTTCTCCAGTGAGCCTGCCTGAATTGGAACCTCGGCCCTGCCCTCAGCACTGAACAGCTGCGCGAACTCGGGATTGCCGAGCGTATTGAACACATCATCCAGCAGGCGCTCTTTGTTCTCCTCAAAACGTTCTGGCAGGGAACTTGTCAGGAACCGTTCGGCGGACACCGCGCGTTGATCTTCCGGCAGATCGGGCAGAAACTCCAGCAATCTATGGACGATGCGGCCACGGACGAGTGGCCAGTCTTCCGGCTGGCGGGCGGCTTCCAGTGCGTCTTTTGGGTCTTGTTGCTCAATGTTATCTTTTGCTTCCATCTCCTCGAAGGCGGCAGATGGTTTCAGGCGGCGGATTCGTTCCGGTGCACTGAGTTTTCTTGAAACCCAGTCTGGCATGATGGCCTTTTGCTGGGTCTCAGTCTTTTTGGATTGCGGCAGGATCGGCTCAGGCTTCTCAATGCCACCCATGGTCCAGACCCATGCAGTAACTTCGCCGTTGGCGTCTGTCTGCTCGCGGGCTTCCTCAATCAGTCCGTTACGGGTGAGTGTGTACCAGCATTCATCGTGGGGGCCACGCCTCGGCGACCAGCCGCAGACGACAAGCCGGTCCTTGGCGCGGGTCAGAGCCACATAGAGCAGGCGACGGTATTCTTCCTTCTGCTCTTCTGCCAGCAAGTCCAGCGCTTCTTCGTGCCATTCGGTGCGCTGTGCTTTGTTAGGCAGCCAGACCAGAGCGGGTGCAGCTTCCGTATCGCCTGCCCTCTGCTTTTCCACCATGACCGGTGCGTGTTGGCTGGAAACCGGAGCGTTACAGCCATCGGCCAGAATAACGTATGGCGCTTCCAAGCCTTTGGAGCCGTGCACCGTCATGATACGGACCATGCCTTTGGCCGCGTTGAGTTCACGCTTGATCTCGGTTGGCGCTTCGGCAAGCCATGCAAGGAAGCCTTCCATACCCGGCGTGCCGCTCTTCTCATAGGTGAGCGTCAGTGAAAGGAACTCATCCAACACGTCATCCACCTCGGTCCCGAGGCGCTCACGGAACTTTTGGCGATAGCCGTCGGTTCCCATGATTTTGGCGTAGAACTCGAAGGGCGGAACGAAGTCGGCACGGTCGCGCCAGACTTCCAGCTGCTTGCGCACGCCCTGCCACTTTTCGCTGTTTTCCGACTTTCTCAGCAGTTCATGCCACAGCGTACCCGGCCTTGGGACGCCGGGTGTTTCGTGGGCGATCTCGAACAGGTCATCATCCACCAGACCAAAGAGCGGGCTTTTGAGGACGCAGGCCAGAGACAGGTCATCTTCCGGCAGCAGAATGAAACGGCCCAGCGCGACAAGGTCTTTGACGGCGATGTGGTCTGTGAGGACGAGGCGGTCAGAGCCAGCGGCGGGCACATCCAGGCGCTTGAGTTCGCGGTTCAGTGCTTCCACAAACGCCCCGCGCTTGCGCACCAGCACCAGAATATCGCCCGGACCGGCTATCTTGCGCTCATCCAGTCCTTGATCTGCTCCGCAATGCGGGTTGCAAGCCGCAGCATGGGGTTGCCGGTGCCGATGGCGTCGATGGGCTGTGTCCAGTCGTCTGGCTCCAGCGTTTCCACGGCTTCTTCCAGTGGCCAGATTTCCACGCGGCCCGGATCGTTGTGACGGATGGCTTCGTGGACGGGTGCTACGTTTTCCTGCGACAGGCCTTATAGGCTTCGGTAGGTCGAACACCTTATCAACCGCACCGAGCACGTCAGGTGTGGAGCGGAAGGACAGGTTGAGTTCGATGCCTTCGAAGTTCCGCTGTGCCTCTTTTGCCCTGCGTGCGAAGAACTTGCGCATCTCGGCAAAATACGCCGGAACTGCGCCCTGGAAGGAGTAGATTGACTGCTTTTCGTCACCCACTGCGAAGATAGTGCGCGTCTTTTCTCGTGCACCGTCGCCAGCGAAGAACTCCTCAGCCAGTGCGCGAATCACTTCCCATTGGCGTGGGCTGGTGTCCTGCGCTTCATCAACGAGGATGTGGTCTAACCCTTGATCCAGTTTGTATTGCACCCATTGTGCGGCCTCGGCGCGGGACAGGAGCTGTGCAGATTTGACCACCAAATCCTCAAAGTCGAGATAGCCGCGACGGAGTTTTTCCGTCTCGTAGTAGCGCAAAACAGCGTCAGACAGCGTCAGGATCGCTTTTGTGCCAGAAACCGTTATGACGGCGTTCTGGTGTTGCAAAGCCCCTAGTACACGCGTTTGCTCCGCGAACAAGCGTTCGACAACTTCCGGGAAAGCGGTTTGCACCTTCTTTGTTGCAAGGGATTTTCTTGGGGCAAGCGTTCCGGTGAGAAAGATCTTCAGCCACGCAATGCGCCAAGCTTCGTCGCTTTTAAGTGTAATTGCCTGATCCAGAGCGGCGGCGCGGTCCTGATCTGTCTTGGTGCCGACGCGTAAGGCTTCCGCAAACGCTTTTGTTTCGTCGTCAGTCAAAGAACAATTGCGTCGCAACGAACTTGCGAAGTCAGATATATCATCACCCGGCATGACGGCAAAATCTGCGTATAGCGCAGAAATAGCGTTCTCCAGATCGCCATAGGGGGCAACCCAGCGGTAGAATGCATCGCGGCGGTTGATCAGTTCGGAGAGCGCCTTCTCACGCCGGAATCGGGCAGCAACTCGATAAGCTGAGACAGAGCGGTGCCAATTTTGGAATCCGGCTCGATTTCGGCACTGTGCAGGATGCTGGCGCGGGCCTCATTGAGCAGCTCTTCGGCAAGACGGTCATCCAGAACGGAGAAATGCCCTGCAACGTTGGCTTCCAGCGGAAACTGGTGCAGCAGCGCTTCACAGAAGGCGTGGATGGTCTGGATTTTCAGGCCGCCGGGTGTTTCCAGTGCCTTTGCGAAGAGGCGGCGGGCGTTTGCCAGCTGGTTTGGAGAGGTTGGGCGGCCTTCGATGTCCTCAATCTCGGCTGAAAGTTCTGCGTCACTCAGCTGTGTCCACTTTGCCAGTGCGTCGAATACACGTGTTGCCATCTCTGCTGCTGCTGCCTTGGTGAAGGTGAGGCAGAGGATGCGGGACGGGTCAGTGCCGGACAGGAGCAAGCGGACCACGCGGCGGGCGAGCACGAAGGTTTTACCGGAGCCTGCATTTGCGCTCACCCATGCGGAGTTTTGTGGGTGCGCTGCGCGTTGCTGGCTGTCGAGGGTTTTTACCGGGATATCCATCAGGCATCCTCCCCTTCTTCTCCAAGGGACCATTCCTGCACGCGGGCGAGATGATCATAGGATGCGGCCCATTCCCTCTCCTTCAGCACACGCGCTCTTGAGAGGTAGCCTTTTTTCGGGTTTTCATAGGCAGCGACGAGTTGTTCCAAGCGCTGCCACGCTTCCTCTGCCAGTTCATCCGCCGTGCTTTCCTTTGGCACACGGCTTTCCAGCTTTACGGCATCGCTGCCGCCTTTGAGCTGGATGTAGAGCATGTCGGAGATTGGCATGTCGTGAGGCAGGTCCTCAAAGCCCTTGCGGCGGATCATGGCGACTTCCAGTGGCAGCTGGGGTGAGAGCAGCGCTTCCACCTGTTTGGCGGATGGTGGCTGTCCGGTTTTGTAGTCCACGACGCGCAGGGTGTTGTCCTTCATCTGGTCGATGCGGTCAGCACGGCCTGTGAGCGTGAAGTTGCGTTCCGGTCGTTGCATTTCGACTTTGCCGTATTCCTCAAGGAAACGGTCATAGATTTTAGGTGCGATTTCGCCTCATAGGCGACGAATTCTTCTGCGATGCGCTCAAAACGCGGCCACCACAGTGCACGGATGGCCGGAAAGGCATCCAGCGGGCGGAACAGGCGTCCACCTTCGGTTATCAGCGCCCTGACTGCCTTTTCATCAAACGGACCATCCCAATCCTCAAGGAAGTTTGCCAGTGCATCGTGGATGATGTTGCCTTTGTCGGCTGCCCCCGGTTCACCGCCAATCGGGTCAACTTCATCCAGTTTCAGCACGTTTTTGGCGTAGATGAGGTATGGATCGCGGATCAGGTTTTCGATGGCTGTTACAGAAAGCTGTACAGGACGCGCTTCAACCGGTGGCTTTGGTTCCGGACGCTTTGCCGGCCGGACAGGCGTTTCTGATCGGTCCAGAACGAGGGCCAACTCTGTGTAGCGCTTGCCTTTGGCGCGCATCTGCTCTTCTACGCTCTGGCCTGCGAGCGTCACGATACGCTGGAGCCACCTTGAGGCCACGGTTGGGGAGCCATCCACACGCTCAGAACGGGAGAGCACCACTTCCGGTGCTCCAAGGTTCCAGAGGAAGTCGTGGGCGGAGGTGCCAATCTTGCGTTCTGGCGGGTCAAGGCCGATCTGACCTTTCATGGGGCGGTTGAGCATGGGTCATTGCGCGTGCGTTGCGGCCATGTGCCTTCGTTCAAGCCGCCAAGGACGACAAGGTCATAACGCTGCAAACGCGCTTCCATGGGGCCGAGCAGATGAATGCGCGGGTCAGCTGGTGTGCGGGAGCGTACTGCGCCGCCGGTGATGAGAGCGCCGAAGACACCGGGCCACTCATTGGCAGGCACGCAGAGGCCCGCGGCATCGGCTTCCAGCAAGGCTGTCAGGGTTTCAGCGAGGGCCTTACCATTTTCACCACGGAACAATTCCTCAGTCGAGCCGTTCTCATCTGCTCCGAGCAGCAGGACGGCATCCACGTGGGTTTTGATAAGCTCTTCGACCGGAATTTCATCTCGTCTTTGCAGCAGGGCCTCCAACGGGCCAAGTGCTTGTTCCAGACGGTCCAGCAGAGTGTTGATCGCCGCCCAGTCGTCCTCCATCAGCTTGCGCCAGCGGGAAACGGGTCTGTCGGCTTTCTCCATAGCCTGATCATGGGCGGCGGCAACTGCTTCACGCAGCCAATCAGGCCCGGTCTTGGGTGCGGTCCACGCAGAACACCACGCTCCAGCGCACGGGCGGCGGAACGTACTTCCTTTGCCTTCATGCCAAGGAACGCGAGCGGATGCTTGAGGAGCGCCAGCAGATTGACCGGATCGAGGCCTTGCAGGGCGAGCTTTGCCGTGAGGATGGCAAGCACCATGGGTGGTGTCTGTTCCAACGGGCGGCCTGCGGTGTCATCAACGACGATGCCCCAGCGGGTTAGCTCCGACCCGACGCGGCGTGCCAGCGTTCGGTCTGGCGAGATCAGCGCGGTGGTCTTACCAGCCTCCACTGCTTCGCGCAGCAGCAGGGCAATGGAGAGGGCTTCTTCAGCCTCATTCCGCGCTGTGATCAGCTGGGTGCCTGCGAAAGCGGTTTCGCGGTGTTCTGCCAGTTCAGAGGTGAAGAAGTTCTGCCACTCTTCCGTGGTCTCTGCGGGGCGGAGCGCCTCGTTGACGATTTCACAGCGCAGGCGCAGGGCTTCGCTCTCCGGTGCCCCTAGCTGGGTAACGTCTTCGCGCTTCATGTCCAGCGCAAGCAGCAGCTGGCGGAGGCTGTATTGCGGGTGACCGGGAACGCGCTGCGGCTCTGTGGGACTACCCAGAGCCTGCCAGCTTTCTTCATCCATACCCATATCGAGAGCGGGAAGGACAAGTGCGCCGTTTTCCAAGCTCAGCACGGCTTTCATAAGCTCTGCGGTTGCGGGGAAAGAGCCGGTCGCGCCCGCCACAA
>BAXV01000023.1 GCA_001310715.1 Pseudovibrio sp. JCM 19062
CACACCAGCCAAGTCCAGGACCGGCTTCTTTCGAACTGGATCGCCAGCACACCATCCGGCGTTTGTGTGGTCTTGGCTGTCAGGCTACAGCCGCGCACGTCACTGGTTTCAAGATTGATGTCACTCACAGAGGCGTCTTCTCCGACAATACGAAGACCCAGACTACTGCCGGAAATCTCTACAGAATGCACGCCCTCCGGGACGAGTGTTTGGGTGGTTTCCGTTCCGGTTGAAACGCCTGCATATGTCACGATACCAATTGCAACGAATGCTGTGAGGGCTGAGATAATGATCTTGGTTGTCATCTGGAAACTCCATGATTGAACTCCCAAAACCATGGGTCTTCAGTACCTTCTGAGCGACCTTTATCGTGAATTAGGACCTGAATGACGCCCTAAAACAGAAAATAGGACGGCACACACCGCCCAGCTTTCCTTTTTGAGCAGCGCACATGTTCATTTCCAGATCTTAAGATTGATAATGGTATGCATGACGAATGCCTCATCCTTAATGGATGCAGAACAAGTTCATTGAGGTGACCAACATCAGCCGATCTACATCGTGTATTTCAAGAGGGATCGTGAAGGTTCCCTTATGAGGCCTCGTCAGACCTGAGCGGCAAAACAACAGGTCCGCGACCTGCCCGCAGCAATGGTATCTAGTAAATGCTGGATCAGAGCCCTGCCCCTGTTACTCTCTCAGATGCACGTGGGCATCAGCTCGATCGGAGTGACCAATAGCCAGTTGGCCTCGTTAAATTTCTTCGTATATCTGTGCGTATTCATCTGCCACATGACCCAGCTGGGAAGGTTGAACGGTGCCTCGTCAGACCTCAATCGTGACCTTTTCCACTTGTGGGGAGTTTATTGAATTACTCCTTCACCCACTCCCAAGCCTTATCAAGGTTGACCATATCAAAGTGCTTTTCGCCAATTCCAAGCATCGCTGCGATGGGGCTATCAATGGCAACAAGCCACTCCCAAATTTTGCGATCTGAAACAATTGCGATGCGATGAAAGCTCTTGAGGTGAGTCGTCGCCCACTTCAAATCCTCGTATCCTGCTTCGATGCCCCAGCTTGCCTGTTCTCTCAAAACAACCAGCACACTCACTTTTGAGTGCTTTTCGAGCACAGCCTCAAACTGCGAAAGCAGCTGCTTTTCCTGTTCGAGATCGACTTTTCCATCAACCTCAAACCCCAAAACAGTCTCTGTACTTTCCGGGAGTTTCTTGATCATGCAGACACCTCTTCTTGCTACTTGCAGGTTATCTGAGCCCACCTTCAATCCTGTTGCATTCAAACTCTGATTTCGATGGAAATTGGAAACCACCTATCAATTTGAAAAGTGGACAGCTGTCAACTCATATAAAAATGTAACGAACTTGCGCAGCCTAAAGGCTTGAGACAGTTGGTTACAAGTGGGATTTGAAACCCAAAGCTGTACGGATCATCATCCGCCTGCCAATCAAAAACAAAGGAGATCACGATGTTCCATCAGTACGGCATGCACGGCTTCCACATCTTTCCATTCTCGATCATCCTGATTATTCTGCTTGTTCTCGGCTTCCTTATCGCCCGATCCTACGGGTACTTCGGAGGCAATACACAAAAACAAGCTGAACCGTTCGATCGTAAAACACACAGTTCCGAGGCCTTGGACATCCTGTATCGCCGGTTCGCAACTGGCGAAATAGAGGAGGATGAATTCCAAAAACGTTCTCAGACACTCCGCCAAAACCTGCAGTAAACTATCAAATATGTCGCGCGACACGGGTGGTTCCTGCGCCATATTTGCCCCCAATCAATGCAAGTTGTCAGCTGACAACCAATGCTGCTGACCGTTTGATTTTCACCTTGCAAGTATCGGGTTCCAACTCCCAAAGCGTGCTCCCACGTCATGCCACCAACAGCGTCCTGAAGACTTCTGCGCAGTTTGAGCTGATATCAGTCCAACACTTTCACTCCAGACCTCGTCACTCAAACGAACTGTAGGTTATTCAAGCCGAACCAGCATATTCCAGAACAGTCAGAGATCAACAAACGTCATTTCCATCAGCGTTTGCATCCAGAAAACGACAGTTTTTGCCAAAGTGTAATCATCGACTGTAGTAGTCCGCATAGAGATTAAGTGTGGCGTTACATGACTAAACCAGCAGGCAAAATAAAACACCACTATTTCAGGGGGTTCCAGAGGTACGTTGCCACCTCGGGCTCCTAATGTTCCCCGTCATAGATCAATACCGAGGACACTTTGTTACATCTGATTTCTTGCCGAAAATTCGGGACTGGACCAATGTTTATCCAAGGTTGAACGCGGTCTCCGCAGACGCAATCAGCCGCACACTGTTGGTCCCTATGTACCCCAACACAGCAAAACCAGCAGTGTGCACCTCATCTTTTCAAACGCAGTCGGGCCGCTATGTCATATATTCGGACAATTTGGAATTCACCCTATACATTCTGGCTTATTCTCGCTCTTCCGGGGCTTCCCATGATTAGCAGTCTCCTGCGGGCTGGTGAAAAGTTGGAACCACTGCTGCATCCGTCTGGAGAGTTCTCCGCACGTTTCCTAGTCATAAGCCTGATGATCACACCGCTCATGTTCCTAACTAACGGACAGCGCTGGGTTCGCTGGCTCATGGCACGCCGGCGGTATATCGGTGTTGCCGCAGGAAGTTACGCGGTGCTTCATGTCATCATCTACTTGCTCGACAAGGGATCATTTGGTCCAATCCTGGAAGATATGGTCAAGATCGGCATTTGGACCGGATGGCTGGCCTCCCTCATTTTCATTCCATTGGTCCTAACCAGTAATGACTGGTCGATGGTAAAGCTTGGCAAAAACTGGAAGAAAATACAGAAATTTAGCTATGCCGCTGCTGTTCTGACTTTGGCCCACTGGGTTCTGATCGATTTTGATTTCATTCCAGCCCTCGTCCATTTCATCCCGCTGACGCTCCTGCAAATTTACAGATACGTGCACCTCTCCCAAAAACGCAAAGGCCACGAACGCACCGCTGCAGTGTGAGCGCAAGACTAGCCTGACCTCACCCACCTTCAATCCCAAGGTGGGTTTCCTTTGCTCACCTTTTGTAGAGGAGGACAGCTTCTTCATTCACAGATAAGCTGAGCCGATGGAGGAGGGACCAATCATGACAACAACTGATTTTCAAAAAGTAGACCCCACTCGCCTTGCGCATCCGACTGCACTCAAGCTTTCATTACCAGACCCACTACCCGATGATATTCAGGAACTCTTTGCCAAATGTCAGAACAAGCTTGGCTGATCCCTAATGTACTGATCGCTTTTGCGCACCGACCTGCGAAACTTCGTGCGTTCTCACAAATGTATAATGAACTGATGCTAGGCGATTCCGGCCTCTCCAAACTGGAGCGCGAGATGATTGCGGTTGCCGTGTCCTCCATTAATTCATGCTGGTACTGTCAGGTCGCACACGGTGCGGCGGTTCGGGGGTATTCCAACACACCAGAGTTGGGGGAGGCCATGGTGATGAACTATCGCTACGCTGATCTCACCGATAAGCAACGCACCATGCTCGACTTTTCCGTAAAGGTTGCCAAGTCTTCATCCGAGATAGGGGAGGGGGATCGGGAACAGCTTCGTTCCGCCGGGTTTTCCGAGGAGGACATCTGGGACATTTGCGAGGTTGCTGCGTTCTTCTCCATGTCCAACCGCATGGCCTCCGCAACAGGTATGCAGCCGAACCCAGAATATCATGCTACCGCTCGCTAAGCTAAATTAATTGGGGGAGGGGCTCACAGCTGTCAACTTAGTTCTAAAAAAGTTGACAGCTGTCAACACAGAAACAACTTGCCAAAAGAACTTCGCAAGAGTATATCGCTTATCGACGATATACAGGATATCAAATGACCGACAACATCTGCGTAACCGAATTTGCACCAGCCTCTTTGAATGACGAGGAAGAGGAAAGGCTGGCGGCACAGGCGAAAGCACTGGCTCACCCCGCGCGCGTTCGCCTGCTCAAAGTCATGGCCGCACAACCGGGCTGCGTGGGTGGTGACCTAGTCAATTCTATAGGACTGGCACAATCCACCGTATCCGAACATCTTCGCATTCTTAAGGATGCAGGCTTCATATTAGCCGAGGCCCAACGACCACGGATTTGCTATTCAGTCAATCGTGCCGAGTTGAAGAGTTTCAACTTTCTCTTTGAGAAGAGCTTCACCCTCTAAAATTTGCTAAAACAAATCGTATATCGACGATATACAGGAGATACAATGGGAACTTTCGAACGCTACCTATCCGTATGGGTAGGTCTTGCGATGGCACTGGGCGTTGGGGCAGGGCTCCTACAACCCGGTGTTTTTCAATTCATCGGCGAACTCCAAATCGGCGGGATCAACCTGATCATCGCAATTCTCATTTGCTGATGATCTATCCTATGATGGTCCAAGTCGAATTTAGTGAGGTACGTCACTGCTTCGTCAAACCCAAGGGCCTGATCGTCACACTTGCCATGAACTGGCTGGTCAAACCGTTCACCATGGCCGCGCTGGCTGTGCTCTTCATGCGCTACCTGTTTGCCCCGTTCATTGCACCAGACCTGGCTGACCAGTACATCGCAGGCATGATCCTGCTTGGTGTCGCACCTTGTACGGCAATGGTATTTGTCTGGTCTTATCTGACAAGGGGCAACGCAAGTTACACCGTCGCGCAGGTCGCCACCAACGATCTGATCATGATCTTTGCTTTCGCCCCAATCGCGGCATTTTTGCTTGGCGTCTCTGACATCATCGTGCCGTGGGATGTGTTGCTGATCTCGACCGCCCTATTCGTCGCACTGCCATTGGGGGCAGGGTGGTTGACCAGGATTGCACTCAAGGATCAGGAACACCTTACTTCCTTCAGTTCCAACATGAAGCCGTTTTCTATCGCAGGACTTGTTGGCACTGTGTTCTTGCTGTTCGGTCTCCAGGCCAACAACATTATCGCCTCACCCGGCGATATTGTTCTGATCGCGATTCCGCTGCTCATCCAGACCGTACTGATTTTCTATGTAACCTATCTTTGGATGAAGAAGTGGCGGCAGCCACATAACGTGGCGGCCCCCGGAGCCATGATCGGCGCCTCCAATTTCTTTGAGCTGGCTGTCGCCGTCGCAATCAGCCTGTTCGGCGTTACCTCGGGTGCTGCATTGGCAACCATTGTTGGCGTGCTCGTAGAAGTGCCCGTGATGCTCGCATTGGTGGCTTACGCAAACCGGACACGCAACCAGTTTGTCGAAGATACTCAGGATTCTGGAACCCCAGTTCAGTCCAACCCATAAGGTTGAGGGCAGGGGAGAAGTCTCCTGCCTTTGGCATCACCTATTTTTTTTACTATCTGCAGATACTCTAGCTCTTCAATTATTTTCAAAGAGCTCATTATGTCCCAAGTTCCAGTTGTCTGCACAGCTAGCACTGTTTTCCTTATCGACAAGGATTCCGAAGAGGCACAAGTCTTGTTGTTCCGCCGTCTTGATCCACCCGTCCATACCTGGAGCCAGATCTCCGGTGGAATTGAAGCTGGTGAAACAGCCTGGCAAGCCGCACTTCGCGAAGTGCAAGAGGAAACCGGCATTACGCTAGATGAGATCTGTCTGCCGATGCTGACATCCGGTTTTACGTGCCCGAGAAAAACAGCTTCTCTATCCTGCCTGTGTTCGTCTCCCACATCTCGCGCGACACACCAATTAAACTCAACCATGAACACGACGCCTATCAATGGTTCTCCTTTGCCGATGCAAAGCACTGGTGAGTTTCCCCGGTCAACGCCGTATGCTTGAGCTGATCGAAGAGGAATTCATCAACCGTACCCCAACGCCGCACCTTCGCATCAACATATCCCAATCGGATGAAGATGACGGCTCCGATCTTTACGCCAGAGACAGCCCATAAAGCGATTTGTGAAGGGCGAGCTTTCCATCTTTGGCCCGGTCAACACAGGCGCGGAAATATCCGGCGGGGCGCGAAATGCCCTCCGGATCGCGCAGGGTTTTTTCAACGGTGACCACTAGCACGGCAGCGGCCATTTTCTCGCCAAGGGTCAAAACCGCCTGTTTCCAGCCATCTTCGGACAGACCGATAGCCAATCGCAACTGTTCGGCGGACTGGGAAAGATCAAACCAACTGGAGAACGACATTCCCAACATTTCCTGGGTTTCAGTTGTCGCGCTGTCAATCAAACCAATGGAAATCGCAGAAAGATGATCTTTTTGACTACCGTCAGATTGGTGACCTTGCGGTGCTCCCCCTTGCGTAGGCCGTCGTGATTTGGCAGAGAATTTGCTTGATTGGTCTTTTTCAAGAGCAATTTCTTGAGCTTCGTTAGAAGCGAAGTAATTATTTGAGTAGCCATCGTTAGATGGCTGCCGTGTTTTACTATTTTGATGAGTTTGATGGGTTGTATTATTATAAGGGGTGACATTGATGTCATGGTCGCCTGACATTTCCTCACGCTCATTTAAATATGATGGCGTTTCAGCTTCCTCTTCATAATCTCCAGTAAGCTCTGTCACCACCAATTCATAAAGTGTGGTGATCTTTTCAGCGCGCTCCAGAACCAGCATCGGCGTTTCCATAAGAGCGTTGAGTTCGTTCAAAAACACCTCACAGTCGGCGCCTTCGCTTTGCCCAATACGGCAGGCATCAACGATAGCACGCGACAACCGGTTGACCGTGCGCTTAGCTTCCTGCTCTGCACGGACCCGCGCCTGAAACTCTTCACCAATCCGTTTGATCTCTACAACACGCTGACGCGCCGGTGAAAAGTCAAAACCGTATCCCCGGTCAATCTCACCGCTGGCATCGTTGCGATAGATGAAGCGCCTGCCCGTAGAGCTGTCGCGGTAGGCCAGGATACCCACTTCAACAAGTCGTTTGATGGCCCGTATCACAGTGCGCGTGGAGCGGCATACATATTCGGCCAGCTTGTCATTGGAGATTGCGACCAGCGGACGGCGATCCTGTTTCCAGTCATCAGCCCGCGTCAACCCGATCAGAATATCGAGAATATGATAGGCGGTTCCATCAATCCCCAGGGCAGGGGCCGCCTTTTTAAGAGTAATAGCCACCTCGGCCTTTGTTGTTTTGACGATGTCATTCGCCAGAGCCAGACGCTGGCTCTCCAACATGGCGGGTGTCATTTTGCGGAAGGACGCAACACCTGTGCTTTGCATAGCAAACCCATTCACCCAGGAAATTCCGGGGTGTTATCCAAGTAAGATTGGGGATTGAGCGCCCGAAAAAGCAAAAATGCGCCACAAAGGGTTTCAAGCAAGCAATGCTGACTTGATTCGCACAGTGCGTTCGTCGTAGGATGTTCGCGTTAAAGACGGTCCTCGACGAGTGCTATTCACTCTCTTGGGCGACGATTTTAGGGCCTTGCTGATTGCCGTCAGCAGGGCCTGTCGTCGTTAAGGGGCTTACACCATCAGGCATCCTCCCCCTTCGTCTTTTCGTATTCGGCAATCAATGCCGGCATTTGCTTAAGCAAAAACGCACCAAAATCACTCTGCGTTTTGCTATCAACGGAAAATACGGTTGCCTTGTCAGTGCGCTTGACGAGCACATGCTTTTTGCCAAGCCACTCAGAATTCTTCGTCTTGCGCGTGTGAGCCGCAACGGGGACCTCAGCACCAGCAGGGACAGATTTGGTCTCCAGCTCAGCAGGCGTTTCTTGCAGAAGCTGGAGCACTTCACTGAAGCGCTCATCACTGTGCAGCTCGAGAAACGAATCCAGCGCAAATAGTGAATTTATGGCTTTCTCATGGTTTGGCCCAAGCTGTCCATCATGGAAGAAGCTTGCCATTTCTTCCCAACGTGGCCGTCCGATCTTCGGTGCAGGCCCAATCACCCGTAAGAACTCCTCAGGCATGGTTGCCGCAAGCTTACGGAGTTTGGAAACCAGAGATTTGTCCTTACCAATTGCTTTGACAATCATAGTTTGCGGGTAGTCTTGCGCGAGGCGGAAAACGAACAGACAGGTTTCAATGAAACTCAGGTCTTTACGTTCATGGTTTTCCTGACCCTGCGCCACCAGCAGTTCTTCATCAGAAAGCTCTTTGATGACGCCGCGTACCGGCTTGCCCAGAGCGCGGCAAGCTTTCCAACGACGGTGGCCATAGGCGATCTGATAGATGCCAGCTTGATCTGGAGCAGGGCGCACCAGAATAGGAACCTGTTGGCCCGTTTCAGCAATAGATTCTTTAAGCGCCTCGAAAGCCGGATCAAACGCAACTTCCATACGGTCTGCCACAAAGGACGGCTGCACCTGTTCAGGGTCCAGTTCCACAACGTTCACAGAGGAAGCCATTTGCGAATTGAGTGTTTTCAACTCTTCGCGCAGCTTGTCGCGTTCATCCTTGATCAGATTGATCTCGGCAGCACCAATCGCTCCGGAGGACATGCGTGGGCGCGGAGCTGTTGCATCAGCAACAAGGCCAGCCATGCCACCACCTGCAAACAGGGTGTCCAGTGCGTTTTTTCGGTCCTTAGCTTTGTTCATAGTGGTCGTCCCCAAGAGTTGCGGAGAAGATCTTCAATTTCGCGGTTCACAGAGTCCATGGATTCAAGCGCACGCTTCAGCGTTTCGCGGCCAATGGCTCCCGGTTCCAGCTCATACAGCGATTTCTTTTCAAGACCTGCATTGGCAACCGCTGTGGAATCCAGAGCAGGGGCGGTCAGCACATCCTCGCCAAAAAGGGCCCGCATCAATCCGACAACGCGGGTTTGCGGGCTGTCGTTTGGATTGTGACGGGTTACCAGGAACCGCATCCAGTCCAGATTCATCTCCCCGCCATTGTTCTCAATCACGCCCATCAGATCAGAGCTCATGCCGAGGAACTGGTTACAGCTTGCAAGGTCAAGCATTTGCGGGTGAAGCGTGATCAACAATCCGGTGGAGGCAAACAACGCTCCCAGTGTGAGAAAGCCCAATTGTGGCGGGCAATCGATCACGACAACATCATACCGATCATCCACTTCGCTCAGCACATTACGGATACGGCGGAAAAAGATGTCTTCACCGGTCGACGCACCGGACGCGATCGCTGTTGGAACGATGTGCTCAAACTCTGCCAGCTCCAGGTTAGCAGGGACCAGGTCAAGATTGTCAAAATAAGTCGGGCGGATCACTTCATTCAGCGTACGCCGCCCATCGTCGTAACGCAGGGCCCCGAACAAGGTCGAGTTTGGCTCAACATCAAACTCGGGCTGCACGCCAAACATGGCCGACAGCGAGGCTTGTGGGTCAAGATCAATGGCCAGCACGCGGTAGCCACGCAAGGCAGATAATGCGCCAGATGGGTACTTGTGGTGGTTTTTGCCGAGCCGCCCTTGAAGTTTGCGCAGGCAATCACTTGCAGACGCTCACCCGTACGGCGACGCGGCAGGATATTGACCGCTTCATCACCCTTTTTGCGTGCAGCAAGCACCTCGCGGATCGCGTTGATCTGTTCCAGAGTGTAACTGCGCCGACCATTGGCCAGACGGGTTGGCGTCGGCCCTTCACCGTCCAGATCCAACTGGCGAATGGTGCTCTCCGAAACGCCGATCAGCCGCGCAACATCCACCGAAGAGAACGAGCGCAGAGCTTTGTTCGCTTCTGGCGGATAAAGCTCCTGCCTTAACCGGTGCAGCTGGCCAGAAAGGAGCTGCGAATAACGGGAGATCTTCTCAGACGGAGTTTCCTCGCGTAAAAGAGTGTTGTTGCCGTATTCCACTTCGCTTCGCCCTCAAACGGTTCTAGTCATCTACAAACGGAAAATGCGCCAATTTGGTCTGTGTTTGCGTCGAAAGGGTAGCTGACCTGCACTTCAGTTCAATCCCTTTTTGCTTATTCACTTCCAACACCAACCAAAATCAACCCACTTCTTGATGTTTTCACTAATATTTTCAATAGCTTAGTATGTTTTGGTGTTAGTAAAACAAGAAGTGCATAAAATCGATCAAACAACCGATCTGTTTCTCAAGAAACAAAATTTCAGCTCTATGCGACCCGACTCACTCTCCCTTCCACTGATTCTCTCAAGTTCGTCCCCAGCAGTAACATGGCCCGTGGCAAGGGGAATAAGTTTTGCAAAGTCCCTTGCAAGGACTGGAGTCTTTGGCCACGATCTAGGGGATACTTTTGGTGATGCACCAATGGAAATCACTTGTGCCGGACAGTGTCTTCAACCTGAAATTTGGTCAGTATGCCCCAACCGAGTATAGTCGAAATTATTTTATTAAAATATTCGGTCAAATCAGCTTCCCAATAGGGAAATCTAAGTAAGAGTGGTGCACATATTCATTGAAACCGAGTGCATTTGCATAATCTTCCAAAAACAATCGATAATTTGGCATCTTTTTCCATGAAACATGTTCGTTTTATTGGAAAGTTATGCCGCGAGCTCGCAATTTCATTGCTTTTATAGTTCAGATATTGTTTTACAATTGATCGAATGAACCGGCCAGACCGTATTGCAATTGAACTTGGCCAATAAACCGAGCTGATGATCTAGTTTCCATATCCAAAAAGAGAAACGCCAAATTGCATAGATAATAATTGTAAGGCAGATAACTTTGAAAATAGAGGATACATTAGAAAGAGCCGCACCATCGGTCACTGCGCAAAACGCCCCGTCATCCGCCTCTCTCATCGACAGGGCCTATGCGCAACTGCGCGCGGCCATCTTGTCTGGCCAGCTTGAGCCGGGAAGCAAATTACGCATCCGCGAAATGTGCAGCACCTTTGATGTTGGGCCAACACCTGTACGAGAGGCTCTCTCCCGTCTGGTGTCTCAAGGACTGGTTGCCACCCAATCTCATAAAGGGTTTTATATTCCGGAACTTTCGCAAAAAGAGTTTGAAGACATTATTGAGCAGCGCCGCCTGATTGAAAGTGCAACGGTCCGAGCTGCCGTTGAAAAGGGCGATACGCAGTGGCGCGAAAATGTCCTTGATGCGTACCATACCTTGCAGGAGATCGAACGCAGCTGGCAAGCCTCACGCCGTGATTTTTGGGATGAGTGGGAAGAAGCCAATCGCGTCTTTCATATGACACTGGTTGACGGGGCAGGCTCCAGCTGGGCAAGCCGCTTCCTCTACATGTTACATGATCAGTGCACGCGCTATCGCACCGCCATGCATCGCACCGACTTTATTCCCGAAGGTGTTCAGGATGACCACAGTCAGCTGATCATCGCTGTGCGCACAGGCGACGGTGCTTTGGCCGCCCAAACGATCAAGACCCACCTCGATCGCTTCCCCACACTTCCCCAAGCAATCTAGAGCCATGATACAACAAGCCCACTGCCGGCGAGAGGCCTCGTCTCCCGCCGGCAATGGGTTTAGAATGCAAGAATACCATAATTGGCAATTCCATTGCATATTGCGGAGTTAAGGTGAGAGCTGATTATTCCCGCTACATCATCGCTTGATATCTGCGCTCCAGCATGAAGGCAAAGGGTGCAACCAATACTCTACAATTGGCACTGGATGCCTCTGCTGCGATCAGGCAAAGATGCTGCCTCGTCCACACCTGTTTCTGACACGGCAAGCTCTTACGTCGCTTTATATTTGTCCGAATGGTTGGAGGGGAAGAACTACAGATTGGCTCTTAATCGATTACTACAGTAACCAGCCCTACGACGAGAGCCTTCGCAACGTCACACTGACCAATGCTTATTTTCGGCGAACCAACCCGCTCTGGAAGAAGGGGCCCTGCTTAAACGATAGACACCTCAAATTCACGGGTTGTGCCGCCGCGAACAAGCCGCTTAACATCAACTGACAAAGGGGGGCAAACATCCCCTTATCCAAAAATCAAATCTGCCCAACTTCATATAACAACACACAAATACTCCGAAGACAGGGCGGGGGGTGATCATATTTTGGAAGATGTATTATGAAACGAATTTGTGCGGTTGGGGCAGGGTTTAGCGGTTCTGTAATTGCCAGGGAGTTGGCTGAGCTGGCTTAAAGGTCCTGGTTCTGGATGAGCGTGATCACATTGCCGGTAATTGTTATACCGAGAGGGACCCTGAGAGTGGCGTGATGGTCCATAGATATGGACCACACATCTTTCATACAGGCGACAAAAGAGTTTGGGACTACGTCAATCGCTTCTGCGATATGAAACCCTATGTGAACCGTGTGAAGGCCACTGTGAAGGGTAAGGTCTACTCACTGCCGATTAACCTGCATACAATCAACCATTTCTTCGAGAAAGCAATGTCCCCTGCTGAGGCGAAAACGTTCATCTTGAGCCTGGCGCGCACGGACATTGAAGACCCGGAGACCTTTGAAGAGCAAGGCCTGCGGTTTGTTGGTGAGGAGCTCTATAAAGCGTTCTTTGATGGATATACTCGAAAGCAGTGGGGCGTAGATCCCAGCACACTGCCTGCTTCGATCCTTAAGCGCCTGCCGTTACGTTTCAATTACGACGACAATTACTTCAACCACCCGTATCAGGGCATGCCCAAAGATGGGTACACGTCGATTGTCGAGAAGATCCTCGACCATGAGAACATCGAGGTTCGCCTTGGCTGCCCTATGAGACTCTTGACGAAGCCTTTGGTCACGTTTTCTATTCTGGCCCACTGGACCGCTACTTCAACTACGATTTGGCCGACTACGCTACCGGACATTGGATTTCGAGGAGGTGCGGGGTGAAGGCGACATGCTCGGCACCGCAGTGATGAACTATCCAGATCCGGAAGTACCCTTCACCCGCATTTCAGAGCATAAGCACTTTGCGCCTTGGGAAGCAGATCAGTTTGATAAAACGATTGCTTTCCGCGAGTACAGTCGCTTCTGCGATCCGGGCGACACCCCTTATTACCCAATCCGATCGTTGGACGATAAAGCCCTTCTGGAAGCTTATGAGGCGCGATCACGAGCAGAAAAAGGCATCACCTTCGTCGGTCGCCTCGGTACTTATCAGTATCTTGATATGGATGTCACCATTGGAAATGCTCTCGATGTGGCGGCCAATTTTGTTAAGGTCACAGCCGACTTATTGGAAGTATAGATGAACAGTATAGTTGACCTTAACAGCGCTAACGAAGTGCTCCCAGTTATCAATACTAATACCGTTGTGCAAAAATTACTTTTCCCAGACACCTCAATTAACTCTGAGGAAGGTCTCTATTACCACTCTCCCCCAACTTCCGGGGCAAATTTGCGGCGGAAGTGTTATTATATGGAATCTGGCGATGTACTGCATTTCGATAGTTATTTTAATGCATTCCCTCTTTATGCCTATGACCTAGATAGTCGTCACACTCTATCTTTGAGGCTTAGAGGCGTGGGAGACTGTACAATCTTTGCCTACAAAGCGTTCCTAGGTAAAAGTTGGGAGCTTTTTCAAAGAACCAACGTTTCGTTCGGCGCAGATGAGGAAGTACTAATACCACTGAAGTCTGGTGAGCACGAGAAATGTTTGATCTACTTCTCGGTTGTCGCAGAAACTATGGTTGAGCTTAGTGAAGCCGACTATCTGATTTCAGGACCTCAACGCAATCAGGCTTCTATAACTGCGGTCATTACAACGTTCCAGCGTGACGAGGCAGTCCAATCCACCGCGCGAAGACTTCAAGACTACGTCAGCCAAAACAAAGATTTAGAAAGCAACTTCAACCTTCTGGTAATCGACAATGGGGGTGATACTGATACAATCCCATTCGATCGCGGACGGGTTATAAAAAAACAAAAATTATGGCGGTGCCGGTGGATTTATGCGTGGTCTACTGGAAGCAAAAGACAATGAGATGTCCTCCCATGTTTTGTTTATGGATGATGATGCGGTCTTCCATCCGGAAAATATACGCCGGACAATTTCTGTCTTGCGGTATTCACGCAAACCAAACCTCGCAATAAGCGGGGCAATGATTACCGAGCAAAAAAAATGGATGATGTGGGAAAACGGAGCAACGTTCAATCGACGCTGCCAGCCTATGCATTGCGGTAAAGACCTCCGTAATTTCGATGAAGTCATGAGCTGCGCCCTTGATAATCCGCCGTCAATCGAAAACAAATATGGCGGGTGGTGGTATTTCTGCTTCCCTATTGACCAGGTGAAAAATTGGACTTTCCCGTTTTTTTGTGAGGGGTGACGATAGCTATTTTTCGCTAGCAAATAACTTCGAGATTATTGGTGTTAATGGAGTAGTTTCCCATCAAGAAGACTTCTTCACCAAACAAACGCCACTTACTGTTTACTTGGATATGCGCTACCACCTCCTGCACCACACAATATTCGATAGGCTTCGCGGTAGTCGTTTGCGGAATATCTATATGATGTGGCGTTACTTTAACCGGTTTAACGCGTCCTATCACTATGAATCTGCAGCCGCAATCAATATCGCTATGGAAGATGTGCTAGCAGGTCCTCAGTTCTGGGAAGAAAACCTGGATATGGCGGCGAAACGCAAGCAAATCAGTGGACTGACACAAGATGAAAAAATCAAAGCGAACTTCTCATGGGATCATGGGCAAACCGTTTCTAACGGTGTTCGCAACTATAACTCCTCATTTTGGGTTGTAATTCGGTTTTTGACATTGAATGGGCACCTCCTCCCAAAACTTGCCTACCACAAAAAAGGCCGAAGAATGCCCTTGGATTTCCGCGCGAATATCCGAGAGAGTTTTCTTCGACCTTACGTGGTTACTACAGATGTAACGACGTCTTCAGGCTACAGAGTAGATAGATCAGTCAAAAAAATACATGTGTAATCTGGCGAAATTCATGAAAATATCATGTAAAATATTAACCGCAAATAATAAGCTGAACGCAAAATATAGTCAATTTTCAGAAAAAGTAAGTAAAAATAATTTTTGGGCATTTATTCTTAGTAAATAGTGTCAGTAAATCTTGACGTAGAGAGCAGCATGAAAAAAAAATATGATGTTGGCATTTTAGGTTGGTGGTACGGGAAGAACTATGGTTCCATACTGACCTATTATGGACTGAACAGAGCTATTACCAAACTTGGGTACAACGTTCTGATGGTGCACGAAGCACTTGGCTACAACAACTGGCGCGTTAAATGGCCTGATGACATACTGTCTATGGAATTTGCCCGTCGCATTGGCTACAACTATACAGAGCAGGTCCACTTCTCCAATTTGCCCAAGCTGAATGAACAGGCAGATGCGTTTTTGGTGGGTAGCGATCAATTGTGGAACCCGCTTGTTGGGCGCGTCAATGACGACCTTTTTCTCGACTTTGTGGAACCAGGTAAGAAGCGCCTAGCCTATGGAACGTCCTTTGGTAACAAGAACGTAGATAAATTCTCTCCTGCATTCGTTGAGAAGCATTCAAACAACCTGAAAAAAATTTAGCGCGCTCTCAGTGCGCGAGGATTATGCGATATATATCGCAAAAGCGATCTTTGATGTAGACGCTGCTCTCGTTGTGGACCCTGTATTCCTCTTGACTGCAAAGGAATACGATAAGCTTGCAGAAAACGCGACGGCTAAGGTGCAGGGAGACTATCTGTCAGTTTTCTTCTTGGACCCGAATCTTGAAAAGAGAAAGGTAGCGGAAGCTGTTGCCGATAAGCTTGGCATCCAAAAGATCGTTGTTATTCCGAATCCTGACAATGGACGCGATCATGCTCGAGAAATATTCAATGGCGAACGGTTTGAAGTTCTAGCTGAAGATACACCAGAGAATTTCATATATACTTATCAAAATACGAAGTACGCGATTACCGATAGCTTTCACGGAACTGCATTTGCGGTGATGTTTAAGAAACCGTTCTCATCAATCTACAACATCAAGCGTGGGGCGGACCGCTTCAAAAACTTGTTGAAGTCACTCGGTTTTGGTGACACTCGTCGCATCTATGAAAAAGACACAACCGAGACGATAAAAGTAAACAAAAATGTTTCGTTTGATATCGATTTTTCGGAGGCAGATAAGTACATTAATGAAGGGCGAATGAAATCCCTGAATTGGCTCAAAGATAAAATGTCCGTAAAGGAGAACCGCTCAGGCAAAGCAAGTAGCGAGGGCGGTCTCAAAGACAAAATAAAATCTCTTCTGCCTATAAAAATTAAACCATCAAAAAAATGTATTGTATAACTTTAACAGGCCGACGTTTGTCGCAAACAATAATGCTTGGCAAGTTACTACCACGAAAAAGGCAACACAACTTCTGGTTAAGCCAAATGAATCTGTTCGCGGTAATTTAGTCTGGTGCGAGTTGCCAATTCCGCTTTACATGCATAAGGCTTATCGAATTAATATCAGGTGGTCTATTAAAACCACAGCGAGATCAATTAATCTACATGTCCGGAATAACAAAACCGGCAAGTTTAGGGTTGTCGGAAACATTGTTGTTAAGGGCCAAACCAATACCACTCGGACAGATTCTGTTGACTTCATTGTAGATGGTGACGGCTATGACCAGATTATGTTGGGGGCCGTTCATTTCACTGGTGTTGATGCAGGGGCAAATATACAGAACATTTCTATAGAGGCTCTCGGAAGAGCCGCTGTCAAAAAAAATAACATTTCGAACGCACCTTCCGAAAAAGCAAAAGAACTCTCAGAGAAAGATAGTAGCCGGTTTGTCAGTGCATATGCCCAAAATATGCGGTCACGAAATACTGGGAATGCGCACGCATTAATGATGTTCCATAGCCATGGACTTGAGAAAGGCCTCAGCCATGACGACTTCCGGCCAGGATTTGGCAAGATCGCGATTCCTAACCTTGCCGTTGAGATGAACAAGTGGCTTACAGACGGGCACTCACCGAACGACATCTTTTTCAAAATATCAGCATCAGTCATGCGCTCTTACTTTGAGCGACACAAATCTCTCAATGTTGATGTTTCACACTTTAGGAAACTCTTTGAACCACGAGTTTGGGAAGCGATTGCAAATACTAATGATGAGTATGGTGGCGTAGTAAACGCTAATTCAGTTCGAGAAGCGAAGGTCAAAACTAATCAAGACAAGCAATTCTTGGATGTTGTCTATGGCCGACGTAGCGTACGGGAATTTACTACTGAGACAGTTGCGGATGATGATATTGTGAAAGCGGTTAAAGTTGCAACGCAAGCACCGTCTGTTTGTAATAGACAGCCTGCTCGCGTTCATCAAATTGATGACCCAAAGCAGATCAGGTCTTTGCTCCAGCATCAAGGAGGCTTCAGGGGCTATAAAGCTCCTCCAAAACTGCTTCTCATTACGAGCGACCTTTCCGCTTTCGTATTTTCGGTTGAAAGAAATCAAGCCTTTATTGATGGCGGCCTATTTATGATGTCGCTGTTGTTGGGGTTGGAGTACGTGGGGCTAGGGCTTGTTGCCTAAATACTGCGATGAATACTGAACAGGACGCTGCAGTTCGCAAGATACTAAACCTGCCTGATAACGAAGTCCTAATTTCCTTCATCGCTATCGGGCACTATGATCCCGATCTTCTGGTAGCTCGGTCTAAACGGTTATCCGTCGACGAAGTTCTCGTAAAACAGGTTAATTGGTATGACCTCTGGCCTAATATGGCAAGTTCTGGCCGGGAGATTTTTTTCAAAGGATGACCAGATCCAGTCGTCATCAGTTTTAACAAAGTAATTTCTTCAGCGTCGAAGTATTTATAGCACTACAATTAGAATGGATTGGAAATCAAGGTTAGGTTTGTATGCCACGCTCACGTATTTTTAGTCTTATCCGAAGCGCAGGAAACCGACCGTTACCATTCAGCAATGTTTCCAGTTCTGCTTCCGCCATCTCCACTTATCTCACACCGAATAACTCTGGCACTACCCGGCACCCACACCATTTTGTTGGAGGGAAGTGGATCGGTATCTTTGATTTCTTTCGGATCCATCCGCAAGTGCTCGATACTTACGAATACTTCTGGTTTCCAGATGATGATATCGAGACATCACCGGAAAATGCGGAGCGGTTTTTGGAGATTGTGCAGCGGGAGAAATTCCAACTGGCACAGCCAGCCTTGACGCCAGATAGTTACTACGCTCATCACATAACGCTTGCAAATCCGGCATTTCAATTTCGCCGCACCAACTTTGTTGAGTTGATGTTACCAATTATGCATCGAGATTTGTTGTTGCAGGTGCTCCCGATTTTTGCCGGACGACACTTCGCGCAAGGGGTGGACTACATGTGGCACCAGCTCACAAAAAACCCAAATCAAGACGTTGCTATCGTTGATTTAACGCCTATGGGTCATCGCCGCCCGCGCCAGGTTCACCTGAAGGGCAATATGTCGAAACTCCATATCGATATGCTCGAGGAGCGAACCCGCACCTTTGCGGAACTGAAAATACACCGTCAGGCTCCCATGGTCCACAGTGCAAAGTTTCTGGATGGCAGTGAAGTTTCCAGTAAATTGAGACTTGCCTGGGAGCTGGCCAAGGGAATGCTCTGGACAAACGTTTCAATCAGCCAACAGCCATGGAGGCCCGCTGATCATTTACGTATGAGCTTACATCAGCTGCTTAGTAACTCAAACAAGCCTACATTCGATCCGAGTGCACTAAAACGCTTGCAAGAAAAAAAACGGCTCAGGTACATCTCTTGAACGAGGATGAAGTCTCGTAATCAGTAACATATAGCCGCCACGAGGCAGAGCGCGGGCAGGAAGTTCGTAACATTTCGATTATGGCTGGTTGCGATCCTCGGTGAGTTCCAGCCGAAGTGTGAAGAGGTGGTCCCGTTTGTTTGGACAGGTGAGCGTCGTTTATAAGTGGATCCGCTCCAATTACGCAGCAGCTTGAGTTATGTGCTGCAGGTGATTGTAATAAGTCTGCTCCGAGGTATTCCAGTCAAGCGATGAATGTGGGCGCTTTTGGTTATAAAAGGTGATGTACTGCCTAAAGGCTTGTCTGGCCTCTGGCACACTGGCGTAGGCCTTGAGGTAAACCTCCTCATATTTGATAGTGCGCCAGAACCGCTCGATAAAAACATTGTCACGCCATGCTCCCTTGCCATCCATGGAGATCTTGATCTTCTCACGCTTGAGCACATCGGTGAAGTCTATGCTGGTGAACTGAGAGCCTGATCAGAGTTGAAAATCTCTGGTTTGCCGTATTTTGCGAGTGTGTTTTCCAGAGCCTCGATACAGAAGGCTGCCTCCATGGTGATTGATAACCGCCAGCTCAGAACTTTGCGCGAGTACCAGTCAATGATCTCGACCAGATAGGTGAAGCCCTTCGCCATGGGAATATAGGAAAAGTCGATGGCCCAGACCTGATTGGATCTTAAAACCTCCACATCACGCAGCAGATACGGGTAGATTTTATGTCCTGGAGCCGATTTGGACGTGTTGGGTCGTAGGTAGATTGCCTCAATACCCATTCTCTTCATTAAAGATCGCACCCTGCGCCGGCCGATATCAAAGCCTTCTGCTTTCAATAGCTGTTGCAGCATGCGGCTGCCTGCGAATGGATACTCCAGATGCAACTCATCCAGCCGACGTATGAGGGCAAGCGTTTCCGGCGAGACTGGGCGGGGCCGATAATATACACTGCTTCTAGATATGCTCAGAGCTTTGGCCTGACGGATGATTGGGAGTTCATGGTTACGGTCAATCATCTTTTAACGCTCAGTAGTCCCGCTTTTGTGAGCGCTCTTTCAAAAAAAACGTTCTCCAAAGTCGACTCCCCAATTTTGGTGTGCAGCCGTTTGATGTCTACTTCAGGCTCCTGTTTATCAGCCCAAACACATCAGGCATCGCCGCAAGGGCCTGCTCTTTACATTGCTTGATCTGGTTTGCGCGTACATCAAAGTCCTGAGCCAATTCACTCAAGGTATTCTCTCCGCAAATAGCAGCAAGCGCGACTTTCGCTTTAAAGGCCGGACTATGGTTCCGGCGAGGACGTCTGCTCATGGTGGTCTCCTGTTCTTGGTATCATGCCAGTTTCAGAAGCGAAATCCACTTATACAACCTGTCCAAATTTCCCGAGCCAGCTCTGATCATGATTGGTTGCGATTGGTGATCAGGATTGCGCAGCAATTGGGTAAAGCGCATCAACCGCTCAGTTAACGTTGTCACATTGGCTTTGCCAAAGACCTTCTGGAACATCATCAGGACCGCTTCCCAATGACCAAACTCCCGTCGACCTGATATCTCATCAGGTCGGTTATGAATGCTGATTTCTTTAGGAAATTGAGGTTGATAGGTACGTCTGCCAAGACGTGGACGGCGGTGTTTTCTTCTCTCAGGCAACAAGTCATGGAGTTTAAGATCCTTACCTGCACGCGTGTAGACAAAGCGATAGATGCTTTCGTGACTGATCCGTGGTTCGACGCTCTCAAGGCGTAATCGTCCCGCAATTTGCTCGGGCGACCAACCGCCGGAGAGACGATCAACCACAAACTGCCGAAGCTTGGCAGGCGGGACAATTTGGCAGTCCGCTCCCGACGATCCTGCGCAATACTGTGGGCAACAACACAGAAATAGCCATCCAGATCATGCCAGACCTCATCCTGAAATCTGTTGCGTTTCATCTCGCGATAAACTGTGGATCTGTGCTTGCCCAAGCGCCGGGCAATTTCTGATACCGGCATCTTGGCCTGATCAAATTGCTCGATCAGCCAGCGATCCTCTAAGGTCAAATGCGAATAACAGCGTATAGTTTTCAATTCCATGCCGACAACCCAATAATCTAACTAACTGATTTATATCGCTGTTGCACTTCAGATGTGAACCCACCCGCCTACACCGAAACAACCAATAAGGTATCTTATGGAACCTTGATGAGTCGAACACATTGTTCTTCAGATGCAGTCCATTATAAGGTTGGTCGGTATAATAAACTTATAGTTTTTGGCGGTGAAAACTATTTTTGATTAGTTTGAAAACGAACGGAGCGCACAATATGATCATATTTACTCTTGCTAGGTGGTGAATGGCGACATATGCGACATCTAGATGCATGGATACTGCCACCAAACTCATTTCTGTAAGACCACCGGGCGCATAGGCCAACAATACTTGATTTACAGTTTGACCAAATAGCTGGAGAAGCCGAGAGCAATGGCTGAAGAGACCAACAACATAATGAGTGCTGCGCCAACGGCGAGTAAGATAGCTTTGAGGATTTTTTCAGGATGAACGCCTATAAAACTGCATCCAATAATGGTTCCAATGACAACTTGGGCAATGTTGATGATTTCTCTTGGCGGAGGATTCTCAACGATACCGCCGAGATGCAATACCGCGCTTATTAACATTGGTCCCAATAACATCGGGGCTGGGAATTTCAGTAACTTACCCAATGCCCAACCAGTTGCTCCAGCCGATGCAAAGATACCAAGTTCACTGACTGAAACGTCCAAAAGGGAAACCCCTTGGCTACTATTACCACCTAAGTCAGCCCCTCCGGCTACTTGGAACCAAAGAGAAAGAAGAGTTACGACCAGAAAGATACGACTAGCGTGGGCCAATGCGATATCCTGCTCATTTCCTCCCATATGCCCACCAAGCAAGGTCATTTCATTTAAGCCCCCGGGCATGGCCGCAAAATATGCTGTAACGCCCGAGTATCCCCCAATTTTCATATAGTACGGGACAACTAAAACGCCACATACAAAAAGGTAAATCAGGAGGCCAAATATTGATAACGCCCACCCTGAGATATTTGCAAAAATGTCTGGAGCTAAACCTGATCCTAAAAGTAAGCCAATTACAACAACCATGTAGGGACGAAATCGTAATGGAGCTGCCACAGGTAGTCTTGCAATTGCTGCAAGCGTATTCGCCATCATTGGCCAAGCATCCATGGCAATGGTAAACTCAACCAAATAAATAGTAGGCCGCCTAGAACTCCAATCGCTAGAGCTAGCCCAATTTTTCCGAGATCAAATAAGTCGGGTGAATACGCACGTTCCATGACATTTAAAATCCAATTTGGATTTGAAAATAAGTTTAGATCTAAACTTTAGGGATGAAACAAAAGATATGTCTCTAACGGTAATAACCTCAGCGCGAAACCAGAGGGGCTCGGCTCAGGTCATTACCTGCGGCAGCTATTTTTTTCGACAACTTGATAAACTGGGATCTTTCTTTGTTGTCCAGTCCAACGAGGATTTCATCCTGAAGCGCCTCAACTAATGGGGCGAGTTCTTCTAGCGTTTTTTCCCCGAATTGGTCAAATAGACTTCTCTGGCGCGCCGATCCCGTTTGCAAACCTCCCGTCTAATAAACCCCTTGGCTTCAAGCCGGTCCACCACTCCGCCGATGGTCGCTCGATCATGCGCGATCCGGCCTGCTAAACTTGCCTGATCAATGCCTGGACTCGAAGCTAACTCGTTCATTGCGGCAAACTGGACAGAAGTCAGGTCGAAACCAATTTTCTTTAACCTTTCATGAAAGATAGAGACCGAAATTTGGTTCATCCTGCGAATTAAGTGACCTGGCATATTCTGGATATCAATTCTGTTTTGCATATGCCCTCCTGTGTTTTTTCGTTTGCAAACTAACAATTCACAGGGACCGAGTCCATCATATTAATGAGTATACTTATTTTATTGACAGAGTATTTTAGTATGCATACTTATTATATTCGAGATCAGATTAACAAACAGCGTGCTGACTAGAGGGCGAATTTTGCAGACATTAAATCGAAAATGAGTGTTTGGTTAGCCGACAACCTCAACGAGTGCCGTAACATCTCCTGCCCATAAATATCAATGTACCGCAATTTGTAGCGGTTATCAGAAAGGACAAGCCATGTCGGATTTACCTATTATAATTGCAGGAGGCGGGATAGGCGGTCTGGCCGCCGCTTGTGGGCTTGCACGTAAAGGTTATAAATCCATAGTCGTCGAGCAAGCGCCTCAGCTTGGTGAAATTGGAGCAGGCATTCAAATAGGGCCCAATGCGTTTCACTGCTTTGACTATTTAGGCGTTGGTGATGAGGCTAGGTCCAAAGCCGTTTATATCGACAGCTTGCGCTTGATGGATGCACAAAGCGCCGAAAACATTACATCTATTCCGCTGGGAGAAGACTTCCGGAAGTACTTCAAAAATCCGTATGCTGTAGTACACCGCGCTGATCTACACGGCGTCCTACTTGAATACTGCGAGAAAAGCCCGCTTATAGAAATCCGTACTGATCATATCGTTACTGGTTATGAACAAAATGGCACGGAGGTCAGTCTTTTTGTCAGGGGGCGTGAGCCTATTAAAGGGCGGTTCCTAATCGGTGCGGAAGGTCTACGTTCACCTATTCGTGGACAAATGGTCGGCGATGGAGAGCCTCGTATCTCCGGTCACACAACTTATCGATCTGTCATTCCCACGGACCAGATGCCAGAAGACCTTCGCTGGAACGCTGCGACTTTGTGGGCGGGGCCCAAATGCCACATCGTGCATTATCCGCTCAAAGGTTGGAAAGTTTCAATCTGGTTGTCACTTATCACCGCGACCTTCAAGAGGCAATTGCTGGTAGGCCGGTTACGCGAGAAGAAGTTGCACAAGGATTTGAGCACATACACCCAAAGGTCAGACAGGTTATTGAGCATGGCGATAACTGGAAGCTCTGGGTGCTTTGTGATCGTGAACCCATATCAAACTGGGTTGATGGGCGCGTAGCCCTTTTAGGCGATAGCGCTCATCCGATGCTTCAATATTTTGCACAGGGTGCTTGCATGGCAATGGAAGACGCGGTTGCTCTTTCCCACTGTATAGAAAATTACGGCGAAGATATCGAAGACGCGCTTCAACGCTATCAGAAAATGCGAAAAGTACGCACCGCACGGGTCCAAATAAACTCCCGTCTGATCGGTGAATACATTTACCACCCAGATGACGCTAAGGCCGATGTACGCAACCACATCATGCAGTCTTTGACGCCCGAGCAATGGTATGACCGCCTAAACTGGCTCTACGGTTCAAATGGGCTGGAAGGCTGACTTTAATCTCAACACTTGACGAGTTTCCTAGGAGTATAAGTAATGAACTACGTTTTTAATCCTCTGCCCGTTTCCACCGTTGATGTAAAAGACTCCGAAGAGAAGATACCAGTACGCCGCATTTTTTTGTGTCGGTAGAAACTATGCAGCTCATGCCCGTGAAATGGGTAAGGATCCAAACCGCGACGCGCCATTCTTTTTCACGAAACCAGCAGATGCTGTAGTAACTACCGGTGAAACAGTCGCCTATCCTCCAGAAACAGAAAATCTTCATTATGAAGCTGAACTGGTTGTTGTGATCGGCAAGGATGGCCGAAATATCACAGAAGAAAACTCGCTGGAACACATCTACGGTTATGCTGTCGGGAATGATCTGACACGCCGCGACCTGCAATTAGAGGCTCGCGAAAAAGGCCGTCCCTGGGATTGGGGAAAAGCATTTGATCGCTCTGCAGTTATCGGCCCGGTTTCAACAGTTTCAAAAGTGGGTCACCCGTCTTCAGGTAGCATTCAATTGCGTGTTAACGGCGAAATCAAACAGGATGCAGACATAAATGAATTGATTTGGTCAGTACCTGAGATCGTCTCCATTCTGTCCCATTCAATGGAATTGAAAGCAGGTGACTTGATAATGACGGGTACCCCTGCCGGAGTCGGACCTCTTGTTGAAGGCGACACCTGCACTGTTAACATCGATGGATTGGGGGAAATCTCAACACAGATCGGCCCAAAACGATGAGCTACAAGCTGCATAATTTCTTCCGCTCATCGACCTCTACACGTTTGAGAGCGGCATTAAATATCAAAGGTCTGGACTACGATTATATCCCTTATATTCTACGGAATGGGGAAACACGTAGTCCGGAATATCTGGCCAAAAATCCAGCAGGTTTGGTTCCTACCTTGGAGCTTGAAGACGGTACATGTCTCACACAATCGCTCGCAATCATTGAGTGGCTGGAGGAAAGACACCCAACCCCTGCTCTTTTGCCAGCTGACACAGATGAACGTGCCCGGGTTCGGGCACTTTCCTATATGATCGCCTGTGAAATTCATCCGCTCAATAATCTCAGAGTGTTGATGTACCTTGGCAAAGAATTGGGTGCTGAGGAGGATGCCCAAAAAAAATTGGTTTACGCACTGGGTGAAACAAACCTTCGATCCGCTGGAAAAAAACTCTGGCAACGTCTCCTCAGACGGGACGTTATTGCATGGCGATACGCTTAGCATGGCTGATGTATGCCTTTACGCGCAGGTTTGGAACAACCGTCGATTTGACATCCCAGTTGAGGAATGGCCGACAATCGGCCGAATTTTTGCAGCGCTCGATGAACTACCAGCTTTGCGCGATGCGGCTCCACCAAATCAACCTGATGCTTCTTGAATGACGAATGGTTCCAATATGAATGAAATTCAAAATCACGAGATGATTGAAAATTCCATGCTGCCGGAGGAAACGCCGGAACTGCTTGAGCTTTATAAAAGCTTCGATGAAGAAAATCTGATGCCGCTTTGGACGCAGCTCGGCGATCTCATGCCGGTTCATCCAAGTCCAAGGCCGTTCCCCACTTATGGAAATGGTCCAACCTGATTGCCCTTGCGGAGAAATCTGGAGACCTTGTGCCGGTTGGACGCGGAGGGGAACGCCGCGCTATGGGGCTGGCAAACCCGGGCCTTGCACCTAATGCTTTTGTAAGTCCTACCCTTTGGGCAGCAATTCAATATCTTGGTCCTCGGGAAACCGCACCGGAACACCGCCATTCACAAAATGCGTTTCGTTTCGTTGTTGAGGGTGAAGGGGTCTGGACCGTTGTAGATGGTGATCCGGTACGCATGAACCGCGGTGATTTGCTTCTCACACCGGGTTGGAAATTCCATGGGCACCACAATGACACAGACCAACCTATGGCATGGCTTGACGGTTTGGATATCCCGTTTAGTCAACAAAATGACGTAGGTTTCTTTGAGTTTGGCTCAGATCGGGTAACCGACTATGCAACTCCGCGTTTTTCTCGCTCGGAACGCTTGTGGTGCCACCCGGGTTTACGCCCACTTTCAGGGCTGCAAGATACGGTTAACTCTCCTATCGGCGCCTACCGTTGGGAGCATACCGACCGAGCTCTAACAGAACAACTGTTATTGGAAGATGAAGGTCAACCAGCAACAGTTGCTCAAGGGCACGCGGCAATTCGCTTTACAAACCCGACAACGGGAGGCGATGTTATGTCCACGATCCGCTGCGAGTTTCATCGTCTGCGCGAAGGTACGCAAACGCCGGTTAAACGTGAAGTAGGCTCTTCGGTGTTTCAGGTGTTCGAAGGCACTGGACATGTAGAGTTAGGCGGAAAAACCCTTAAACTTGAAAAAGGTGATCTGTTTGTCATTCCCTCTTGGGTCGGCTGGTCGCTGCAAGCGGAAAGCCAACTAGACCTATTCCGGTTTTCCGATGCTCCGATCATGGAACGCTTGAACTTTATGCGAACTATGGTGGAGACCAACGACTGATGAGCCTGAGCGTACAGGAACAAACCGCACACGCTGCCTTGCGTGTGCGGCAAGGGCAAGGGGCACGTTATGATTCCGATGGAGCCCCAGCAGAAGCCCTACTGCTTGCACGTCGGGGAGCCGCCTACTTTGCCCGTTTACTCAATGAGGCCGCAGTCGAAGACCTTGGTATGCCTTCTCGTCGCAAAGGGTGGACACGAAAACAAGTGGCTCTTGGTGTAAGTTATCATGCACGCGCATTAGCGAATGCCTTGGAAGGCATAAAAGCCGAAGCAAAATGTGCGTCTCCTCCAGAACTTTCGCTATCAGACGAAGACATAATCAGGGGTATCAGTTTACCCGTTCGGGCTCTTCGATCCCTTTATTATCACACTAACGTTCATCTAAACGTCGTATGGCGGGAGTTGTCGGATGAGGATTGGGAAACTCTACTAGTGACGCCTGATTCACGATCAACAAGCCTGCAAGAAACGCCATTAATTCGGGCCGTAATCCTATGGCAAAGCGCCTATGATTTTAGTCACAAAACCCGAATTAAAGATATTCCCCCGGCTATCCGCGAATACATCAAAACTTGGGAAAAATAAGTACTTTTTCTGCCCCGAATAATCATTGTCGGGGCAGATTTTCGTAATGTTAAATAGCTTGGTGTTTACACCCGCACACTTTCGTGGAGTTCTTTTGGGAAGAGTTCTACCGGCTTAACCAAGCGATCAGAAAGACCCTGCTCATAAATGAACCGACAGAATGTCGATAAAGTGCTGTCGTTCTCTGCAATCCCGTAGGGCCAGGGATCATTGCCAAAAAGCTCGATAAGTTCTTCAGCTTGCGACGCAGCCCAAGGCAACGGAACCCGTGCCGAGGTGATATCAACCATCCGCTCTAGACTGCGTTTCTTGGCTTCATCAAATGCCTTATAAAGGCTGCGACCCACCCACGGGTGACTTTCAAAAACAGGGCGTCGCATGACAACAACATGCATAATCGGAAAAAGACCTGTTTCCTGAAAGTTTTTGAACTCTTCATGCCGCGGATTATCAAACAGACGTTTGATAGGACTATCGGCATCGAACAGACTTTGCGGTGGGCGGGCGGTAATTGCCACATCTATTTCACCAGATACCAACATCTCGTTCAGGGACTTCTCAGGGCGTGATTCATATTGCACGCCTTCTGGCAAAGAAAACTTTACCTTCTCTACGCGGCCGGGCTGGTTCACACCTGCCTGAACCCATTTGACCTTGGCAAGATCTATACCATAGCTCTCTTTCAAAATTCCGCGTACATAAACGCCAGCGGTTTGCGCCCATTCTGGAATGCCTACGGTTTTGCCTTCCAAGTCTTTTGGATCTGAAATTCCCGAATCCTGACGGACATAGATAGCCGAATGGCGGAACACTCTTGATGGGAAGACGGGGAGTCCGACAAAATCGGTTTCCCCACTTGCTTGTAGTGTCAAGAACTTGGCAAATGAGAGTTCAGCAACATCAAACTCTCTGTTTTTCAGAAAGCGGAAGAATATCTCTTCAACCGGTAAAGTCATCGGTGTGAGCACAACTCCATCCGCAGTAACTTCTCCAGAGACTAAATCGCGAACATGATCACAATCGGCGACTGCCATAGATAGGTTCAGACGTGCAGTACCTCCCCCCTCTATTAGTTGCGCACCACGACTATTAGCTTGATAGTGGAACATTATATTCCTCCCTGTTATGTTTTTATTTTAAATAGGTCTCGATCAGCCATCCCCAATCAAGGGGAAGGTTCAAAATTTGTCGAAACACAACTTCCACAATTAAACAGACTCCCAGAGCAAGGCCGATAGAGCGGGGCAACGTGTTACCGTTTCTGTAAGAGTACGCTAGAGCGAAGATCGGTAAGCCAAGACGGAATCCAAGCGTGAAAACCACAATTGCCAGGAGCCCCACCCACACCATCGGCTCGCTTTGAGAGGGCGCGTCGTCTTGCGCCTTTTCCTTAACGACAGGCGAGCGCCAATTCTGCACAACAAGAACGAGCGTGGTAATCAGCATCAATATCCCGGCAATAGCAGGAAAAATGTTGGAGTTTGTAGGGTATCGACCAATGGTAAATCCGCCAATTACCAGCGCATTTACTCCAAGAGTTGACAGGATCAGGAACGCCAGTGCACTACGCGTCATTAGGCTTTCCTCCTTTGAAGACGCTGACGGACAAGAGGTGCCGCAAATGCCAAAACAGCAATGCCGATGATAACAATAGCTGTTGGGCGAAGCAGAAACTCACCGCCATAAATATTTAAACTCACCTGCAGATAACGTTCCACCGATGGACCTAGAACAAATGCAAGAAGGAAAGGTGCGCGATTAATGCCAAAACGTACAAAAACTACCCCCATCACCCCCATAATAAATAGAGCCAGCACATCTCGCATATCATTCGCGGTGGAATAGGCTCCCAATACAACCAGAGTTAGTAGGATCGGGACCAGGTAAGACTGGGGTACAGACAGCACTCGCGTAAGCATCGGCGCTAACAGGATCATAAGAGCTGCCGCCAACAAGTTAGCCACTGCCAGAACGATAACAAGACCGACGCTGATATCCATATGTTCGCGCAGGAAATCAGGACCTGGTTGCAAACCAAGTATCAGGAATGCGCCTAACAGTAGTGCCATTCCAGAACTTCCGGGAATACCGAAGGCCAATGTGGGCACGAGTGCGCCACCCTCTTTGGCATTATTGCTTGCTTCTGGAGCTATAACTCCCTCAACGACACCCGTACCATAGCGCGAAGGGTCCCGATCCCATTGCTTAGCTAGAGCATAAGCGACAAATGGGGCTGTTTCACCGCCGGCACCGGGAACAATACCCACAGCAGCGCCAATGGCGGAACTGCGAATAGCAAGCCATGGACGTTTCAATACTTCACGTAGGCCTTGCAGGGCTTGGTGACCAGAAAAATCACCCTTCGTCTGTGAAAGTTCACGCCCCGCCATAAGCGAGAGCAGCTCGGGAATAGCGAATAGACCCAAGGCGACGGGGATAATTCTAATACCGTCCAGTAAGTACTCAGAACCGAACCAGTAGCGTGGCACACCAGAAATTGGTTCATCGCCGATAAAGCTCATAAATAGCCCTAGGCCACCTGCGAACAGACCTAGCCATGCAGAGCCACTTCCCATGACTGCGATGAATGTTAACCCCAGAAGTGACAGCAAAAACGCATCTGCCGGTCCGAACAACATCACAACTGATTGAAGTATCGGTAGCAACGAAATCAGGACCAATGCACCAAAAATACCACCTAGCCCAGATGCGCCCAAAGCGGCCCCAACAGCGACGCCGCCCAGCCCTTTTCGCCGCATGGGTACACCGTCAACTATGGTTGCCGCATTGGGAGGAGATCCTGGAATTCCCAGTAGAATGGCCGTTAAGGAACCGCCTGTATATACAACTGCATGACAGGTTAGCAAAAAGGCTAGTCCCTGAAACGGCTCCATCTTGTAGACAAAAGGTATTAGTACGGCAAGCGCAGCAAGGCCGCTCAAGCCCGGCAAAAGGCCAAATACCATCCCTACCGGTAACGCAATCGCGATGATTAATAGGACCCTGGCTCAAGAACCAGAGAGGCACCTTGTACGATGCTCTCCACATGTTTTTCTCCTATAGCCAGTTCTTAGAAGTATTTATTCAAGAGGACTTCTCGGATCGCACTCAGCTGCTCTTCGGGAAGATCCCCAAAGACAAAATCGATAGTTTGATCAAGCTTTTCAGCATTGGCATATTCGATAGGCAATCCCCGTTTTTCCGCCTCTTTGATAAACTCCGGATTAGTCAGCACCGCATCGACGGCCGCGCGAAGATATTCCAGCCGATCCTCAGGAATGCCGGGAGTGGTAATCAATGATCGACCGATCTCAGCAATTCCCGCGCGGAAACGGATCCAAAATGCGCTTTCCTCATCAATTTCAGCAGCTTCGAATATGGTTGGCACATCGGGTAAAAGTGTTGAATGTTCATCGCCCACCACTGCAACTGGAATAAGTCTCCCCCTTGCGAATAGTCCGCCGCGCTTCGGTCAGTCACAGCAAATCCGTTGACGTCGCCGCGGATCGCAGCCAGGGCGGAATCGCTTGACCCTTGAAAGCCGACAATGATACGGCAATTCAGCTGAAGGGCTTCGCAAACGACGGCGGCAGTATCAGTAGGACCGTCAGCTCTGCCAATTCCTGAAAACGTCAGCACATGACCGTTGTTGCTGGCATCGATCATATCTTGGAGGCTTTTAAACTCGGACTGGCCGCTGGCGAGTAATACCCAAGCTCCGCCACAACCCGTCCAAGATAAACCATCTCCGTCATATCAAAGCGCACCGCCGGAGATTCAGAGATTTGGCCGAGTGCAGCTGGTACACCGTTCATAAGCCCAATGGTCAGCCCATCCGGCTTATCTCGCTGGATTTGGTTCATCGCGGTAAGACCACCTCCACCGGGGCGGTTTTCTACAATAACTGTCGCGCCAGTTTCTTTTTCTAAATAAGGTGCCAGCATACGCGCGTATTGATCGAACCCGCCACCGGGCTTGTACCCAATAACCAGGCGAATAGTTTCATCTTTATAAAAAGATCCAGCATCCTCGGCTGCTGCTGCAAAAATAGAAACAGCTGAAAAAAACAGCTGCTCCTGCTAATGCTCCCAAAAAAATTCGTTTGCATAAATCGTTCCTCCCCGAAACTGCATTATCACCGCAGTGAATTATCTATTTTTATGTTTCAATAACTCGGAAAACAAATTAGTGTACTTACTAGTTGTCCAAAATTTTTCTTTGATCAGGGATTTGAAATAACAACTGAGGAATACATCTATGGATGTTCGGACGCTTCGCTATTTTGCAAAAACCGCAGAAACCCTCAATTTGACAATCGCAGCAGAAAAACTAGGGGTTACCCAACCCGCTCTGGGACAACAAATAAGGCAACTGGAGGCCGATCTGGACGTAACCCTTATGCAGCGCCATTCACGGGGTATACGTCTTACAGATGCAGGGTTGGCTTTGGCAGAAGAGGCGAAGATCGTACTAACCGCTGTCGAGAACGCACGAGCACGCATTCAGGCGTTTGCAGAACAGCCTAAAGGCATCGTATCTATCGGCCTGACTCCCAATACCAGCAGTCGTTTTGCGGCTCCATTATTCCGGACAATTACACAGAACTCCCCAAGTATAAGTCTGTCAGTTGTAGAGGAAATGTCAGCCATACTATTAGATTGGGTCGCTGATAATGACCTTTCCTTAGCACTAGCATATGGCCCTATTACAAACGTCGGTGTGCGCTGTGAGCGACTACTTGAAGAGACGCTTTATTTTATCCACGCTCCTACCGAGAGCAAGCCATCTCAAGGGGAAATATTTTTTGATGACGTCCTTAAACACAGTCTCGTCGTTCCAGGACAACGACACAGCACCGCAGTGTTTTCGATCAGTTAGCAAAGGAGAAAAATATAGAGCCCAAAATCATTCACGAAGTGCAGTCTGTTCAAGTGATTAAAGACTTGGTTAAAAAGGGTATGGGAGCAACAATCTTACCTTTTGGATCTGTAGAAAAGGAAGTCATTGCCGGAGAACTCATCGCTCGACGGATTATTGCGCCTTCGCTCCGACGTGATCTTTTTCTCGTTCAATCAGACCGGCGTCCACTTACACGCGCGGAAGAGGCTGTTAAACAGATGATCATTCCGCTGGTTAACGGTGAGATTGCGATTTCCGACTATTGGGAAAAGTGAAATAGAACACCTCAATGGAAACACTTTAATTATCAAGAGTTATAAGAACAAGTCTTCTTATTCAGTTGAATAAGTGAAGTAGTCTTCAACCCCTTCCACCAAACTATTTAGTAATGTGGTCTGAAATTTATCAAGCTCCCTTCCCTCACGTCGAATTACGAACACCGGTACGAGAAGCGGAGCGCCAGAGAACTTTATTTCTTTTAGAGTACCTGCCAAAAGTTCATCTTTAATCGAACTGCGAAATAGGAGAGCTAAACCTGCACCTGCTCTTACGGCCTGCTTTATTGCTTCGGCGTGCCCAAATTCCATGACGACTCGTCGACGGGAAACCCCCAATTCCATTAATAGTATTTCCTCAATCTCACGACGGGGAGTGTCTGATTGTGCGCTCACAAAGTCGACTTCGGATAGTCTCTTATTGGTGATTTCCGAAGACTTGAAGCTCGATGTCGGGGATGCCACGAGCACCAAATGTTCATAGGCTAGCTTTTGCACCTTCAATCCAGATACATCCTGCCGTGGGTCCAAATTGGTAATAGCAAAATCGCTGGTGCCTTCTCGCAATGAACTGGTGACTTCGACTGGGCTGGTGATGTTTACGGCCATTTCCCCGTGAGGGTATTTCGAACGCAAGCCGGCAACTAAACCGGGCAGTACATATGAGCCGAGAGTCATTGAAGCTCCGATTTTTGCTTTTCCCACTAGCCCCTGTTGAGCTCCGGCTAACCCGTACTCCAACTCGCGAGTTAACATAATCACCTCACGCGCCCACTGATAAACGCGTTGCCCCTCACTTGTTAGAATTATGTTACGACCGCTACGTTCCGTGAGAGTAAATCCGACCTTGGATGCTAGTGAGCTTATGTGAGCCGATACAACGGGCTGAGCGATATTATGTCTTTCAGCCGCCTGCGAAACACTCCCAATTTCTGCAACGGTGCAAAAAAAATCTCAAGCTTGTGCAAGGTGAGCTGGCTGATTGTGGAACGCATAATTTATATACTCTTTAAGCTATGTATCACTCGAAATTTTATATTAGTTCTAATGTTTCCTATCAACTAACTTTATTAAAAGACGACAAATTATAGTTCAAAGGCTATAAAGGATAGAGACCATGACAACTGAAAATCTACTTTCTGAAAAGCAGAACGACATTTTAGAAAACACTATTACTAAACTTGTTCTGGTAAATCGGATTTTAGCTCGTGAAGGAGTTATTGATGACTTCGGGCATGTTAGCGTACGTCACCCTTTGAATCCTGAACGTTATTTCTTGTCTCGCTCACGTTCTCCCGAACTAGTGACACGTAGCGACATAATGGAGTTTACCCTTGACGGAGAGCTGATTGGTTCCGATCCTCGGCGTCCTTATGCTGAGCGCCATATTCATGGAGCGATTTATAGAGATAGGCCTGATGTTAACGCGGTAACCCATCATCACGCCCGTTCCATCATCCCATTTACAATGAACGATATTTCTCTGCGTCCCATATTCCATATGTCATCGGTCATAGGAAAAAAATATTGATACATGGGAAAGCCAAGATGAATTCGGCGACACCAATATGTTGGTTGACAGCATGGAGATGGGCCACTCCCTTTCCCGCACCCTTGGCAAAGACAGAGTAGCGCTCCTGCGCGGACATGGATGCGTTTGTGCGGCTCATAATCTTGAGGCGGTATGCATGGTGTCTGTCGCCCTAAAAGACAATGCACAACTAGTTCAGGATACCATGAAAATCGGTAGTCTTAAGTATCTCACAGATGGCGAGATTGAAAAGACAAGCGCAATGCTGCTTAGCGCTATGCACTGGCCAGGGCCTGGGATTACTGGGTAACACGTGCCGGATTTGCCGGTCTTTAATCCTAGGAAACTGTGCATGAGCAAAGCGGGAGATAGTTCATGCACAAAACTACTAAAAATAATAATGGGGGGAGAGTAGTGAAACCTACACTCATATCAACAATTCTCTTAGGTGCGAGCTTAAACTTAGCGACAGGCGCTTACGCGCAACCTCTGGGTATCGGTGCGGGAACGCAAGGTTCCCAAAATTACACCATGAATACTAGCTTCGCAAAACTTCTGAACTCAGAGCTAGGTTTGAATGTTCGAGTTCAAGCCTACGGCGGTTCCGGGCAATCTCTACCACTTATTGATATGGGGCGTCTTGATTTTCAATTATTTCCCAGCCCCGACGTATTAGCAGCTGAAAAAGGCGAGGACCCGTTTGTCGGCAAAGCAATGAAAAACTTGCGGGTGGTAGCATCCATGGGTTCCACTGCCTATGGACTGATGGTCCGCAAAGATTCTACATATCACAACGTAAGCGAGATCAAAGGTTTATCGATCACCTACGGCTATTCGGCGCAACCAACTTTACGAGCACAGGTCGATGGGTTGTTAGCCGCAGGCGGACTATCAATAGATGATATGGTCACAGACAATGTGCCCTCCGTACCTAACGGAGCAGATGACTTTATTAATGGCTCGGCTGCTGTCGCCTTTTTTGCTGTACAAGGTGGCAAGACCCGTGAGGCTGACGCCAATGTAGGTATCCGCTGGCTGGCGATCAATGATACTCCGGAAGCCGAAGATGCTATGAAGCACTTTGTGCCGACATCCTATGCTATGGAAATTTTTCCCAGAGGGAATGTTGGCGTAGCAAAAGCCACCCCTACAATGGGATACGATTATGTTCTGACCACCGGAGCTGATGTTCCCGATGAGTTGGTTTCCAAGATCGTCAAGTTCATTCACGACAACCCGGATGAAATTCGCGCAGCGTCAAGATCCTTTGCCAACTTTGATCCGAACGCAATGGCTCCAGCCTCAAAGGGTTGACCTATCATTCTGCCGCGAAAGAATTTTACTCAAAACTGGCAACTGAGGGTCAAGAGCATGCAGACGCAAGCTGATAATATTTCACCGACTTCAACCCTTTCTCTCCTATTGGATCGGCTGGGAATGTTGATTGGCTTCCTGCTAGTTTTTTTTCCCAGTTGCCTACGCCCTCGACCTGCATCGCATGTTGGGAATTTCCGTTTATGATGTGCAACTCCTGTCCGCGGTATTTACTTTATCATTGGCAGCAAATTTTCTTTTAACAAGTGCTAATGGTTTAAGGGAGCAGAAATCTAAGGCTAATTGGAAGGCGGTCATAAATCTGGCATTCTTTGCCGTTGTCATTGCCACCGGTGGTTATGTAACTCTATTCTACCCGGCGGTTTCCCTGGAAGTGCCGTGGCTCCCCAGTTGGCTAATTGTTTTAAGTGGCGCGTTATTTGGGGCTTTGATACTCAATTTGCGCCGAGCAGCAGGCCTCGGCATATTATTGGTGGTCTCAGTCTTCCTTGCCTATGGCCTTTTCGGCCACTTTCTTTCTGGTGATATTCAAAGCCGGCAGACAACACCTACCGAGTTGATTGTCTATCTTATGATTGATCCAAACGGGGTACTAGGAACTGCGCTAAAGGTCGCCGTTACTATCGTGATACCGTATTTGTTGTTTGGACAACTACTGGTTACGTGTGGCGCAGCAAACTTTTTTTAATAATCTAGCTTTAGCTGGCATGGGCCGGTCACGGGGCGGGCCCGCCAAGGTTTCGATTATTGCGTCCGGCCTTTTCGGTTCCATTTCGGGTAGTGCGGTTGGTAATGTGGTAGGAACCGGGGTAATAACAATCCCGATGATGAAACGTGCAGGCTTCTCCCCACCTATGCGGGTGCCGTAGAAGCAGTTGCGTCAACCGGAGGCCAACTTGTTCCGCCCGTAATGGGGCTGCCGCCTTTATTATGGCTGACTTTCTCAGAGTAGATTACTCCACAGTCATGTTCGCCGCCCTGCCCTCTGCTCTACTCTACTACCTTGCTCTGTTCATCAATGTTGACTTGAAAGCCGCAAAAGAAAAAAATCAGCGGTGTAGAACAACAGGAAACTGGCTCTGGCTGGCAAGTCCTGCGCGAAGATGGTACTTCCTATTACCATTTGCAGTACTATTCTATACTTTGTTTTCTATGAATATGAAGCCAGAGAAAGCAGCTATTCTTGCGATAACTACATTGATTCTGGTTAGCGCTCTGTTTGGATACAAAGGGCACCGCATTAACCTGAGGAAACTTTGGGAAGCAGTTAGTCAGGCAGGTTCTTCAGCCATCAACTTAGCCATCGTTTGCGCAGCCGCCGGGATTATAATTGGCGTCTTGAACATGACGGGCTTGGCATTTAGCTTGACCATGCTCATTTTGCAAGCTAGCAGCAACAGTATTCTAATCTTGGCTGTAATAACTGCGTTGATTAGTATTGTCCTTGGAATGGGCATGCCAACAGTAGGCGTGTATATTCTGCTGGCGACCCTTGTCGCACCTGCGCTGGTAACTGCTGGTGTTCCTGCCATTTCTGCTCACCTGTTTGTATTTTACTATGGGCTGCTATCGATGGTAACCCCACCCGTTGCTTTGGCTTCCTTCGCCGCAGCCAATATTGCCGGAGCAAATTCAGTACAGACAAGCCTTGCTTCAATACGTCTGGCATGGCCAGCATACGTGGTACCATTCTTGCTGATTTTGTCTCCCTCTTTCATTCTGGAAGGAGATTTTCTCCTCATAACTTGGGATCTGTCGCTTGCAGTTGCAGGTATCTACTTCATAACCTCAGCTATCGTCGGATATCTCAAAAAGCCATTAATGCCCTTAGAACGCGGACTTTTTGTTGTAGGCGGGGCGATGCTTCTCTTACCAGCTAATCTGTTTGCCGGAGCATTCTATGTAAACCTGTTAGGGTGGCTGATATTTGCATTAAATTTCGCCGTATCCAATAGAAGAAAAGGTGCCCTAGTATCAGAATAAAATTTGTTTCTGAACCTCATCCAGAACTCCGGACACATTGCAAATAGTACCCTTTGGTGTCACAGGAGGTCTGGATGATCAAGAAGCGTCAATGGTGACCCTGTTGTAAGTTTTAGGCCTTGCTAGATACCCCCTACATCTTGTGTGTGGGGGGCAATGTCAGAGTTCAAGTATGGCCAGTTTCAGTGAGAGATCATTCTTTGGGCAGTGAGATAGTATTGCAAATATGGCATCATCTATCGTGACCTTAAGTATTTGTCATCGACGCACTCTGCCAGCCTTTTATCAAGCAGCAAAAGTGCGTTGGCTCGGCGCAAAGCCAGACCGTCCACGATGCGTTCCCGCAAGATAGCCTGCAACGCTTCACGCTCTTATGGAGATAATGCAAATTGGTCAGCTTTATTCATGAAGAGGGTCTCGAATCCACTTCGATCAATTTGACAAGGGAAATCTTGTCGCTGAGGAATTAAGGACTCAGATAGATAGGCCTCTAATAATTGTAGGAACGGTGATCGTAGGGTGGCCCATAATGTCCGAGACTAGGTGTTTTTGCCCAAGTGCAAGGTCCGGGGTTGCCTTCAGGCAAGCAATTGACGGGTCCAAATTGTACGACTAAATTCTTTACCGCTTATGGTTCCTGAGCCGGTACCTCCAATGTCAGCGCGTGTTCCCGACAAAGTGAGCGAGGCGGCTGATCCATCTTCAAGTCATCCGGTAACGTCAATTACTCAACCAGGTAAATTGGAATAGTTCACACAACCAGCCAAAATTCTGCAAACAAAGCCTAGTTTGATTCCAGTTCTCACTTCCGCCTTGATAATCCTTTCGCTCCACCACATCAGGAACGCGTGCGAGCAACATTCACTCCATCATATAACGCTGTTTATCAATTGAAGATGGTTTCGGGAGTACTGCTCAAAAAGAACTTGTCAGCGACTTGTGCGGTCCGCCGCAGGTTGGGGCGAGAGTGCTTACCCTAAATGTGGCAGCTTCGCTTTGGGACGTAAATCAGTACATTTCCAGAGAGCCGATACAAGAGCCGTGCAGTGAGTTTGTGATTGGTTGACCGGTTTCGTGTAAAGTCCCGAACCTTCCGATAAACCACACCCAGACCGATCGATTCTAACTGTGTGAGTGTAGTTTTGTGCAGTTTTAGCGGGAATTATTGCCTATATAAGCGCCAAAACGTTCTGAACTTAGCACTTATTATGAGCTTTGAGCTTCATGTGCATGTTTTTTTCTTGAATTACATAAAAATCCACATCAACATAAAAACCCACGAACATTTTGGCGGGCTTTCTACAGTGGCACGTCTTGATTTGTTCCTATGGCACTCTGGGGAAGGTGCCTTAAAGTGAGTAAATGGGGGAATACATGAATTACTGGACTAAGTCAGCCATGGCTATGGCACTGGCCGTTGGCGTTACTTCACCGGTGGCTGCAGGCGAGATTACTGTCTATAGCGCGCTGGAAGAAGAAGAAATTGCTGCCTATGTTGCGGCGGCCGAGGCTGCACTGCCGGATATTGAGATCAATATCCTGCGTCTATCGACTGGCAAACTTGGTGCACGTCTGTTGGCCGAAGCGAATAACCCGCAGAACGATCTAATCTGGGGCTGGGCGGTCACCGCTATGATGGATCCGCAGGTTCTCGCAATGCTTGAGCCTTACAAAGCAGCTGGCGCGGAGACACTTGCAGACCAATTTCGCGATGCAGAGGATCGCTGGTTTGCTCCGACCGGTTACTTGGGTGCGTTCTGCGTAAACACTGCAAGGCTAGAGAAAAAAAGGCCTGCCAATGCCCACCGGCTGGGCTGATCTGCAAAACCCTGCCTTCAAGGGTGAAGTCTTGATGCCTGACCCGAATTCTTCAGGAACGGGTTATTTGCATGTGAATGCAGTGCTTCAGGCTAGAGGCGCAGATGCCGGTTGGGAGCTCCTAAAATCTGTTGACCCTAACATGGCGCAATATACCTCCTCTGGTTCCAAGCCATGTAAAGCTGCGCGTGCCGGAGAATACACAGTCGGTATATCGCTGGCCTTCACCGCGATGAAGTCCATTGAAGACGGCTATCCGCTTGCCATGGTTTTCCCAAAGAGTGGTGTCGGCTATGAGCTTGAAGGTTCCGGCCTGATGGCGAGCAGCGACAATAAAGCTGATGCTCAGCGCTTCCTGGACTGGACGCTCTCCGCCGAGGCACTTGCGCTCTATGGCCAGTATAAAGCTCTTATCACTGCGCCAGGTGTTGATACGTCTGCAGCTGCCGCCGAAGCTGGGCTGCCTGCAGATATCCGCAGCATTCTGTTTCCGGTTGATTTCGTTGAATCAGCAAACAACCAAACGAAAGTCAAAGCTGAATGGAAAGACCGCTTCGGTCGTTAATTCCAAGCTGGTGGGCGATCTTTAGGTTGCCCACCAGTTCCCCAAAGCCACAAGCAAGAAAAATCTATACGGATGTCAGGCGGGACATCCTGCAATACTGGGTAGGGAGGCGCGGTATATGTATCTGACCGTAAGCAACGCAACCAAGCGTTTGGCACGTTTGTCGCTTTGGATGACGTTTCCGTTTCGTTAAAAAAAAGGCGAGTTTGTATCCCTCTTGGGCCCCAGTGGATGTGGGAAGACAACTCTTCTGCGGATCATCGCTGGCCTGACTGATATTGATGAAGGCGACGTTCGCATCGAAGATGTTGCCATGTCCGATATGCCAGCGCGTAAACGCGGCTTCGGAATCGTATTCCAGTCCTATTCGTTGTTCCCAAATATGTCCGTCGCCGAGAATATCGCCTACGGTTTAAAGGTTCGCAAGACGCCAAGTGACCAGATCCGGGCCCGTGTCAAAGAACTCCTGGAAATCATCAAACTCCCTGACATTATTGATAAATATCCGGGTCAGCTCTCAGGTGGACAGCAGCAGCGTGTTGCGCTGGCGCGTGCTATTGCGGTCGACCCAAAGGTGCTGCTTCTTGACGAGCCTTTGTCTGCGCTGGATGCGAATGTGCGGGCCTCGCTGCGTCACGAAATTCGTCAGTTACAGAGAGAACTGAAAATCCCGACACTCATGGTGACCCATGATCAGGAAGAAGCGCTGGAGATGTCGGATAGGATTATCTGCATGAACCACGGTGTTGTCGTACAGGTCGGCACACCGGAAGAGCTCTATCACAAGCCTGCTACACGGTTTGTTGCCGACTTTATGGGCTCCAGCAATCTCATCACGACCAAACTGATCCGCGAGACATTGCCACACTTGATGTCAAAGCGGCCCGACGGACCTGATGACGCATATGATGCCTGTATCCGCCCAGAAGAAATCACACTGCTGGAAGATGAAAGCGGTGTTGCGACTGTTACATCGACAAGCTTTCTTGCAATCTCAACCGCATTGATCTGGACGGCCCCTTCGGCGAGCTTCTTGTCGAGACGCATGGTCCTTGCAACTTCAAGACAGGACAGAAGGTATCGATTGATGTCAAACCTGAAGCCTGCACCTGGGTCCTGAATGACGAGATCGAGGTAGTTGCATGAGCGTCGAGACTTTCGGTGCCCAAGTTGCGCCCACCTTCCGAAGATGGATCGACAGTGATAAGGCGCTCGCCGCAATTTGCGTAATTGTGCCGCTGATCGGACTGTTCCTCTTCTTCATCTACCCGATGATCATTGTGTTCATCCGGTCCATCACCACGCCTGACGGAACCTATGGATTAGCAAACTACGCGCAGATCCTGTTCTCGAAAGGGTTCTGGCGCGCGACCCAGCACTCTTTGGTTATGGGCGGAACGACCACAGTTCTCAGTGTTGGTTTAGGTTTCATCATCGCACTTGGTTTGCATCGCTGTGCCTTTCCCGGAAAAACCTCATTCGGGTGGCGATTGTGCTGCCGCTTATCGCGCCCTCCCTTGTGCAGGCACTCGGCCTGATCTTCATTTTGGGCAGGAACGGCTGATCAGTCAGTTCACCGGAGTCGAGATGGAGATCTACGGCTTCTGGGGCCTTGTCATTGCCAATACGCTCTATGGGTTGCCTCAGGCCGTCATGATCATCAGTGCTGCATTGGTTTTGCTAGATGCGCGGATCTACGAAGCGGCTGACGTTCTGGGGTCTTCACCGTTGCGACAGTTTCGTGACCTCACACTCCCGGCCGTCATTTTTGCTATGCTCAGTGCAAGTTTTGTCGTCTTCACAATTACGATCACTGACTTCGGGAATGCGGCGGTGATCGGGGGCGACTATTCAGTGCTTGCAACTGAAATCTATTCTCAGGTCATCGGCCAGCGGAACTTCAACATGGGTGCCGTGGTTGGCATCATGTTACTTCTGCCAGTGATCTTGTCTTACTATATCGAACGACAAGCAATGAAGCGTCAGAAGACGCAGAAGGCGACCAACGTTCATTCGTATGTGCCCAGGTTCCGGGCAATTCGTGATGTGCCCATGGGCATCGTGAATTTTCTGATCGCAGGCATGATCCTGAGTGTCATCTGCATCGTGATTTACGCCAGCTTTGTGAAGTTATGGCCGTATAATTTCGACTTTACGCTGAAACACTACAACATCACGCTGGCAGGTGGATATTCCTCATTGTGGATGACCGTATGGATCTCAATTGGCGCAGCCGTGGCCGGTACGCTTGCGGTGTTCACCTTGGCTATCGGGCTGCGGCATACGCCTGAAATAATCGCACAGCCTGTACGTATCCTCGCCGCTATGCCGGCCGCTGTTCCGGGTATGGTGCTCGGTCTGGCCTATATTCTGACCTTCAACTCGACTGCAACGCCGCTTTATCTTCTGTACGGATCAGCGACCCTGATTGCAGTTATCAACTTCTACCACTACCACACGCAGGCCTATCTCACGGTCATGACCGGCTTCCGCCAGTTTCCCTCTGAGCTTGCGGAAGCAGGCAGTGCTTTGGGGGCGGGCATCGGGCGTATCTCGACCACGATCATTGCGCCCTTTGTTGCTCCTATGCTGGTTTCCGTTTTCTTCTTTCTGTTTATGCGATCCATGGTGACTCTTTCAGCGGTGGTCTTTTTGACGACACCTCAGCTGACCGTCGCCGCAGTGACAATCATGCGTCTTGATGATGCAGGATTGACTCGCAGGCTGCAGCCTTTTCGACTGCTGTTATGGCGGTTGTTGGGCTGGCGCTGGTTGGCATGAAAGGGGCCTTGCTCCTTCTTGCTAAAAGAAACTCCAGGAAGTCAGGACGCTAATTGATGTGGGTGCAAGAGCGACATCAACGCATACTCAATGTTCTGGAAACGAACATGCAAGTGAGCGCCGCTGATTTGTCAGAACTGCTTGGCGTTTCGAGAGAGACCATCCGCAGAGACCTGCGGGATCTGGAAGACGCAGGTCGGGTGGATCGCGTACATGGTGGTGCGGTTCTCCCTCGCAACAGGCCGAGGCACCGTTCGAGAAACGCAAACTTGAACAGCAGCGTGCCAAAAGCGAGATTGCTCGCAAGGCGGTAAGCCTTGTCCCTGCTGGGGCTTCGCTCTTTGTGGATGCAGGTACAACGACGGAAAAGTTCGGCCACGAGCTCGCAAAGCTCTCAGGCATTATGGTCGTAACCAATTCCATTGATGTGGCCATGACCATCAAGGCTGGCGGGAACGACATTGATCTGTTGTTGCTTGGCGGAAGAATTGCAACGGATGTTCCTTCAACCCAAGGCGATTTAACGCTCTCTGAGATCAGGCGGTTCAATCTGGATTTGGCTTTTATCGGGCCTGTGGCCATCGATGCGAGCAAGGGAGCGTTTTCCTTCGACATGTACGAAGCGGAAATCTCCAGCGCGATGATAGGGCAATCAACGGACGCAGTCTTTCTGGCTGATCACACAAAACTTGGTGCCATCAACCGTATCTTGTTGTGTGAGGCGAACCAAATCAACGCAGTTGTGACAGACAAGGCCACAACAGAGCAACAGATTGAAGCTTTTTCAGCCAACAACATCAAGTTGGTCCTCTAGAACAAAATTATACTCTTTCGGAAAGACCTCAAAAGTGAAAAATAAGACAGACGTTTCTGTTTCGGAGATCCTTGATGATTGCGAAATCTGGGCCAAGTCCGCAGCGGTTTTGGCGCGTAGTTTCTTTCGCAAAGACAACCAGTTGTCATTTAAAGAAGATGAGAGCCCCGTAACAATTGCTGATCAGCAGATCGAAGAAGAGCTGAAGGCGGGAATCCTCGGAAAATATCCGGACTTCGGGATCTTTGGCGAGGAAAGTGGTGTCGATGGTTCTCTGGACGGGGACCTCATGGTCATCGATCCCATCGATGGCACACGCTCCTTCATCTCAGGCAACCCGCTGTTTGGATTGCTGCTCGCGTATCTGCGAAATGGTGAGACAAAGGCAGGGATGATTTCAATGCCCATGCTGAACGAGATTTATTCCGGTGGGGAGGGTAACCCAGCCAAATGCAACGGGAAAGAAATCCGCGTTTCGACCCAGACCAGTTTGGACAACGCGATTATCTATATCAACGAGGGTGATAAACTCTTGGCAGACAAGCCTGAACATGCAGGACGCTTGTTGAAATTGGGAAAAACCCGCAGGTTTGGCTATGATTGCTATTCTCATGCTCTTTTGGCTTCAGGGCATGTGGACGTTGTCATCGACTATGACTTAAAGCCCTACGACTTTCTTGCGGTGTCCGCAGTGGTGAGAGCTGCCGGAGGCATTGTGACAGACTGGAACGGCAACAATCTTGACCTTTCCTCAAACGGCGCAATTATATCCGCCGCGACACCTGAGCTGCACAAACAAGTATTGGAAACACTCAATCTCTGAGACTGATGACCTGCGCGCGGAAAGCCGGTCACACAGCTTTCTCAAACAAAACTCCTTCTGCTGTTCTCACAGTCCTAAAGCGGTTTGCGTTAGATTCAAATCGAGTGGTTCTTACCTTAAGCACATTTGTCTGGTTCTCTTTCTTTCAGGAGGTGGACTACGGGTAAGTCGTACTCATTAGATCTTCGAAACAGCATTGTTGCGCACACTGGATCTGGGAATTCGTGTCGGTCTGCAGAACGCATTTTTGGAGTTAGCGTATCAACTACGGCGCAGCTTGCCTCGGCGCATCGTGCACGAGGGCACATATCGGCCAAACCGCAAGGTCGCGAGACCGGTCGGTTTGGTAAGCTGGCACCGCATACGGACTTTTTGATTAATATGGTTCGTGCGGAAGCGGACGGCTCCGTGTATCTTTTAAGTGAAGCTACAAATAGCCTTCCTCCAAGCATAAATTCCAAAGAGCCGATTGAGCTGCAGTGAACTTACTACGGCAACTTGTCAGTTCTGAAATGTGTAGCCTGTTTGTCATCGAACGGTTCTGGCGCACTATCAAATATGAGGAGGTCTACCTCAAGGCCTACGCCAGTGTGCCAGAAGCCAGAAAATTCATTAGCAAATTCATCACCTTCTATAACCACAAACGCCCAAATTCATCGCTTGACTGGAATACCCCGGATCAGGCTTACTACAACCACCCGCAGCACATAACTCAAGCTGCTGCGTAATCGGAGCGGATCCACTTATAAACGATCCTCAGCTGCCCAAACAAACGGGACCACCTCTCCTGCTGGTTGCCCCAAGTTTGCGACAACCCCAAAAGCACGCACACAGGCAAAGGTCTACTTAAGTATAATTCCACCAATCCCATCGCAAGCAAGGTGTACTCCTTGACCGCCATTGAACGCTTTAACATCATCAAGCCAGTTTGAATGGCTCTGATGAAATGGATGCCCCATGGACCGCAGTCAACTTACCGCGACCTGGGTTGCCTAGTGGTTTGGCCTTTAGGCTGCCGGTCTCCCGCTTAAGCTTGACCATGTCATTGCCTAACTTAATGGAAACGCGAAAGCGGGCAGCACTGGCCCGATGCGTGCTGCCTTCTTCAACAAAGGCTACCACACGTTCGAGCAGTTCAAGTGGATGTGGTCGTCCCATGCCGCCCCCTGAAAAATCAATCAGGGGGCATTGAACTACAGATTGCAAACAACGGGAATCCTGAATCTGTTCAACAGCGACATGCTTTAGAATTTTATGGATACGCCAGCGCGTCCGTTACCGGAGAATGCGCCCTGCGTATCATAAGCACCTTCGGTGCCTAAGTTGAAAGCAACATTTTTGCTCACGCCATACTCAAGGTTTGCGCCAACAAATGAGCGCAGACCTTGCTCATCGCTAGAATTAGCGAAGTGGAAACCCCGGCCAAGAACGTTCCCCTCTACGTCATCACCCCAATTGCTGTAGAGGTCCAATCCTGCCCGTAAACTAGCGCCCCACTGTCCAACGCTGTCAGCGGTATTATTTCCGAATGCATAGGTAACTTGAGTACGCAGGTTAAACTGCTGAGCATCATGCCCCAACACCTTCAAACCGTTTTCAACGCCTTCATTATAACCATTCTGACGCAAATATACGTAACGACCTGCAATGCTCGGCGTAACAACAGAATTACCGAGGTTAAAATCGTAGCCTAAAGTCACCTCTGGTGCGAAGAAGAAGCTATTTGCATCCTTTTCAGTCTTAACCAGGCCACCTTCAACCGTGTTGTCGGTAAATTCGCGCTCATTTTCGGTCCAGCTGAAGCCACCCATAAGGTTTAAAGCGGTAGAAACGCGATCAAAGCTGTGATGAACATATGCGCCAGCATAAGCGGACTGCATGTCGTTATCCCAGCCAGCCTTTTCTGACTCCAACTGGCCAGTAGCGTAACCGCCGTAAATTCCGGTAAATGTGCTTTCGTTCAATCTCTGATCATAACCGAATGTCAGCGCACCCAAAGCAGAAGAATAGCCAAGGCCGTTCGATCCATTAACACCGTAAGCATCAAGCTCATCCATGCTCCAAACGGATCTTCTTCACCGTTAGCTGCAGCGATGCGGTTACGGGAGTTACGATCATTCAACGATTGATTCAAGCTTCTGATCAGATCATAGGTGTAACTTGCTTGGGCGGCCTGTTGAGCGGGAATGCCGTTACTATCGAAAGAAACAACCTTGTCACCAACATCAAACAAAGTCTGGCCTTCGCCTAGAACAACGATTTGCTCCAACTCGCCTGAAAGGGTGTAGACTGCGTCATAGCCGTTGCCCACTTTGAATGTGTTTGGGCCAACATTATTAAAATAAATTCCGCCTTGAATACGAGATCCAGCATTAAGTGCGATCTTGTTGCCGATGTCTCTTATATAAAGAGCATTTCCTTCCTCTGGAGAACTGGCAATTATAACACCACTATTCACGACTAAGTTGTTGGTGCCATCAATTGTGATGCCATTACGATTTGAGTCGATAGAACCGCTATTTACGATTTGCCCGTTATTGCCATTCAGATAGATACCCTCACCGATATTACTTGTTGTATCTACTATGATTGAACCGCTATTTTCGATATCGGCCCCGTTTGCAAAACTTACATATATGCCAGTACCACTTGCATTGATGGTCCGCTGTTACGAACCTTTGCGAACTCGTCCTCAGCCGCGAATGACTTTGCAACAGAAATTCCGTACTCGGCGTTTATTAGTCCAGAATTGTAACTGCGTTATTTTCGCCTCGTACCCGTATACCGCGCCACCCTGCATTAATGGTGCCGTTGTTAGTGACAGCGCTATTGTTGCTATACAGATTAATCCCGTTAACAATTGTAGGAGTGCTGACCGTTATCTCTCCATTGTTAGTGATGGTAAGGTTGTCTACAGAGTCGATATATGTACCAGCTAGGATGCCATCACCGCCGCTGTCTCCAGTCTCGATCTTGCCGTCGCCGGTGACTGTCAAGTGAGTACCGTTTGTGTCAACTAACACTGTGTCTTCTACAAGATCCGTTATATCGTTTTCATCAGCAACGGCGGAAGAGACCCCTTGCAGCATCGCTATCTGTAAAACGCCAAGTGCCACAAAGCCTTTAAGGCGATACGCAAGATCTTTGGTGGGGGTAGTCATCAATAAAAATCCGTACTTTCATTTTTGTTATGAAATCGAATATATAAAAATTTATTATAATTAAATAAAAATTAATAACATTTGCTGAAATGAAAATTTCATGGCACATTTATGTGACACTAACTAGTATTTTAAGTGATTATTCGATCTGGTTTTTAACGTCAAAGGAACGATGGGTTTCTGACAATCTGGCAAAGGAGTGCGGTCGAAAGTTCATCGCTATGAGCTTTTGAGTCCTGCAATCCGACCAAGCAAGTTTTGTTGCAGCACAAATTAATCTTGACCAACCTGCCATGGTTCATTGGAACGGTTGCAGGTTTTGTTTGTTTGTAGACTTTGGCTCAAGGCATCACGCAGGTCGGGCCTCGAAGGTGCAAACTAAATGTAGATATCTCGTTACTCGCGGGACATTTCCGATAAACTCTCAGTCTGGGAGAACAGTAGAGCGGGGCTCTTTCGGTCCCATCGGCAGGTCTTCGACTGCGGTTCGCTTTTTCCACTTCATCACAGTCTTGGGGTTGAGGCCGTATTGAGCGCTCATTTCTTTCGATTTCTGGATGGCCTATCTGACGGCGTGAGTAGTCGTGGCGCTGCCATGTAATACCTGTCCCATAGTCTCTCCTTGAGTGTTGAAACACACTCTAAACTTATTCCACCTCTCTCCGGGACCATACATTTAGCCTTCCTCAAGGCGTAATTCAGGCGTGAATTCCATAGAGCCGGTTAATGAAACTAAGTTCGCCATTAAGCGAAAGGCACCTGGCACCAGCTTTTCCATCTGGTGGTGGAGGATAAGCGCGGTGTGGATATGTTCCCCTTGCCCAAACTGCCCGGCGAGCAAAATGCCTTGGTGCGGCACCTCATCCGAATCCGCCATCTCCAGGAGAGGTTCATAGGCACTGTCCCAGCTCTTCGCGAAGTAAAGCCCACGCTCCTTGTGCCAGTTTCCCCAGTCGCCTTCGCCAATCTCATTGGGCTGGTTGAGTAAGACGTGCTGCGGATTCAGATAGCGTACCACCGCATTCTCATCAGTCACCCGCCAACGCAGACTAGGAGAGCCAATCTCAAGCCTCCCAAGAGGAAGTTTCTCCGGATCCCAGCGGTCCCATGGGCGGTGATAGAGAGTAATCAAACGCCCACCAGCTTTCACCCATGCATGTATGTCGTCAATCATGTCATTCAGATCCCGCCGACTACGAAACGCGAAGATCCCAACCACAAGGCAGCCAAGCTCTTGCAGACGCGGCACGCTTAACTCGCCTGCGGGCAGATCAACCAGATCCACACCAATGTCACCCAGCCACTTGCCAACCCGATCATTGCCGCTGCCCACATAACCAACACGCTTGACCTCAAGCCGCACATCCAGCACGCACACCCGAACCACCGCAGGCGTCACCCGCACGCGCTGGCTCACATGCGTATAGGGAACCACATGGACAGTGTAAGCTTGCTCACCACCTTGCAGCAGCGGCAATTCATAGAGCCCCTCTGCAATGTCATCAGGCAGCGTCAGATGAAAAAAACCCATTTTCCAGACAAACCTGCCATCCGTGGGGCGCTACCAGCTCCAGTCCTGCCCCGTCCCCATACACAGGGATATGGAGAGAGCGACCTTCCAGCGCCCGGTTCAGCACAAAATCCGTATCATCCAACTTGGCGATATGTGCTGGCAGAACCACAGGCTCAACCTCAAACCGCAACCGCGTTTCAACGTCTACCCCGTGGGAGCGGAACTGAACCCGCGCGCAAGGCGCTTGCACCGCATCTGGCTTGTAAACGGCTGGGTATGGATCACTGACAGCAGCACCGCCAACCTCGACGCGCCCATCCTTAAATAGCCAGCCTCGGGAAGATCAAGCTCATAGCCCACACCATCACGGCTACACTCCCACACAACCGCAGCGCTCTCCCCATGCTGCAACTGATCCTGAGAAATCCGCAGCGAGGCAACGATACCCTCTGCCAGCTCAAGCACCTTAGAAAGCTGTAGCTCTTTACGTTCCAGCCGGTGTACAACCTCCCCCCGCGCAGCAGCAGGACACTCAGTGAGCGCCTTGCGAACCAGCTTCAACGCCCGCGCAGCAGCTGCTCCAATCCTGTCACGGTTCGGAAACGCCTCAATCGCATCCATGCAATGGTCATGGGCTTTATCCAGCAACCCAGCCAGTGTCGGAGCCCCGGCAAACTTTGCAAGCTCAGAAAGGTCTCGCGGCAGATTGTCAGAAAGTGACTGCTCCTGCCTCCCAACCGTGCTTTCCGCAAGATGCAGTGGCCAGACATTACCTTGGCAAGAAGGCCGCCACTGCCCCATACCTTGCGTGCGATGGAAGGCACGTGACTGCTCCCCAATCTGGGCCCAGCTCCAGCCGGTGACCTCCTCCTCACCGGTACCATCAAACTCAAGCGTGGCAGGTGGCGGCGGAACCTCGTCATCATAAGACCCACCTGCACCTGACCACGCAGGCAGATAGAGTTTTTTGACCGTCCAGCACGGCAGGTCAACCTCAGGAAAATCGGGATCAGCCGCCGCCTTTATCACTTCAAATGCTGCTTGCGTCATAGCTCTGTGGTGACCATGCTGGCCGGGAATATTGAGGAAGGTCGGGCTGATGATATCCGGGCGTTCCTGCCGGATAATCTCCACAAACCGTTTCAGTGTGCGCTGGTGCCCCCACTTACCAAGCGTCTCAACACCACTCTTTGAGAACCCGAAGTCAAAGATACTGTCCTCAGGATGCTCCGAAAGCCAGTAAAGGCGCATGTTCAGCACATCACAGGCTTTCTCCATCTCGGCGGTCCGCACCACACCGAGGTTCTCCGTGGCTTCGGTGCCGATAGCGTTCTGACCACCCTCACCGCGATTGGCGCAGGCATAAGACAGCGCAATGCCATCACGAAGACCAATCGCTGCCAGCATCTCGGAAATCTCATCATCCGGATGAGCGCCCGTATTCATAAAGGAGACTGTTGACTTCAGCGGCTGCAGTGCACGCCATAGCTCCACCATCCGCACATGTTGTTTATGCGCGGCAATACGTTCTGGATCTGAAAGTGGCATCTCATCCCCTCAGGCTATCTTCGAAATACTTGGAATATATGTGTCATGAATAACCAGCGCCGCAGCACCAAGCGCGGCCGTCATCCAGCCGGACGTGCCCCGCACAACCCGTGGCAGCTTTCGGTCTGCGCGAACGGAAACTGTCGCCTCAAACAGGTCCAGCCTCTCAATCAATTGCTCCAGAAGCTCCGGTGGCATCGCACCGCCAAGAACGATGCTTCGGGATCGAAAAGGTTCTCAAGCGTCCCGATCGCCTGTGCCAGTGGGCCGGCAGCCTCACTGATCCACGCATCCAGATCAGGATCGCCCGCTGCCAGCAGATCCGAAAGACCCTTCTGGCTCTCCGCAGATTTCCCCCGCGCCTGCAAAAACTCACTTGCAGCCATCCGGCTGGTATAGGTCTCCAAACACCCGCGATTACCGCAGGAGCAAAGTCGCCCGCCCCGCTCCACAACCACATGCCCCAATTCGCCTGCATTGCCAAACGCACCATGCAGAATCTCGCCATTGGAAATCACGCCAAGACCAAGCCCGGTGCCAAAATAAACAAAACAGAAGGACTGCAACTCTGTGGCCGAACCGGTTGTTTGTTCCGCAATCGCAGCCGCCGTTGCATCATTTTCAACTCGCACCGGCATTTGCAATGTTTCTTCAAACAAGGCGTGAGGATCTTGGTCGTCCCAGCCGATCAACTCTGCCTTCCCTGTTCCGCTCAGGCCCACACGGCCAAACGGCCCCGGCATAACGATGCCCGCGCCCAAGACCGGCGGCACATCCTTGCCAACCGAAGAAAGCGCCTCATCACACGCCGCCTTCACCGCCGGCAAAACAACAGCAGGCTCACTACTCTCTAAATCCGTCCGTTTGGTATAAAGAGTATCCCCGAGAAAATTCACCAGTGCGCACAAAATCGCATTGGGACGAACCTCAATGCCCAGTGCAACAGCCCCTTGCGGGTTCACAGTGTACTGCATCGCCGGTAAGCCGCGTCCTTTCGTTTGCCGCTCACCAGCAAGAATCAGAGCCTCGCCCTCCAGTTCCGCAATAATGTTACTCATCGCCTGAGTGGACAAGCCTGTCAGGCGCGCCAGTTCCGCACGGCCTAGTTGTCCCTGGGAACGCAAATGCCCGAGCACCACTTTCCTATTGTGAAGTCGGGTTCTTTCGGCGTTGGAGCCTATGATTTTTAACGGTGCGTCTCGGTACATAACCATCCATTAATTCAAAACACTTGAATATTCAACTAAATTGACTTAAATATGTCAGCCCTGTGAAATACGAGTAGAAGAATTTTCTTTTGCGATTTATCAGAAGAAGCAGGGTGAGGAATAGAGGGCAACGCCAACTATATTTTTGAGGAGAGGGTCAATGAAGCATATGAAAAAGTGGATGCTAGGGGCAACCACGGCAGCATGCGCACTATTTGCGACAGGCAGCGCACAAGCAGTTGAAATTGAGTACTGGCAATATTTCTTTGAACCACGCGTGAAGGCAATGGAAACCCTGATCGAGAACTTCGAGAAGGCAAATCCGGACATCACCGTTAAAATGACCCACTTCCCGTATGCGGATTACCGCACGAAAGTGGCAGCAGCGATTCCGGCAGGCCAAGGCCCGGATGTAGTGCAGCTGTTTTATGGCTGGCTGAACGATTATGTGAACGCACAGCTGATCCAGCCACTCCCTGCCGACGTTTTCCCGCCAGCTGAAATTGAAGCCGAGTTCTTCCCCATGGTGCAGGCCATGAAGCGTGGTGACCAGTACATGGCCTTACCAACCGCTGTGCGCTCGCTAGCTCTGTTTTACAACAAGCGCCTGTTCGACCAAGCAGGCATCGACGGCCCGCCAAAAACGCTCGACGAGCTGGTTGAAACCGCCAAGAAGCTCACCCAGAAAGATGGCGCTGGCAACCTCTCCACCGTTGGTATCACCACTGGCATGAACGCTCAGGACCACCACTGGTTCCGTGAAGTACTCGTGCGCCAATTCCAAGGCGATCCCTACAAGGATAACTACCGGACAGTGAACTACAACACAGACGCAGGCAAAGCTGCTCTGAAGTTCTACTCTGATCTTGAGTTCACCCACAAAGTGACTGCAGCAGGCTTTATGGACGAGCCGCAGGCCGCCTTTAAAGCGGGCCGCGCAGGCATGCACATCGACGGCTCCTTCCGCATCGGCGCACTGGACAAAGTGCGCGGCCTAAAGTGGGGCGTGGCAGAACTGCCAGCAGCAGCTGACGGGACGCGGTCCAACTACTCCTCCTACTGGGTCAATGGCATTACCTCCAAAGCCACAGATGAGAAGTACGACGCAGCCGTCAAGTTCATGAAGTACGTGACCTCGGATGAAGCCATGCAAGTCTGGCTCGACACTGTTGGCGAGCTTCCGGCAAAACCATCTGCCGCCATGACAGAAGCCAACGCCAACCACGAGGTCTACGGTCCGTTCATCAAAGGCCTGGGCTACGCAAAGACAACAATCTTTGCCAACGAAAGCGGTCAGCGTCAGGCGCTCATGGATATGGTTGCGCGCATGCGTCTTGAAGATCAGTCTGCAGAAGACTCCCTTGCTCAGGCCGCAAGCGAAGAGCAGAAAATTCTCGACGACTACTACAACTAAGCATGACAGATTACATGTGAGGACAACCACTTTGCCCTCACATCTTCAGCTCAGCAGATACGGAAACGGCTCTTTCAGCAGAGCCACAAAACACCTTATAACAAAGAGTTAGAGCAGTCTTATGAAACAACTTCTCAGCGGACTGCTGTAGATCCGGGCATAATCAGGGGGCGGTCTTGGGGATTTATAAGAGGCTCACGATCTCGCAAAAGCAGATCGTCTGGGCATGGGGGCTACTTGCCATCCCGATTGTTTTTTTTATGTGGTTGTGCGCTTCTATCCAACAGCAAACGCCATTGTCCTTTCCTTTCAGGAATGGAACTTGCTTGGCGCACGCAACTGGGCAGGGTTCGACAATTATGTTAAACTGTTCAGCGACCCAAACTTCTGGAAGTATTCGCCAACACCTTTCTATATCTAATTTTGGGAACCCCCACCTCCCTGCTCCTTGCCTTCGTAATCGCCTTCCATCTCGACAAACTGCGCTTCATGCACGGCACAATCCGCGCGCTCTACTTCCTGCCCTTCATGACCAGTGCGGTCGCAATGGCATGGGTCTGGCGCTGGTTCTACCAGCGTTCCAATTGGCGTGTTCAACAACGCACTAGCAACCTTTGGCATTCCGCAGTTCCCGTTCCTGAACTCAACCACCTACGCCCTACCCTCCATTCTGGCACCGGCCATCTGGCAGGTCTCGGGTTTCAGGTCATCATCTTCATGGCAGGTCTGCGCGCCATTCCGCAAACCTATTACGAAGCAGCCCGCATTGACGCGTCTCAGCGTGGGAGACCCTGACAGAGATCACCCTTCCGCTACTCAAGCCAACCATCGTGTTTCTGGTTGTCTTCTCCTCAATCGGTTTCCTGCGCATCTTCGATCATGTCTTCAACATGACCACTAATGATCCGGGCGGCCCGCTCAATTCCACCAAGCCCTTGGTTCTGATGATCTACGACACCGCATTTAACTCTTTTGACATGGGATACGCGGCAGCACAGACGGTTGTTTTGTTCACCGTTCTGCTTGTCGTAAGCCTGCTACAACTGCGCGTCATGAGGGATAAATAAGATGGCCTTTTCAGAAACTCTGGGCACAAGCAAAAGTGCATCATCCCAACGCAGTGCCGCACGCAGAAAACGCAATCAGGCCCAGTTCATCCGCTGGCTCTTGCTCTTCGCAGGCGGCATTGCGATGGTCATGCCGATCATCTACATGCTGTCCACGTCATTCAAATATCCGTTTGAGGTCTACAACCTGAACCTCATTCCGGAAGAACCGACCATCGAGAACTACACCTACGTTCTGGAAGATGGCCGCTTCTTCAGCTGGTTCACCAACTCGCTGGTTATCGCCACCATAACAACCATCTGTAACGTGCTGTTCGACAGCCTCGTCGGTTATGTGCTGTGCAAGTACACGTTTCCGGGCCGTTACATCGTCTTCATCGCCATTCTCTCAACCTTGATGATCCCAACCGAAATGCTGGTGATCCCATGGTATCTGATGAGCTCCACATTCGGCTGGCTCGACACCTACTGGGGCATCATGTTCCCCGGCCTCATGACCGCCTTCGGCACCTTCCTCATGAAGCAGTTTTTTTGAAACTGTACCGATGACTTCCTTGAAGCAGCTCGCATTGATGGCCTCAACGAACTACAGATCTGGTGGACGGTCGCCATGCCACTGGTGCGCCCGGCGCTCGCTGCTCTGGCAATCTTCGTCTTTCTCGGCAACTGGACCGCCTTCATCTGGCCGCTCATCGTCACCAACAGTCAGGAGATGTACACCCTCCCCGTTGGCCTCACCACATTCTCTGTTGAAGCGCAGGTGGAGTGGGAACTCATCATGACAGGCGCAGCAATCTCAACCATCCCGACCTTGATCGTATTTCTGGTATTCCAGCGCTACATCATTCGCGGCGTAGTAATGGCAGGACTTAAAGGATGATCGACAGCTCCACATTCCCCCATCCCGTCTACAAGGACACAGTGCTGGCACCTCTTTTTGAAGGGGTAAAAGCACACCACATAGACGCCATCACGCACATCAATCAGGCCCATCTGGTAATGCTCGTCGAGACTGGCATCATCCAGCGGAAACCGGCAAGCAGATCGCAAAGGCCCTTGTTGAGATCGAAAAAGATCTGGCAGACACTGATCCGGAATACACCGGTGAATACGAGGACTACTTCTTCCTTGTCGAAGCTGAGCTGAAGAACCGTCTTGGACCAGACATTGCAGGCATGTTGCACACAGCACGCTCACGAAATGACATGGACCACACCGTTTTCAAACTGGCACTGGCAAAGCGTTGCGACGCCCTCACCCAGCAAGCACTGCATCTATGTGATGTACTGATTAAGAAAGCTGAGATCGAGAAAGAAACGCTGATTGTCGCCTACACCCACGGCCAACCAGCACAGCCCTCAACCTTCGGCCACTACCTATCCGCTGCATTGGAAGTTCTGCTGCGCGATCTGGAACGCTTGAACCTTGCAAGAGCTGGCATAGACCACTGCCCCATGGGCGCTGCCGCA
>BAXV01000024.1 GCA_001310715.1 Pseudovibrio sp. JCM 19062
CCGCAAGGTGGCGGCGGCTCAAGCGCCAGCACGGGCTCTTCCGGTGGAGGCTCCGCTCCTCAGCTACGCGCCGTTGCTGGTGGCCAGCCGATGACACAAGCCATTGGATCTGCACCGCAAACAGCGCCACAAATGCGACAGGCCGAGGAAGTTAAGGAAAAGATCGCGATCCGCTCATGGGCTGAGGTTTCCCAGCTTGCCGCCCGCATGAAGGACATTCCGGTCAAGGTTTCAGTTGAGCGAGCGCTGCGACTTGTCAACTTCCAGCCGGGTCGCATTGAAGTGCAGCCGACCGACATTGCGACACCTGATGCAGCTGGCGAACTGGGCCGAAAGCTGACAGAATGGACGGGTCGTCGTTGGATTGTTGCGGTTAGCCGCGAGCAAGGCCGACCGACTTTGCATGAAGAAAAAGAAGCTAACCAGAGACAGTTGGTTTCTGATGCGCATTCTGATCCGGAAGTGGTGAAACTTATTTCTGCCTTTCCCGGAGCGAAGGTTGTTGATGTCCGTATTTTGAAGCAGGAGGAAGATCTCCCCCTTGAAGAGGCGTCCCCGACTGTCGACATAGAAGACATGGACTCGATAGATTTCACCCAAGATTTCTAAGGTTTCTGTGATATGAAACCTGAAGAGAAGAATAGAAGAAGCGCTGATGTGCGCTCAATAGACGTTTAAGGAGCGAGTCGATGGACTTTCTTAAAATGATGAAGCAAGCCAAGCAGATGCAGGAAAAAAATGGGCGAGCTTCAGGAGACTGTGAACGAGCTTTCTGTTGAGGGAACCTCAGGTGCAGGCATGGTCACCATTACTCTGAATGGTAAAGGTGAAATGACCGGCTTGAAGATTGATCCGTCTCTCATCAAGGCTGATGAAGTTGAGATTCTGGAAGATCTTATCCTCGCTGCGCATAATGATGCGAAGGGAAAAGGCGAAGCGCTGGTACAAGAACGCACACAGGACCTGATGTCCGGCATGGGTTTGCCAGCTGGCATGAAACTCCCGTTCGGCTCCTAAGTTCTTCAGGCTTTACCTGTTGCCAAAACACCGCGACCCTGCGCAGATTTGGCAGCTGGCCTGAATTGGGTTTATTCCCTCTTGCCCGCCTCTCAAGGCGGGCATAGTTTCTCTGGCACCATCTCGCGAACCTGCTTTGCGAGTGCCTTTTCTTTCTCGCAGAGAGCATAGATTTTCGATGAGTACACGCAGGGTTGCTGGTCCCGAAATTGAACGCCTGATTCAGCTGCTTTCCAAGCTGCCGGGCCTTGGTCCGCGCTCGGCCAGACGCGCTGCCTTGCATCTGGTTCAAAAGAAAGATCAACTGCTTATCCCGCTGGCGGAAGCCATGGGTGTGGCGGTTGATCAGGTTGGTATCTGCTCTGAATGTGGCACCGTAGACACCTGCGATCCTTGTACAATCTGCTCCGATCCGCGCCGCGACGGCTCCACCATCGTGGTGGTGGAAGACGTCTCCGACCTTTGGGCGCTGGAGCGGGCATCTGCTGTGAGCGCGCATTATCATGTTCTCGGTGGCACCCTGTCTCCGCTGGACGGTATTGGCCCGGATGACCTGAGCATATCCAAGCTGGTTGAGCGTGTTGAAAACGGCAATGTTCAAGAAGTTATCCTCGCGGTTAACGCGACCGTTGAAGGACAAACAACTGCGCATTTCATTACGGACCAACTTGCGCGGTTTGAAAATGTGAAAGTGACCCGTTTGGCGCATGGCGTGCCGGTTGGCGGGGAACTAGACTACCTTGACGAAGGCACATTGGCACAAGCTTTACGAGCAAGAACAAAGTTTTAGCTGATTTCTTGCTTGGCTCTTATGGGGGGATTATTGGGGCGGCGGGCGTTTGCGTTGGTTTGAAAGTATTGCGTATTTTTTTGCGCTGAACAGGAATATTGATATGGAAACGTCTGTCGCGGCGCCAACCCGATTTTTCATCCGCAACACCCAGCTAAATGATGCGAACGAACTGCTCGCTCTGCTTAACCGACTCATCGAGATCGGCGGAACAACTTCAATGCAAAAGCCGATGAACAAAGGGGAGTTCATCAGCATGTTCATTGAAGGTGATTTGAAGGAGACCAGCGTCTGCGCGATTGACCGCGAGAGTGGAGAGCCGCTTGGCTTCCAGATCGCCGGTCATTACAAAGATGTTCCCGCTGGCTGGGTTGAGGTTGGCACCTTTGTAAAGCCTGGGCTGCATAAAAGCGGCATCGGCAGTGCGCTATTCAAGGCTACTTTGGCAGGGCTGGAAGGCAAAGGGTTCAAGGCCCTGAACGCCCTCATCCGCGCTGACAACACAGGTGGTCTTGCCTACTACAACTCTCGTGGGTTTAAAGAATATAAGAGAGAGAAAGCTGTACCGCTCGATGATGGGACGCCGGTAGATAGAGTTTATATGCGCTATGATTTGGTTTGAGTGAGCTGAGTACCGCAATGCAAAGCCATGTTAACTCTCTGACTCTACCATGTAATTTGTAGTTTGCGCTCTGGTTCCCGGATCTGCGCTGCGCTTGTCCGGAATGACACCGTGGGGTGCTGGTTGGGCATGGTTTCATGTGATGGAGCCAGCTTCTGGACGTCGTCCCGCACTTGATGCGGGATCCAGTCAGGAAGAGGATACATGCTTCGGCGGGATTTGTGTTTTGTTCTTGGGAGCGAGGCACATTCAGGCTGGTTCTGGAGGGCCGGGAGCTGAATCTGCGCGGTGCTTGTCCGGTGTGGCGTTGGTTTGTGCCCAGTCACAGGCAAGTTTTTTTTGTTTGAAAGTATTGTGTATTTTCGCATTGAGTAGGAAACTTGATATGGACACGTCTTCTGCACCCTCGACCCGATTTACTATTCGCAAAACTCAGCACAGTGATGTGAACGGGTTGCTTGCTTTGCTCAACCGGATCATGCGATCGGCGGGACAACCGCAATTGAGGAGCCCTTGAGCGCGGAAGAGTTTATCGAGTGGTTTCTTGAAGCTGATATTCTGGAGAGCAGTGTTTGTGCGATTGACAGTGAAACCGGTGAGCCGGTTGGCTTCCAAACCACGAGCCATTTCGGAGATATTCCTGCTGACTGGGTTGATATCGGTACCTTCGTAAAGTCCGGCTTGCATCAAAGCGGGATCGGCAGCGCCTTTTCAAAGCAACTTTGGCTGGGCTCGATGGCAAAGGCCTTGTCGCCATCAACGCCACCATCCGCGCCGACAACACCGGCGGCCTTGCCTACTACAGCTCTCGTGGTTTCAAAGATTACAAGGTGCTGGAAGCTGTGCCACTTGCTGATGGGACCGCGGTCGACCGGATTTGTAAGCGGTTTGATTTGGGATGAGCGTGGGCCGAGTGCTGCGATGTGGGGCCGTATTAGGCTCTGAGCAAACCATTCAACTTGGAGTTTGACGCTCTGGATCCCGGATCTGCGCTACGCTTGTCCGGGATGACGGCGGTAGGGCTGGCGCTTGGTCGTGTTGATTGCCTGATGTTCTCTTGTTACGGCGGCCATCGATGTCGTCCCGCACTTGATGCGGGATCCAGTGGGCCTGGGCGCGTATCACGCAATTGCTGTGATATGGGCTTGAGACTGCCGTTATCGGGTCACAGATTTCCCGCGTTAGAGTTGTATATGAGATTTCTGGCTGCATGGCGGACACAGAGGCTCTAAAGGACATTTCCCTTTTTCTGGTTGGCTCAAGCTGCTTTAAATTATTGATTTGTTGCGTATTTCCAAATGATGACCGGAGGTCTGTTTGCGGAGTATGCAGTTGGTGCGGAGTGTGCAGATGATATCTCGTTTGTATAGCGATTTTGCCGAGGAATATGACGAGGCTATTCAGGAGAATGTCTACTATGCACTTCTGGAGCGGCCAACTCTGCTTGGCATGCTGCCTCCGCTGGAAGGGCTAAAGGTGCTGGATCTGGGGTGTGGACCGGGTGTGTATGCGCAGTTTTTGCATGACCATGGTGCGGATGTGACTTGCATTGACGAGTCCTCGCAGATGCTGAAACTGGTGAAAGAGAAGCTCGGCAATGACGCGAAATGCTACAGCGCTGATCTGTCTGAGGGACTGCCGGATCAGCTGGACGGTGATTTTGATCTAGTGATCTGTCCGCTGGTAATCCATTACATCGAAGATCCGAGTAAGCTTCTTCAGGATATCGGGCGGGTACTGAAACCGGGCGGGTTCTTCGTGTTTTCAACGGTGCATCCATTGCTTGATGCACAATTCTCGCCCAGTAGCAGCTATCTGCGTCAAGAGTATGTGACGATGGAAACGAACATTATTGGCGATCCGGTTGAAGTGGGCTTCTATCGCCGCCCGCTCTCCATGCTGTTCGGATGGCTTGCAGCGGCTGGCATGTGCGTGCTGGATCTGCGCGAAGGGACGCCTGTTCCCGAGATGAAGAAACAATCTCCGCTCCATTATGAGAGATTTCAGAAGAACCCGAGTTTTATCTTCCTTAAATGCCAGAGGCACCAAATACGTTAGGCTGCCCTTTGCTGGACTTCACAGACATAAGTCACAAGGTTTCTGCGGGTTTTTTTCCCGCAGAGCCCCTTTAACAGCGCTGTTCCGTGAAAAATGATCTCTCACTTCAACAGGGTCTTGCCTCAGCGATGCTTACAGAGGCGTGCGTTATCCTTGAGTCAGCTTTCCTGTGTCCATGAAGCCTGAATAAATGCTCCGGAAGCGGTCATAACGGGCCTTATTGACGCCCTTGTCGCTGTAACCGACGCGGGATTGGGAGCGGTAGTGGACAACACCTGCCTGCTCATCAATCCAAAGCTCCACATCGTCGTTGTAGCCCATTTGCGCACTTGTGAAGACAGCATGCAGGTACGGACCTTCGGACTTCCAGACTTTATTCTGGCCCATCTCCTGCAGTGTGTCCGAGAGGGCGGCCTGCGTTGCTTCAAGTGTGGCGAGCATTGGTAGTGGCTCAACGTGGCGGGCTGCTTCCTCCGTTTGTGAGGAGACTGCATTCGGGGAACTGGGGAGCGGGGCGAACTGACCATTCTGCATACCCACATACTCCGGCACTTTGGAGTTTTGCCACATCAGCTTTGCTGTGACACCAACCACAAGTGCGACCAGAAGAATTGCAATTACAGCCATTTTCGAAAGACCTTTAAATATCATCGTTTCAGGATATCCCACTTGCATCAAGCATAACTCATTCAGACACTACGCGCGAATAGGCAAACACCTTCTTTTCGGAGGGCCTTCCGGCGCAGCGCATCTCCCCTTCTGCCTTAAGAGGAAAGATTGTCGGCGGGCTAATATTTTTCAATCGCAACCGCTTTGCAAGTGCTCCTTAGGTACTCATTCAGATGCATCTTTAATAACGTGCAGTTCGGTGGTTCTTCCTTGTTGGGAAGGCTAGGTTTGGTCCGTTACGCCAATAATTTTTCTAATTTCCGGTCGGTTCCAAGTGGTCAGAATCAGCAGTAACCCCAAAAGCGCGGAAGCTGCAGCGACAAAAAAACGGCAACTGGATGTCGATACTCATCAACCGCCGCCAATAAGAGCCATCACTCCGGCAGTCAGGCAGAGTATGGATGTGGTGATGCCCATCACCCAGCCTTGATCTGCCTCACCAACGCTGCCCGAGAAGAAGCCAAGAAGCGTCGGGTATGTCACGCCGAAACAGAAGAAGTAGAGAAACAGCGGTATCATGCTCAAGACGGCTGAGGGGAGCAGAGCGAAGGTAAACACACTGATTGCCATTATGGTCAGCATCGAGCAGACGAGACGCCTGCGGCCAAATATCTTTTGGGCTGGTTTGACAAGGAAGCCGCTAGAGATAGCAAGAGCAAGGCCGACGACGAGCATGGCAACGCTGCCCCCTACTTCTCCATAGCCGAACGCACTTGTCAGGTAATTGACCACGAAAACGAAGAAGGTTTGATTTGCGATCATAAAGCAGATGAAGACGGGCAGTAATTGCATGACCAAAGGGTGGTCTTTAACGCGCACCATGCCGCTAAAGAGATCACTGGCACGGAAACTGAAAGGCTCGCGCTCACTGCGCACATCCTTATAGAAGATAGCGACCAGAGCTATGGCTATGAGAACCAGAAGCACCGTTGCATAGAACGGCAAGGTGAGGCTTGCGTAAGAGCCGATGAACTGTGACCCCGACAGGACTGCACCAATAATAGGCCCGCCGACAAGACCAAAACTGACGCCTAGGATGATGTAGCCCATGTTGCGGTCTCGGTCTGTGTCGTTTTCACTGGCATCAACCATAGCAGCCTGAGCAACGGCTTGATTGCCAGCGGAAAATCCGGTGATCATGCGGCCCAGTACCAACAACCAGAAACTACCGATGTACAACGAGACAATCGTGATGATGTAGCCGAGTAACGCGCCTCCCAGACAAATCTGGAGCGCATTTTTTTTCGGCCAATGCTGTCTGAAACCTTTGAAAGATAAATAACCCCAACAAACCATGCGAGGAAGAACAACCCGATTACAAGGCCATAATAGATGTGGCGTATGGCTTCAGAGGTCTCCATTGCCAGAAAATTTGTGGCGGGTCCATAATCAATTCATTGAGTATCGGAAAAACCAATCCCTGGCTGATGAGGTCAACAAAAACCACAAACAACAGCGCAACCTTGGCCATAAAAGACATGGAGTAGCTCCCAATATTCTTGGCAAAGCCAAGCTTAGCTGGGGGATTGTGGCTTATTTTTGTGCATCTTTTGTTACCTGCCCTACCCGACCATGGGCTTCAGGACTTTCAAAGTACATACAATGTGCGGGAGTGGCACATTGTAGGCCAGACTGCAGAATGAACGCATAATTAAGCTTTCGCCCCTTAAAACAGCCAGATCAGTGCCTTAAAACTTGACGGTTTCGATATTTCACTCTTAATTGCCCTTTTAATAGCAAAATTGCTGCTTAAATCTCTCAGATCGGGAGAAAAGCAACAAAAGGAAGCCTTTGCAGATGAATTCAGAACGCTCTACGCAAACCACTGAGCGCCAGGAACCTAAGCCTCTTTTGAAGCTGGCCCTAGAGCTCGGTCCATTGGGCGTTTTCTTCATCGCCAATTCCAGAGGCGAACAGCTTGCCGAGATGTTTCCTTCACTTGGGGCACTTGGTCAGCCGATCTTTATTGCAACCGCTGCCTTTATGGTGGCGATCTCTATCTCTCTCACAGTTTCCTACGTGATGACCCGCCATCTGCCTGTGATGCCGCTGGTGTCCGGTGTTGTGGTGCTCGTGTTCGGTGCTTTGACGCTGTATTTGCAGGATGAGCTGTTCATCAAACTCAAGCCAACCATTGTGAACTCCCTGTTCGGGGCCATTTTGCTGGGTGGACTGTTCTTCGGCAAGTCTTTGCTGGGGTATGTGTTTGACAGTGCCTTCAAGCTGGATGCGGAAGGTTGGCGTAAACTGACCCTGCGTTGGGGCGTGTTCTTCTTTGTACTGGCGGTGATCAATGAAATTGTCTGGCGCAATTTCTCGACGGATTTCTGGGTGGACTTCAAGGTCTTCGGTTTCATGCCGATCACCATGGTCTTCACCATGATGCAGCTGCCACTGATCCAGAAGCACAGCCTTGAGAACGAAGAGAAGAGCTAGTCCTCGTCACAATCCTGAATGCAGATAAAACGAAAGCGCGGTTTGAGCCGCGCTTTTTGTGTTTTACAGCGATGTTTTCTGAGTTAGCGCGGTGCGCGCTTTGCCAGAATGCGCTGGAGCGTTCTGCGGTGCATATTCAGGCGACGGGCTGTCTCTGACACGTTGCGATCACACAGTTCGTAGACGCGCTGGATATGCTCCCAACGGACGCGGTCAGCGGACATTGGGTTTTCTGGTGGCGGAGCCTTATCGTTTGGACGACGGGTCAGCGCTGCCAGAATATCATCGGCATCAGCAGGCTTTGCGAGGTAGTCAATCGCGCCAAGCTTTACGGCAGTTACAGCAGTAGCGATGTTGCCATAGCCGGTCAGGATGATTGCGCGCGCGTCCGGCTTCTTCATGCGGATCGCTTCAACCACATCCAGACCGCTGCCATCTTCAAGGCGCATGTCTACGACAGCATAATCAGGTGCCTGTGCTGCAACTTTACTCAGCGCTTCTCTTACACCATCTGCGGTTTCCGTCTGAAAACCCCGTTTCTGCATCGCACGTTCCAAGCGCTGCTGGAATGCACGATCGTCATCAACGATTAGAAGGCGTCCAAGAGGTGCAACTTCTGGTTCTGTCATTTTGCAGGTCCGATTAATCTACGGTATTCACAGGTCACTTTAGTATATTTTTCGCTTAAGGGAAGTTCCCAACCGCCTTTATAGCCAGATTTCGCTAAAGTATTTTTACTAGGATACCTAGAGATTTACTCTCAAGTTTCTGGTGTTTGCGCGCCCTGATCCATAGTTTCACGTGGCCAGCGAATATGAACCAGTGCGCCGTGGTCTGGATCTTTTCGATTATGAAAATTCAGCTTTCCGCCAGAGCGCTCCAACAATGTTTTGGCGATAAAGAAGCCTAGACCCAGTCCACCGCCTGACTGGCGATCTTTTTCGTCCTCGAATTCTTCCGCTCCATCCTCGGAGATTGCAGGTGCAGAGCGCTTGGAAACATAGGGCTCGCCCATCCTTGCGAGCATGTCTGGCGCGAAGCCCGGACCATCATCCAGAATGAAGATTTCGACGGATTCATCGTCCCATTTGGCTTCAAAAAGGACGGTTGTTTCTGCAAAATCAACTGCGTTTTCAATGAGGTTGCCGAGCCCGTAGCTGATAGCTGCATCGCGGACACCAACAGGCTCAGGCCCTGTGCCTTCTGCATTGATCTTGATGTCGATACCCAGTCCCCGATGAGGGTCCGAGACGTCTGACAGAAGGAGCGAGATCGGCATACGCTGGAACACCTGATCGGCATCACTGGAGAGGCTGGTCAGCTTCTTGAGGATCTCACGACAGCGTGCGGCCTGAGAATAAACCAGCTCAGCATCTTCACGTAGTGGGTCACCCTTCTCAAACTCCGTGGAGAGCTCTTTGGCAGTCAGATAGATGGTGCCCAGCGGTGTGCCCAGCTCGTGTGCTGCAGCCGTTGCAAGGCCATCCAGCGCAGACAGGTGCTTCTGGTGGGCGAGAACCATGTCACTGGCCGCCAGCGCGTTAGAGAGCTGTCGGGCCTCCTCTGCGACACGCAGAGAATATGTTGCCATGAAGAACATGGAGCACATGAGCGAAAACCAGACACCGACGAGGTACAGCGGAGGCAAGTCAATCTGAGTGCCGTCATACCACGGCAGTGGCATATGGAACGCCGTGAGGAGTGTGACAACAGCTCCAGCCAGTGCGCCGAGGATGATGGTGTTACGGGCGGAGAGCGCAGTTGCGGAGACAACAACTGGTGCAAGAATAAGGAAACAGAACGGGTTGCCCAGACCACCGGTAAGGTAGAACAAGCCGCCCAACTGGATGATATCGTAGGCCAACTGGGTCGCCGCAGCATTTTTGGAAATGCGGGTGCTTGATGGCCAGCGGATTTTCAGGATGACATTGAGCCATGCTGATGCAGCAACCAAAACGTAGCCGTAGCCAATGGGCAACGGGAATTTGAGCAGATAGTGCACCACAAGTAGAGAGACAGTTTGCCCAACGACTGCCAACCAGCGCAGGCGTACAAGCGTATCCAGCTTGATCTGCGGGTCCAACAGCCGCGACTGTCCGTCCGGTGTACTTATCATTTATTCTCGCTCCAATAGGTCATAAAGGCCCTTCATAAATCACAGGTGATCCACTTGCCAATGGGTTATTAGGCAGAACTGCCCTGTTTTGAAGCCGAAATGTTAGCATAGCCTTGTATCCGCCTTTGCGGCATGTTAGCCACCATTTAGTTGCGCAGGTACGGCAAACAAACGCTTATGAGTGTCAGTGTGTTGTACCAGTGATTGTTATTGCGACACGGGAAAAACGATATGAGTGAAGCTAATACTGCCGGTGAACAGGGTGAAGCAGCTGCTCCAGGCATGAACATCCTGGCTCAGTACATTAAAGATCTGTCTTTTGAAAACCTAATGCTCCAAAGTCTCTTCAGCCGGGCGAGCAGCCTAAGCTGGACATCAATGTAAATGTTGGTGCGACCCCAATTGACGAGAACCAGTTCGAAGTCATTATCACTCTGAACGCAAAAGCGAACACTGCCGAGCAGGTTCTGTTTGCTGTTGAACTCGTTTACGGTGGCGTTTTCCAGATCTCTGGTGTTCCTCAGGAGCATATGCATCCGTTCATTCTTATCGAATGCCCACGCATGCTGTTCCCGTTTGCACGTAACATTCTTGCAGATACCACACGCAATGGCGGTTTCCCTCCACTGCTGCTGGACCCAATCGATTTTGCGGCTCTGTACCGTCAGAACCTTGCTCAGGCTGCTCAGTCTCAGCAGGCTGCACCTGCAGACAACGGCGAAGCAAAGCTCAACTAAAGCTTTCCGCCGACGCTTTTTTAGAGCCACGCTGGGTTCCAGTGTGGCTTTTATTTTGCCTGCAATTCGATTGTTCGATCTAGGAAGATATTTATGTTCGCCGCCTAGGATGCCTCCCAGCAAACGGATAGAGCCTTTTAGAGACATATGATGCGGCATCCAAGAATTCGGAAAATTGTTGGTCATCTGGCATCGCTGCTCTTCTGATGATACCTGTCGGCGCCCTTGCGCAGGAACCGGATATTGCCGGTCCTGAGGAGTGGCACGCCTACAGCTATTCTGCCGAGCAGATCACCGGAAACATCATATTAACTCCCGGCACCATCGAGATGGGTGACGCCGGTGTTATCTCTATTACAGGTGTTGAAGGGTATACGCCAAACCTCTTTTCGTTCTCCGGCGCTTCATCTCTTGGCCTGCCTGAAGGCAAGCACTTTTGTGAGGATGGCGTTGATTCCGGCTTTATGATTATCGACCGCTCGCAGCAGGACTTTCTCGTGATTGACGTGTTTGGCGGTGATGAGCCACCTGTCGCTGGCAGAAGCGTGGATCAACAGCCCGGGTTCTGCGGATCATTCACCTACAACAAGTCGTAGGAGCCTCGTGCATGACAGGTATCAGATTATACTCCGACCTCAGCTTAGTGTTCGCGGGAATTTTGCTTATCTCGACGCCATCTGTTTGGGCCCAATCTGCAGACGCAGCCAATGCGGATAACACGGGTGACAGGTGGGAGGCTTTCAGCACCACTGCGCAGAGCATCACTGGCGATATCATCTTGGAACCAAACTCGATCACTATGGGTAGCGGAAGTGTATTGCAAATCGAACCCGTTCCTGGTGACGTTCCCAAGCTCTATCGCTTCACCGGAGCCGAGCACCTCAGGCTCATCCGTGACAACTCGCTTTGTGGGCCAGATACCACAGATGGTTATCTTGTTCTGGCGTCACCCGGTGACAACATGCTTGAGATTGACGTTTTTGACGGCGATCCGCCTCCGGGCAGCGTGGAAAACATGCAAAGCCTGCCAAACTTCTGCGCTTCTTATATCTACGACAGGCCTTAATTGATGCCCAACTGATTGAGCTGCGCGCTCTTTCCAGTGTTTACCATCGGCTCATTCTGGTGTTCACTAGCTCCACTGCCCTTGCGACATGTTGCAGGGGCTTTAGCAATGGAGCGGTCTCAAGCTCTGCATTATGAGCCTTTTGTTAAACTTAGGCCCTCATTTCAACTGGTCTTCAATTGCTCTCGGGAGAAAGCTGGCTTGGCTTCTCTCATCGGTTGAGACTGCGGGTTTTCTACGATGTCTGAAAATGCTTACGCGCTGGAAGTTTGCTATAACCTGCGTGGTGGAAACCGGGCGTTACTGCTGGATGCCTTTGCCAGTGTGCGCAAGGAGGATTTCCTGTTCCCTCCCCCTTGGCATGTTGCCATCACGACCCCTGGGCATGGCCGCAGAGCTGTGCTGCACGACCCCGCTGAGCTTTATCAGGACATGCTTGTTGAGCTGGTGGCAGAAGACCGTATCAATACGGGGGAACCCTCGCTCTGGGCGCAGATCTTCAACTGGTCAGACCTCAGGCCGGGCATGACGGTCTTTGAATCCGGCTCTGGCCTTGGTTATTTCACCGCAATCATTGCCCATATTGTTGGCCCGCTGGGTGCTGTCTACTTTGATGAGCCCCACGAGAAGCTGCGGGACCAGTGCCGCGAGAACCTAAAGGGCATCGCAAATGTGCATGCGGAGTATTCCGGAACATCGCTGGACCGGACCTATCTTTGCTATGGCACCACCACTATTCCAGCAGAGCTTTACCGCAACACCAGTATGCGCGGCGAGATCGTGTTTCCCTTCACCAATGACTGGGGCCATGGTTATCTTCTTAGCTTGCAGCGGAAGAAAAACTCCTGCGAGCTTAAAGTTGGCTCACCATGCTCGTTTGTTATTAGTCGGGACTACAAGACCAATGCTTTTGTCGGTGAACTGGGCGAGCTTAATGACATGACGATCGACCTTCGATTCGTTGAGCAGGCGCTGGATAACACCGAGCTCGATGTGGCAAAAATGATCTATCTTGCGCGTGAGGCAAGCTAATATTCCTCACCATTATGTCGCAGCGGAATCCTGCTTGCCAAACACCCGGAAGGCCGATAAGCTCATTGATGTTACGCATGAGCGTAGCTCCCGAAACGTAACCAAAGGAGGTGTTTGATGATTGTAATAAAGGTGCCTCAGGCAGGTTCGTTTAAATAGGCAATACGCCTTGCCTGCCTGACCCACTTTGGGTCCATAAGCGTTAGCTATGGCGACTCCTTTGTGCTGTTCTATTTCAGGCAGATAAATGTCCAATAAATTGATTGAGCTGGGTTGGTCAGCTCACTTTATGATGCAGCTTTCTGATGACGAGCTGCAAACCCTTTCTGTTGCCCGTATTACTCAGGTTCACCGAAACCAGATGAGTGCTGTCGGTCTTGAGGGCGACTTCTCCTTGAGCGTTTCCGGCCACAGTTCCACCGGCGATTATGCGGTGGGCGACTGGGTTGTGTATGACGCTCATTTTCACGTTACACGTATTCTTGACCGGCTCACGCTCATCGAGCGGCGGGCAGCGGGGGAAGGCGTGCGCACGCAGTTGATTGCGGCTAATGTGGACGTGCTGTTCATTACCACCTCCTGCAACAAAGACTTCAACATTGCGCGCCTTGAGCGGTATCTGGCTGTTGCACAACAAGCAGGCGTTCAGCCTGTGGTGTTGCTGACCAAGGCCGATCTGGTGGAAGACACGCGCGATTTCGAGGTGCAGGTTCAGAAAATTGATCCGCTGTTGCCTGTGATTGCACTTGATACCCGTGACCGGATGCAGCTGCTACCGCTGTTCGATTGGTGGAAGGCCGGTCAAACCGCTGCACTGGTTGGGTCATCTGGTGTTGGAAAGTCTACCATTCTCAACAGCTTGAGCGGGTCGTCGGCTAAAACGGCTGGTATCCGCGAGGATGACGCGAAAGGGCGTCATACCACGACGGCGCGGTGCCTTTACCCGATTGGCGAGGGGCGCTGGCTTATGGACACGCCAGGTATGCGTGCCTTGCGGCTCTATGATGTCTCGGAGGGCGTTTCGGCTGTGTTTCAGGATCTGGTTGACCTTGCTGAAGACTGCCGGTTCTCCGATTGCAGCCATGAAACTGAGCCGGGTTGCGCCATTCAGGCCGCGATTGAGGCGGGTGATCTGGATGCAGCACGCCTGAAGCGTTGGAGAAAACTGCAACGGGAAGAGCTGTACAACAGCGAAACAGTTGCGCAGTCACGGGCCCGCACAAAGGACTTTGCAAAAATGGTCAAACGCACGCAAAGCGAAAACCGCTTTATGAAGGGCGAGACCTAAGGCTCGGTTGATGCGCTCCCAATGACATTGGTTATTGGGGGCGCATTGGAGTTGCACCGCCTGCTTTGGTGTAAGTGGTATTCAGGAGACGCCTTAAACCAGCATCTTTGAGAGGATGTTGATGTTCTGGTCTTCCTTATTTGCTTGGAGTGCCTCGATCCCTGCTCGCATGCCTTTGACCAAGGTGTCTACGGACATGCTCGGGGCACCGAGGTTTTGGAGCATGGCGGCGACTTCTGGGAGGTGCGGCAGGTGTAGCCAACCGGCTCGGATTTGGAGGTTGTTTGTCGCGATGTGGTGCAGGACGCCGTACATGAGGTGATTACAGCAGAACGTGGCTGCGGAATCGGAGATGTCGGTGGGCACGCCTGCATCGCGCATGGCTTGCGTCATCGCTCGTATGGGCACAGTTGTGTAGTAGCCAACGGGTCCATCGGGTACGGTCAGTTCGCCCTGAAGGGTGACGCCAGCGTTATCGGTGACGTTGTATCGGGCGCAGTCGTTGAGGTTTTGGGCAATGCGCTCCAACGTGATCATGGAGCGACCGCCATATTCGCCTAGCATGAGGATGGAGCTGGGCTTTATGTCCTCAATGGCGGCGACTGCTTCTTCAATACAACGAAAATAGGCCCCGGAGAGGATACGGGAGGTAATCCTTGCACCCGCGATCTCTTCACCATCCAACGCCAGTGCCAGCTTTTCTGCCGGATTGGTGGGCGTGTTGGCATAGGCACCAAAGCCTGTGATGAGAATTGTATCCATTGGATGTGCTCCCTCTCCTACCATTTGCGCGAATGGTATCGGGAGCTGTTTAACATGGAGCAAATGAGCTCTGGCAGGCAGAGGCTCAGTGTGCAAAGAGCTTACAGAGCGCTCTCGATTTCGGCCACGACGGCTTCTGCGGCGGTGCGGGGGTTTTCGGCGCGGTAGATTGGGCGGCCTATGACGAGGTAGTCGGAGCCTGCTTTGATGGCGTCGTAAGGGTCATCACGCGGCGCTGATCGCCTGCGTCAGCGCCTTTTGGACGGACACCCGGCGTTACGATGCAGAGTTTGTCGCCGACTTTGGCGCGCATGGCGGCTGATTCCAGCGGGGAGCAGACAATTCCGCCGACGCCAGCGGCTACGGCATCAAGGGCACGCTGTTCAACCAAGGCTGCGGTTGGGCCAACATAGCCTGCGTCTTTGAGGTCTTGCTCGTCCATGGAGGTGAGTACGGTGACGCCCAGAAGACAGAGGTCTTTGTCGCCGACTTCTTCCAATGCCCGAACGGCTGCACGCATGTTTTTCGGGTAAGCGTGCAGAGTCATGAACTTCATGCCCATTTTGGCAACGTTTTTCACCGCACTGGTGATGGTGTTGTCGATGTCGAGCAGTTTCACGTCCAGAAAGATGGAGTGGCCTTCCTTCGCCAGCTCTTCAGCGAACTGAAGGCCGCCTGCGAACTGGAGCTGCATACCGATTTTGTAGGTGCCAACAAGTCCTTGTGTTTGCTTGACGAGCTGGCGTGCCTCGTCAACGGTTGGAACGTCCAGAGGGAGGATCAGGCGATCGACTGCATTGGCTGGGCGGTAAGACATGCGAGGCTCCAAATATCGGTTAGATAAACGGCTCAGTTCCTATCAGTTTGCATCGAGAAATACCAGAGGCTGTAGCTGATCCTCGCTTTTTCATCTTTGGGTATTTTCAGCGATCCGTTAGCCTGCTAAAACGGCGCGTCTTTAAACACTTGTGCAGGGGTTTTGCATGAGTATAAGGGCTATAAACATATCAAGGGACATCCCATGCGTCAGGCCACCATTGCCCGCGGCACGAAAGAAACCACGATCTCTGTTTCCATCAATCTGGATGGCACAGGCAAGTACGACATCAAGACCGGTGTCGGTTTCTTTGATCATATGTTGGAACAGCTTTCCCGACATTCGCTCGTGGACATCACGGTCCGCGCCGACGGTGACACCCATATTGACGACCACCACACCACCGAGGATGTGGGCATTGCTCTGGGGCAGGCGTTTAAAGAAGCGCTTGGCGACATGAGCGGCATCACCCGCTATGCGGATACGCATCTGGCGATGGATGAAGCCCTGACCCGTGTGGCGCTGGATGTTTCCGGTCGTCCTTTCCTTGTTTGGCAAGTGGACTTCCCACGGGACAAGGTTGGCACGTTTGATGTTGAACTGTTTGAAGAGTTTTTCCGTGCGTTTGCGATGAATGCAGGCTTTACTCTGCATATCGCGAACCTCTACGGCACCAATTGCCATCATATTGCGGAAACATGCTTTAAAGCGGTTGCGCGTACAGTACGCACAGCTATCGAACCAGATCCACGCCAGAGTGGACGCGTGCCGACCACGAAAGGTCAGCTTGGCGGCTAACCTTACCGGCCCGCAGCTCTGCTCATTCAGGGAGAATGCAATTGGCTGTCTACTATGTCATGACCGGACCAGGGGTCTCGCTTGACCATCTGAAGGATAAAGACACCCACAACATCAAGTTTGTGAAGGACGGTTTTTCGTGGTGGGCGCTGCTTTTCCCTCTGCTTTGGACGCTTTACAACCGCATGTGGCTGGCCTTCCTCGGGTATCTGGTTGCGGTCATTGTACTGGTGTTTCTAGCAAATGTGTTTGGCTCTACCACCGGCGGTCTTCTCACTGTTCTGGCCACTTTGTTTTTTGCAATGGAAGCCGGGTTCCTGAAAAGCTGGAGCCTGCGCCGCAAGAATTGGCTGAATGTCGGGTTCGTCAATGCCTCCAATCTGGATGAGGCAGAGATTCGTTTCTTCGACCGCGTTTCCAGACGAAAAAGTGAAGCGCGGCCTCCACAGGGGCCAGTGGCCCCGCAAACCAGCGGCACAAACGTCGTTGGACTGACACTCAAACGATAACAGGAGTTCCTTCATGAGTGTGGCAATTATTGATTATGGTTCTGGCAACTTGCGCTCCGCAGCAAAGGCGTTTGAGCATGCAGCCCGTAACCATCATCATACTCATGAGGTGACGGTGACGTCGGACCCTTCGGTGGTTGCCAAGCTGACCGCATTGTGCTGCCGGGTGTTGGCGCGTTTGCAGATTGCCGCCGTGGTTTGCAGGCCGTTGATGGCATGGAAGAGGCGCTTGCCGAAGCTGTGCTTGGCAAGGGCAAGCCTTTCATGGGCATTTGCGTTGGTATGCAGCTGCTGGCGACCCGCGGGCTTGAGTTTGAGAAGGCAAAAGGACTGGACTGGATCAGCGGTGATGTGACCGCGATGAAGCCAACTGATCCTGAGTTGAAAATTCCGCACATGGCTGGAACACCATCAACGTGACCGGTGATGAACATCCGGTTCTTAAGGGCATCAAAACCGGCGGTGATGGGCTGCACGCTTACTTTGTGCATTCCTATCACTTTGCGACCACAAACGCTGACCATCGTTTGGCAAGCTTTGACTATGCGGGTGAATTTACTGCGATGGTGGGACGAGACAACATCGTCGGTACGCAGTTTCACCCCGAAAAGAGCCAGAAGCTGGGCCTTTCCCTGATCTCCAATTTCCTGAGCTGGGCGCCGTAACGGCTGCCCGCTTTCAGTGACACAGACAAGTCCAAGGACAGAGTTATGATTATTTTTCCAGCGATCGATCTTAAAGATGGTCAGTGCGTTCGTTTAAAACTGGGCGACATGGATCAGGCAACCGTGTTTAACGATGATCCGGGTGCGCAGGCAAAAGCGTTTCAGGATCAGGGCTTTGAGTGGCTGCATGTGGTTGACCTTGATGGCGCGTTTGCAGGTGAGAGCAAAAACGGTGCGGCTGTTGATGCGATCCTTGCGAACACCACCAACCCGGTTGAGCTGGGTGGCGGCATCCGCACTATGGAGCACATCGACAACTGGCTGGCGAAGGGCGTTGCGCGCGTCATTCTTGGCACCGTCGCGCTGCGCGATCCCGAACTGGTGAAGGCTGCTTGCAAGAAGTATCCTGACCGCATTGCTGTTGGTATCGACGCAAAAGGCGGCAGGGTTGCGGTTGAAGGCTGGGCGGAAACGTCTGAGCTGACCGTGATTGAGCTGGCCAAGCAGTTTGAAGATGCTGGCGTTGCTGCGATCATCTACACCGACATTGACCGCGACGGCGTTCTGAAGGGCCTGAACATTGAAAGCACACTGGAACTGGCGAATGCAGTCAATATTCCGGTTATTGCTTCCGGTGGTCTGGCAGACATCAAGGACATTGAGCGCCTGATCGAGCCTGACTGCGATATTCTTGAGGGTGCGATCTCTGGCCGCGCGCTGTATGACGGTCGTCTTGACCCTGCTGAAGCGCTGGCGCTGATCCAGAAAAGCCGGGAGGGCCTCGCATGACCCTGAAGGCACGTATTATTCCATGCCTTGATGTGAAGGATGGCCGCGTTGTGAAAGGCGTCAACTTTGTTGACCTGATCGACGCTGGCGACCCTGTTGAGGCAGCAAAGGCCTATGATGCGGCTGGGCTGATGAACTGACGTTCCTCGACATTACAGCTTCCAGCGACAACCGCGATACGATCTATGATGTTGTGAAACGTACTGCGGAAGCCTGCTTTATGCCGGTAACTGTTGGCGGCGGTGTGCGCACCGTGGAAGACATCCGCAAACTGTTGCAGGCGGGCGCGGATAAGGTTTCCATCAACACAGCAGCAGTGAAGAACCCTGAGTTTATTCGTGAGGCTGCGCAGAAGTTCGGCAGCCAGTGTATTGTTGTCAGCATCGACGCCAAGCGCGTTTCTGCCGAGGGCGAGCCGGAGCGGTTCGAGATCTTTACCCACGGTGGCCGCACGCCAACCGGCATTGATGCGGTAGAGTTTGCTAAAAAGGCAGTTGATCTGGGTGCCGGTGAGCTGCTCGTGACCTCCATGGACCGTGATGGCACGCAAGAGGGCTACAATTTGCCGCTTACCCGTGCGATTGCAGATGCGGTACATGTACCGGTGATTGCATCCGGTGGGGTTGGAACTCTGGATCATCTGGTTGAGGGTGTTCGTGATGGACACGCGACTGCTGTGCTTGCTGCTTCAATCTTCCATTTTGGGACCTACAGCATTGAAGAAGCCAAGCAACACATGGCAGATGCCGGGATTCCTATGCGTCTGGATAAATAAATTACGCTAGGGTATTCTGAGTAATACCTAACGCGGCCTCAACAAGGCTAGTCAAATGACCAATTTTACCCTGTCGGATCTAGAGGCTATCATTGCAGCACGTGCAAACAGTTCCGACGAAATGTCTTACACACGCAAGCTCATTTCAAAAGGCGTCTCCAAGTGCGCACAAAAGCTTGGAGAGGAAGCCGTTGAAACTGCAATTGCGGCCGTAGAAGGTGATAAGGACGGTGTTGCTTGCGAAGCAGCTGACCTGCTTTATCATCTGCTTGTTGTTATGAAGGTTTCAGATGTGTCGCTGGACGAAGTCCTTGCGAAGCTTGCGGCACGCACCGGACAAACCGGACTTGAAGAGAAGGCGTCCCGTACGGACGACTAGCTTCTTCCTGAAACGCGAAGTGGGAGGCACGAGGGGCCTTGAGCGCTAACGCTATGCAAAAAGAATTTGCTCCAGTCCAAGAGCTGGACCTGTCTCCCTACTCTGTGTTTACAGAGACTGAGTGGGCGTCTTTACGCGCAGACACGCCAATGACATTGAGTATGCACGAAATTGAAGAGCTGCAATCACTCAATGACTACGTGTCTCAAGAGCAGGTGAAGAACATATATCTGCCTCTTTCGCGTCTGCTTGCCTATTATGTGGAAGCTTCCCAGAGCCTTCAGTTCGCGACGAAGCGTTTTTTTGGGTATGCGGCTGACGCGTACTCCGTTCATCATTGGCATCGCGGGTTCAGTGTCGGTAGGCAAGTCCACCACAGCGCGTCTGTTGCAGGCCCTGCTCTCGCGCTGGCCTGCCAGCCCGAAGGTGGACCTGATCACCACCGACGGTTTTTTTGTATCCCAACGCTGTTCTGGAATCGGAAGCTTGATGCGCCGGAAGGGATTTCCGGAGAGTTATGACCGCTCTGCGCTGCTCAAATTCCTTACTGATATCAAGGGCGGAGAGCATGAAGTGCGTGCTCCGATCTACTCTCACTTCTTTTATGACGTGATGCCGGGACAGCACGTCACAGTTGAACAACCCGATATTCTGATCGTTGAAGGGCTAAACGTTTTGCAGACCTCGCATCAGCCAAAAGCGGCGAAGGCTGTGCCCTTTGTTTCCGACTTTTTTTGACTTCTCCATCTACATTGATGCGGAGGAGCAAGTGCTGCAGCGGTGGTATCTGGAACGCTTCATGCGCTTGCGCGAAACAGCGTTTCGTGACCCTGGATCATACTTCCATAAATTTTCCACAATCTCGGATGATAAGGCGCAGGAAATCGCGAAGGACCTCTGGCAGAACATCAACCTGGAGAACCTTCGACAGAATATCTTGCCTACGCGACCCCGCGCTGACCTGATCCTTGCAAAGGGTGCAGACCACAGCATCGAGACGGTCGCACTGCGCAAGATTTAACCGAGCAAACGCGCTCTTACATAGCTGACTCCAAGACTGGGCCCCAGAGGTAGGAGCCAGCGTGCTTAGCAATTGTGAGAGTGCTGTGTATCTGCCGGCTCTCCAATGGAGAGCTTATTGAACCACCTTGCCTGCCGGTGAGCTAAAGCCCTCCGAGCAGGACCTTGCGTCAGTAATGCAACAGCGACGCACCATCATCAAACAGGCATGAACGACGACGCGCGCAAGCGCCTCGCTGATTTCGTATTGCCAAAATCTGGAAATCCCATAGCCAACGCTTTCGGGAACCGGTGCCGCTGTGCCCAAATATGCTTTCGGAGGAAGTATGCAACAACTTGCAAAAGTATTCGCGTATGCAACACTAAGTCTTCTGGTTCTTTTAACAGCAGTCAGGGCAGAAATGAGCACATCACCTGATGAGCATTCTGTGACTAAGATTCCGTTTTCTCCCGATTCCGGCGCTATTACTCTTCCACAAAACAAAATGACAACATCTGGCAATTACAGCGTGTCGCTGCCCATTGCTGCAAAGGGATGGAAGGCCGCTAAGAATGGCTCTGCGGGCGACGCTCTGGAGCAAGTCCTGCCAACTGGTACGCAATTGAGCGTGCTGGACTGGATAAGTGACGCAGACAGGGGCGAGTTGGTTCGTCTGGGTGTTGAACATCCCGAAGGGGGATCTAACCTTGCCCCTGATATTTATATTACCATCGCAGATTCTCCAGTTACGCACTGAATGAAGTCGAGACCCTCAGCCCACTTGAAGCCCACGAGATTGCCGATGCCGAGGACGACAGCTATCTGGGCTATATTGCTGTTCTTCTGGCAGCAGCATCCGGAGGTTCAAGCTCCTCCCGTCGCTCTCGCGGGATGACCTATTGCTACCGCAATGTGAAGAACCATCTGCTTTCCGAGGGCCTCGTGGACACTTACCTGCCTGGCGGGTCTGCCTATATGGCGATTCAAGAGCTCCCCAAAAACGGTTTCAAACGCCTGCGTGTGCGTCATCCGGACCGCGCTCCAATCGGTTCCGTCTGCGTTTATGACCGCGACTCGCGCAATCGCCACGGTCATATCGAGGTGAAGAAAAGCAATGACTGTTACTGGTACGGCTATGGCTGTAAGGCGCAGTCGATGTACGAAAGCCGTGAGTTTTACGATTGCTTCGCGAAAGGCAACACCAGACCGAATTTCTTCGCGTTTCTCTCCTCGGGGAACAACAAGAGCGAAAAAAAAGCAAGAACTCTTCCCAACGCCGTTAATCCCGACTGATTGTCAGAGATCAGGGCTGCCCTTTGCCATGTGCATCATGACACTGGTTTTGATTGGAGAGGTGTCGGCTTGCTCGGCGTAGAAAAACAACAAGAGTGGCGGGTTAAGAACTGATCCCTCTGGGCTCAAATAAACAAAACCCCGATGCAGAGTGCTGCATCGGGGTTTCTCTTTTGTTTATCTGCTTTCCAGCGAGGCTTATTAGTGCGCCAGTTCCGCCAACATGCCAGCAGCAACAGAGAACTTGGAGACCGACAGATCCTTTTCCAGAATCTCGTTGGTGGCCTTTAGTGTTCTCTCAGCTCTTCCGCCATTGCGTTCCAGCCAGCCGTCAAAGCCGTTTTCACTGTCCAGCGCCTGCGCTGTTAGATCACGCAGGGCTTTTGCGAGTACGGAGCGGGAGCGGTCAAGTGCGAGACCGTCGTAGTAGTCACGAATGTCATACTCGCGAGCCAGCTCTTCAATGGCACCGAACTTGAAGTGTTCAGCAACACGAAAGTAGGAAACCGCAACTTCGTCCACATCGCGTTTGGTTTTCTCGGAGACCAGAACGATATCCGGGATCACCATTTCGCCAATGAGGCGTGCAATGCGGGCCGCGATCATGATCGGCACACCAGCGTCGACAAGGCGGTTGGTTTCGGTCTTGAGAACCTCAACCTGATGCTCTGACAGGAATGTTTCCAGACGCGGAGACAGATGCTCCACAGTGCCACGGAAGCGGTTGATTGCGGCTTCCAGACCATCTTCAAAGGAAACGTTGCGCAGGAACCACATGACTTGGTTGAGCACAAGATCCTGAATTCGCTCATAAATGTCGAGCTGTAATTCGCCGGAGATTGTGTTGTCGAGACCGTCGATATCCTGGTTCAGCTGTGTCAGGCCAAATGCATCACGAACCGCTGCGAAGGCGTGCGCCACATCAGCGACAGACGCGCCGGTCTGATCGACGATGCGGGTCAGGAATGCAGGGCCACCACGGTTGATGATGGAGTTCGCCAGCATGGTTGCGATGATTTCGCGGCGCAGACGGTGCCCCTCGATTTCCTGCTCGTAGGTTTCGGCCATCTGCTCAGGGAAGTAGCGGTACAGCTCTTTCCCAAGATACGCGTCATCCGGAACGGAGCTCTTGAGCAGTTCGTCGTGCAGCGTAAGCTTGGCGTAGGCCAGCAAGACGCCCAGTTCTGGACGACACAGGTGCTGGCCAGCATTTTCCAGCTCTTCGATCGTGGCGTCGTCCGGCAGATTTTCCACTGCGCGGTCCAACAAGCCCTCAGATTCAAGCTGCTGCATCATGCGGACCTGATAGCCCAGATCTTCCAGTCCGCGACGATCACAGAGCGAGATTGCCAGTGTTTGCAGGTAGTTGTTGCGCAACACCAGTTCAGCAACTTCATCTGTCATATCCGCCAGGAAGACGTTGCGCTCCGGAATGGTCAGGCTGCCCTTTTTCACTGCAGCGCCCAGCGCGATCTTGATGTTCACTTCCATATCGGAGGAGTTCACACCGGCTGAGTTGTCAATCGCATCAGAGTTACAACGGCCACCGGCACGAGAGAACTCAATACGCGCTTTCTGGGTGATGCCCAGATTCGCGCCTTCACCAAGGACCTTGGCACCGACTTCCTCTGCGGTGATACGGATGGCGTCGTTAGCGCGGTCGCCCACGTCGTTGTCGTTTTCATCGGACGCACGAATGTAAGTGCCGATGCCACCGAACCAGAGCAGGTCTGCCTTCATCTTCAGGATCGCGGTCATGACCTCCTGAGGAGATGCCTTGGGCTGGTTCAGGCCGAGCAGTCTTTGAACCTGAACGGACAGCGGAATTGACTTGGACGAGCGGGAGAAAATGCCACCGCCCTCAGAGATCAGGTCCTTGTTGTAGTCCTGCCAGGAGGAGCGGCCCAGATCGAACATGCGTTTGCGCTCGTCCCATGTGGTCGCTGGGTCCGGATTCGGGTCGAGGAAGATATCGCGGTGATCGAACGCGGCGACCAGTTTGGTTGCCTTGGAGAGCAGCATACCGTTGCCGAACACGTCACCGGACATATCACCTACACCGCAAGCGGTGAATGGTTCTTTCTGGATATCGCGGTCCATCTCACGGAAGTGACGCTTCACAGCTTCCCATGCGCCGCGTGCGGTGATGCCCATCTTCTTATGGTCATAGCCAGCAGACCCACCGGATGCGAATGCATCGCCCAGCCAGAAGCCTTTTGCTTCAGAGATCGCGTTTGCAGTGTCAGAGAAGGTTGCGGTGCCTTTGTCAGCTGCCACAACGAGGTATGGATCGTCCTGATCATGGCGAACAACCAGCTCTGGCGGTTCGACAAGGTCGGCATCCAGATTATCTGTCAGGTCGAGCATGGAAGAGATGAAGATCTTGTAGGCTTCTGTGCCTTCTGCGAGCCATTCATCACGGGTGCCAGCTGTCGGAAGCTGCTTTGGAAGGAAGCCGCCTTTAGAACCGACAGGAACGATCACAGCGTTCTTGACCTGCTGCGCCTTTACAAGACCAAGCACTTCTGTGCGGTAGTCCTGTGCGCGGTCTGACCAGCGCAGGCCACCACGAGCAGCGGGACCGAAGCGCATGTGCACGCCTTCTACGCGCGGGCTGTACACGAAGATTTCGCGGTACGGCACAGGCTTTGGAAGGCCTTCCACTTTATGCGGGTCAAGCTTGAAGGCGAAGGTTGCTTTTGGCTGGCCAGCGCCATCCAACTGGAAGAAGTTGGTGCGCAGCGTAGCGAGGATCAGGTTCTGGAAACGGCGGAGAATCCGGTCGTCATCCAAGCTCGTCACATCCTCAAGGCTTGCGGAAATCTCATCAATCAGACGGTTCTCTTTACCCGACCGTTCGAAGGTGCCAAGTGTCGGATCGAAGCGGGTATGGAACAAGTGAACGAGCTGCTGAGCGATCTGTGGATAGCGGTTAAGAGTTCCCCACATATAATCTTCAGAATAGAGGATTCCGGCCTGACGCAAGTAGCGCGAGAGCGCCCGGATCATCGCGATGTCGCGCCATGCCAATCCTGCACTCAGTGCCAGAGCGTTGTAGCCGTCGTTTTCAGCCTGCATATTCCAGACTGCAAGGAACAACGCACCAAGGCGCTCAATGTCTGCTTCCGTGAAGTTGCGGAAGCGATCTTCGTCCAGATGCAGAGTGGTATCGTGCAGGTAGCTCAGCTCGCGATCGGCTGGCGTGATGCGGTAGGAGCGCTCGTTGATCACGCGGAAACCGAGGTGTTCCAGCATGGGTACACGCGCGGAGAGCGAAATTGGTTTGTTCAGGTGGTACGCACGCAGAGAGATCTGGCCTTTGCCTTCACGCTCGCGTTGTAGAAACTGATGACCAACGGGCGCTTCTCGTTGAGCTGCTCAATCCGGCGGATATCCTTGGTCGCGAGGACCGCGGGTGTCGCTGAGGTATATTCACCATCAAACGCAGCGCCGTAGCGCTTCAGCAGCGCGCCAGCAATGGCATTGCCATAAACGGAGCGTAACGCTTCACTTAGGCCGTCATTCCATGTGCGCACGATTTCCAGAATAGCGGCTTCCAGCTCTGCCTGAGACGGCTGAGGGGTGTCGCCTTCATAGCGGCCAACGATAAAGTGGACGCGGACCAGCGGGCCTTCAGGGAACGTTGCGTACCATGCGGACAAGCGCCCTTCATAGACGTTTGCCAGATACGTGCCGACACGCTCGCGAATGCTTGTGGTGAAGTGATCGCGCGGAATGTAGGTGAGGATCGACACGAAGCGGTTAAACTTGTCGGTTCTGGACAGAACACGGACACGCGGACGCTCGTTAAGCTGCAGGATCGCGTTGGAGAATTCGGTGAGCGTCTTTACGTCAATCTGGAACAGGTCATCACGAGGATAACCCTCCAGAATGTTACGGAGCGCACGACCACTGTGGCTTTCCGGATCGAAGCCGGATTTTTCCATGACCTTTGCGGTCTTATGGCGGAGGTAAGGAATAGAGCTGGTTGAGCGGGTGTAAGCTGTTGCCGTGAAGAGACCGACAACGCGCAGTTCGCCGCGTAATTTGCCATCGTCATCATACAGTTTCACGCCAATGTAATCCATGTGCACCTGACGGTGCACGCGGCTACGGATGTTGGCCTTGCCGATGATCAATGGGTCTGGCTTCAGCAGGAACTCTCTGATTTCCGGCGTCATCAGAACAAATTCAGCGCCCTTGCGCAGCACGCGCACCTTAGGATCGGTCAGAATACCCAGACCGGAGCCTTCAATCAGAGAAAACTCACCGTCTTTACTGGACCCATCAAAGATGAATTCGCGAATACCAGAAGGGTGAAGTTATCTGCGGCCATCCACTCAAGGAAAGCAATCGCTTCGTCAAATGTCTTGTTGTCTGCCTTTTCCCGGATCTGGTGGTATTCTCCAACCGCTTGTTCGATTCTGTCGCGCATCGGGCGCCAGTCGTCTACGGCCTGACGAACATCATTGAGAACCAGATCAAGGTTCTCTTCCAGTTTATTGATCTCTTCATCGGAATTAAGACGTGTGAGATGGATATGGATGAGGCTCTCACGCCGAACAGATGCTCCGCCTGTACCAACTGTTCCATGGAATTTTAGAAGGTTGCCTTCCGCGTCACGCTCGACGACGAAGAGCGGGTGCAGGACGAGGCGGACTTCGTAGCCGGCGACCTGGATTGCGCCCATCACCGAGGATACAAGAAACGCCATGTTATCGTTGACGATTTCAACGATGGTGACGTCTTCAAGCTGCTTGCCGTCAGCATTTGGCTGCGGATTGAAAACGCGAATCCGGTGGGTTCCCAGCGGGTGCGTTGCAAAGTCGGCCCACGCTTCCTGCGAAACAACGGCAAGCTCTGATGGGGTGTAGTTCACGAGATCTTCTGTATCGGCGTACGAGAAGAGGCTTTCGGCAAACCTTGCTTCGTCTTCGTTATCGTCAATCAGCAGTGCACAGGTATCGGCAATTAGCCCAGCTTTTGCCTCGGCTGTCGTTCTAGACATTCAGGCGTTCCTCATCCAACATTATAGTCGGCACAGGCTGTGCGAACATGCCACATGGACGCCGCCTATGCCTTTGAAACCTATTAAGGTGCATTTGTTTAGTTTTTCAATGCGAATCCCGTGAAGAACACCGCAAAAACACCGATTTCAGGAGAATTTGAAGCGGTGTGAACAGGTTCTGATGGTCCTCGTTATACTCAAAAAGGCGTAGTCGGCAACCTGATGTTGCTTGAGCCCCCCTCAACTGCCAATTGAGGACAGAGGACTAAAAAAAACGCCCCCTATTCTGTGACAATAGGGGAAGGACGTTGTACAACCCCTGAACCTATTTCCAACTACCAGCTCCAAGGAGTCAAAAATGTCGGTGCGCGTGTTCATTGATGGAGAAGCCGGAACGACGGGTCTACAGATCCGCGAGCGTCTGGCTGGGCGCCATGACATTGAGATCCTCAGCATCGCCCCAGAGCGCCGCAAGGAGCTGGCAGCGCGTGCCGAGCTTTTGAACTCTGCTGACGTTGCAATCCTGTGCCTTCCTGATGAAGCCGCAAAGGAAAGCGTGTCACTCATCGAGAATGACAGTACGCGCGTGATTGATGCGTCTTCCGCATTCCGCGTCAACCCAGAGTGGGCCTATGGCTTTCCCGAGATGACCCGTGATCAGGCCGCGATCATCGCTAATGCACGGTTTGTTTCCAATCCGGGGTGTTACCCGCAGGGTGTGATCGCAACGGTTCGCCCGCTGCTGGAAGCTGGCCTCATTCCGTCCACCCACGCGCTTACGGTGAATGCAATCTCCGGTTACAGCGGTGGTGGCCGTCAGATGATCGAGAAGTACGAGAGTGGCGACAAAGCTTCTTCCTACTGGCCGTATGGATTGCAGTTTGGACATAAACATCTGCCAGAAATGCAGTTGTATGCCGACCTTGCCCATGCCCCACTGTTCCAGCCTGCGGTTGGCAACTACGCGCAGGGCATGATGACATTTGTGCCGTTGCAGCTTGGACAGCTCCGCGATGCACCAAAGGGCAAAGACCTGCACGCAGCTCTTGCCGACCATTTCGCCAGCGTAACCGGTGACGTGGAGGTTGCGCCTTTTGAGAGCGTGAATGCGATTGAAGACCTGAGCCCAGAGATGTTTAACGGCACCAACAGAATGCAGTTGCACGTGTTTGCCAATGATGACCGGGCGCAGGCCCTGTTGGTGGCGGTCTACGACAACCTTGGTAAAGGCGCTTCCGGTGCTGCCGTCCAAAACCTGAATATTATGATGGGCCTGAACGAGAGTATCGACCTCGCTGTCGCCTAACAAGAATTAGCAAATTCCAGAGATCCGAGGAGAGTATTCCATGGAAAAGTTCACAGTACTGACAGGCGTTGCTGCACCATTGCCATTGGTCAATATCGATACAGATATGATCATCCCGAAGCAGTTTCTTAAAACCATTAAGCGTACGGGCCTTGGCACTGCACTTTTCCATGAGATGCGTACCAATGACGATGGCTCCAAAAACGAAGAGTTCGTGCTGAACAAGCCAGGCTACGGGAACGCTCAAATCCTTGTTGCTGGCGACAATTTCGGCTGCGGTTCTTCCGTGAGCATGCTCCTTGGGCACTGCTGGACTTCGGTATCCGCTGCGTGATCTCCACCAGCTTCGCTGACATCTTCTACAACAACTGTTTCAAGAACGGCATTTTGCCAATCGTGGTCAGCCACGACGATCTCGACAAGCTGATGGACGATGCTGCGCGCGGCTCAAACGCGACACTGACCGTTGATCTGGAAGCTCAGGAGATCAAAGGGCCTGACGGTGGTTGCATCAAATTTGACGTTGACGCACACCGCAAGCATTGCCTGCTGAACGGCCTTGATGACATTGGTCTGACATTCGAGAAGACCGACTCCATCGACACCTACGAAAACCAACTGGAACTGAGCCACCCGTGGCACTGATCCTGCTTTTCTGCAAAGCTGATAAGACAAAGGGCGCTCTAAGCGCCCTTTTTGTGCCTCACATTCGAGGATACCCTGAAGAGTATCAGGCCATATCAGCCACGACCATGGAGACGCCGACTGCGAAGACGCAGAGGCTGGCGAGCATGGAGACGCGTTTGCCGTTATTGCTGTTTGCTAGCCATGCGCGCGCAGGGCCAGAGACGAGACTGCCAACGCCGTAATAAACGATCAGGCAGAGCAGGCTAGCGACCATGCCGAAAATCAATGCATAGATCCAGAACGGCATAACTTCCGGCATGTAGAACTGCGGTAGCAGGGAGAAGTAGAAGAACATGCCCTTTGGGTTGAGCAGGCTGGTCAGGAAGCCGAATTTCAGATCATTCGTATCCACTGGTGCAGGCTCGTTCCCCTCAGCAGTCCAGTTTCCTCCTGAAAAAAAACAGGCGGTAGGCCAGATACATAAGATAGGCCAACCCTATCCAACGGATCGCCTGAAACAGCCTTGCTCTGCCAGGAAAAGGGATTGGAAGCCAGCGGCGACGAGCACGGTAAAGACAACATAGCCGCCAGCGATGCCGACAGATGCTTTAAGTGCAGCGGGCTTTCCGCTCGCCAGTGCCTGCTGGTGACATAGAGCATATCCGGGCCGGGTACGATAATCAGACTTAAAATGGTAATCAAAAACAGAAGGGTATTCGCAGCCATTGGAGTATTTTTCTTACAAGAGGTTTTATTCCATATTTTTCCCGAATATACTCCGGCGCATATCCTCAGAATATCGAATTGTTTCCGAAATATGACCTCGACACTACATCTTGACCGAACAGACTTCGCTATATTGGAGATTTTGCAGGATAATGCACTGTTATCCAATAAACAGGTCGCTGCTGAGGTCAACCTCAGCCCATCCGCCTGCCACGAGCGTGTTAAGCGACTGAAAGAAGGTGGAATTTTACAGGGAAGTCATGCTGTTGTGGACCCCAAAGCCTATGGTGTGAGCTTTGAGGCGATGTTCCTGATACAGCTGGACAGGCATGAGGCACTGTTGGTCGAAGAGTTCCTACAGGAGGTCATCGCGCTGCGTGAGGTCAAGTCTGTTGCACTTATCAGTGGGGCTTACGATATTGTTGCCCATCTTCGGGTGCGGGACATTGACACCTGAAGAGCCTTGCCTTTGAGAAGTTTACCAAGCGGGCCTATATCACCAAGATCGAAAGCTCGATTGTCTACGATTTCAAGGAGAACCGCGTGCAGAAGCCGCTTTGAGGGCGTCTCCGGAGCCTACAGACAGTGCTTACCTGTCGGAGGGGCTTCATTTTCGTTTGGTGGCAACTTCTTGCTGGTGGCGCTCGTTCAGAGCCTCCACTTCCTGCAGTTTGCGACCTACACGCGCCAATGCGGCAGCAGTGGAGGTGAACTGGTTTGCTTTGTCGACGTAAAGCTTGCGCGCTGTCTCCGGGAATTCCTGCAACATGCGGGAGAAGAGTGCGCGGCGAATACGGATTAACTCGCAATCTTCGAGAGCAACTGCACGGGCCGGACGTTTGCCCTCAGTCATCAGCGCGTTTTCGCCAAATAGGGTGCCGGGACGTATGTGCCTTGGGGGCGTGCGTCGCGCCCCATACCGGTTTCGAGCTGCACCTTGCCGATTGTCAGCACGATGCCACCGTCTGCCCGCTCACCTTCATTAAACACTGTTCCGCCCTTTGACACCTGCATTGTTTCCGCACTGAATGCGAGCAGGCGCAACTGGTCCTCAGTGAACTGAGAGAGGAGTGGAACACGTCTTAAGACGTCTATGTCGCGGGCTAGACTCATAGTTCTTGAATTAGCCGCTTATGCCTCAAGGCACAAGCTTATATCCACCGGCTTCTGTAACCAGAAGTTCTGCGTTGGATGGATCACGCTCGATTTTCTGGCGCAAACGGTAAATATGGGTTTCCAGCGTGTGGGTGGTAACGCCAGAGTTGTAACCCCAAACCTCGTGCAGCAGAACATCACGCGTCACCGGCTTTTCGCCAGCGCGGTAGAGGAACTTGAGGATCGATGTTTCTTTTTCAGTCAGGCGTACCTTCCCGCCGTTTTCGTCCTGCATGGACTTTGCAGCGGGCTGGAAGGAGTAGCGGCCAATTGAGAAGACGGCGTCTTCACTTTGCTCGTGCTGGCGCAGGTGAGCGCGGATGCGGGCGAGAAGCACGGCAAATTTGAATGGCTTGGTGACGTAGTCGTTGGCGCCCGCTTCCAGACCGAGGATGGTGTCGCTGTCTGTGTCGTGACCGGTGAGCATGATGACCGGAGCGCCAAAGCCTGCCTTACGCAGCAGCTTGACAGCTTCACGACCATCGATGTCCGGCAGGCCAACATCCATCAGCACAAGATCGAAATGATCTTCTTTTGCTTTTTTTGATGCCAGTGGCAGCCGTGTCCGCTTGAGTGGTTTGAAATTCATCATAAAGCGACAGCTGCTCAACGAGCGCTTCGCGCAGATCGTTATCATCGTCTACAAGCAGAATTTTACGTGCGGTCATTTTCTCACCTAATCGCCGGAGTTTGGCGCTAATCCTAAAACTTTTCTTATATAAATACATGAAGGGTTGCTAAAAAAAAGGCGAGTAAAAACATGGCAAATCTCGATTTTTTTTCGTAAAATCTACTTCACGTGTTAGTGACCCCCGCTTTATTTGGGAGTGTTTCTCCCGGTACTTTCCGCAGGACAACAGGTTTGTAAATGCTTCCTCTCGCAGTGCCCACACCGCCCGCTAAGTTGCTCAAAAAGACCCAAAAGACCCTGTTTGTGCGACATGCAGGTGACGATCCGCACTCAGGCACACTCACGCTGGGGGCGGTAACATTTGCGTGTGCGCTCGGACGATCCGGCTTGACGTTTACGAAACGCGAAGGCGACGGTGCAACGCCGATTGGGCGCTTTGAGCTGCTGAATGTGTACTATCGGGCGGATCGCGGATCGTGTCCGGTGACGTATTTGCCCGTTTCCTCGCTCTCTCCAAGGGATGGCTGGTGTGATTCTTCAGGGGACCCGCTGTATAATCGTCCGGTTGACCTGCCCTTCAAGCGGAGCCATGAGGAGTTGTGGCGGGAGGACCGCCTCTACGACATTCTAGTGGTGCTGAACTATAATATGTATCCGCGGGTTCCGGAGGAAGGCAGTGCGATTTTCTTTCACGTGGCGCGTGAGGCTTTCTGCCAACGGAAGGCTGTGTTGCAGTTTACCCGGAAGTGATGCGTGCGATCCTGAAAGAAATGGCACCTGGCGATGTGATGGAAGTCTGTGCGGATTAGTGCATAACCGAGGAAAATTGATTTGATGACTTTAAAGAGGGCTCTCAATCCCCTGAACCAAGGTATTTCCTTGCATTTTGCCTAGTAATCTAAAGGAATTTACTCCATATAGTGCTTTCTTGACGGATTACGCATAAATGGAAGCAAGCTCATGGCGGATACGCTGGTTCCCTTTTTGAAAATGAATGGTCTTGGCAATGATTTCGTGGTGTTTGACAGCCGCGAGAAACAGGTTGTCTTAACTCCAGCTCAAATCGCAGCTATCGGGGACCGTGAAAAGGGCGTGGGCTTTGACCAGATGATCACGGTCGAGCCAACAAACTCCGGCGCTTACGCCTTTATGCGCATCCATAATCGGGATGGTAGCGAAGTAGATGCTTGCGGCAACGCAACGCGCTGCATTGGCCGCCTGCTTATGCATGAAGCGGGTACGCGGAGTGTTCCCATTCAGACCAACGCCGGTTTGCTGATTGCGCACGCATCTGACACCGAGACGCTTGTGAGCGTTGACATGGGCGTGCCCCGTTTTGAGTGGGATCAGATCCCACTTGCAGAAGAGTTTGCTGACACGCGCGCTATTGAATTGCAGGTGGGGCCGATTGATGAGCCGGTGCTCCACTCACCAAGTGTTGTGAACGTTGGTAATCCGCATGCGATTTTCTGGGTGGATGATATTGAAGCCTACGACCTTGAGCGATTTGGACCATTGCTGGAGTGTCACCCGATATTCCCTGAAAAGGCGAATATCTCTCTTGCTCAGATCATTGGCGAAAACGAGATCCGCCTGAAGGTCTGGGAACGTGGTGTTGGCTTGACGCGAGCCTGTGGCACTGCTGCCTGCGCGACAGGTGTTGCTGCAGCACGAACTGGCCGGAGCGCCCGTAAGTGCACTGTCCATCTGCCGGGAGGACCGCTGGGTATTGAGTGGCATGAGGACAATGATCACATCATCATGACCGGTGAAACCGCAATTGAATTCGAGGGCGAGCTTAATCTCGACACCCTCACCTACACAAAGTCCGCTTCGGGGGACGCGGCAATGGAGCCTACGAAGTGAGCATTGATGTTGTGACATTCGGCTGCCGACTGAATGCATACGAGTCGGAAGTGATGAAACGCGAAGCAGAGGCCGCTGGCCTTAAGGATGCTGTGCTGATCAACACATGTGCCGTGACCAACGAAGCTGTCCGCCAAGCACGGCAGACCATCCGTAAGACCCGCCGTGAAAATCCTGATGCACGTATCATCGTGACAGGCTGCGCTGCGCAAACGGAATCTGAGACCTTTGCGAGATGGGCGAAGTGGATCTTGTTCTCGGTAATTCTGAGAAACTGGAGCGCGCCTCTTATGGCCGTGTCGCTCAGTTTGGCATTGAAGAGACCGAGAAGGTGCGCGTTAACGACATCATGAGCGTGCGCGAGACTGCGGGTCACCTGATTGACGGGCTGGAAGGGCGCTCTCGTGCGTTTGTTCAGGTCCAGAACGGGTGTGACCACCGCTGCACCTTCTGCATCATCTTATGGTCGCGGGAATTCACGTTCTGTGCCGATGGGCGTGGTGATTGACCAGATCAAACGCCTTGTCGACAACGGATATGGCGAAATTGTTCTGACCGGTGTTGATATCACCTCCTACGGGGCTGACCTACCGGGAACTCCGAAGCTTGGAACGCTGTGCTCCAAGATTTTGAAGATGGTTCCCGATCTCAAGCGCCTGCGGCTTTCATCTATCGACAGCATTGAAGCTGATGAAGAGCTGATGGATGTGATCGCGCATGATCATCGTCTGATGTCGCATTTGCACCTGTCTTTGCAGGCGGGCGACAACATGATCCTGAAGCGCATGAAGCGTCGGCATTCCCGTGAAGACACAATCCAGTTTTGCGAGGACGTGCGCAAGATGCGTCCTGATGTGGTGTTTGGCGCCGATATCATTGCAGGTTTCCCGACCGAGACCGACGAGATGTTTGAAAACACCCTGCGTATCGTTGATGAGTGCGGCCTGACACATTTGCATGTGTTCCCGTTCTCTCCACGTCCGGGCACCCCGGCAGCCGTATGCCGCAACTTGATCGTAAGATCATCAAAGAACGCGCTGCGCGGCTTCGTATCAAGGGGCAGGAAGCTTTGCTTGCGCATTTGCGCGCCGAAGTGGGCAAGACACGCGAAGTTCTGATCGAGCGCGAAGGGCTGGGTCGCACCGAGCAATTTACGCAGGTTGAACTGGATGCAAATACCGCCGGAAGCCTTGTCTCCGCACGTATTACAGGGCATACCGAGAGACATCTGATTGCAGAACCAATTGGTAAAGCAGCTTAAGCTTATACATTTCAAAGGTATCACTCCAGAATGAGCGAAAAGAAGCGCGGTTTTTTCAGTCGCCTGTTTGGCGGCTCCTCAGAAGAAACAAAGGACGAGCAGGAGCAAAAAGCACCTGAGAGCGCAGAGCTGCGTGAGTCTCTTGAAAGCCTCCAGTCCGCACCGCTTGACCCTGTTGAGGCCTTGAAGAAACAGCTGAATTCATTGCAGATGAAACTCTTGATCTGGAGAATCCAGAGGTCCCCACAGCGACCGAAGAGGAAGCTTCTGACAAGCCTCATAATTTGAGTGAGGCTGAGACGAAAGCGCTCGAAGAGACTGCTTATCTGGATACCGAAGGTCTGACTGAGGATACTGCTGATGGACGACCCGTTGTCACGCCTGAGAGCCCTGAAGCATCTGGCATACCTCAAGCAACAGAAGAAGACAGAAGCGCTGAAGGTGTTCAAGACCACGGAACACCCGGAGCAGCTGAAGAAACTCAAAAACCTGAAGAAGTTGAAGAAACTCGAGAAGATCGAGAGATACAGCGAACAGAGGAAACTGGAGAGGCTCAACAAGCCGAAGAAGCCGGAGGACCTCAAGAAGCTGAGGAAGTTGGAGAAGCTCGAGAAACACAGCGAGTTGAGGAGCCTGGAGATGATACTCCGGTAAAGAAAAGCTGGTTCCAGCGTCTTAAGGCCGGTTTGTCGCGCTCTTCCAGCGCACTGACCGAGGGTATCAGCTCCATCTTCACCAAGCGCAAGCTGGATGCGGACACACTTGAAGAGCTGGAAGATATCCTCATTCAGGCCGACCTTGGCATTGATACAGCCATTGCGATTACCGACCGTGTTTCTGATGGGCGCTATGACAAGGAAATCTCCGGCGAGGAAGTACGTACTATCCTTGCAGAGGAAATCGAGAAAGTTCTTGAGCCTGTTGCCAAGCCCCTTGACCTGAACACCGAACACAAGCCGCACATCGTGCTGATGGTGGGTGTGAACGGTACAGGCAAAACCACCACAATCGGCAAGCTGTCTTCCCTTCTTCATGCGCAGGGCAAGAAGGTTATGCTCGCAGCGGGTGACACATTCCGTGCCGCAGCCGTTGAGCAGTTGAAAATCTGGGGTGAGCGCACAGGTGCTGAAGTGGTTGCACGAGATACGGGCGCTGATGCTGCAGGTCTTGCTTATGATGCAGTTGATGCCGCGCTTAGCAACGGAACGGATGTGTTGTTGATCGACACCGCCGGACGCTTGCAGAACAGAGCGGAACTGATGGATGAGCTTGAGAAGATCATCCGCGTGATCCGCAAGCGTGTTCCGGACGCCCCGCACACCACGCTGTTGACCCTTGATGCGACCACCGGCCAGAATGCGCTGTCTCAGGTCGAAATCTTTGGCAAGGTCGCTGGTGTGACCGGCCTTGTGATGACCAAGCTGGACGGTACGGCTCGCGGCGGCATTCTGGTGGCCATCGCCCGCAAATACGGCATGCCCGTGCACTTTATCGGCGTCGGCGAAGGCGTTGAGGACCTTGAACCATTTTCCGCCAAAGAGTTTGCAGCAGCCATTGCTGGCAAGGAACATGAGTTGGATTAAACCAGCCTGAACGATCTGGAAAGGCGGTTATCGCCTTTCCTCTCCTTCCCCTCCTCTTCGGTAGTTTCTACAGGCTCACTGGACAGCGCAGAGCGATCAGGTAGACTGGATTTTTGAATTTCCAGCTTATCCAATTGCGAATCCTGCCATGACATTTGAGTATCTGCTGACTTCCTTCGTTGTTATTCTGCTGCCCGGCACCGGTGTGCTTTACACAATTGCGATTGAGCTTGGGAAAGGGTTGAAGCCGAGTATGGCGGCTGCGTTTGGCTGTACGCTAGGGATTATTCCCGCAGCGCTGGCGAGCATTATTGGTGTGGCTGCAATATTTCACAGCAGCGCCCTCGCCTTTCAGATCCTCAAATATCTGGGTGTTGCTTATCTGCTTTACATGTCCTGGAGCATTCTACGCAGCGGTGGTGCATTGGAAGTTAGCAGTGAGAAGCGCACGAGAACTTTGTCTCGCACCGCGCTCGATGGTGCTCTTCTCAATGTGCTCAACCCAAAGCTCTCGTTGTTTTTCCTTGCGTTCCTGCCTCAGTTTGTCTCCCCGGCCAGCGAGAATGCAACTTCCGCGCTGTTCTTCCATGCTTTCGTTTTTATGGTTCTCACTTTCGTTGTCTTCATAGGCTATGGGGCCATGGCTTCTTTGGCTCGTGATTATGTGATCAACCGCCCAAATGTCATGGCTTGGCTCAAGCGGGGATTTGCAGCTACGTTTGGCGCTCTTGGTGTTAAGCTGGCGCTTTCCGAGAGCTGATCAGCATAGGCACAATTCTCGATGAAACAGACTACGGGAACACGATGGAAAATTTGAAACTCAGGGTCCCACCGCCCGTTGTTTTCGTTTGCTTTGCTGTCCTCATCTGGCTGGTTGCTGGATCTTGCCAGGTAACTTCAACCTACGTGGCGCAGAGACTGCTTTTCTTGTGATCGGCATTGGAGCGGGCGGGTATTTTTCTTTCACCGGCTTCTTCGAGTTTCGCAGGCTCGTACAACAATAAACCCATTTCATCCTGAGGAAACGAGTGCAGTTGTTTCTAGCGGGATTTATTCCAAGACGCGCAATCCGATGTATCTTGGCTTGCAGATCATCTTGATCGGCTGGGCTCTGTTTCTGGGAAACCTGCTTGCCATCCTGATTGCTTTTGGCTTCGCGGTTTACATCACAGAATTCCAGATCAAACCTGAAGAAGAAATTCTGGAAGAGAACTTTGGCAAAGAGTATCTCGCCTACAAAGCACGTGTGCGCCGGTGGATCTAGTTCGAAGCATACCAGATCAACTAGCAGAAGAGATATTGTGCTGGGAGCTTAGAGCATGTTGCGTTCATATGAATTCACGCACCAAGCTCTAAGCGTTTATTTTCACGCGTATTCTTCTCCGAAAACCGGACCAACTTTTCGGGAATACGCTCTAGTCCCTCAGTCGCGTATTCTATTTATCATAACCATGGCCGAGTGTGCGGCCATGGTTTTATGTCATCTTGGTCCTTCGTAAAGACGCAAACTCAGAGCATCAGGTGCTGATAACCCCTTCAATCGCTTCCAAGCGGAAGGCGGCAGCCATCAGGCCTTGGTGTATTCTGTTCTCGGATTTTCGAAGACTTCATCTGAGGTCCCTGACTCCATCACCTTGCCGTGCTGCATGACCACAACATCATTGGCGAGGGCTCGCACGACTTTGAGATCGTGCGAGATAAACAGATAGGCCAAGCTGTGCGCCGTCTGCAGGTCGCGGAGCAGGTCTACAACCTGTGCTTGTACGCTCATATCCAAGGCTGACGTTGGCTCATCCAGCATCACAAACTTCGGTTCCAGCACCATTGCCCGTGCAATGGAGATGCGCTGGCGCTGACCGCCCGAGAACTCGTGCGGGTATCGGAACCGTGTTGCCGCATCCAGACCCACCTCTTCCAGCGCGGCGGCAACCTTAGCCTCCCGCTCCTTAGTGGAAAGGTCAGGCATGTGGATCTTGAGACCCTCCCCGACAATATCGGCAACCGACATACGCGGTGACAGAGAACCGAACGGGTCCTGAAACACGATCTGCATGTCCCGTCGTAGGGGACGCATCTGTTTCCAGGAGTTTGCCTGAATGTCAGTGCCGTTGAAGCTAATCCGGCCACTAGAGGAAATCATACGCAGAATTGCCAGGCCCAGCGTGGTCTTGCCTGAGCCACTTTCACCCACGATTCCAAGCGTCTGTCCCGCTCGGACTGCTACATCAATGCCGTCAACCGCTTTGATGTGGCTGACAGTTTTGCGTAGGAAGCCCCGTTTAACAGGGAACCAGACTTTGAGATCTTTTGCCTCAACAACAATCGGCTGGCTACTATCGCTTGCGGGTGGATGGCCTTTGGGCTCCGCTGCCAACAAGTGCTGGGTATAGGCATGCTGTGGGCGTTCGAAGATGTCTTCGGTATCCCCCTGCTCAACAATTTTGCCCTGCGTCATCACGCAGACACGGTCAGAAATACGGCGCACGATGCCCAGATCGTGCGTGATGAAGAGCATGGCCATGCCGGTGCTCTTCTGCAGGTCTTTCAGCAGTTGCAGAATTTGCGCCTGAACCGTCACGTCAAGTGCTGTAGTTGGTTCATCTGCAATCAGCAGGTCTGGCTCATTTGCCAGTGCCATCGCGATCATAACACGCTGACGCTGGCCGCCTGACAGCTGGTGCGGATACGACTTCAGGCGTTCTTCCGGATTGGGAATACCCACCTGATCGAGCAGTTCCAGCACGCGCTTTCTGGCATTGGTTTCGCCCAGACCGCGGTGGATTTTCAGGACCTCCGCAACCTGCTGCTCGATGGTGTGCAGCGGGTTCAGGGAGCTCATAGGCTCCTGAAAGATCATGGAGATCTTGTTGCCACGGACCTGTCGCATTTCGCTCTCTGTCGCCGCTATCAGATCTTCACCCTGATAGACAATCTTGCCTGATGGGTGACTGGCAGCAGGATATGGCAGGAGCTTGAGCACTGAAAGGGCTGTGACGGATTTGCCCGAGCCGCTCTCTCCGACCAATGCGACTGTCTCTCCCTTTTTGATTTCAAAGGAGATCTGGTCAACAGCGAGATTATCCTTTTCTTCCTGACGGAAGGCGACGGAAAGGTCCTCAACTGAGAGGAGCGTTTGATTATCAGTCATATGCGATCCTCCCTTCTTCAATTCATTGTCTTGCGTGGATCAAAGGCGTCGCGAACCGATTCACCAATGAAGATCAACAAGCTAAGCATGATGGACAGGGTAAGGAACCTGTTATGCCAAGCCACGGGGCCTGAAGGTTGTTCTTGCCCTGTTTAAGCAGTTCGCCCAGCGAGGCCGACCCTGGAGGCAGGCCGAAGCCAAGGAAGTCCAATGCGGTCAGAGTTGAGATCGACCCATTCAGGATAAACGGCATAAAGGTGAGCGTTGCGACCATCGCGTTTGGAAGCAGGTGGCGGCGCATGATTGTTCCGTTGGAAACGCCCAGCGCACGCGCTGCCGAGATATACTCAAAGTTCCTGCCTCTGAGGAACTCAGCACGTACCACGCCCACCAAAGCAACCCATGAGAAGGCGAGCAGGATCGAGAACAATATCCAGAAACCGGGTGCCAGCACCGATGAGATGATCAATATGAGGTAAAGCGTTGGCATTGCTGTCCAGATTTCAATGAAGCGCTGGAAGCCCAGATCTACCCAACCGCCATAAAAGCCCTGTACAGCACCGGCACCAATGCCGATGACAGAGGATGCGAGCGTAAGGGCCAAGCCAAAGAGTACGGAGATTCTGAAGCCATAGACAAGACGGGCCAGAACATCACGTCCCTGATCATCCGTACCCAGCCAGTTCCAGTTGCCGATTGTGCAGTTCGGGTCATTCACCCCATCTGCATAGCGCTCACAGCGCTGCTCCTTGTCCATCATCCAGCTTGGCGGCGCTGGAGCCGGCACGGGAATTTCGTTGTTCACGGTCTGGTAGGAATACCGGACCGGCGGCCAGATAATCCATCCGTTCGCGTTGATCTCATCCTGAATGAACGGATCACGATAATCCGTTGTTGCCAGAAAGCCGCCGAACTTTTCTTCCGGATAGTCAACAAAGATCGGCGTTAGCAGTTCTCCCTTATAGGAGACTAGCAGTGGGCGATCATTGGTGAGGAACTCTGCAAACATTGCCAAGACGAACAGGATCAGAAAAATCCAGAGAGACCAGTACCCGCGTTTGTTTGCTTTGAAGTTCTTCCAACGACGCTCATTAAGCGGTGAAAGTCTCCGGCGTTTTTCCGGGGGCTGCGTTTGTTCTGGCAGCGGATTGATTGTATCGTAGCCTTCATCCTTAAGGCGTTTTTCAAGTTGTGTATCCATCCCGCTCAGACCTCCCGGCTTTCAAAATCAATCCGTGGATCGATCCAGGTGTAAGTGAGATCTGAAATCAGGTTCACAATCAGACCCATCAGCGAGAAAATATAAAGTGTGGCAAACATAACTGCATAGTCGCGGCTCAGCGCGGATTCAAAGCCCAACAAACCGAGGCCATCCAACGAGAAAATTGTCTCGATAAGGAGAGAGCCTGCGAAGAATGCCGAGATAAAGGCACCGGGGAAGCCAGCAACCACAATGAGCATGGCATTGCGGAAAACGTGACCGTAGAGCACCTGACGTTCTGTCAGGCCCTTAGCACGGGCGGTCTGGACGTATTGCTTTCTGATTTCATCCATAAAGGAGTTCTTGGTCAGAAGTGTTGTCGTCGCAAATGCCGACAGAGCCATAGCGGTTAGCGGCAGGACCAGATGCCAGAAGTAGTCAAGAATACGTTGCGGCCATGACATGTCGATCCAGTTTTCCGAAGTCAGGCCACGCAGCGGGAAGAAGTCCCAGAAGGAGCCACCAGCAAACAGAACAATCAGCAGGATCGCAAACAAAAACCCGGGATGCATAGCCCACGATAATCACGCTGGATGTCCAGACATCAAAAGACGTGCCATCCTTGACTGCCTTGCGGATACCAAGAGGGATTGAGATGCCATAGGAAATGAGCGTCATCCAAAGCCCAAGAGAGATGGAAACCGGCAGTTTTTCAATGATCAGATCAACAACGGCAATATCCCGGAAGTAGCTCTCACCAAAATCAAAGGTGGCGTAACTCAAAATCATCCGGCCAAAGCGTTCCAGTGGTGGCTTATCAAAACCAAACTGGGCTTCCAGCTCCTGAATGAATTCCGGATCCAGTCCCTGTGCACCTCGATATTTAGACCCTGCACCTTCTCCGCTGCCCTGATTAGAGGCAGCCGAGCCACCGAAATCACCGCCACCACCCGAAATACGGCTGGTTGCTGAAACACTATCCCCCTGTAACTGAGCAATCACTTGCTCAACCGGTCCACCGGGCGCGAATTGGATAATGACAAAGTTAATTGCCATGATGCCGATCAGAGTCGGTACCATCAAAAGCAATCTACGCAGAATATAGGCGCCCATGGGCTTCTTTTGTCCCTAAGTTATACGCCGGTGCAAACGGCTTTACTTGCCAATGCGAGCGGCTTTTTCCATATCGACCCACCACGTTGCCTCTACGGGGAAGTCATAGGCCGGCATATCCGTCGGAATGCCGAACATGTCCCAGATAGCAACTGTGTGGGACGCTTTGAACCATTGTGGTACCCAATAGTAGCCTGCACGCAGAACTCTATCCAATGCTCTGGCAGCGGTTACCATTTCCTGACGTGATGGTGCATTGATCGCCTTTTCCACCAGATCATCGATAGCAGGCAGTTTAATACCCGATAGATTGTAAGATCCGAAGTTTTCAGCGGCGTTTGATGTCCAGAAATTTTCGATGCTTGATCCGAGCGTAGGCGTCAACACAAAGCGATGCCCGACAATATCGAAATCAAAGCCATTTACGCGTTTTTGGAACTGTGCCGGATCAACCAATCGGAAGCTCGCTTCAATACCTAACAGTCTGAGATTCTTGATGTATGGCAGCACAACTCGTTCAAAAGCGGGCGAGCTGGAGAGAAACTCCATGACCAACTGGTTACCATCAGGACCGATCAATTGCTCGCCACGCCGAAAATAACCTGCCTCTCTTAGCAGAAGCGAAGCTTCTCTTAGAAGCGTGCGATCCTGACCAGATCCGTTGGAGACGGGTTGAATGACTGCCTCACCAAAGACCACTTCTGGTAATTCATCCTGTAGGGATCCAACAATACCAATTCAGCATCACTGGCAGGCCTATCGCTTTCATCTCTGAATTCTCAAAAAAACGATTGGGTTCTTATGTATTGATCATAAAAAAGCGCTGTGTTTGACCACTCGAAATCGAAGGCATAGCCGAGTGCCTCTCGTACCCTTGGGTCGGAGAACTTGTCCCTCCGTGTATTCAGGAACCAACCTTGTGCCCCCGATGGCAGGCCGATTGCAAATTCCCTTTTGACAACGCGCCCTTCCGTGAACGCCGGGAAGTTATATTCTGTTGCCCATGTCTTGGAGGAGAACTCCTCATGAAACGTAAGCGCGCCCTTCTTGAAGGCTTCAAAGGTTGCCTGACGATCGCGGAAGAAGTCAAAACGAATGATATTGAAATTGTGGTGACCTTTGTTTACCGGCAGGTCATTTGCCCAGTAATCCTCGACTTTCCTGTATTCGATGTACCGGCCAATCTCGTAGCGACCCACCGTATAGGGGCCGGAGGACAGTGGTGGTGTCAGCGTCGAGGCCTCGAAGTTGTAACGGGTGTAGTACTTCTTCGAGAAGATAGGGAGAGTTGCTATCAATAAGGGAAGTTGCCTGCTGTGATTGCCCGAAAAAGCGACTGTCACAGTGTGCTCGTCCGGCGCTGTCGCTGAGACCATCTCCTGAATGGACTGGCTGATAATCGGATGGCCCTTCTCCTTCAGGATGTTCAGGCTGAAGGCCACATCCTCTGCACTGAGAACCGAACCGTCATGGAAGCGGGCTTGTGGCCGGATCTTGAAGGTAACAAAATTGCCATCGTCGGAAACCAGCGCACTTTCTGCGACCAGACCATATACTGCATCCGGCTCATCGAAGGCGCGTGCCATCAGACTATCAAAGCAGCGCTCCATACGTGGCGGGGCATCCCCTTTGAGAATGAAGCTGTTGAATGTATTGAAGGTTTGTGGGTTCTGATTGTAGGCCCAACTCGGTGCAGTCATGTTGATCTGACCACCTGCCGGTGCTTCCGGATTGACATAGTCAAAGGCCATGAAGCCCTCTGGATATTTCAGATCACCGAAGACGGAGAGGCCGTGGCTCCAGGTCCCTGCCTGAACCGGCAAGGTGCCGCCAGGGATGAGGAACGCTGCAGCAGTCGCCGCACTGAAGTGCAGGAAGCTACGTCTGTCGAGTTGGTTTCCCACGATCACTTCGCCTCCTCTACCTTTTGGGCTTTGGCTTCATCCCACCACCAGATTGTTGGGAAGCCAACATCATATTCAGGCAGTTGCTCTGGATGTGAATACCGGTCCCAACGGGCTACGCGACTGAATGGGGACGTCCATCCCGGCACTGTGTACTGCTCCCACATCAGAATGCGGTCCATAGCTTTGGTTGCGGCTGTCAGCTCTTCCCGATCATCTGCATTCACAATGATATCGATTAACTCATCAATTGCTGGATCTTTAATTCCCACATAGTTGCTCGACACATTATCGTCGGCAGACTCTGATCCCCAATAGCCTCGCTGCTCATTGCCTGGTGAAAGACTTTGTGCCCAACCGGTGTAGATCATACCGAAATCACGGTTCCGGATACGGTTTACATACTGAGAGCTGTCCACCACGCGTAATTGCAGATCAATACCGATTTTCCTCAACGAGGCTTGATAGCGAAGGGCAACACGCTCAAACAAATCACCATTCATCAAATATTCGATAGTGAATGGCTCACCGGTTTCCTCGTTTACGAGTTTCCCTTGTCTTTGCACATAGCCAGCTTCTTTAAAAAGATCGAGGGCCATTCTCAGATTGGCGCGTTCCTCGCGAGCGTCTTCAGACACCGGGTTGACGTATGGCTCAGTAAAGATTTCCTGAGGCACGGGTGACTTGAGCGACTTCAGAATTTCCAGTTCTCTGCCTTCTGGCAGACCAGAGGAGGCAAGCTCGGTTCCATCGAAGTAGCTGTTGATCCGAATATATTGATCGAAGAAAATTGTACGGTTCATTTCTTCAAAATTTAGCGCGTAGTTCAATGCCCGACGAACACGACGGTCATCAAATTTCTCTTCTCGTATATTGAAGATGAAGCCCACCATCAGGCCCCTCCCGCGGCTATCTTGCGGGAACTCCTCTTTCACGATCTCACCGCGATGCACCGCAGGGACATCATAGGCCGTTGCCCAGTTTTTCGCGGAGGTTTCCGTACGCCAGTCAAAGCGATCAGCCTTAAATGCCTCTAATTCGACGGTTTCATCGCGGTAAAACTCGTAGGTAATTTCGTCAAAGTTGTCTTTGCCGACATTTACGTTGAGATCTTTGGCCCAGTAGTCATCAACTCGTTCATACGTAATCGATCGGCCAGGAACGACTTCGCCAACTTTGTAGGCACCAGACCCCAGTGGAACTTCCAGCGTACCTCGCGAAATATCCCGCTGCTCACCCTCGCTGTTGGTTGCCGTCCACCAATGCTTTGGAAAGACGTAAAGCTGGCCCATAATCTGGGGTGCTTCCCGGTTGCCTGCTTCAACAAAGTTGAACTTGATTTCGGTCGGGCTCAAAATCTCATAGCCCGTGACATGGTTGTAATAATTCTTGTAGATCGGGTTCAGTTCGCGCAGTTGATCGAAGGACCACGCTACATCTTCAGTGGTAATCTGTGTGCCATCATGCCAATGGGCTTCTGGGCGCAGGCGGAAGATAACCCATGAGAAATCATCGGGATATTTCAGAGCATCTGCTATGAGGCCGTATTCTGTCGAGACCTCATCGCTAGAGGGCGTAGTTAGCGTGTCGTAGATGAGGCCAAGGCCAATTGGCGTGACGCCACGGTTGGGGACCAAGTTCAAACTATCGAATGTTCCTGTCCACGCCATACGGACCCTGCCGCCTTTTGGTGCATCCGGATTTACATAGGGGAAGTGCTCGAAGCCTTCCGGCAAGGTTGGCTCACCAATGAGAGAGGTTGCGTGCCGCCATTCAGGTTCACTGGTTTCAGCAATTGCTGCAGAGGATGTCAGGCTTGCGAAGACAAGCGCCAGAGCTGCCAGTGAGCTATATAGTTTGGTCCGCACAACATTCCTCCATAAAGACAATCAGTAGTTCCATCGTAGAGAAAGCACCACGCGCCGAAAATTGAAATTCTCTTGCAGCTTTCATCCAGACTTAACCTAAGATTACGGCTGAAAACACTTCTGCGACAACGTCTTTCGCCAAGATGACAAAAATTTAACTGGAAGAAACGAGGAAAAGGTTAGCATTCAACCAAAATTAGACAATAAAAAAAGCCGGGAGTAAATCCCGGCTCTCTGAGAATTCTACCCTCGTATTTGAGGGATATCGATCAATTCAAGATCAATTAATCGGCGTTGGATTATCTGAGAGTGAGTTCAGGTAAGCAATCAGATCAGCGCGTTGGTCATCTCTTTTCAGGCCAGCGTAGCCCATGGTGGTACCAGGGACGTGGTTTCTAGGAGATTCGATGAACTCGTTGAGCTGCTCGAGAGTCCACTCTGGGTGGGTTGTCGCAAACTCCTGCATCGCGGAGGAGTAAGAGAAGCTTCGTGAGAAGCTGGTGGACGACCTACAATGCCCCAAAGGTTAGGACCAACCTTGTTTGCGCCACCGTTGTCAAACGTGTGACATGCTGCGCACTTTCTGGCTTGCGATTCACCATCTTCAACAGAAGCATTGGCGAGCAGTTCTTCAATCGGGACGACTGCGACGACGTCTGCTGCTGCATCACTTGATGCGTTGTCCGCACTGGCAACTTCGATTTCAAAACCGCGTTGTTCATTTCCGTGAGGCGCAAAGATGACTTCCGTCAAAACATTCAGGCCCAAGAATGCAACTAAGGCAAACAGAATTGCTCCCGCAATTTTGTTCAGTTCAAACGAATTCATAGCTCATACGCTCCGAATATTGGTTAGGCTTGCCCTGCTGCAGCAGGTATTGCACCTAACTTGATCTGTGTATTTTGCAGGGAAAATACAGTTATTTTCGGGCACTTGTCCATAATTTAATTGGTGTTTTTCCTAGGACTTTCGAAGCGATGTGGACCGGAAGTTGCTCGATGCAAATTCAATAAACCACAGAACACAACGCATTTCGCCAAATCGCAGTTTAAAATAGCTATAAACTACTGATTTATTCCGCTTTCTTTCCTTCAGCTCAAATTTGATTTCAGAAACACAAGGGGACAATCGCTTTATCTGAGCCCACGAAAATGCGACAAAATATCACACCTAAATAATTTAGCGGCCTGAAATTTGACTCCTAAGCATCAATTTTAGATCGGAGTAACTTCCTTTGGATATCAGAATCTGGCCCATTCTTGAGGTCTTTTCACCTTAAGTTTCATCTCTGAGTATGATTAGAGTTTGCAATCCCTTATATCTCAGGCAATTTGTGAGCGAGGCTGTTGCGTAAATGTTGGTAAAGCCTCAAATGTACAAGACCTTTAAAACCCCGTGAGTGTAGTGATGTCAGATCAGCGCAAAGTCGTGTTTCAAGGAGAAGTGGGAGCTAACTCCCATATGGCGTGCAACGCCGTTTACCCAGAGTATCAAGCTGTCCCTTGCCCGACTTTTGAAGACTGCTTCCACGCCCTCCAAACCGGGGAAGCAGAACTGGGCATGATCCCGATCGAAAACTCGGTCGCAGGACGAGTTGCGGATATTCATAGTCTGCTTCCTGGCAGCAATCTTCATATTGTCGGCGAGTACTTCATGCCGATCCGGTTTCAGTTGATGGGCATCAAAGGCACTAAGCTGGAAGACCTGAAGAGCGTTCAAAGCCACATTATGGGTTTGGGGCAATGCCGAAAATTCATCCGTAAGCATGGTCTTAAGCCAATCATTGGCGCTGACACCGCAGGGTCGGCACGTCAGGTTGTTGAAGGTGGTGACAAAACAATTGGTGCATTTGCTCCTGAACTTGCCGCAGAAGTTTATGGTCTGGATATTCTTGCGCGGAACTGTGAAGACGCAGCGCACAACACAACCCGGTTTGTAATCCTCTCCCCCGAGAACAAACAGGCCGCAAACTCTGGTCAGCCGATCATTACGACCTTCGTTTTCCGCGTTCGGAACGTTTCTGCTGCCCTTTACAAAGGGCTGGGTGGATTTGCCACGAACAACGTCAACATGACAAAGCTGGAGTCCTATCAGCTCGAAGGTCAGTTTTTTGCTTCAATGTTTTACGCAGATATCGAAGGACACCCTGAAGATCCCAACGTAGCCCTTGCACTTGAGGAGCTGGCGTTTTATTCGACTGAACTAAATATTCTTGGGGTGTACAACGCGAGCCCGTTCCGCGAAAAAAAATTCGGGAACCTGAGGCCAATCGTGCCTTGCGTCCTACACCAGGAAAATAACAGTTGTAGGCCTTGCTCTAACGGTAAGCCACCTATGTATCGTTCCGGGCGCTTACGAACCGGGCTAGTTACAAGGACTTTACATGTCTGAATTCAAATTTGATGCATTGTGCATCGGCAATGCGGTCACTGATGTCTTCTCTCATGTGGAAGATAGCTTTCTTGTTGAGCAGTCTCTGGTTAAGGGATCTATGCGCCTCATTGATACTGATGAAGCGCTGCGGCTTTATGACAAGATGGGTCAAACAACCCGTATTTCCGGCGGTAGTGCTGGAAATACGGCGGCTGGCATTGCGTCCTTAGGCGGCAAACCAGCCTATTTTGGTAAAGTGGCCGATGACGAGATTGGCGATGTTTATCGCCATGACATGAATAATATCGGCGTTCACTTTAATACCGGCCCTTTGCGCGATGATCTGCCTTCCAGTCGGTCTATGATCCTAATCACGCCGGATGGCGAGCGGACCATGAACACTTATCTTGGCTCCGCCACCAAGTTAACGGCGTTTGATATTGACCGCGACGTGGTTGCCAGTTCTGAAATCACCTACATGGAAGGCTATCTGTGGGATGAGGAAGCTGCGAAAAATGCATTCCTCAAGGCTTCCAAGATTGCCCATGAAGCCGGCAAGCTGGTTTCCCTTTCTCTTTCCGACAGCTTCTGCGTTGATCGCTTCAGAGATGAATTCCTGCAGCTGATCCAAGAAGATAAAGTCGACATTCTGTTTGCGAATGAGCATGAGCTGAAAGCACTCTATCAAACCTCCGATATTGAAACAGCAATTGCCCTTGTCCGTGAAGATTGCACGCTCACAGCCCTTACATTGGCTCTGAAGGCGCGATGGCGATTTCTCGTGAGGAAACCGTACACGTACCTGCAACAGCGATTGTCGGCGGTGTTCGTGACCTGACCGGAGCCGGCGATCTGTTCGCCTCCGGTTTCCTGTTTGGTTTGGCTCGCGACTTCAGCCTGAGCGACTGTGCAGAGCTGGGGTGCCTGTGTGCAGGCGAGGTGATCAGCATGTTGGTGCGCGTCCCGAGAAGCCTCTCAGCCAGATTGCAGAGCAGAGTGGCTTCACGCTTACAGCCTAACAACTGGCACTGATGATTTAGGCGGCTCACGGGCCGCCTTTTTTATGTGCTGATCTCTTCGGTACTTCCTGCGCTACTCACCTGAAAGAAGAGCGGCTGTGCTGTGGCAATGTGCAGGTTCTCTGTCTCTTCTTGCCCAAGGTTGCAGATTCTGGAGATCAGTCCTCGTATTGTATTCCGGTGCGAGGCGATGAGGATATTTTTTTTCCGTCGGTCAACTGAGGTAGCACACGGTGCCTGAAAACACTGTGCGCTCTGTTTGCAGTCATCTCCAGGCTTTCGCCGTCGGGAGGGACAGCCTGCAATGAGTTACGCCATTGGTGTACCTGCGCCTCACCGTGTGTTTGGCAGGCCTCTTCAATGGTGATGCCAGTGAGCTTGCCGTAGGCTCTTTCATTGAACTGCATCTCTTCAATCACATTCAGGTGTGACTGATCGGTCTCCTGAAGAATCAGGTCCAGCGTCTTGCGGGCACGCCTGAGGCCTGATGAATAGGCAAGATCGAACTGGATTGCCTGAGACCTGAGAGTACGGCCTGCGTTTCTGGCTTCTTCAACACCCGTGGGTGTCAGGTCAGGATTGCCCTGACCTGAGAAAATTCTGCGGGCATTCCATTCGCTTTGCCCATGGCGCACCAACACCAACAATCCCATAAGACACGCCCCGCAGATCTTCTTTATGTGCGTGTCTTATACAGCTTCATTTGCAGCTCTAAACCCGACTTTCGTTAAAACACTCAGAGATTTTAGGTGGACTCGAGAATCTTGGTGGGCAGGCCGTCCAGACTGGTAGCGTTATACTTACGCCAGTAGTCTTCCAGTTCCTCACGATCCATTGTCTCATAGTAAGGCAGGAATTCCTTTTCGACACGGGTGTCTACTAAATCCATGCGCGGGACAGTTGAACCGCATGAGGTCTGGATGAGTTCAATATCCAGATCGAAGATTTGCCTGCACCCCGGCAGATCCGGGAACTGGGCGACCAACTTGTCCCAGTCGGGGTCTCTTGGGTGGACCACCTTTGCAGTTCCAAACACCCGAAGGGTGAGGCGCTGCTCGCCGAAGGAACAGAACATGAGGGTCATTCGGCCATCTTCCTGCACATGGGTGGCCGTTTCATTGCCGATACCGGTCAAGTTCAACCAGATGATACGCTCATCGCTCAGAACCCTGAGCGTATCCATGCCCTTGGGAGAGAGGTTGATATGTCCAGTGGCAGCAGCAGTCGCCACGAAGAAGACTGATTGCTCCTCGATATGCTGGCGAAATCTGCGGTTCAGTTTTTTTGGCTTTGATCATCTGCTCTCAGGACCGTTTCAAGGACGCCTAGTCAGCGTCAGCATACTGGGCGTTAATGCGGCGCTGCTCGCTGGCGTAGCTGCCAGAACGTCCGCCATTGCGTTTGTCGTAGCTTCTTGCCCAAGCCTGCCAAAACTCTTCTGAGGTACTGTCCATTTCCGTGATCTCCGGTTGGACAATCGGCGTCTTCGGCAGGATCGTGTTGGGCAATTGCAGAACTTGCAGCAAAGGTCGATGACGTGGGAAGCTGATAGGCACATCCTGTTTGCGCAGTTTCACATTGATGAAGAGCGGCGAGCAGAACCAGCTGGAGTCGATCATCGCTTCAAAGCAATCATACCCCGCATTGGAGGGAAGATTGATCGGGCCACGCACCCAATGGCATTGCCTTCATCACCGATCAGACTGTAGCCAGTGCCGATCTGAATGATATCGCCTTCCGGAAACACATCCAGAAATGGCGGGTAGTAATCCTCCAGTCCTTCTGGACAGAGATTTTGGTAGTCTTCCACGAAGTCTGTAAGGTAAAGCCGATCCAGCAAGGTCCACTCACCATCAGCACCTAGCTTGTAAAGGACCTCTGAACCAGTCCACATCAGGTAAAAATCTACTGGCGGGTAAACATACCAACCTTGCGGGAAGCGGTAACGAGGGGTTCACAGTACTTCATTGCCCGAGCAGGCATCATACCTAGGTTTGTTCCATCTGCCTTAACGACATCCGGGGCAGACTTGACCATTCTTACAAACTTCACGGATATTCCCTCGCAGAAAGATACTCTGCTACAAAAAAAGCGAGGCAGTCAAAACTGCCTCACGCATTAAATTATTTCGGCTTTTTCTTCTCATCTTTTGGAGCCATGCCACCATTCAATTTTGCTGGCTTAGCTTGTGCAGATGCCGGGCGACCGTCGTTTGCTACTGAAAACTTCATAGGTTGTCCTCTCAATCAAAATAAAATCACTGCATACATTTATGTAGGCAGCTAGAGGCTTGCATCGAATCTTACGTAGCACAAGGCAAATAACAGTCGTAGAAACATTATCTATTATTGATAATTGCCAATGCTTTATATTTCACGGACTTAGTATTTTAACAGGTCTATTCATGTGAATAATGCTTATGACTTCAATTCTAATTCAGGTACGCTTTAGGGGGACACCTTGGCCAAAATAAAAAAGCGACCCCGAAGAGTCGCTTTTTTGATTCTGGGTCGTAGAACTGACTTAAGCGTCTGCCAGATCTTCAACGGAAAGAACCTTACCTTCTTCATCAAGGCGATAAACAACAGGCTTACCGGTGCCCAGTTCGCGCTTGAGGATTTCTTCAGGAGAGAGGCCTTCAAGTTCCATGATGAGGGAACGCAGAGAGTTACCGTGTGCAGCAACGATAACGCGACTGCCTTCGAGAACTTTTGGAAGAATGTCAGAGCGGTAGTAAGGCAGGGTGCGCTCTGCGGTCATCTTCAAGCTTTCACCACCTGGAGGAGGAACGTCGAATGAGCGACGCCAGATATGAACCTGCTCTTCACCGAACTTCTGACGTGCTTCGTCTTTGTTCATGCCGGTGATGTCGCCGTAATCGCGTTCATTCAAAGCCTGATCTTGTGATGTTGGCAGGTCTTCCTGACCAAGTTCACCAAGGATCAGCTTGAGTGTGTGCTGAGCACGTAGCAGGTCAGAAGTGAACGCCAGATCAAACGTCAGGTTCATTTCCTTGAGCTTCTTGCCCGCAGTTTTTGCTTCTTCAACACCCTGCTCTGTCAGGTCCGGGTTTTTCCAGCCGGTGAACAGGTTTTTCAAATTCCATTCGCTTTGTCCGTGGCGGACGAGAACCAAAAGGCGTTCCATCAAACTCTCCTAGGGAGGCTATGTGTTCTTGAAAACAGTTGTCTTGGAAGACTGCTTTCAAAGTCATTCCGCATATCTCGTTGTGTCGAGTATGCGCTACTTATCACTCGTCGTTCAGGCCGAGCACGTCGGCCATTGAGTATAGGCCCGGTTGCTGCTTGTGCGCCCAGATGGCGGCTTTGACAGCACCGCGAGCAAAAATCTGTCGGTCTGTTGCAATGTGTGAGAGTTCTATACGCTCTCCTTCGCCTGCAAACATCACCGTATGTTCACCTACCACTGAGCCGCCGCGCAGTGTTGCGAACCCGATATCGCCTTTTTTACGCTCTCCAGTGATACCGTCACGAGAGCGAACACTATGAGGTTCCAAAGGAATTTCGCGGCCCTCAGCTGCTGCCTCGCCAAGCAAGAGTGCTGTGCCTGATGGTGCATCAACCTTGTGTTTGTGGTGCATTTCCAGAACTTCGATATCGAAATCCTCATCAAGCGCTGCAGCTGCCTTTTTGACGAGACCAGCGAGCAGGTTCACACCTAGGCTCATATTGCCGGATTTTACAATGCGGGCGGATGTCGCGGCGTGAGCCAGTTCGGTGGATTGGGCGGAGGTCATGCCGGTTGTGCCGATGATGTGCACGATGGAATGGCGCGCTGCGGCCTCTGCAAACATGACCGTTGCTTCAGGGATTGTGAAGTCCAGAACACCGTCAGCTTCTGCGAAAGCTGCATCAAGGTCGGATGTGATTTCAACGCCGAGTTTGCCGCATTCGGCCAGCTCGCCAGCATCTTTGCCGAGGAACTCGGAGTTTTCGCGTTCAATTGCCGCAGATACCACCACACCGTCCATCTCGTTTACGGTGCGAACCAAAGTGCTGCCCATTCGGCCTGCTGCGCCGACAACAACCAGTCGCATTTCGCTCATTTCATCCCTCCGAGCTCCAAAGAGCCCCTCCAAACTGCAGGTGCGTGTGGGTATAGCAGGCAGTTTGCATTGTTTCAAACCGAATAGAGCGGAGAGATAGCTCTCGCTTCAGTTGTGAGGATTTCTCAATCTGCACAGCGAAAACAACGCAGACTTGCCGATGGCAACGCAGCCACGCAGTCGTGTCGGATGATCTTGGGAGGGGGAACTGTGTTTCCGTTTCAGAGATCTGCGCATCATGCGAGATGCACGAAGAGCACCGCATGGGGGCCATGCAGTGTTGAAGCTGAAGTTTCCCGCTAGAACGGGTGGAGCAAGGCGGG
>BAXV01000025.1 GCA_001310715.1 Pseudovibrio sp. JCM 19062
ACGCAAATACTCTTAAGCGACTCATTGGTGCCCCCAAAATACGCTAGAGGATGACACGGCCAAAAAATTCAGACGTGATAGATAACTTGATACAACTAATCCTAGAACTGTTGTCTTTATAAATACTTGATTTTAAAACAGAAAAATAAACTGGGCGTTAGTCGGAAATGACAGGGCGGCGGGCGCAAATTTCTCAAGTGCAAGGGGGTAAAACCTGCAAGTCTTGCGAAACAGTCAATGTTTCTAAGGGGCGCTCACTAAGAATCAGAAAGTCTCTACCGGTGCTCAACACCTCTGAGAACGAGCTTGATAACGCCAACGCATTCTTTGCGCTGAATGTCATAGGCTCATGCTGTAGAGTTGAGGAAAGCGAAACTTCATCGTGGCTGCATGAATGTGTCGCGCCACCTGACTCACTTCCCGCAAATCAAACTCTTCTGCCAAATTGCCAGAATGCAGGATCGTGTGCATCGGTTGGCGCACCAGCCGGAACAGCTCTTCAAAGTCTTCCGGACGCTTCTGCTCCAGCACCCGCAGGCAATCCGCAAGACCGCGGTTGTGTTCCAGAAGCCGATAGGTCTCCTCAAATTCCATCAAAAGAAACTTGCTGAGCCGAGCGGAGGCGCTGGCGTTGGTATCAGTCGCCGTTTCAAGGCGTGCTACCAGTTTCGCAACTTCTGCCGCAACAACGGCGCAAACAAGGTCTAGCTTGCTTGGGTAAAAGTTATAGATGTGCGCCATGGAAATCCCTGAGGCATCCGCAATCTCGCTGACCGAGGTCTTTTTGTAACCTTGGGACAGGAAAGCATCTCGGGCGGCGCTGAGTAGGTCAGCCGCACGGCCCTTTGCCGTTAGGATTTCTGCGATGAACATTTTAGTTCCTGTTGCTGAAAAAAATAGAAGTTTATTCAGTAATCATAGCTGAGTAGAAAATGCAATGGGCCTCCCGTCACATTAACAAGCCAATTAGGTAGAAACACCAATAATCTTAATGCGCTTAGCGCATTGCTTTTGACTTTTGTCATTGTTGGACCTTGGTGCAATGTTATCATTAGTAATAACTAATATAAAAGGAGCTGAAGCATGGCTGTAGAAAACTGGCAAGAATTCCTGAAACAAACCGACGGTCGCCTCGCTGAACTTCGCCAGGCATTTCTGGCGTCATGAAGGGGTTCGGCGAGGTCGCAAAAAATGCGATTGGAGCTGGCGCTCTGGATGCAAAAACTAAAGAACTAATTGCACTCTCGATCGGCGTCGCTGCACGCTGCGATGCCTGCCTGGGCTATCACGCAAAAGCCTGCATTAAGTATGGAGCGACACGCGAAGAAGTAAATGAAGCACTTGGTGTTGCTGTTTATATGGGCGGTGGCCCTTCCCTAATGTATGCAGCAGAAGCGCTGAGCGCATTTGATGCTCTTTCCGAGGAAGCGAAGTAAGGCACCGCGCATCTTCACAGGACCTCCCTGTTTTCCTAAGGCTTGGAGAGCAAACTGCTCGAGTGCACTTGCCCTGAATTGCGTTCAAGGGTAAGTGCAACGAGGAGAAGCCTCTTAGATTTCAGGTTAGACAATTTTGGTCGGTGCACCTTCACAAGTTGGTTCAGATAATTCCTCTGTTTTTCTGGAGCTGGAAAAAAGCTTTCGTGATTTGGAAAAACAGAGCAACCTGCGTGTTCTGCACGCGGGCGATCTTTCGCACCTATACCTGAACAAAAAGACTGAGGCCTACTACGCCAACTGCCGGTTCATCTACATCCGGTCAATCGAGTACTACCTCTCCCTTTTTCCAGCAGATGAAACGGTAGAGGTTGATGTCACCGTCCCCGCAAACGTGTCAGGCTGGGATTTGAAGAAGACCCTCATTGCTCTTCTAAAAGGCAACCCTGAGCCACTCGACTGGGTTCAGTTGAAAGACCCGTATGCAGGTTATGAAGAATTTCCGAAATCTTTGATTTCCTTCGCCCTTGAGCATTGCGACCCAATCCGCTTCGCCCTCTATCATTACAACCGACTGGAACGTCAGAAACACAGATTTGACGGAGCAGCGCTCAGCGAGATCGTACCTGAGCGTCTCTATGATCTCATCCGGTCGTCGCTGGTGCTGCGCTGGTATAACCAGAACCGCTATCAGGCATTCCACCCTCTAGCCTGACAGAGATTGCTGAGGCAACGTTCATTCGTCCGGTTCTGCGTGGTGAGATTGAAGAGTTGGTAGAGCGAAGCGAAGCTGGAATGATCAAGGACGTTGTGCGCCCGGCAGGTGCCATCAACGATTTGATCCTCTCGGAGCTGGAAGCTGGCCCTGCGCTGCTCGCCCGTCGCCGCAGGTCATTCACTAAAGAGACCGCCGCACAAGCGGACAGGTTTTTCCTCAAGTGGGCGGTGCACCCCAAAAACTAAGGGGCTCACAAGAGCTTTTGTTTACTTCTGTCGCCAACAGAGCCGCAGAAATCGCGGAACTGCGCCAGTTTGCGTGAGAAAGGTCTTAACCTTTCTCACAATACCTTGAAATCGCGGGGATTATAGCCTCCAGCGCATACTGTTATGACCACGCCGGTGACGTGAACAGCGCAACCGTACAAATCAACCCGATGAACCAGACAGTGGACCGCAGAGAGGCGCGATCAAGCCAGTAGCAAGCGATGAACAGCAAGCGCATTGCGATGAACAGGCCGCACAGTCTTTCGATCCAGTCAGGATCACCGCCATAAGCAAGAGCGATGAGAACAGACACAGCGTAAAGAGGAAAAGCTTCGAGGCCATTCACCTCAGCGGAGCGCGCGCGCAAGCGAAATCCCTCTTTCCAATACTTTGGATCTCTTGGGTTTGAATTGTTGAAGTCACGAGAAAATTTGGCAGGAAGGACGGATAGCCATGGCATCAGGCCGGCAATCAGTATTGTCCAGAGAGGAAACGACATTGTGTATGCTCCAAATAAAATCAGAAAAATCCGGGTCTTTATACAGCGATCAGCTGGAAAGTGAATTGAGTTCACTTAGATCTGACTTCGCCAGTGCAGTTTATTCTGCATTTGGGCGTTGCTCATTCCCAAACCACCGCAATTATTTGCAGCGCACCGTTTGAGTGTCATCGAACCGAAGAAAAAGAGCACTATGAAGTGCAAGAACCGCGTGACACCAAATGATTGGACCTTGTCCTGCGCTCCAATGGAGGCGTGCCTATGATTAAGGCGAATGTACTGTTTGTTTGCGTAGATAATTCATTTCTGAGTTTGGCGGCAGAAGCCTATTTCAATCAAACCGCATTGGGTGGGCTGCGGGCCTTCTCCGGCGGGCCTATGCCGCGTGATGAGATGGTTTCTCTCACAAAAAAAGGTTCTTTTTGCCCATGGAATGGAGGAGGGGGGGCTTCATCCCAAATCCTGGTCGATTTTTGCTCTCCCACAAGCACCTCAACCGGATTACATAGTAAGCCTTCAGAAAAGTGTGCTTCTCGACAAGCAACCAGTATGGCCCGGCAGTCCGATGAAGATGAACTGGGACATCTGGCTAGATGAAACCAGGCCTCAAAACATAAAAGAAGCGACGGATGCCTTCCATAAGATCAGAGAATCTATAGACTTGGCGCTCTCCTCGAAGATTTTTTTCAAGTGATTCTCTGAATTGGCGTGCAGCTTGCTAAAGTTTTCAGCGCCAATGCTTTGTCAGGGATTGCTAAATTTTAGCATATTTATCCATGGAAACATGAGTTTTCGTGGGAAACTTAATTTTTTTTGAGTGGTAAACCTTCCACCTGCCTTCTTTTGGGGGCAGTTTCTTAAGGTCTTTATGGTTAATACGCCTTATTCACAAGGCTGGGATGACACCACTATGAATCGTAGTACGACGATTGCATTTGTTTCTGTAGTTGCACTCTTCACAATAGCGTGCCAACGGACGACGTATACCCGTAGCTACGTCTCTCCGTTGCCTGCTTCCCCGATCTCACCAATCGCGGGTCAGACTCTTTCTCCAATACCTGGTCAGCCAGGCTCTGAGGGTCAGATTCTGGTTGATGGTCAGGATGCAAACGCTAACTCGCGGGTTGTATCCGCTCCTCCTGCTCCAGACGTGAACGCAACAGGCGGCTCTCTTGGGCGTACTGACTTGCTTGGTGGCTGGAGCGTCTCTTCTGGCGGCGACAACTGTAGCTCTTCATGACGCTGACCCAATGGAGTGGCGGCTACCGCGCGAACACCCGCGGCTGTAGCGACGCAACTCTCTCTCAGATCTCCGCTTGGAATCTGAATGGCAATCAGGTCGAGTTGAAAGACGCTGGCGGCGGAAATGTTGCGACCCTTTCTGGTAGCGGAACCAACTTCTCCGGCCAGACAACGAACGGCGCTCCAATCAACGTCGCTCGCTAATCATCATTTGATGATCCTATAGGTTTCAAGGCGTTGCGCTCTAACTGAGTGCAGCGGTTTTTGTGTTTGATCAAGAGCGCGTAGATTTTGACCTGATATGACGCATAGGCTTTACGAATAAGCTATTGTACTTGCGTCTGGGTAGTTCTCTCCTTTATGCCATGGGCAAATATGCCTATCAGATCTGGTGAGTTGCCCGCCAAAATTCAGCTTAAGGAATGTGCGCCCCGTGCTTGAGAATACGTCTAACCTAACAACCGTCCTTGCCAACTACGAAGCAATGGTCGCGCGTGGCGATCTGGAAGCAGATCCTGCGCAGATTCAGGTGGCAAAATCTCTGGATGCTTTGACTGAGCAAATGGCAAAGCGAAAGCCGGAAGAGAAGAAGGGGCTGCTGGGGCGCCTGTTTCACAAGAACAAAGACGAGCCCGAGGATATCAAGGGCCTGTATGTCTGGGGCTCCGTAGGTCGCGGAAAAACCATGCTCATGGACCTGTTCTATGACCTGAGCCCCGAGCCAAAGAAACACCGCTCTCATTTCCATGAATTTATGGAGGAGATCCATGATCGGATCTTCATGGTTCGCAAACAGATCAGTGCAGGGGCGATCAAGGACCGCGATCCGATCATCCCGATTGCCGAAGAGATTGCCAGTAAAACGCGACTTCTCTGCTTTGACGAATTCACCGTTACCGACATTGCAGATGCCATGCTGCTTGGACGCCTTTTTGGCAAGCTATTTGAGGCTGGTGTTATCCTCGTGTGCACCTCAAATGTGGTGCCGGATGAGCTTTATAAGAACGGACTGAATAGAAATCATATTCTTCCATTCATCCGTTCCTTGAGTGAGCGAATGAACGTTCTGCACCTGGATGCACCCACTGATTATCGGCTAGAGAAGCTCTCGGGCTCAGATACCTATCTCGTGCCAGCAGATGCTGAAAGCCTTCAGCAAATGGAGAAGCTCTGGTCCAGCATGACTTATGGCCTTCAGTGCCACCTCGTTGAATTGGAAAATAAAGGCCGGAAAATCCCTGTAAGCCGTACTTGCAGTGCGATTGCGTGGTTCACATTTCAGGAATTGTGTTGCACGCCTCTGGGCTCCTCCGATTACCTACGTATTGCACATGCTTTCAACACAGTTTTCCTCGAGGGTGTACCAACGCTGGACTACAGGCGCCGTAATGAAGCAAAGCGGTTTATCAATCTGATCGATACGCTCTACGACAATCACGTGCGGTTGGTGATTCAGGCTGCTGCAGAGCCGCAGGAACTGTACATCGCGTCATCCGGAACGGAGGCATTTGAGTTTGATCGGACTGCATCGCGGTTGATCGAAATGCGCTCGGAAGATTACTTGATGGCCGAGTCGAATGCCCAAAACTGAAAAAAAATTAAATTTTTTCACAAATGACGTATTGAGAGCTTATCCAAACAGCTAAAAAAAATGGCATTTTAGGGAAAATAACGCGCATGTGTGCTTCATTTGGCTTGCGCACATGCGTCAAAACCGCTACCCACTGCGACAAATAGGCACCATATATCATGGTTCTATGTTACGTAAAGGGGAGCTCCTCATGGCGCGCAACAAGATTGCTTTGATTGGATCTGGTCAGATTGGTGGCACACTTGCACACCTTGCTGGTCTGAAAGAACTGGGTGATATCGTTCTGTTCGATATCGCAGAAGGTATGCCTCAGGGCAAAGCTCTGGACTTGGCAGAATCTTCTCCGGTTGATGGCTTTGATGCAGGTCTGTCTGGCACCAACACATATGAAGGCATCGCTGGTTCTGATGTCGTCATCGTGACTGCAGGTGTTCCTCGTAAGCCTGGCATGAGCGTGATGATCTGCTTGAAATTAACCTGAAGGTTATGGAGCAGGTTGGTGCTGGTATTAAGAAGTACGCTCCAGACGCATTCGTAATCTGCATCACCAACCCGCTCGACGCGATGGTTTGGGCTCTGCAGAAGTTCTCTGGCCTACCTGCAAACAAAGTTGTTGGCATGGCTGGCGTTCTCGATAGCGCTCGCTTCCGCTACTTCCTCGCTGAAGAATTCAACGTATCCGTAGAAGACGTAACCGCATTCGTTCTTGGCGGTCACGGCGACACCATGGTTCCGCTGACACGTTACTCCACCGTTGCAGGGGTACCGCTGACCGATCTGGTTAAGATGGGCTGGCTCACTGCAGACCGTCTGGAAGAAATCGTACAGCGTACCCGTGATGGTGGTGCCGAGATCGTTGGTCTGCTGAAAACCGGTTCTGCGTTCTACGCACCAGCTGCTTCTGCAATTCAGATGGCTGAAAGCTACCTGAGAGACAAGAAGCGCGTTCTTCCATGTGCTGCGCATCTGGACGGTCAGTACGGTCTGAAAGACATGTACGTTGGCGTGCCAACCGTTATCGGTGCAAACGGCATTGAGCGCATCATTGAGATTGATCTCAATAGCGATGAAAAAGCCATGTTCAACAAGTCCGTTTCGTCTGTAAACGGTCTCGTTGACGCTTGTAAGAAAATCCAGCCTGCTCTGGCATAAGTCAGGCAAGCTTTGATCTGAAAAGGCTGGCAGTACGAAGCATTGCCAGCCTAGCTTCCTGCTCCGGCAGGGCCCTTATATTGGGAAGTGCAGATGAACATTCATGAGTATCAGGCTAAAGCAGTCCTGAAAGAATACGGCGCACCGGTTGCTGAAGGTGTTGCAATTTTCTCCGCAGACGAAGCAAAGGCTGCGGCAGATAAACTTCCTGGCCCGCTTTGGGTTGTGAAGTCTCAGATCCACGCTGGTGGCCGTGGTAAAGGTAAGTTCAAGGAACTTGGCCCTGATGCAAAGGGCGGCGTTCGCCTCTCCTTCACCAAGGACGAAGTTGAAGCCAACGCGAAAGACATGTTGGGCAACACCTTGGTCACCGCACAGACCGGTGACGCAGGTAAAGTTGTAAACCGTCTCTACATCGAAGACGGCGCAGACATCGACCGCGAATTGTACCTCTCCCTTCTGGTAGACCGCACCTGTGGTCAGGTTGCTTTCGTAGCATCCACTGAAGGCGGCATGGACATCGAAGAAGTTGCTCACGCAACTCCTGAAAAGATCCTCACCCTGCCAATCAACTCATTGGAAGGCGTGACCGAAGAAAAAGCTGCTACGCTTTGTGACACCCTCAAGCTCGAAGGTGAAGCACGCGAAGACGGCATGAAGCTGTTCCCGATCCTCTACAAAGCATTTGTAGAAAAGGATATGGCGCTTCTCGAAATCAACCCGCTGATCGTCATGGAAAACGGTCGTCTGCGCGTTCTGGATGCAAAAGTATCCTTCGACGGCAACGCACTGTTCCGCCATGAAGACATTGTTGCTCTGCGCGATAAAACCGAAGAAGACGAAAAAGAGATCGAAGCTTCCAAGCACGACCTCGCTTACGTTGCTCTCGACGGTAACATCGGCTGCATGGTGAACGGTGCTGGTCTGGCAATGGCGACCATGGACATCATCAAGCTCTACGGTGCTGAGCCTGCAAACTTCCTCGACGTTGGCGGCGGCGCTACCAAAGAGAAAGTAACCTCTGCGTTCAAGATCATCACGTCCGATCCAAACGTACAGGGCATTCTCGTCAACATCTTCGGCGGCATCATGCGCTGTGACGTTATCGCAGAAGGCGTGCTGGCTGCTGTTAAAGAAGTTGGCCTGCAGGTTCCACTCGTTGTGCGTCTCGAAGGCACCAACGTTGAGCTTGGCAAACAGATCATCAACGAGAGCGGCATGAACGTAATTCCTGCTGACGATCTCGACGACGCAGCTCAGAAAATCGTAGCTGCTGTGAAGGAGGTCGCATAATGTCCATCCTCGTAGATAAAAACACCAAAGTCATCGTGCAGGGTCTGACCGGTAAAACCGGTACCTTCCACACTGAACAGGCACTCGCATACTACGGCACCAAGATGGTTGCTGGCGTGCACCCTAAAAAGGGCGGCGAAACCTGGTCCAGCGGCATTGAAGGTGCAGCAGAACTTCCAATCTTCGCTTCTGTGAAAGAAGCAAAAGCGGAAACCGGTGCAAACGCTTCTGTAGTTTATGTTCCACCAGCAGGTGCAGCAGCTGCAATCATCGAAGCGATCGACGCAGAAATCCCGCTCATCGTTTGTATCACCGAGGGCATCCCGGTTGCAGACATGGTGAAGGTGAAAGCGCGCCTCGATAATTCCAACAGCCGTCTGCTTGGCCCGAACTGCCCAGGCGTTCTGACCCCTGAAGAATGTAAAATCGGCATCATGCCGGGTTCCATCTTCAAAAAGGGTAATGTTGGTATCGTGTCCCGCTCTGGTACGCTGACCTATGAAGCCGTGTTCCAGACCTCTCAGGAAGGCCTCGGCCAGACCACTGCTGTTGGTATTGGTGGTGACCCTGTGAAGGTACTGAGTTCATCGATATGCTGGACCTGTTCCTGGATGATCCAGAAACTGAATCCATCATCATGATCGGTGAGATCGGTGGCTCTGCAGAAGAAGAAGCTGCTGAATGGCTCAAAGAGCAGGCTGCAAAGGGTCGCAAAAAGCCAATGGTTGGCTTCATTGCAGGCCGTACAGCGCCTCCAGGCCGCACCATGGGTCACGCAGGTGCTGTGATCTCCGGCGGTAAAGGCGGAGCTGAAGACAAGATTGCAGCAATGGAAGACGCGGGTATCCGTGTATCTCCATCCCCTGCTAAGCTCGGCAAGACACTTGTTGCTCTTCTGGAAGAATTGAAACAAGGCGCATAATGCTTACGCCTCCTACACTATTTGGGGGCATACTAGATCGACTGTCGGTGAATCGTTTTCACCGGCAGTCTTGAACAGGCAGTAAGTCCCCAGACTTGCTGTCAGTCGCGGGACCCAAGGGTATGCGGTGTAAAGCACCCGCCCAAAGAAAGTAGGGCGGACCAAAAGTCCGCTTAAAAACGATGGCTCGGCAGGACGCGAACAATGTATTCGCGCTGACGTCGTTCCTATACGGCGCCAACGCTCCTTATATTGAGGAACTCTATGCTCAATATCAGGAAAATCCGAATTCACTCGACCCCGAGTGGAAAGAATTCTTTTCTTCGCTTCAGGACAATCCAGAGGATGTAATCAAGGAAGCTCGTGGAGCGACCTGGAAACGTTCTGACTGGCCGGTTCCCGCAAACGGTGAACTGGTTTCTGCCTTGATGGCGACTGGCCTGCTGAGAAAGAAGTCAGCAAGAAGATCAAGTCTGCAGCCAAAAAAAAGTGGTGTCGAGCTAACCGAAGATCAGGTTCTGCAGGCAACCCGTGATAGTGTCCGCGCTATCATGATGATCCGCGCTTACCGTATGCGCGGTCACTTGCATGCCGATCTTGACCCCCTCCGCCTCGCTGTTCCTGGTGACCATGAAGAGTTGCATCCCGCGACCTATGGCTTCTCTGAAGGGGACTGGGACCGCAGAATCTTCCTGGACAACGTTCTGGGCATGGAATTTGCCACCATCCGCGAGATGCTGGACATTCTGAAACGGACCTATTGCTCCACCCTTGGTGTTGAGTTCATGCACATCTCTGATCCTGCTTCAAAGGCATGGCTTCAGGAGCGCATCGAAGGTCCGGACAAGCATGTTGCATTTACTCCGGAAGGTAAGAAGGCGATCCTCAACAAGCTGGTTGAGGCAGAAGGCTTCGAGAAATTCCTTGATGTAAAATACACCGGCACCAAGCGTTTTGGTCTGGACGGTGGTGAAGCACTGATCCCTGCGCTTGAGCAGATCATCAAACGTGGTGGTGCTCTTGGCGTGCAAGAGATCGTTCTGGGCATGGCACACCGTGGCCGCCTGAACGTTCTGTCGCAGGTGATGGGCAAACCACACCGCGCAATCTTCCACGAGTTCAAAGGCGGCTCATACGCGCCAGACGACGTGGAAGGCTCCGGTGATGTGAAGTACCACCTCGGTGCATCGTCTGACCGCTCCTTCGATGACAACAACGTTCACCTGTCACTGACGGCTAACCCATCTCACCTTGAGATCGTAAATCCGGTTGTACTGGGTAAGGTGCGTGCAAAGCAGGACCAGCTGTCAGAGTGGAAAGAAACAACGGAAATCGAACGTGACAACGTTCTTCCGCTGCTTCTGCACGGCGATGCTGCGTTTGCAGGTCAGGGTGTTGTTGCAGAATGTTTCGGCATGTCCGCACTGCGCGGTCACCGGACAGGTGGCTCGATCCACTTCATCATCAACAACCAGATTGGCTTTACCACCAATCCGCGCTTCTCACGCTCTTCTCCATATCCGTCTGATGTGGCGAAAATGATTGAAGCGCCAATCTTCCACGTAAACGGCGACGATCCGGAAGCCGTGACCTACGCTGCGAAGATTGCAATTGAATACCGCCAGCAGTTCGGTCGTCCGGTTGTGATCGACATGATCTGTTACCGCCGCTTCGGCCACAACGAAGGCGACGAGCCTGCGTTCACGCAGCCAATCATGTACCGCAAGATCCGCAAGCACGCGACAACGCTTCAGATCTACGCAGACAAGCTGGTCAAGGAAGGCCTGATGTCCGCAGAAGAAGTGGATAAGGCAAAAGCTGACTGGCGCGCCCATCTTGACCGCGAATTCGAAACTGGCGCTGTCTATAAGCCAAACAAGGCTGACTGGCTGGACGGTCGTTGGGCCAAGATGAAGGTAGCGAAGGACGCCGATGAGCCACGTCGCGGTTCAACCGGTATTCCTGATGACGAGCTGAAGGATCTTGGTGAGCGGTTGTCCTCCGTTCCTGACGACTTCAACGCACACCGCACCATCCGCCGTTTCATGGCCAACCGCGCTAAAATGATCGAAACCGGCCAAGGTATCGATTGGGCGATGGGCGAAGCGTTGGCATTCGGCTCCCTCCTACAGGAAGGCCATTCCGTTCGCTTGTCCGGTCAGGACTGTGAGCGCGGTACCTTCTCGCAACGTCATTCTGTTCTGTACGATCAGGAAGACGAGAACCGCTACATTCCGCTGAACCATGTTGGTGAAAAGCAGGGCCGCTACGAAGTCATCAACTCCATGCTCTCTGAAGAAGCAGTGTTGGGCTTTGAATACGGTTACTCCCTGACAGAACCAAATGCGCTGACCATGTGGGAAGCACAGTTCGGTGACTTCGCAAACGGTGCGCAGGTGCTGTTCGACCAGTTCATCTCATCCGGCGAACGCAAATGGCTGCGTATGTCCGGTCTGGTCTGCCTGTTGCCTCACGGCTATGAAGGTCAGGGTCCGGAGCACTCCTCTGCGCGCCTTGAGCGTTTCTTGCAGATGGCTGCGGAAGACAACATGCAAGTGGCGAACTGTACGACGCCGGCAAACTACTTCCACATTCTGCGCCGTCAGTTGAAGCGTGATATTCGTAAGCCACTCGTTCTGATGACACCTAAGTCTCTGCTGCGCCATAAGCGTGCAGTTTCCACACTGGAAGACTTCGGTGCAGATTCAAGCTTCCACCGTCTTCTTCATGATGATGCTCAAACGAACCCGGGTTCAACTGTTGAGCTGAAGAAGGATGACAAAATCCGTCGCGTGGTTCTGTGTACAGGTAAGGTCTACTACGATCTGCTCGAAGAGCGCGAGAAGCGTAAGATCAATGATGTTTACATTCTTCGCGTTGAGCAGCTCTACCCATTCCCGACCAAGTCACTGTGTGTAGAGATGGCGCGCTTCCCGAATGCAGATGTAGTCTGGTGTCAGGAAGAGCCAAAGAACATGGGCTCCTGGTTCTTCATTCAACAGTACATTGAATGGGTTCTGGAGCATGTGAATGCAAAAGTGCATCGCCCACGTTACGTTGGTCGTCCGCCAGCTGCAGCAACAGCAACCGGCTTGATGTCAAAGCACTTGGCTCAGCTACAAGCTTTCCTCGACGATGCATTCGCCGAGTAAGTACATCGTAATCAGGTAAGTCCGACAGGCCTTTTAGGGGCCCTGAAACGAAAAGAGATAGAAACAATGGCGACGGAAATTCGAGTGCCCACTCTGGGTGAATCCGTAACCGAGGCAACAATCGCTCAATGGTTCAAAAAAACCGGGCGATGCGGTGAATGCAGATGAGCCACTGGTTGAGCTGGAAACAGACAAGGTAACTGTTGAAGTGCCTGCTCCTGTTTCCGGTAAACTCGACAGCATTGATGTAAAAGAAGGCGATACCGTTGAAGTTGGCACCCTTCTTGGCTCAATCTTGGAAGGCGCAGCTGGTGCTGCGTCCGCTCCTGCTGCCGAAGCTGCTCCTGCCGCAAAAGCAGCTCCTGCTGCCGCTGCTGAAACGGTTGAAGTTCTGGTACCACACGCTGGCGAAAGCGTGACCGAAGCTGAAGTTGGCGAATGGTCCGTGAAAGTTGGCGATGTTGTTAAAGCTGACGACATTCTCGTTGAGCTGGAAACAGACAAAGCTGCTCAGGAAGTACCAAGCCCTGTTGCTGGCACCGTGGTTGAGATCGCTCAGGCAACTGGCGCAACTGTTGAGCCGGGCAATCTGCTCTGCAAAATCGCTAAAGGCGACGGCGCAGCTGTTGCCGCTCCGGCCCCAGCTGCTGCTGCACCTGCTCCGGCAGTATCCGGTTCTGGCATGCCAGCTGCACCATCTGCTGCAAAGATGATGGCTGAAAAAGGCCTCTCCGCGGATCAGGTTGCTGGTTCCGGCAAGCGCGGTCAGGTCCTTAAAGGTGATGTTCTCGCAGCTGTTGCTGCTGGCGCAACTGCAGCTCCTGCAGCAGCTCCGGCTCCTGTTGCTGTTCGTGCTCCATCAGCTCCAACCGATGAAGTTCGTGAAGAACGTGTTCGCATGACCAAGCTGCGCCAGACCATCGCGCGCCGCCTGAAAGATGCACAGAACTCTGCGGCTATGCTGACCACTTACAACGAAGTGGACATGAAGCCGATCATGGACCTGCGCAAGCAGTACAAGGATATCTTCGAGAAGAAGCACGGCGTAAAGCTCGGCTTCATGGGTTTCTTCACCAAAGCGGTGACCCACGCTCTGAAAGAAATCCCGGCTGTAAACGCTGAGATCGATGGCACAGACATCATCTACAAGAACTACGCACACATCGGCGTTGCTGTTGGCACACCGAAGGGCCTCGTTGTTCCTGTGGTTCGTGATGCAGACCAGATGTCCATTGCTGATATCGAAAAGGAAATCGGCAGCCTCGGTCGTAAGGGCCGTGACGGCAAGCTTTCCATGGCAGACATGCAGGGCGGCACCTTCACCATCTCCAACGGTGGTGTTTACGGTTCCCTTATGTCCTCTCCAATCCTGAACGCACCGCAGTCCGGTATTCTCGGCATGCACAAAATTCAGGAGCGTCCGGTTGCAATCAACGGTCAGGTGGAAATCCGTCCGATGATGTACCTGGCTCTGTCCTACGATCACCGCATCGTTGATGGCAAAGAGGCAGTGACCTTCCTGGTTCGCGTCAAAGAGAGCCTCGAAGATCCACAGCGTCTGGTTCTGGACCTCTAATAGAAAACGTGCCCGGCACTGGCCGGGCACATTTGTTTTTGCTGGAGATTGGCGCACCTGTTCTCTGTCGCAGCCTTCTCCCGACTACTTACAGGGATTAGCAAATGTCCTACGATCTCGTCGTCATCGGAACCGGCCCTGGTGGCTATGTTTGTGCAATCAAAGCAGCTCAGCTCGGCATGAAAGTCGCAGTAGTTGAGAAGCGCAAAACCCACGGTGGAACCTGCCTGAACATCGGTTGTATTCCATCCAAAGCTCTGTTGCATGCCTCCGAAATGTTCGAGGAAGCCAACCACAACTTTGAAACCCTCGGTATTAAAACTTCCAAGCCTAAAGTGGACTGGAAGGCAATGCTGGCGCACAAAGACAAAACAATCGACGGCAATGTGACCGGCATCGATTACCTGTTCAAAAAGAACAAGATTGACGTTCACACCGGCGTTGGTCGCGTGCTGGCAAAGGGCCAGGTAGAAGTGAAAGCCGAAGACGGCTCCACCTCCATCGTTGAAACCAAGAACATTGTTATCGCAACAGGTTCTGACGTGATGCCGCTGCCAGGTATCGAGATCGACGAAAAGACCATTGTGTCCTCAACCGGTGCACTGTCACTGGACAAAGTGCCGAACCGCCTGACCGTTGTTGGTGCTGGCGTGATCGGCCTTGAGCTGGGCTCCGTTTACGCACGCCTCGGTTCTGAAGTGACCGTCGTTGAGTTCATGGACAAGATCCTCGGCCCAATGGACGCGGACGTTTCCAAGCAGTTCCTGCGCATGTTGAAGAAGCAGGGTCTCAAGTTCAAGCTGTCCTCCAAGGTCACTGCCGTTCAGAAAAAAAGGCCGTGCTCTGGAAGTCACCGTTGAGCCTGCCGCAGGCGAAGCAGCAGCCGAAACGCTTGATGCAGACGTGGTTCTCGTTGCAATCGGTCGCCGTCCTTATACTGAAGGTCTCGGCCTCGCAGAAGCTGGCGTTGAATTGGACGACCGTGGCCGCGTGAAGACAGACAACCACTACAAAACCAACGTCGACGGCATCTTTGCTATCGGTGATGTGATCGCAGGCCCAATGCTTGCGCACAAAGCAGAAGATGAAGGTGTTGCCCTTGCAGAAATGCTTTCCGGTCAGGCTGGCCACGTAAACTATGACGTCATCCCGGGCGTTGTTTATACCTCCCCAGAGGTTGCCAGCGTTGGTAAGACCGAGGAAGAGCTGAAAGCTGCTGGCATCAAGTACAAGTCTGGCAAGTTCCCGTTCTCCGCAAACGGTCGTGCAAAAGCAATGCTGCACACCGAAGGCTTTGTGAAGGTTCTTGCTGATGCGGAAACAGATCGCGTTCTTGGCGTTCACATCGTTGGCTTCGGCGCTGGCGAGATGATCCACGAAGCATGCGTTCTGATGGAATTTGGCGGTTCCTCTGAGGACCTGGGTCGCACCTGTCACGCACACCCAACCATGTCCGAAGCAGTTAAAGAAGCTGCCATGCGACATTCGCCAAGCCAATTCATATGTAATCTGAAAATCTTTGGATGAAAATAAAGCCGCTTCAGGAGACTGAGGCGGCTTTTTTTCTATTCACGAACCAGAAGATAACTGCGGGTTATGTCGGAAATTGTCGGGTCATGGTTCTCGGTGCGAACATAAGCCTGAATGCGCTCTCCGATCGGGCGAACTTCCACTTGCTTGGCTTTGAAGAAGCCGCTGAACCTGAACGTCAAAGCTCCAGAAAAGCCCTGCTGCCCGTCAGCCATCCCCATTTGCAATCTCGCGGAGAGCAGCTGGTGAAAGCACGCGCGCGCACAAACAAGCGTCCCTCTACGCAGTCGCCCTCAATTTCAAGTCTGGACAGGTCTTTCAGTTGGGCCTGTGGGTTTTCCCAAATGCCCAGCTCCATCATTTCTGCTTTCCGGACCTCGCAGTAAGATTGAGCCTGAGCTGCGGAAATAAGAAAGGCAAACATGTAAACGCACATGCAGATGAATGTTGCTTGTTTAAGCTTCATGACCAAGAGCTCCCCCGTCTGGCTCTCTCATATATCAATGTAGTTGGGCTCTGTGAGGAGTAAATGCGTGTTTATCCTATCATCTTAGGGCTTTTGCGCTTTTTACGATTTCCCGAAGCTTGCGTGTCGCCGCAGATGGCTGGATGCCCCGCAGATTGCTGAAATCACGGCAACGCCATCTGCCCCAGCTTTGATCACCTGATCCGCATTGGCAAGCGAAATTCCACCAATTCCAACCACTGGCAATCTGGACTGGGCTGTTAGACCTGTAAAACTCTGTATACCCATTTCAGCCGCATCGTCCTTGCTGTTCGTCGGAAAACACGCCCCGATACCAAGGTAATCACAGGCAGCAATATCCGCAGCGGCCAGCTCATGCTGAGTGCTCACAGAAAGCCCAAGTAGTTTCTCGGGGCCAATAAGCTGCCGAGTCTTCGAGGCACACATATCGTCCTGACCAACATGAACACCATCTGCATCAACGGCTAGTGCCACATCCACACGATCATTGATGATCAGCGGCACATTGAGCGGCCTAAGCGCTTGCATGAGCTGTTCGGCCAGTTCAATTTGCGTACGCGTGCTGCCGGTTTTGTCACGTAGCTGAACGAGAGTTGCGCCGTTCTGAGCTGCTGCCACTGCGATGTCAACGGGGTTCTGGCCGGGGCAATCCTGCGGCCCCAGCACCAGATAAACGGAAAGATCAAGCAACGGCTTCATGCATCTCAACCCGAGCTGTCGTTTTAATAATGTCGTCATTCAGATGATACAGCCCGTTGATAATATCTAGTTGCAAACTCGCTGGTCCTGCGGTGGTTTTCGCCGCAATCTCACCAACCACACCCAGATAAACCATCGCGTGGATTGCTGCATAAAATGGGTCATCACACACAGCCAGCGTTGCACCGATCAACGCCGTTGCCGTACACCCAAGCCCGGTTACGTAAGGCATCATTTCATCGCCGTTGGAAACTCCAGCTGTGCGTTCACCGTCCGTGATGAAATCAACCGGACCAGAAACCACAACCACAGCACCAGTCTGCTTTGCAAGCTCCATGGCACCTGCCAGCGCGGCCTCGGAACTATCAGTAGTATCAACACCTTTGCCGCCTCCACCTTGGCCAGCAAGTGCCAGAATTTCAGAGGCATTGCCGCGAATTACGCTAGGCTTGTTCTCCAGCAACTCCGCAGCAAGTTTCGTGCGGAAGGTCAGTGCACCAACTGCAACCGGATCGAGCGCCCAAGGACGACCCGCTTTGTGAGCCGCCGCAGTCGCCAACTTCATCGCCTCTGCCTGAACAGGCGTAACTGTGCCAACGTTGACGACCAATGCACCTGCAACACTTGCAAGTTCAGGGGCTTCCTCTGGGCCGTCCACCATGGCAGGGGAGGAGCCAATGGCCAGAAGAGCATTGGCCGTGGTGTTCGCCACCACGATATTCGTCATGTTATGGACGAGCGGACTGTTTTCTCGAATGGCTGCAAGAATTGCGCAAGCGCTTTCGGCACGACCCATGTTTATCCTCGGTCTTGTTGTGCGAAAGAGAGCAGGTGTCAGGACCTTGGCAAACCGCCAGAAAAGTTATCCCCCCAACACGGTGTGAGTGCTCCCTTCGCTGGAATTATCCAGATCAGGTTCATCGAGTATAATCTCAGCCACAACACACGTGTCGAGCACCCCGTTTCACAACTTCAAATCTAGGGGATCTCCAGAGTGAGATCAAGCCGATCTCCGGGAGGTGAGGGCGTTCAACGCCGCCGGTGGGCCTTGTCGTAAGCATCCAGCAACTGAGCGCTGTTCACCTCAGTGTAGATCTGGGTTGTGGAGAGGCTCGCATGTCCCAAAAGCTCCTGAATACTGCGCAAATCTCCACCTTCTGACAGCAGATGCGTTGCGAAAGAGTGTCGCAAAGCGTGTGGTGTGGCTGTATCCGGCAGGCCGAGAGCACTGCGGATTTTCTGCATCGCGAGCTGGATCATCCGTGGGTTCAACGCTCCACCGCGAACGCCTCGGAAGAGAGGGGAGTTTGCCGAGAGGTGAAACGGGCATTGCTCTTTGTAGGATTCAATAGCTTCAACCACCACAGGAAGCACAGGAACGAGACGTTCCTTATTGCCTTTCCCTCGAATTTTCAGGGACTTATCTCCCGTCTTCGGCGCAATTGCTGGCGTCAGCGACAATGCCTCGGATATACGCAGTCCGCAGCCGTAAAGTAATGTAAACACAGCAGCATTTCTGGCTTCGACCCAGGGTGTGTCTTCAAAAGCCAGATCGGTGCTGACAATGGCTTTAGCCTCTTCAATGGGGATAGGCTTGGGCAGGGTGCGGGGAAGTCTCGGCGTGCGCACAGCTGCTGCCCCTGCTGCATTGACCTCGCCGCGCTCTTCAAGAAATGACAGGAAAGAGCGGATACCAGCAAGCCCCCGCGCAAGCGTTCGGGTCTGTGCGCCATCCCTCCTGCGGGTTGCCAAAAATGCGCGAAAGTCCTTTGGTTTCAAGGACTCTAGGTGCCGCAGAGCAACCGCCTCACCTTCATAACTGGTCAGGAAACGAAGGAACTGAGTCGTATCGCGTTCATAGGCTTCCAGCGTCCGTTCAGCAAGGCGCCGTTCGGACCCGAGGTGATCAATCCAGTCTTCAATTGCTGCGGCAACATCTGGTTTACAGATGATGAGTAAGTCTGCACCGCTATCTAAGGAATTCGCCATTCAAAGAGTGTAGGGGGCAAATCTAGCTGAATGGTTACCAAAAGCTAAACATTCACTCTTTAGCAAAATACATGAACAGATTTAGGTGATAACAATCGGCTCCCCGTGGTCACTGATGATCCGGTCAATCTCCTGCCGCGCCGCCAGAGCAAAGCGCTTCTGGTTGTCCGTCGGCACCAGCGAATCCCCCAGCACAACGATATTCTCGTCGTTAAACCGGTTCGCAGGCCCCGTATAGTTGAAGCTCCCAACAATCATGACACTGTCATCGATCACCATAAGCTTATGGTGCAGCTTGCCAATTCGGCTTGACCCACGCACAAAATGCAAATCCGCGCCCGCTTCAGCAAGGGGCCGCGTCGCCGCCCAATCCTGCCCGCCTTGCCGCGCATCCAGCGCACCGCGAACCCGACGACCCGCGTCCATCAACAGCAACATGGCATCATCAATGCCGGAGCTTTTGGAGAAGGTGAAGATCGCGAAATCCACCCGTTCCTTAGCTTTTGTCATCTGTTTGGTAACTTCCATCTCCGGCGCATGGTCCGGAGCAAAGCAGACTTTCACGCGGATGTCGTCAACAACCACCTCTTTGGGCGTGTTCTCCGCTTCGTTCTCATCCACGCTATATCGCCCAAAACGCCCGCGTTTAATCTCCCTGAATTCCCGCTCAAAGATCTCCGCCACCTCTTCATTCTTGATAATGAGAATGTGGTTCAGATTGCGATGCGTGCCGGTTTCAGTAAAGTTCGTGGAGCCAGTCAAAACCGCATTTCCATCGCGAATGATGAATTTCTGGTGGAATATCCGTGGGTTAAAGTCAGTTCGTACCCACACCTTGGAGCGTAGCATGGCCGCATGGAGCTGCCGGTTGACCTCATTCTCAACATTGGGGTCGCTTATGTGTGGATCGTCGCAGGCTCATCAACACTCAAGTAATCCGCCTCGGATACCACTCGCACCCGCACCCCGCGCCGTCTTGCGTTGATTATTGCGTTGGCTATGCGTTGATTGTCTATTTCTTGAATTGCTATGTCGAGCGAACGCTCCGCAGCATCAACAAACCCGATGATCTCGCCCTCAAGATCATCCAGCGGATTATCCGGCAAATGATCAAGACTGTTTTCGGACCAACGAGAAATTTCAGATTCTCGGTTTCAACTGCCATAGGACCCTCCCACCGTCATCGCAGTCTACCTGAGTGCAGCAGGTATGTCGGTCCGCAATTATGACGGTAGGAAGGAACAGTGGCGCTAACTTAGAAGCTACCGAGACATGCGGGTTGGTGTTCCCCTGAACTTGCAGGATGCGTGCATCTCGCAGCTGCTCTTCTTCAGAGACAGGATCATCCACCATCACTGGGTGAACATCTCCACCTCAGCTTCAGTCAGCGGCATCCCATAGGTGGACTGCATGTATAGATAGGTCCGCGCAATGTCCCCACGGGTTTCCGCCATGGGCTCAACAACCTTCCGGCTGCTGTCAATTTCAAAGTCACAAGCACCATAAGTGCGGTCTTCGCCGGAAATCACGGCCATGCGATAGTTGGAGCGGTCGCCGTTCAGCTCACCAACGGCGGGCACCAGATTATGAAGATCAGCTTCCATAAGTTTAAATTCCGGATCAACCTTGGAACAACACCGACGGCCTTATACGATTTGCCCGACTTTGTGGTGCAGGCATCGTCGCCTTCCGTCCAGCAGGCCCGCGTTTTGCCAAACCGTGAAGCTGGAACAACGTGTTCCCACTCAATCCGCTGGCCCCGTTTGGCATTCTTGCGTGGTTCGTATCCGCAACTCTCCGCATCCACCTGCTTTTCTCCATTATAGGAGCAGCCACAATAGAAGCTCTCGCGATACTCTTCAGACGGATAAATGTGCTTCTCCAACAGGCGCTTGGCCTGAGAAAAGCTGGTTGGCGGGGCAGCAAAGGCCGCTACGGCCCAAAAACAGGTCAGAAGGGCAGTGGAAACTACGATTAATTTGCGCATGAAGAGGTCTTTCAAGGTCACCATCAGAAGCTGATCAAGGAGAGTTAAAATTCTCCTGCCAACACTGTTTGACGCGGTGGATACAGGTTTGTGCGCCGCCACTCTGCCGAATGAATGGGTGCGAACCTTGCCAAGAGGAAAGAGGGGAGGAAAACACCACTAAGCGAAAAATGCAGATGGGCAGGCTTTGCTTATGGCCACTTTCGGAAAATACTAGGTCTCTCTTATTTTGAACAGCGAGTAGTGGAACCTAAGTGGCGCAATACAAAGAATTTTTGCAGACGGTGATTTCAGAGAACAGCTTGGCAACGCTTCCGCAGCTCTATCACCACGTGCGCAACATCCCATACGGTCGACAGGGAACCGTGACCCAAGGATTGTCTATACGAGTAATGTAGGATCGTGCTCGGGGAAACATATCTTGCTGAGAGACTTGCTCCGCACAGCCGGATATGAGGCGGAGATCATCACCATGTTCACGTACTTCAACGAAAGCACGCCAATCCATGACAGCTTTCCTGAAGAACTCAAAACAATCGCAACCCATGAACGGGTTCCGGATTTTCACCACTATGTGCGGGTGTTTGAACAAGAAGCTTGGATGAACCTGGATGCGACGTGGCACGACGCTCTTTCAAGGTTCGGTTTCAGGGTGAACCATGGTTGGGACGGCTCTACCCATACCAAGCTTGCTTCGGTTGCCGAGCGAGAATATCGCAATACAGAAAACATGATTGATCTGAAAGCAGACCTTGTCGCCAGCCTCCCAAAAGAGCAGCAAGAATTGCGCAAAAAGTACTTCAAACTGGTGACGGAATGGATTGCTGCAAACTGCTGGTCCAAACCCCAATCGGCCAATACTGTGAGTTGTTCGGGCGTCGCTTGAGATAAAGCTAGCTAATGGCAGAACAAATGGGGTTCAATTCAGTCGAGGTTAAATTGTGATCTTGAACGGCTGTATAGGATTTCAAAATGAAGTTGATTATTTTGATTGGGCCGCCTGCAGTAGGTAAAATGACAATAGGTCAGGAGCTGGAAAAGCTCTCGGGCTACAAGCTCTTTCACAACCACGTAACTATCGAAATGGTTGTACCATTCTTCAGCTATGGCACGCCCGAAGGCCGAAAATTGGTTCAAAGACTGCGAGAAGAATTCTTCGAGGCGTTTTCCGAGAGCAGTGAGGCTGGATACATTTTTACATACGTTTGGGCGTTCGGAGAAGCAGGTGAGCGCGAGTATGTTGAAAGCATTTCGAGCAAGTTTGAACAAAAAGGCCATGAGGTTTATTGGATCGAGCTGGAGGCCGATCTCGATGAGAGGCTCAATAGAAATCGGACCGCGAATAGATTGAAGCACAAGCCTACGAAACGTGACATCGCGTTGTCCGAGAAAATGTTGCTAGAAAACGAACAGAAATATCGCCTTAATTCACACATTGGGGAGATCGAAAAGCCGAACTACCTCCGCATCAATAATACCGACTTATCGGAGTTGGATGTCGCTCAAAAAATCTGGAAGTACGTAAATTAGTTTCTGTCGGCTGGGGACCAGTATTATTCAGAATGAGGCTGTACTGCTCGGCACCCAAAGCGCCTAAAGCCTGCTCTGACCGCTTACCCAGATCCTAGGACCGCAAGCGCTCTGCCAATTCTTGAATCTGGTGCTGGGCGTAGACCTCTATGCCATTCTTGCGAAGATCAGCAGCCACCACGCCCATGCCGGGACGTTTCTGTCCGTCATGATTACCGCTGTAGATGAAGGTGCTGCCACAAGAAGGGCTCCCATCAGTCAGCAGCGCAAAACGACAACCAGCATCAAGTGCCGTTTTCACGGCCAGACTCGCACCAAGACAAAACTGCTCGGTCACATCCTGTCCAGTGTCTTCAATGATGCGGCCTTTTCCTGCAAGAACGTCGGTGCCTAACCGGCCTTCTTCGATCTCTGCCGGAGGGCGAGGTGTCGGAAAACCTGCAGCAACCTCAGGGCAAAGAGGCACCAGAACGCCTGCTTCCTGCCATTCAGCAAGAATGCTGCTTTGCAGGTTCAGGCCACTGCCGTTGTATCGAACAGGTTCGCCCAGCAAGCAGGCACTTATCAAAATTTTATCAGGCATAATATCTGGCGCTTAACATCCATGGTGGAAGATACGATCAGCTTTTGAAAAAAGGGCCGCGCTGAAAGGTTTCATGTGCTGAAGGCCTTTGGGTCAACGTATGGTGACAGAGCCTTTGTGTTTTAGACAATCAGCCGCATGCCACGCAAGACTGAAAAAGTTTGCAACACCACCACCTTGCCAAGGCTTGATCGGGGTTTGACAGGGCCAAGTCAACTTGTATGGTTTGTCATCCAGCAGAGTCCGTTCTTTTTTTTGAATAACCCCAGCCAGTTTCTGAGCTGCGCGTATAATCAGGTAAGGACACAACGTGAAGCCTATTTTCTCCGACAAATACGAGGCCACGGCTTGCGCCAGCGCCACCATATTTATTCGCCTGGCAGTTGGCCTGACGGTTTTCTTTCCAGAAGGGCTACAGAAGCTGCTGTTCGCCGACATTCTCGGGGCCGGACGTTTTGCCAGAATCGGCATTCCCTTTCCGGAGTTTTTCGGCCCCTTTGTGGGAGTATTTGAAATCCTGTGTGGTTTGATGATCATTTTCGGGGTCTTCACACGCTTGGCGGTTATCCCACTGATTATCACTATGTGCGTTGCACTGCTGTCCACCAAACTACCAATACTGTTAGGGCACGATTGGTGGATTTTTCACGTACCCGAAATGGATCGATACGGTTTTTGGAGTGCACAGCACGAGGCCAGAGCGGATCTGACGATGTTGCTGAGCCTTGTATTTCTCTTTTTCGCCGGCAGCGGACGCTGGTCATTCGATCACTGGCTGTCGGCCCGCTAAGCAGATCACTAGGGGCCTTGCATGGTATTGCTGAGTTGATTGATTTTGGTTACGTCGCTCCGATGAAGATACCTAATTCATTTGTCCATATAAAAAGCGCAGACCGATAGGCCTGCGCTTGGTGTCTTCACAAGATGTGAAATGAGCTTAAACGATGCTCTGGCCGGTTGCTGCCCAGTCCTTCATGAATGCTTCCAGACCTTTGTCGGTCAGTGGGTGCTTCACGAGGCCCTTCAGAGTGGAAGGTGGAATGGTTGCAACATCAGCGCCGATAAGAGCACAGTCTTTCACGTGGTTTGCACTACGGATAGAAGCTGCAAGAATTTCGGTGTTGAAGCCGTAGTTGTCATAGATCTGACGGATTTCAGCAATCAGGTCGAGACTTCAATGTTGATGTCGTCCAGACGGCCGATGAATGGAGAGATGAAGGTCGCGCCAGCTTTTGCAGCCAGAAGAGCCTGGTTTGCAGAGAAGCAAAGGGTCACGTTGGTCTGTACGCCTTTGTTAGCCAGTACGCGGCAAGCCTTCAGGCCTTCCAGTGTCAGTGGCAGCTTGATGCAGATGTTGTCTGCAATCGCGATCAGCTCTTCAGCTTCTTTCAGCATGCCTTCAGCGTCAGTCGCGACAACTTCAGCAGAAACCGGACCATCCACAAGCTCGCAGATCTCTGCGATGACTTCTTTCATAGGACGACCGGATTTCATGATAAGAGATGGGTTGGTGGTAACACCGTCGAGAAGACCGGTTGCAGCCAGCTCTTTAATGTCGTTGGTGTCAGCTGTATCAACGAAGAATTTCATGCCAGAAAGGCTCCTGATTTCAAAGCAGCCTCTCTTTATATACTGGAGGCCTTGGGGTGAATTTGGGTATGTGTTTAGCGCAGAGTGCATGGAAACAACAAGAGTAAAACCCGCTAAAGCGTATTCCCGAAAAGCCTCTTTGAGTTTTAGGATAAGAAGACGCGGCAAAACCAGCAAATGCCCAACAAGGAAACGAGTTTCGTGAGTCAGCAGGACGAGTTTTTTGGCAGCCAGCAATTGTGCGAACCAGAGGTAATTGTGCCTGTGCTGGTCCCCGTCGCAGTTGCAGGAGCCTATTCTTATAAGGTGCCAGCTGACATGGATGTGCGCCCCGGTTCCATCGTGCGCGTGCCACTTGGCCCGCGTGAGGTGATCGGTGCTGTTTGGGATGGAGAACCGGACAGCAAGGTTAACCCCAAGAGGCTGAAGAGCATCCTGCACGTATATGACACGCCTCCAATTGCTGAAGATCTTAGGAAATACATCGACTGGGTTGCCGCGTGGACGCTGGGTGCGCCGGGCATGGTCTTGCGCATGGTGCTGCGCTCGGAAGAAGCGTTGGAGCCGGAAGCGCTTCTGTCAGGCGTTCGCTATATAGATGGCATGCAGCCGGACCGGATGACGCCGCCCGCGCGAAGGTCATGGAGCTGGTCGAAAACGGCATGGCATGGACGCGCGCTGGCTTGGCAGGCGCAGCTGGTGTTAGTTCCTCGGTGATCGACGGTCTTAAAAAGCAGGGCGTGCTCGAAGAAGCCATGCTCTCGGCCACCCCGCCATTGCCCGATCCAGACCCCACACTCCCCGGCAGAAAGCTGACCGACCTTCAGCAAGGCGCAGCGAATCAGTTGTGCGAGGCCATCGGAAAAGGCTTCAAGGCCTTCCTTATTGATGGGGTGACAGGCTCAGGAAAGACCGAAGTATATTTCGAAGCAGTCGCCGAAGCGCTTAAAAATGATGAGCAGGCGCTTGTTCTGATCCCTGAAATCGCGCTCACCAACCAGTTTTTGGAGCGGTTTGAGCAGCGATTTGGCGTCAGACCAGCCGAATGGCACTCGCAAGTGCCCCCAAAACGACGCGCAAGAACATGGCGCGGTGTCGCAAACGGCGAAGTGAAGGTGGTTGTTGGTGCACGTTCCGCACTTTTCCTTCCTTTTCACAGGCTCGGTTTGTTGGTCGTGGATGAAGAGCATGACACAGCCTACAAACAAGATGACCGCGTTCCTTATAATGCTAGGGATATGGCCGTTGTTCGGGGGCATATCTCCGGTTTCCCCGTGGTCCTTGCCAGTGCAACACCATCTGTGGAAAGTCAGGTAAACGCCAAGCTGGGCCGATACACCAAAATCGTCCTCCCGGTGCGTGCATCCGGGGCCGAAATGCCGACCATTCGAGGCATCGATATGCGCTGCGATGGCCCCGAACGTGGCAAGTGGCTGGCCCCCGCATTGATCAATGAAATTCAGCAAACACTGACCAATGGCAACCAGGTTTTGCTGTTTCTGAACCGTAGGGGCTATGCCCCACTGACCCTGTGCAGAACCTGCGGCCATCGGTTCCATTGTGAAAACTGCTCAGCGTGGCTTGTCGAGCACAGGTTTAAGGGCAAACTGGTATGTCACCACTGCGGCTATTCACAGCCGGTTCCTGACAAATGCCCAGAGTGTAACAACGCCGATTCCCTTGTCCCTTGCGGGCCGGGCGTGGAGCGGATTGCCGAAGATGTCTCCGCGTTATTCCCCGAAGCCGCGTGCTCGTACTCTCCTCTGATATGCCCGGCGGAACTGAGCGCATAAACCGCGAAATGAAGCTGGTTGAAGAGGGGCAAGTCGACATTGTCATCGGCACGCAGCTGGTCGCAAAAGGGCATAACTTCCCCTTAATGACCTTGGTTGGAGTGGTTGATGCCGATTTGGGCCTTGCAAACGGTGACCCAAGGGCAGCAGAGCGCACTTTCCAGCTTCTGGCTCAGGTCACAGGCCGTGCTGGCCGCATCCACGGAAAAGGCAAAGGCCTGCTGCAAACCTATAACCGGAGCAGCCAGTCATCAGAGCGCTGCTCTCGGGAAATGCCGAGGAATTCTACGCTGCGGAAATCGAGTCTCGTGAAAACGCCGGATTACCGCCATTCGGACGGCTCGCAGCACTGATTATTTCGGGCCCCGACAGATCTCTCACCGAAAAATTTTCGAAAGTTTTGGCAGTAAATAGTCCTAGTTCGGACGGCGTTCGCATACTGGGTCCGGCAGAGGCTGCAATGGCCCTCGTGAGGGGTAGATATCGCTTCCGTTTGCTGGCAATTGCCCCCCGAACTGTTGATTTACAAGGCTTTCTGAGAAACTGGTTGTCGGCCATGCCAAAGGCTACTGGCGGTATCAGAGTACAAGTTGATGTTGACCCCCAAAGTTTCATGTAGCGTCAGGTAGAAAAATTGGCAGCGGAATGTATGCGTTACAATACCTACGCCATGTTGCAAGGTGTTCAAGCGTGTGCTATGCGAAGCGCGGCTTTATCGGCACAGTTATCTCAGATTGTGCCATTCAAATTGAATTAGACGCGACTTATCAAGGATTTGGATTTCCGGCGAGCCAGCCGCCAGAATCTTGTATGCGCGGGAGAGCACGGATCCAGTGACTGACAACGTATCTCTCATTTCGGGCGTGGCCTTGCGTTATGCTTCTGCGCTGTTGGACCTTGCTGAAGAGCAGGGTGCGACGGCAGAAGTGGAGAAGGGTCTCGACCAGTTTGAAACACTCTTAAGCGAGAGTGCTGATCTTGATCGTCTTATCAAGAGCCCCGTTTTTAGTGCAGACGTCCAAGTAAAGGCGGTCTCTGCTATTTTGGAAAAGGCCGGAATTTCCGGCCTGACCGCAAATTTCGTGAAGTTGGTTGCCAAAAACAGGCGCCTCTTCGCAGTTCCAGGCATGATCCAGGGTTTCCGTGCGCAGCTCGCTGCAAAACGTGGAGAAGTTACTGCTCAAGTAACCTCTGCAACGGAACTGACTGCTGAGCATGTCGCTGCTCTTCAAGAAGCACTCAACGCTTCTACGGGCAAGAACGTCAAAATTGTAGTGAAGGTAGACTCATCCATTCTAGGTGGTCTGATCGTGAAGATCGGCAGCCGGATGATTGATACGTCACTGCGTACCAAGCTTAACTCTCTTAAGTTCGCGATGAAAGAGGTCGGCTGATGGATATTCGGGCCGCGGAAATTTCCGCTATCCTCAAGGACCAGATCAAGAACTTCGGCCAAGAAGCTGAAGTGACTGAGGTTGGTCAAGTTCTGTCTGTAGGCGACGGCATTGCCCGCGTTTACGGCCTGGACAACGTCCAGGCAGGTGAAATGGTTGAATTCCCAGGTGGTATCCAGGGAATGGCATTGAACCTAGAAACAGACAATGTCGGTGTTGTTATCTTCGGTAGCGACCGTGACATTAAAGAAGGCGACACGGTAAAACGTACCGGCGCTATTGTGGAAGTTCCAGTAGGTAAGGGTCTGTTGGGTCGCGTTGTCGATCCACTCGGTAACCCAATCGACGGCAAAGGTCCGATCGAAGCTACTGAACGTCGTCGTGTTGACGTGAAGGCTCCAGGCATTCTGCCTCGTAAGTCCGTTCACGAGCCAATGTCTACGGGCCTTAAAGCAATTGATGCTTTGATCCCGATTGGACGTGGTCAGCGCGAATTGGTGATTGGTGACCGTCAGACCGGTAAAACCGCCATTCTCCTCGACACCTTCCTCAACCAGAAGCCTCTGCACGCTTCTGACAACGAGCACGAAAAGCTGTACTGCATCTATGTTGCAGTTGGCCAGAAGCGCTCAACAGTTGCTCAGTTCGTTAAAGCTCTGGAAGACGCTGGTGCACTGGAATACTCCATTGTTGTTGCTGCAACCGCTTCCGATGCTGCTCCTTTGCAGTATCTGGCGCCGTTCGCAGGTACCACAATGGGTGAGTACTTCCGTGACAACTCCATGCACGCTGTAATCGGTTACGATGACCTGTCCAAACAGGCTGTGGCTTACCGTCAGATGTCACTGCTGCTGCGTCGTCCACCAGGACGTGAAGCATACCCAGGGGACGTGTTCTACCTGCACTCCCGTCTGCTCGAGCGTTCTGCAAAGCTGAACGAAGAACACGGCCTCGGCTCTCTGACCGCGCTGCCAGTGATCGAAACTCAGGCAAACGACGTGTCCGCGTACATTCCGACCAACGTGATCTCCATCACCGACGGTCAGATCTTCCTTGAAACTGATCTGTTCTTCCAGGGCATCCGTCCTGCTGTGAACGTCGGTCTCTCGGTTTCCCGCGTGGGCTCTTCTGCTCAGGTTAAAGCGATGAAGCAGGTTGCTGGCCCGATTAAGGGTGAGCTGGCTCAGTACCGTGAAATGGCTGCGTTCGCGCAGTTTGGTTCTGATCTGGATACAACCACTCAGAAGCTTCTGAACCGTGGTGCACGCCTGACCGAATTGCTGAAACAGCCTCAGTTCTCCCCGCTTAAGACGGAAGAACAGGTTGCGGTGATCTTCGCTGGTGTGAACGGCTACCTGGACGACCGTCCAGTGGGCGAAGTTCGCGACTTCGAAGCAGGCCTGCTGCGCTTCATGCGTGCAGAACATGCTGACCTTCTCTCCGCTATCTGGGAGAAGAAAGCACTCGACGCCGATTTGACTGACAAGCTGAAAGCTGCACTGGACGCTTACGTCAAGACCCTCGGTTAATTCGAAGCAACGGGATAAGGAACGAGAGCGCCCATGGCGAGCCTCAAGGACCTAAAAAACCGCATCGCTTCGGTCAAAGCGACGCAGAAAATCACCAAGGCCATGAAAATGGTGGCCGCGGCGAAACTGCGTCGTGCCCAGGATGCTGCAGAAGCTAGTCGTCCCTATGCGGATCGCATGGGGAACGTACTTAGCAATCTTGCAGCTGGGTTCGAAGGTCGAGATGATGCGCCGAAGCTGATGACGGGTAACGGACGGGATCAGACACATCTGCTCCTCGTCTGCACTGCAGAGCGTGGTCTCTGCGGTGGTTTCAACTCGTCAATCGCACGTCTGGCACGTGAACACGCTGATCAACTTCTCGCCGAAGGTAAGACGGTCAAGATCGTCACCGTTGGTAAGAAGGGCTATGATGCCCTGAAGCGTGGCTACAACCAGCACATTGTAGAGAATATCGAACTGCGCGGTCTGAAATCGATCGGGTACGGTGACGTCAAGCACATCGCTGACCTCGTCATGGAAATGTTCCATGAGGAAAAATTCGATGTCTGCACACTGTTCTACGCGCAATTCCAATCGGTAATCAGTCAGGTTCCGACCGCAAAACAGCTTATTCCAGCTCAATTTGAGGCTGCGGAAGAAGCTGCAGACGGTTCCTCTGGGGATGCACTTTACGAATACGAGCCGGGTGAACAGGAGATCCTTGAGACTCTCTTGCCACGCAACATCGGTATTCAGATCTTTAGCGCAATCCTTGAAAACGGTGCCTCCGAGCAGGGCGCGCGTATGGCCGCAATGGACAACGCAACGCGCAACGCCGGCGAGATGATCGACAAACTGACAACGACGTACAACCGTCAGCGTCAGGCACAGATCACGACGGAACTGATTGAAATTATTGCGGGCGCGGAAGCGCTCTGACCGAGTTGAACGAGGATTTAAGTGATGGCTGACACGAAAGTCGGACGGATCACGCAGGTAATCGGCGCTGTTGTCGACGTTCACTTCCAAGGTGAACTCCCTGCAATTCTGAATGCTCTGGAAACTGACAACGGCGGTAACCGTCTGGTTCTCGAAGTTGCTCAGCATCTGGGCGAAAACACAGTACGTACAATCTGCATGGACGCGTCCGAAGGTCTCGTTCGTGGTCAGGAAGTACGCGACACTGGCGAACCTATCTCTGTTCCTGTTGGTGACGGCACTCTGGGCCGCATCATGAACGTGATTGGTGAGCTGTTGATGAAGCTGGTCCAATTGAACATGATACCAAGCGTGGTATCCACCAGGAAGCTCCTTCTTTTGTAGAGCAGTCTACAGAAGCTGAGATCTTCCAACCGGTATTAAGGTTGTTGACCTTATCGCTCCTTACGCAAAGGGTGGTAAGATCGGCCTGTTCGGTGGTGCGGGCGTTGGTAAAACCGTTCTCATCATGGAACTGATCAACAACGTTGCTAAAGCACACGGTGGTTACTCTGTATTCGCTGGTGTTGGTGAGCGTACTCGTGAAGGTAACGACCTTTACTGGGAAATGATCGAATCCGGCGTGAACAAGGAAAAAGGCGGCGAAGGTTCTAAAGCTGCTCTTGTTTACGGTCAGATGAACGAACCTCCAGGAGCACGTGCACGTGTTGCTCTGACCGGTCTGACCATTGCGGAAGATTTCCGTGATAAAGGCCAGGACGTTCTGTTCTTCGTGGACAACATCTTTCGCTTTACGCAGGCTGGTGCAGAAGTGTCCGCACTTCTCGGCCGTATTCCTTCTGCTGTGGGCTACCAGCCTACTCTGGCAACCGACATGGGTTCCATGCAGGAGCGTATTACGACCACTTCCAAGGTTCTATCACCTCCGTACAGGCCGTTTACGTGCCTGCGGATGATTTGACTGACCCTGCACCTGCTTCCACATTTGCTCACTTGGACGCGACAACGGTTCTTAACCGTTCGATCGCTGAAAAAGGCATCTACCCTGCAGTGGATCCGCTGGACTCTTCCTCTCGTATGCTTGACCCGCGCATTATCGGTGACGAGCACTACGACGTTGCGACAGCTGTTCAGGAAACACTTCAGCGCTACAAAGCTCTTCAGGACATCATCGCCATCCTTGGTATGGACGAACTTTCTGAAGAAGATAAGCTGGCTGTTGCTCGCGCACGTAAGATCGAGCGCTTCATGTCCCAGCCTTTCTTTGTTGCTGAGGTCTTCACTGGTTCCCCAGGTAAACTGGTTGCGCTCGAAGACACCATTAAAGGCTTCAAAGGCCTTGTTAATGGTGAATACGACCACCTGCCAGAAGCTGCATTCTACATGGTTGGCTCTATGGATGAGGCAATCGAGAAAGCTGCGAAACTGGCTGAGGACGCTGCTTAATCTCGGTTCTTTTGAACCGGTGACTTCTATGGGTGACGCGTAACCCGCGTCACTCACAGAAACGGATAGAGGATGAGCTAAATGGCTGAAGCATTTCAGTTTGAGCTGGTATCTCCAGAGCGCTTCTGCTCTCAGCCAGGGTTACTGATGTAACCGTACCTGGTTCAGAAGGTGAGTTTGGTGTTGGCGCTGGTCACTCGCCGTTCTTGTCAACCATGCGTCCGGGTGTTGTAAAAGCGCTCAGCGAAGATGGTTCCAAGCACGAATACTTCGTGCGGGGTGGTTTTGCTGACGTTTCCACGTCTGGCATGACTGTTCTGGCGGAACAGGCGATCCCGATGGCCGATATCGATGCAGGTTATATCGCACAGCAGATTCAAGATGCGAGTGAAGATGTAGCCGATGCAAAGAGTGAAGATGCACGTCAGGCAGCACGACTGGTACTTTCCCAGCTCACAGAGCTGCAGGAAGCTATCAAAGCGTCCTGATTGCACTTCCATGCTATAGCGCATCTCCGAAAAGTGGTTTCCGGTTTTCGGATCAAGATACGCGGGAAGCAAAAGAACAACAAAAGCCTCGGCAATGCCGGGGCTTTTTTGTATTTGTAGTCCGTATCTTGAACCGAAGGGAGGTGCCTTGTCTCGGCGGAGACCTGTTTATGCAGCAGGAACGGGAGACGCCCTGAAGACGCTCCAAGAGGTCGGGGGAGGGTGATTTGCCCGCACCGTAACCGGCCTACAGCTCCTACCAAAAACAAAAGCCGCGGCAAGGCCGGGGCTTTATAAAACTGCACAGCAGAAGGCTCTGTGATTTACCTGGATGAGTAAATAAGCACAGGGAGTGGAAAACAGCCCACTTGGTTAGGCTGCAATCCGTTTCTTATTGGCTGCGGCATTAGCTGCGCGCATTTCCTCAGCACGCGCTTTGCGTTGCTCAGGTGTTTCGTAAACAATCGTGCGATGATACTCGCAGTAAGAGCCATTTTCAGCACGGTTTTTGCATGGGAAAGTGTAACTTCCGCTGTCGCCTTCAGTCCACTTGCACTGCCCTGCTTTTGGCATCACTGGTGCTTTCATGTATCTACCCTTGTTCTTTGGAACCAAAGATTAAAGCCGCATGCACGCGGGAGGAGCGTGAGAGCCATGCTCGCCGTTGGATCGCTGGAACCATTTTTGATTATGGGATCACCGGAATTTTATCCTGCTGCATTAAAAGCAGGCAAATTCGCCGGACGGGAAAAGACTATCTCTCCCTTTTCCAAATAGCCAGATAATTTTAGCTGGGTAAAAATGCTTACACAAGAAAATATAGGTGAAATATTATTCTGATTTTTATTTAGGCAAGCAAAACAAGAAGATAGCAAACCTCATGTGTATGCGCCAATATTAACCACCTGGTGAATTCTGCGGAATTACTCAGATTTAACGTCAGATTGATTCATCAATCGTGGCAAATTATGGCTTTTGGGAGTGCTGTCCAAGCACGCCTCCTGCGTTTCGGAGTGCTTCGGGGTCATCCAAATCACGCCGTGCAGATTCGCCAACCTCGACTGTGTAAACCACAGAAGGGTTTTGCTGAATAACCGGTTTGCCGCCAATATCGCCTCTTAAACCAAGCAGATCCTCAAAAAAAGGCCCGATCCCAGAGAACCGGATTGCCCCGCTTGCCCTGCGTGGTGGCGACACCAATCAGCTGATCCTGCGCGATGCTGTGATTCTGAATTAGCGTGTTGATGTCCTGCGCCGAGATAAACGGCATGTCCCCAAGAAGCACAAGCGCCGCGTTCGACTGCTCGCTGACAGCTCAATGCCCTGTTTGACCGAGGATGAAATACCTTCAGCGTAATTGGGGTTGTGATGAAACCGGACAGGCAGACCGGCAAGCGCCTCTTCCACTTTGGAGGCCATGGCCCCCGTCACTACGATAAGCTCGCTCAGCTCACTGGTAAGCGCATGTTCTGCAACGTGCCGGACAACCGGCTTTCCGTCGATCAGCGCCAGCAGCTTATTATGGTCCCCCATGCGCGAGGAATTACCCGCTGCCAGCAGTACGCCGCTGTAAACGGTCTTGCCGGCCTCTTTCGTGTGAGGATGACTACGTGGCTGCGGCCGACTGTGAATCTCCTTCAACAAGCCTCCAACGCCCATGGACATGATGTCTGTGCCCGAAACTTCGATCCCTGCAAGCAAGCGCTGCAAAACCCAGTCAAACCCGTTCTCTTGCGGACTGCGCGCGCACCCCGGCGCTCCGATTACCGGCGTCCCATCCAGCTCCCCCAGCACCAGCAGGTTCCCTGGATCAACCGGCATCCCGAAGTGGATGACGTCTCCCCCAGCCGCTGCTATGGCAGCCGGAATAACATCACCTTGATCAACCACCGCAGAAGCCCCGAACACAACAATCAGGTCAGCTTTCCGAACCTGATCCCCCTTGAGCGCATCTGTGAGTGCGTCTTCCTCGTGAGGCACACGAACCTCCGCTGAGACTGTGCTGTCGGCAATCTCCAGCCGTTCCCGCAAAACCCGCAGGTCTTCGTAACCGTCGCCTCTTTCAAATGGGGAAGCGTCGTCGAAACAACAGCAACCGATTTGGAGGAATAAGCCGCAACCGAAATCGCCTCGGAAATCTTCTCAGCCGCACTCTGTGCCAGCTTCTGATCAACGGCCAGCGGAATGATCTTCGCGGTCGCAAGCATGCGCCCTTCGCGAACCTCCGTGAACGGCGGCAAGCACGCAAACGTAATAGCCGGATCAATCAGGTTGGCTTGTGTCACCTTTTCGGCATCCACTTGCAGCACACCGCTCTTCGTCGCGAAGAGATTGGCCCGACCTGTAAACGGCGGGGAGGCCGACACCGCTGCTCCGCAGGCGCGTTCGGCAAGCAAGGCAGCAGCTTCATCTTCGTGCAGATCAGTCTCTTCAACCTGCGCAACAGTGACCTCCGCGAACCCAGCCGCAAGCAGTTGGCTCACATCACCTTCACTCAGTTGATGCCCTTTCGTGAGGGACAGGCCATTGTGTCTGATGGAATGGGCGAGGTAACACCCAACGCTCTGTTCAGTTGCTTTGCTTCCAAACTTCACCTTAGACCGCCTTCTTCTGTTCCGCCTTGGTGCCGCGCAGCGCAACGATGATCTGGGCCAGCACGGCAACTGCGATCTCGGCAGGGTTCGCCGCGCCTATATCAATCCCGATAGGGCCTTGATGCGCGCAAAATCCTCTTCTGTAAGACCTGCTACCAACAAACGCTCACGCCGTTTTGCATGCGTCTTGCGGCTGCCAAGAGCGCCAACATAAAAACACCCGGCTTTCAGGGCTTCGATCAATGGCAGATCATCAATCTTCGGATCATGCGTGACAACCGCCACCGCAGTAAAGGGATCAAACTTGAGTTGATCCATCACATCCTCGGGCCACTCCGCAAGCAATGGTACATCAGGGAACCGCTCTGGAGAGGCAAATGCTGTGCGCGGATCAACGATTGTGATGTCGAATCCAGCTGTCTGCGCAATCGGAACCAGCGCCTGCGAAATGTGAACGGCACCAACCACCACAATGCGCGTCGCTGGCACCTGCATGCTCAGGAAATATTCTTCACCGTCTTGCGAGTGAACCACGCCGGACTTGCCGCTGCGCACGCCATTTTCAAAGGCCGCCGCAAGTGCCGCATCCTGAGCATCTGAGGCGTACAACATGACAGAGGACGCTCCGGTGCCAAGATTGCTCAGCAGCGCCGCAGGCTGCCGTCCGGCTTTTGAAGCGTTCAGAAGCTTGATGTGATTTCGATCCGTCTCGCCAGTCAGAGGCTGCAGGTAAACGCCAATTCTCCCGCCGCAGGAAAGACCAACCCGCCACGCTGTCTCATCGGCAACGCCAAACTCGATCTTCCGCGCTTGCCATCTTCCAGCACGTCCATGGCTTCGGCAACAACAGCCCCTTCCACGCAACCGCCGGAGACCGAGCCTTCAAACTCACCGTTCTCGTCAATAATCAGATAGCTGCCCACGGGCCGTGGTGCAGAGCCCCATGTCTCGATAACGGTCGCCAGCACCAGCTTACGACCTTCCGCTTGCCATCGCTCGGCGACACCAAGAACGTCAAGGTTCTGGGAGAGTTCTTGGGGCACAGTGGATACAGACATGACAGACTCACAACTAAACAGGGTCTTTATGGGTAGTCCTAGAGCATGTTGCGTTCATATGAATTCACGCACCAAGCTCTAAGCGTTTATTTTCACGCGTATTCTTCTCCGAAAACCGGACCCACTTTTCGGGAATACGCTCTAGTAGAATGAGGAGCCTAGCCTGCTTCTTCAAGGGCGCGCAACAATAGAACAGCGTTCAGCAAAACAAAAAAAGCGCCGGAACTTTCGCTCCAGCGCTCTTTTTAGGTGACTGAGTGCTGCTATTCAGCAGCAAGATTGGTGACAGGGCCTGCGTTGAGGACCGGATCATCAACATGATCCAGGAAGATCTGGAAGTTCGCAGCGAACATATTCACGAGCTTTGAAGCCTGTGCGTCATATTCAGCCGGATTGCTCCAGGTGCTCCGTGGATCAAGAATGCTGGTGTCAACACCTGGCACCGCAACAGGAACCATGAACCGAAGTTCTCATCCTTGCGGAACTCGGCGTTGTTCAAAGAACCGTCCAATGCAGCGCGAAGCAGCGCACGGGTTTCTTTGATAGGCATACGGTGACCAACACCGTATGCACCGCCGGTCCAACCGGTGTTCACAAGCCAGCAATCCACACCATGCTCATGGATCAGGTCCTTCAGCAGGCCGCCGTACTCCGATGGATGGCGCGGCATGAACGGCGCGCCAAAGCAGGTGGAGAAGGTAGCCTGTGGTTCTGTTACGCCACGTTCTGTACCAGCAACCTTCGCAGTGTAACCGGACAGGAAGTGGTACATCGCCTGTGCATCGCTGAGCTTGGCGATTGGAGGCAGAACACCAAACGCATCAGCTGTCAGCATGATGATGTTTTTAGGATGCGGTGCGCAGCCGGTTTCACTTGCATTTGGAATGAAGTGAATAGGATAGGAACAACGGGTGTTCTCTGTCTTGGAGCCATCGTGAAAGTCAGGAACACGTGCTTCATCCAGCACGACATTCTCAAGAATGGTACCAAAACGCTGTGTTGTCGCAAAAATCTCAGGCTCGGCTTCTGCGGAAAGACGAATGGTCTTCGCGTAGCAGCCGCCCTCAAAGTTGAAGATACCGTCCGGACCCCAACCATGCTCGTCATCACCAATCAGCGTACGGGACGGATCAGCGGAAAGCGTGGTCTTGCCGGTGCCGGAAAGGCCGAAGAAAACAGCAGCATCGTCGTTGTCGCCAACATTGGCAGAGCAGTGCATTGGCATCACACCGTCTTCTGGCAACATGTAGTTCAGCATGGAGAAGACGGACTTCTTCATTTCACCGGCATACGCAGTGCCAGCGATCAGAACGATCTTGTTGGTCAGATCACAGGCGATAACCGTTTCACTCCGGCAACCATGACGCTCTGGATCAGCGTTGAAGCTTGGCAAATCGATGATGGTCATCTCTGCTTCAAAGCTCTTCAGATCTTCGCGGGTAGGGCGAAGAAGCATGTTGCGGATAAAGTGGCTATGCCATGCCAGCTCGTTATAAACGCGAACGTTCAGCTGACGCGCTGGGTCGGCCCCTCCATGAAGGTCCTGTACATACAGGTCCATGCCTTCAGCATGTGCCAGCATGTCCTGCAAAAGAGCGTTGAAGTGCTCTGGCTCATCGCGCCACTGTTGTCCCACCAGATCGTATTTTCGGTCTTGGCGTCACGAACAACAAATTTATCTTTTGGGGACCGGCCTGTATGAGCACCTGTTTCGGCACAAAGCGCACCGCCAGCAGCGATCTGCGCTTCACCCTTCCTGATAGCATGCTCATAAAGTTCAGCTTCGGTCAGGTTCCAATACACACTGTTGAGTCCCTTCAATCCGAAGGTGTCACACCCAAACGCGGAATTCCGTAGTCCGAACTCTTTCATGTTCCGTAGTCCTTAATCGGCTCACAATTTACCTAGCGCTAATCAGTGGCACTTTGCCAGTGAATTTTGCGATAACGCCCCTTGGATGGGCTAGTCAGGCTTAGAAAAGCAAGACCAGAAAGACCACATTTTACTATTAAACCGATTGAAATAAGACCATTTACTGGCATACATTTATTTTGCTTATAAAAATAAACTCGATGGAAACTAGGTTTTCACTTTTAACCGTTTAACGCTACACTTAATGAAGATGACATGGCACTTGGCAGGCGGAACTTTGTCAAAAGTAGTGCTAAATAAGGAAATTTCCCAAATACCTTGCGACAACAGGGTTTTGCCTCATTTCAGAACTAGGGATCGCGCAAGTTAATCTCAAATCTGAACTATGTAGCAAAACGAGCAAGAGAGGAATAAAGGTCTCAGATATGCCAACTATTGCTCTGGTCGATGATGACCGTAACATTTTGACATCCGTCTCGATAGCTTTGGAAGCAGAGGGATACCGGGTGCAAACCTACACGGATGGAACCGTGGCCCTTGAAGGGTTACAGGCGGATGCACCGGACCTTGCGATATTTGATATCAAGATGCCGCGCATGGATGGAATGGAGCTGTTGCGCCGTTTCCGCCAGATGTCGGACCTGCCTGTGATCTTCCTGACCTCTAAAGACGATGAGATCGATGAGCTGTTCGGTCTCAAAATGGGCGCTGATGACTTCATCCGAAAGCCATTCTCCCAGCGCCTTCTGGTTGAGCGGGTAAAAGCCGTGCTGCGCCGTGCTGCTCCGCGCGATGCCGCAAGCTCTGCCGCCGAAGCCTCCAAGCTGCTTGAACGTGGCAATCTTGTGATGGATAAGGAACGCCATACCTGCACATGGCTTGGAAAGCCAGTCACCCTGACGGTCACTGAATTTCTGATCCTGTTTGCTCTGGCTCAGCGTCCGGGTGTTGTGAAAAGTCGTAATGCGCTCATGGATGCTGCCTACGACGATCAGTCTATGTTGACGACCGCACCATCGACAGTCACATCAAGCGCCTTCGTAAGAAATTCAAAGTGGTTGATGATGATTTTGACATGATCGAAACACTCTACGGTGTAGGTTATCGCTTCCGCGAGAACTAAATCTTGCGCAGCCCGAGGGTCGGGTCTTTGTGGTTGGAAAAGCTCAGGAACAGCTGTTCCTGAGAGTTCGATAAGAGCGAATGTCGAAAAATAAAGAAGAACAAAAGCGGAGAGACGTCAAAGCTGACAAAGCTTCTGATGGCCTTGAATCGCAACACACAGGTGCGTTCCGATGGTTGGGGCGCAGGCAGGTGCGCCAACGCGTCTTCACGCGGTGGATCTCGCTTGCAGGCATCTATGTCTTTTCTTCGTTGACCCGCCGTATTCTGGTGCTCAACCTCGTCGGCCTTCTGGCGATGGTGATCTCTATTCTGTACTTGAACCAGTTTCAGGCAGGTCTGATTGATGCCCGCGTGCAGTCCTTGCTGGTTCAGGGCGAGATCATCGCTGGCGCCATTGCGGCGTCCACCACGAGCGACGGTGATTCACTCATGGTCGATCCGGAGCAGCTGCTGCGTCTGGAAGCCGGAGAGTCCACCAGCGCGCGCTCGACGTTGGGTGACCTCGATTTTCCAATCAACCTGAGATTGTCGGCCCCATTCTGCGGCGCTTGATATCGCCCACCAAGACACGCGCCCGAATTTATGATCCTGAAGGCATGCTGATGCTGGATTCCCGCCAGCTCCATGCCCAAAATCAGATTTTCCGCTTCGACCTGCCACCACCGAATGAGAACAACGACCGCTTCTTCCAGAAAATGTGGGAGGAGCTGAAGCTCTGGATCCGCCGTGGTGAATACCCGCCCTATAAAGAAGTTGGCCGCACAGAAGGCCGCGAATACCCAGAGGTTGAGGCTGCTCTGGCAGGCTCGCCAGCATCTGTGGTGCGCGTTGGTGCAAAAGGCGAGATGGTTGTCGCCGTTGCCGTACCAATCCAGCGTTTCCGCGGCGTTTTGGGCGCGCTTCTGCTGTCAACGCAAGGCGGAGACATCGACGACATCGTTGCCGCTGAGCGTAACGCGATCCTGAAAATCTTTATCGTTGCCGCTGTTGTGGTGATGATCCTCTCTGTCCTGCTGGCAGGAACCATCGCCGGTCCGGTTCGCCGCCTGTCCGAAGCTGCCCAAAAGGTCCAGTCAGCGATCAACACCAGAGAGGAAATCCCTGAGTTCGAAGATCGCTACGATGAAATCGGTCACTTGGCTCGCGCCCTGAGGAACATGACCAAGCGTTGTACGGTCGCATGGATGCGATCGAAAGCTTCGCCGCCGATGTTGCCCATGAGCTGAAAAATCCGCTGACTTCGCTCCGCAGCGCAGTAGAAACGCTGCCGCTGGCCCGAAACGAACAGTCCCGTGAACGTCTGCTGGAAGTCATCCAGCACGATGTCAGACGCTTGACCGGCTCATCACCGATATCTCCGAGGCATCGCGTATTGATGCGGAGATGTCCCGTGCTGAATCTCATGAAGTTGATATGGCAACTCTGCTGGATGCTGTCGTTTCCATCGCCAACGAACGCGCCGTGATGATGTGGCACACGTTGATCTGATGTTCGATCCCGTCAAACCGGGCGATAACTTCCACATGCAGGGTAATGATCAGCGTCTGGGTCAGGTTATCAATAACCTCATCGACAACGCCCGTTCATTTGCACCTGAAGGTACTCATGTTACAATCACAGCCAAACGGTCAGGCGATCAGATCGTCATCTGGGTTGAGGATTGCGGCCCCGGCATTAAAGAAGAACTCCGTGAACGCGTCTTCGAGCGCTTCTACACCGATAGGCCGGAAAACGAAGGCTTCGGAAACAACTCCGGTCTGGGCCTATCAATATGCCGCCAGATTGTTGAGGCACACCGAGCGAAATCTCGGTGGTAAACAGAATCTCCACTGACGAAGAAGGCCAGGAGCCGAAAGTGCTTGGCGCCCGCTTCGTGATCAAACTGAGGGCGAAAACAACCTCATGACCACACTGGATCAGAGACAAAGTGTACAGGCAGCAGAAGGACAAGCGATACACGCGACCTGTCTGGTGGTTGGCACGAAAGGAATTCTGATCCGTGGGCCTTCTGAAGCTGGCAAATCTGCGTTGGCGCTGGAGTTAATGGAGCGCGCGCAGCATAATGGCAATTTTGCAGCGCTTGTCGCTGATGATCGCGTCTACGTTTCCGAGAAAAATGGCCGCTTGGTGGGCTCTTGCCCAAATCCAATTAAGGGAAAGGCCGAGTTGAGAGGCTACGGTATCATCGATGTTCCATACCTCGACACGGCGGTTATCCATATAGTTCTGGATCTGGAGGCGCGAGAGGAAATCGACCGGTTGCCGGAAGAGCAGGCGCAGACCTGTGAACTTTGCTCAGTCAAATTAATTCGGCAACAAGTGCCAAAAGAAGACCATTTGGCGGCAATCAGGCTCGCCAATGCACTCATTTTTACTAATCCAGTGCACAACTATTAGCCCTCAGTGCATGAACATGATGATTTTTCTTGCACTGCAGCGTGTCCTTCAACAAAGTAGTATTGGAATAACCATAGAGTAAGCACTCTGTTAGTTCGCGGGAAATATATGATTGGTCTAGTTCTTGTCACCCATGGTCGGTTGGCAGAAGAGTTCAAATCGGCTCTTGAGCATGTTGTAGGTCCACAGGATCGGGTAGCCACCATCTGCATCGGCCCAGATGATGATATGGAACAACGTCGTCAGGATATCCTGCGATCTGTTGAAGCGGTCAATGACGGCTCGGGCGTTGTCCTCCTTACCGACATGTTCGGCGGCACGCCTTCAAATCTTGCCATCTCTGTGATGATGGTGGTAGCATCGAGGTCGTAGCTGGTGTAAACCTGCCGATGCTCATTAAACTTGCAAGCGTTCGGAATGAAAAATCGCTTGCAGATGCGGTTGAAGAAGCCCGCAGTGCAGGACAGAAGTACATCTCGGTCGCTTCGCAGGTCCTGTCTGGGCAAGGCTAATAAATAATGGATGAATGCACAGTGCTAGCTCGCGACCTGACCATCGTGAACACCCGTGGTTTGCATGCCCGCGCCTCGGCAAAGCTCGTCAAGCTTGTTGAGACGTTTGACGCCGATGTCAGAGTCTCCAAAGACGGGCAAACCGTCGGCGGGACTTCCATAATGGGCCTGATGATGCTTGCGGCCAGTCCGGGATGTTCCATTCATGTGGTCGTAACCGGCAATCAGAAAGAAGAAGCGATCTCAGCGATCACTCATCTGGTTGAAGACGGATTTGGCGAACGAGACTAGATACCAGTTGTTTTGAGGGTCCGATGAAAAAGCGTCCTGCAGCACGCCTGTTGTTGATTGACCCTCAAAACCGAATTCTCCTCTTTAATTTCAAGTTCGACAAAGCCCGTTGAAGGGCCAGAACTACTGGGCCACCGCTGGCGGTGGTATTGAGCCGGGCGAGAGCTGCGAAGAAGCCGCCCGTCGTGAACTTCTGGAAGAAACCGGAAGCACCGAACCCATCAGTGAAAAGATCTATTTCAGACGCGCAACCTTCCAGATACCTTCCGGTGAGTTTGTGGAGGCTGAGGAGCACTATTTCCTCGTCACGGTTTCGCACTCGAAAATCGACTATTCCAATCACACAGAGATGGAGACGCAGGTAATGCGAGAGCATCACTGGTGGACCCGAGAAGAACTCGAAGCCACCTCACTGACCGTGTTCCCTGAAAATATCCTAGAAATTCTAGAGCCTTATCTTTCTCAGCACGCCTAAAGCGCTCCAGCCAAGTGCGCTCTGCTTACGTTCTATTTAGATATAAAGAAATCCTTATGTCTTTATTGCTTTCTACTTCTTCAGTGCTGTATAACAGCTCCTAGTGAACGCTCGTTCATGAGCGCTCATCATTCACGCGGGAGGGGACCATGAGCCCGGGCATTCAGGATGATTTAATGACTGCGTCAAAAGATTACTACGTCAAAGATATCTCACTCGCAGAGTGGGGTCGTACCGAGATTGAAATCGCCGAAACCGAGATGCCGGGTCTGATGGCGTGCCGCGAGGAGTTTGGTGCTAGCAAGCCTTTGAAAGGCGCCCGCATCGCTGGCTCCTTGCACATGACAATCCAGACAGCTGTCCTAATCGAAACCCTTGTTGAGCTGGGTGCGGAAGTTCGTTGGGCCTCCTGTAACATCTTCTCCACGCAGGATCAGGCCGCAGCGGCAATCGCAGCAGCTGGCATTCCGGTGTTCGCCGAAAAAGGCGAAACGCTCGACGAGTACTGGTCCTACGCCGACAAAATCTTCGACTGGGGTGACGGTCAAACCGCAAACCTCATTCTTGATGATGGTGGTGACGCGACCTGATGATCCTCCTCGGCGCAAAAGCGGAGAAAGACTCGTCTGTCCTCGATAAACCTTCCAACGAAGAAGAAACTGCTCTTTTCGCAGCAATCAAGCGCCGCCTTGCGAAAGACCCAGCTTCTATTCCAAGGTAAAGGCCAACATTAAGGGCGTCTCCGAAGAGACAACCACCGGTGTGATGCGCCTCTACGAAATGCAGAAGAAGGGCGATCTGCCATTCCCTGCTATCAACGTGAACGACTCAGTCACCAAGTCCAAGTTCGACAACCGCTATGGCTGCCGTGAATCACTGGTAGACGGTATCCGACGTGGTACCGACGTGATGATGGCCGGTAAAGTAGCTGTCGTTGCTGGCTACGGTGATGTTGGCAAAGGCTCAGCGCAGTCTCTGGCCGGGGCCGGTGCCCGTGTGGTCGTGACAGAGATCGACCCGATTTGCGCGCTTCAGGCAGCAATGGATGGCTATGAAGTCAAAACCATGGAGCAGGCCATTGGCGAAGGCGATATCTTTGTAACCACCACAGGCAACAAAGACGTCATCACCGCTGATCACATGCGTGCCATGAAAGACATGGCCATCGTCTGCAACATCGGCCACTTCGACAACGAGATTCAGGTTTCTGCACTGCGGAATTACAAGTGGCGCAATGTGAAGCCTCAGGTCGATCTGATCGAGTATCCCGATGGCAAACGTCTGATCCTCCTTTCTGAAGGTCGTCTGGTCAACCTAGGCAACGCAACGGGCCACCCATCCTTCGTGATGTCCGCCAGCTTCACCAACCAGGTTCTGGCACAGATTGAGCTGCACACCAAAGGCGACAGCTACAAAAACGAAGTCTACGTGCTGCCAAAGCATCTGGATGAAAAGGTTGCCCGCCTGCATCTTCAGAAGCTGGGTGCAACCCTGTCTGAGCTGACAGACGAACAGGCTGACTATCTTGGCCTCGAAAAGTCCGGTCCGTTCAAGTCCGAACACTACAAGTACTGAAGCAGCGCCTTCGCAATTCATGTTAACGCTAAGGCACTTAGCGTTAACAACTCTATGAATTCTACTAGGTCCGGCAAGCACACTTACAATATATTGTGGGTGCGCTTGTCTGACTTACTATAAATTGTAGTGGATGATTATTTCGCCCACAGATTTTGTTTACTTTTTGTAAAGATCCTCTTCTTCCGAATTTTCAATCAGGTTATGTTGATACTCGAATCAGTCGTTAAGTTAGGCAGTTGAGCGACTTATTCGCGGTTCGTGACACCAATGCGGCGTGTGGCACGAAACCGAGGCGGCGAAGAAAGGGGCACAACATGCCAGCATTCTGGCATAAACACGCACGCGTGAGCGTGCAGTGGCGTAGAAGGTTTAGGCTCTTCCTGAACCTGCTTGGCGTCGCTGTGTTTGCACTTCTGGGTGCCGCTGGTTTCTCTCAGGCTATGGATATTCTACCTGCTCTTTCAGGCAGTTCGGTTGACGCCTTCAAGGTTGTCTGGGTCGCAGCAACCGCCGGCATTGCCTTGTATGCGGTCGCAGCTTCCGTTGTGCTGGTGCGCATCCGCCGTAATGATGCCTTGTCCATTCTGCAATTGAGACAGGACCGCGCCGACGCATGGCGCGGATTGACCGTCTCGAAAGCCTGCTGGAAACAGAAGATAGTCTCCTTTTGGTCTGGGATGGCGACGCCAAACAGCCCGGTGTTGCCGGACATCTGCCACAAAATTTGGAACTCCCGGGCGGCCTTTCGCAGTTGGTTGAGTTCGAGACATGGTTGGACATGAAATCCGCCGAGGCCCTGCGCGCCTTCCTTGGGCATTTGCGCGGCCACGGTGAAGTCTTCCGGTTAACCTTGACAACCACAGAGGGTATCTATCTGGAAGCATCCGGTCACACCGCAGGCGGTCTGGCAGTCCTGCGCCTGCGTGATTTGACCGGAGACCGCCAGCTCAGCGCACGCCTTGCTGAGCAAAACAAGGAGCTGCGTGAGCAGATCTCCTCGCTTCATAGCCTGTTGGACGCTCTGCCGGGGCCTGCGTGGCAGCGCGACAATCACGGCCAGCTTGTTTGGGTCAACTCCGCTTATGTGGATGCTGTCGAGGCCGAAAGCACCCGCACTGTGGTTGATGAGCAGATCGAGCTGCTTGAAGCCAAAGGACGCAACAAGCTCAACATGATGCGCCAGACCGATGGGGTCTACCATTCGCCAATGCCGGTTGTGGCAGCAGGCGAGCGGCGCGTCTTTGAGCTTACAGACGTGAATTCTGAGCACGGCAACGCAGGCCTTGCTCAGGACATTTCCGAGCTTGAACGTGTACAGGGACAGCTCCGCCGCACACTTGAGTCCCATACCCGTACACTCGATCAGCTTCAGACACCTGTGGCCGTGTTTGGTGCTGATCACCATCTCCAGTTCTACAATGCAGCCTATCGGTCCCTTTGGGACATCGATCAGAGCTTCCTGGAGACCAAGCCGGAAGAAGGCGAGCTGCTCGATGCCCTTCGCGCAGCTCGCAAACTGCCGGAACAGGCCGACTACCGTGGTTGGAAGGCCAAACATCTGGAATGCTATCAGGCCTTGGATGCACAGGCATTCTGGTGCATTTGCCTGATGGCCGGACCCTGCGCGTCATCGCCAGCCCACATCCGCAAGGCGGCGTGACGTACTTCTACGAGAACGTCACCGAGCAGCTGGATCTGGAAAGCCGCTTCAACGCTCTCACCCGTGTGCAGCGCGAAACGCTGGATCACCTGACCGAAGCCGTTGCAGTGTTCGGCTCCAATGGACGTATGCGCCTGTCCAACCCAGCGTTTGCTGAAATCTGGGGCCTCTCTCAAGAGTTGCTTGAGAGCGATCCTCACATCAATGAGCTGCTCGACAGCTGCAAAGAGCTGTTGGGCAAATCGGAGCGCTGGCAGGAACTTGCACGCGGTGTGACTGGCCTTTCTGACAATCGGACCAGCATCACAGGCGTATGGAGCGTGTTGATGGCTCCGTTATCGACTACGTGACCGTACCGCTTCCCGATGGCGGAACACTGCTGACCTTCGTGAACGTGACAGACACAGTCAACGTAGAGCGCGCCCTTCAGGCAACCAATGATGCGCTTCAGGAAGCCGACCAACTCAAAAACGCCTTCATCCAGCATGTCTCCTACGAGCTGCGCTCGCCGCTGACCACCATCATCGGCTTCGCACAGCTGCTGGGTGATGCCAAGTTCGGCGACCTGTCTCCAAAACAGGCTGAATACACCGACTACATCCTGTCCTCCTCTTCTGCACTGCTGCACATCATCAACGATATCCTTGATTTGGCGACTGTGGACGCCGGTATCATGGAGCTGGAGATCTCTGAGGTAGATGTTGCGCAGACCGTATCTGAAGCCGTGGAAGGCCTGAAAGACCGTCTGGTCGAGTCCGACATCACCCTGCGCACGCACATGCCGGATAATATCGGCTCCTTGAAAGCCGATGAGCGCCGTCTGCGTCAGGTTCTCTTCAACCTGCTGTCCAACGCCATTAGCTACTCTGACAAGGGCGGCTTGGTAGATATCAGCTGCCAGCGCGACGAAAACCAAATCCGCTTCCGCATCAAGGATCATGGGGCGGGCATCCCTCAGGAAATGCTGGATCAGGTCTTCTCTCGCTTCGTAGGACGTGGAGCAGGGGGTAATCGAAAGGGCGTCGGCCTTGGCCTGTCGATTGTAAAGAGCTTTGTCGAGCTTCATGGCGGCAGAGTTGAAATCTCCTCCATTGAGGGGCAGGGCACCACGTAGATTGCACATTCCCGCTTGAGCCGCGTATTCATTCACTGGAAGCGGCAGAATAACTCCTCCCTATAGTTTTCAGAAAGATAAAGGCCGCTGGGGCTTGAGTTCCCCGGCTGGTTTTGGCAAGTGCTTAAGCTTGAAGTATTCTGGGCGCGGCGTGCGCCCTGTTGGGTTTAGTATGTATCTTCAAAAAGGAACTCCCTTTTTAGCACTGAGGATACTGGTGGAAATAAAAGGTTAGAGCAGTTTGCGTGACCGTGAATAAACGCAGCAGCTCTTTAGGCGAACTGTATGAAGGTATTCCTCGAAGATCAGAGAGCAACAGAGCTTTTTGCTGCGGACTTGGCTGAGCTGCTGACTGAAGGCGACGTACTGGCTCTCTCCGGAGATCTGGGCACAGGCAAGTCCACCTTGAGCAGGGCCCTGCTGCGCCATCTGGCGGCCAACCCGCATTTGGAGGTGCCAAGCCCAACCTTCACACTGGTTCAAACCTATGACCTGCCCAGACTGCCCGTGGCCCATCTTGACCTCTACCGTATCGAGGAGCCCGAAGAGCTGGAGGAGCTTGGGCTCGACGAGTATCTGGAGACCGGCGTTGCGCTGATCGAATGGCCCGAGATGGGTGACCCATCCTATTGGCCCGAAGCGTTGGACCTGAAGCTGACAGAAGGCACCGAGCCGGACACCCGCGAAATCATCCTCACCGCCAACTCCAAAAGCTGGAAAAACCGCCTTCACCGCCTCGCCGCGCGCCGTGCGCTGCTGCAAAAGGCAGGCTGGATGGATGCCGAGCGTGAGCATGTGCAGGGCGATGCCTCCATGCGTACCTATTTTCGCCTTCACAAAAACGGTGAGACAGTCGTCTTTATGGATAGTCCGCCAGCTGGACCAGAGCCGCTGTTGCCCTCCGGCAAGACTTATGCAGAAACCGTCCACCGTGCCAAGGATGTGACGGCCTTCTTTGCCATCGGCAATGCCTTGGCTGAGCATGGATTTCGCGTCCCCAAACGCCTCGCCGCTGATCCGGACAACGGTCTGGCGCTTCTGGAAGATTTCGGAGACCAGATCATCACCGAAAACGGTGAGGCCGTGAAAGAGCGCTATGAGTTGGCCATTGACGAAATCGCCCGGCTCCATCGTTGCGAATGGAAGACAGAACTGCAAGCTGATGGAAAAACACACCAGTTGAAGCCGTGTGATTTTGAGGTCCTGATCACCGAAGCCGAGCTCTACCTTCAGTGGTACCTGCCGCATGCCACTGGTAAACCGGTAACCGAGCAGCAACATCAGGACTATGTTGAAGCGTGGAAGGAGCTTCTGGATCCGGTCCTCCAGAGCAAGCCAACGCTGCTTCTTAGGGATTACCACAGCCCGAATATCATGTGGTTGCCAGAAGAGTCCGGGCTCAATAAGCTGGGTTTGATTGACTACCAAGATGCCATGATGGGACCAGCGGCCTATGACGTTGCCTCGCTCATCTATGACGCACGTTGATATGCCGGAGGACCTGCAAGAGCACTTGCTGCATCGCTACTGCAATCTGGCAAGAAAGTATCAACCCGTCTTTGATGAAATGGCATTTCGGAAGTTCGTTGCTGTATTGGCGTTGCAACGCAATGCCAAGATTCTTGGGGCGTTTGTTCGTCTTGATAAACAGCTCGGAAAACCCAAATATATGAATATGCTTCCCCGCATCCGCAGTTACGTGCGGCAATGTTTTGCCCAATTAGGAGGTAAAACTCAAACCCATGTTCAATGTAATACTCCTGTCAAATAAGGCGGGGTAAAAGGACTCCTGATTACAAGAGAACAAACCAACAGAGATCATTCGATGCCTAAACAAATCTCCTTCCATCCAAAAGCGGCAATGGTTTTGTCTGCTGGGATGGGCAAACGTATGCGGCCCCTCACAGCGACGACACCAAAGCCTCTCATCGAGGTGGATGGCAAGTCGATGCTCGCGCGTGCAGCATCTCGTTTGAAGGAGGCAGGCCTCGAGACATGCGTGGTCAACGTGCACTACCTTGCCGACCTTGTAGAAAGCCACGCCCGCAAGTTTGAAGGCCTGAATGTAAAAATCTCCGACGAACGCGCACAGCTGCTGGACACCGGCGGCGGTATCAAAAAAAGCACTGCCAATGCTTGGCGAAGACCCGTTCATCCTGAAAAACTCCGACAGCTTCTGGCTGGAAGGAGTCAAGCCAAATCTGGACCTGTTGGTCGAGAGCTGGGATGACGACAACATGGACATGCTGATGTTGCTCGCCCCAACCGTGAATGCAGTTGGTTACGACGGCAAAGGTGACTTCCTGATGGACAATGACGGAAGGCTGGAACGCCGCGACGAGCGGTCTGTGGCACCTTTCATCTACTCCGGCACAGCATGATCCATCCGCGCTTGTTCAAGGATACCCCGGACGGCCCGTTCTCCCTCAACCTGCTGTTCGACAAAGCAATCGAGAACGGACGCCTCTTTGGCGTGGAAGGCGATGGCCTGTGGCTCCACGTTGGAACCCCCCAAGGCCTCCACGACGCCGAACGCGCCATCGCCAACAGCGCAAGCTGAACTCGATACAGGACTGGCCCGCAAACAAGCGGGCCACCTCAGCTCAATTCCTCCAAGACGAAAACACCAACAGCACCACATGGCATCCCATGCAGTGTTGAACCAGAGTTCCCGAAGGTCGGGATGAGCAAGGCGGCAGGCAACACCTGCGCTATTTATTGGTAATGAGTCTTCAGCATTGGCTACACGCCTTGCCCGGGCTTTCTTTTAATGAACAACATCGCCTCTTTTGCCTATAAGGCACGATAGCCGGTTTCCCGGAAAGAAAGTGGCTTATCCAGTCAGGTTTCCCTGACCAGAAAGTTCCCCCGTCTTTGACAGATACCTTTGCAAAAGCAGGTTCCCCTGCCGGTACATTTGCACCTGTCACCGCGTGATACCCTATAGTCCTGGGCCCTTCCCCTCAAACCATGCGGTCACGTTTGAAGTTCGGTTCACCGGACCACTGAAAGGTGCGTTACGTCTTCCAGAAGCCCCACCCAACCTACGACAAACTGACGGTCGCTCCGCCAGCAGCCCGTTACGTAGGCATATGAAAAGAATAGGTGCACTGCGGCCTGGGGGAATAAGTTTTTCTGCCCCATTCGGCGCCCTCCCGGTTCGCGACTCAGTTTACTGCCAAACAAGCAGTGCCTGCACGATTACGCAGGCACCATCAGGTTCTGGGCCAACATCAATGCGTTGCCGTCTGGGTCATAGAGCGTTGCCAGACTGACCATGCCTTCAATGGTTTCCGTTGGTCCGTCAAACTTAACGCCAGCGGTTTCCAGAGCTTCACGCGCACTGTTGATATCGGAGACGCCAAAGACCGGTACGGAGTTGCCCGGCTTCGGCTCTGCTTGCTCGCCCAATCCCAGCGTAACCCCAGCTGTCTTCGTCTGCATCTCACTCCAGCCGGCCTCATCGATATGGTGGAGCAGCTCGAAACCAAGCATTGAGCTGTACCACTCCAGCTGGCGTGCCGGTCGCGAACTGAAAGAGCGATGGTGATGGTATTTTCCAAAGAAACTAAGTGACATAAAACTTCCCCCAAATAAAAAAATGAAGTAACTATACTTTATGGACATTGTAGCACTTGTCAAGCTCACTTCTCGGGCTTGGTCTTTAAACATTCTGGCTCTCCTGCATTCGGGCGTTCCCGGCAGGCAGGCTCAGCTTCTGGCAGCATCAGGTGCAAGCCGCACGTCGTTTGCGGCAAGTCTGGAGCATCTCATAGCCCTCAAACTTCTTGAGAAAAACCCAGGCCATGGTCATCCATTGCGCCAGAGTTCCGCTTGACTCCAACCGGCATCGAAGCCGCTGAAATTGCCAGCAGGATCGTGACTGCCGTCCCCGATGAAAAAGAATTCTCCCTGCTGCGCAAAAGTTGGACCGTCCCAATCCTCGCCCTTACCGCAACGCCTCAACGCTTCTCGGTCATCAGATCAGACTTGACGACCATCACCGACCGCGCACTATCTGCGTCTCTGTATAAGTTGGAAGAGCAAGAGTGGATCAGGCGAGACATCAACACCTCCGAGCGTGTCCCATTCCCCACCTACTGCGCTGCAAATACGGGCATCCAAATCAACCGCGCAATTGTTCTACGAGCATGAGGAAACCGGCCCGCGTTGTTCAGCGGTGAAGGTCAATCTCCAATCACGCGGGGAAATAAAAAACGCACCGCGCTTTTTACTGTGTGATCCTTTGAAAACTGAACTAAAAAGGAGCATTCGGTTCTTTTCAGGAGGCTCCGCTGGTGGCCACCCCAAATATTTTCAGTGTTTCTCCATCCATGCCATTTCTGCAGGCAACTGTGGAAGCTTTGCTCTGCGGCCAGCTGATCCCCGGTTTTCAGGCGGATGACGACCCGCTGGCGCTGGCGGATGTCACCATTTACGTGCCAACCCGCCGTGCGGCCAGAACCCTGCCGGATGTCCTTCGCCAAGCGCTGGCTCCAAAGCCGCCTTGCTGCCGAAAATCCTGCCACTGGGCGACGTGGACGAGGAGGAGCATATCCTGAAAGGCCATGGCGATGGAGAGGCGTTGGCCCCTGCCATGTCCACTATGGAACGCAAGCTGGCGATGACCCGCCTTGTCTGGGCATGGAAAGGCCAGCTCCGCCGCCAAATCCTTCAGCTCAAAGAAGATGACCCCGCGCGTGTACCAGCCTCCTCCGCAGATGCCGCATGGCTGGCTGGCAACCTGCTCACACTCATGGACGAGGTGCAGACGGAAGAAGCCAGCTGGTCCGAGCTGGGTAGCCTCGTTCCTGAAGACCACGCCGAATACTGGAAGATTACGCTTGAGTTCCTGAAAATCGTCACCGACCTCTGGCCCGAG